>DATJUB010000017.1:0-22705 GCA_035502775.1 Solirubrobacterales bacterium | reverse complement strand
GGCGTTTTGGGTGCTGACAGCACCCAAAACGCCCCCAGGACCCCTCACGCCCGTTACCCCCGATCGTTCTGGGTCGAATCTGATGGTTATCTGGTGGGCTATTCGACCCAGAACGCCTCTTGGTGGGGAGAAGGGTTGCGTCCCTGGGACTAAACGCCGGGAATGCGTGGTGGCTCAACTGTGAGACAGACCCCGAGACGCGGCCGTTCCCACCCTTGGCATTCATGTTCGGTCGTTCCCGCACCCAGCACCCATGGCTCGGTCGTCCTGCCTCCGGCACCCATAGCTCGGCTGTACCTACTCGGCACCAACAATTCGGCGGTTCCCGCCCAGCACCCATGGCTCGGCTGTTCCCACTCCCGGCACCCGACCAGGCCGATCCCACTCCCGGCACCCCGGCCAGGTCGATCCCACGACCACTGCCGGCAACGAGCGATGTGGACAGGGCGAAAAAGTCGTAATGAGCCACCCCTGTCAACAAGACGACAGGCGGAAGATCTTTCTTTGCCCTGTCCACATCACTCGTGACCACCAGCGCCCGATCAGGACCAGCACACCGCAGGATCTTTCTTCGCCCTGTCCGCGATCACTCGTGACCATCAGCGCCCGAAAGAGACCACGGACCCCAACCGCGGCTCGTGGCCACGAGCGCCCGAGGAGACCACCGATCCCAGCCCTGGCCCGGATTCACAAGCGCCGGTCTGGACCACCATCACCTACCGGGAACCACCAGCTCCCACAGGGGACCATCGAGACTGTCGGGGAGCACATCCTCTCAGGAGAACACCGCGCTATTCGGGCGGTAGTTCCTTGACCAGATCGAATCCGCCCTTGCCGTTCATCTGGACGATCCAGATCGGCTGGCTCACGTCGTGGTCGGACGTGAACTTGAAGTCTCCCAGGGGTGTGTCTTCGGTGACGCCCTCGAGCGCGGTGCGGATCGCCTCGCGGTCCTTCGTGAGATCGTCGAAGGTGAGGTCGGCATCGTCGGCGGCCTCGGCGAGCAGCTTCACCCCGGTGTAGGCCTGGGCCGCGAACTGGTCCGGCTCCTCGTTGTACTTGGCCTTGTAGTCGGCGATGAATTCCTGGTTCTCCTCGGAATCGTTGCCCGAGTACCAGGCGGTGGCGCTCTGGGCCCCCTTGCCGTCCTGCCCGGCGGCGGCGGACGCGGTGAGTGAGTTGAACGCGTTGCCGCCCAGGATCGGCCCCGTGTACCCGTTGCCGCGCAGATCCTTGATCAGCTGGACCGCCGCCTCACCCGAGGACGCGGTGATCATGAATACGTCCGGATTCGAATCCAGCGCGAGATCGAGACCGGCCGGGAAGGTCGTGTCGGCGGTGACCTTCACACCGTTGTCCCGGAACGCTTCCTTGGCCGTGGCGGCCGAGCTTTCACCGAAAGGATCACCGGCCGGGTGGACGATCGCGGCGGTCTTCGGCTTCTCCGCCTCGACCAGCGTCTTGACATTGGCCGGGATCGCGTCCGCCTCGGCAAGCGAGTCACGGAAAATGAACTCGCAGGGGTAGGGGCAGTCGCCGACGATGCCCGGACCTGTGTTCGAGACCGCGAGGACCGGGGTCTTCAGGTCATTGGCGATGGGATCGGCCTCGGCGGCGGCGTTCGAGAAGGTGGGGCCCAGTACCGACATGACCTCGTCGCTCTCGATCAGTGACTTCATGTTCTCGGCCGAGGTCGCGGGATCGCCCTTGTCGTTCTTCTGGATCAGCTCCAGGGTCGCTCCGTTGATGCCGTCGTCCTCGCCGTTCACGTCCTCGACCGCCAACTCGGCACCCTTCACCTGCTGGGGGCCGAAGGCAGCGCCGTCGCCGGTCGTCGAGAAGATCGAACCGAGCTTGATCGTCTCTCCCTGCCAGTCCTGTTCGTCATCACCGCCGCAGGCGGCTGCGAAAAGGGCGGACGAGACTATGAGGATCGCGGCGAGCGACCGGGCGAGTGGGGTGGGCATGAGGCAAAGATACCTTCGCCGTCCGGCCGGAAAAACGGCACTTCGATCAGCGGTTGATCGCTCGGCCGGTCCGACCCGTCGGCGCCCGGTCCCCGCCCGGACCGATCGCACGGAGCTGGCTTTCGCCCAAGGTGGCCATGGCGATTCCCGAGAGGATCAGGATGGCCCCGCCGGTCAGCTCCAGCCAGAGTCCCGCCGAAGCCTTGCCGGTCACATCGATGTTGCCGGCCAGTGGGGCGTTGAACATGCCGGTGTCGCCGACGTCGGGAAGGTCGACGAAGAGGAAGACCAGCACCACCGCGGCACCCATGCCGATCACGACGATGGCCGCGGCACGGCTGCCGGTGGCCACCGCGAAGACGACGGCGAGCGCGGCCACCAGACCGAAGATCGCCGTGATCACACCGTGCTTGCTGAGCAGGGTGACCGTCTCGACCACCTCGCCCAGCTCGTTTTCGAGCGAGTAGGCGGTGACCACCTGCGAGAGGATCACGACAAGGGCACCGATCAGCGCGGTGATCGCGGTGAGCCGGGCGACCCCGGGAGAGATCTGGTTCATGCCCGGCTCCCGGCGGCGATGTCCGCCCGGGCGGACCGTCGCTCACGGACCTTCATCCGCTTCTCGTTCGGTTCGAGGGCCAGCGCGACACCGGCGACGAGCAGGACGGCGCCCGCACAGACCTCAAGCCAGAAGCCGGACAGCAGGATCGCCTTCACGCCCGCATAGCTCAGCTCGGCGTTGTCGGCGTCGAGACCGATCGGCAGATCGATCGCGAGCGCCACCGCGAGCGTCAGGCCACCGGCGAAGACCAGCACACCCGCCAGGATCCGCCTGCGGCTGACCGCGGTCGCGGCCGCCGCCAGCAGGGCCGCGACGCCGGCGACCACAAGGATGAGGGAATGGGCGTCGATCGGTGACTTGACATCGGAACGGGGCGCGGAGGTGATGTCCTGGACCTGGACATAGCCGGGCTGGCCGATCTCGATCGCGCGGAAATCCATGAACTGTGAGACGACGAGCAGTCCCGCGGCGACCACGGCGACGAAAGTGAAGGCGCGCCGGGCGGTGATGATCCCATCCAGCTTCAGGAGCAACTGTCCGAGGCCGGCGAGGAGCCGGCCGGCGATTCCCGCGAGCAGTACGAGGCCGGCCGCGACCCAGGCGATCAGCCGACGCAGGCCGGCCGCCGCCTTCTCGCCCAGCGGCTTCAATGAATCGATTCCGGAGAGGATTCCCCGGCCGAGGAACAGGAAGGTGCGCTTCACTTCGAAGCCGGTCGCCCGTACCCCGCGTGAGATCGCGTTTCCACTCACCGCCGGTCGCCGCTTCCTGGTGGCCTGGCGCTTGCGCCGGGCTTCGATGCGCTGTTTTTCGGTGAGGACCGGCTTGCCCGTGGCCTCGGCCTTCCGCTTCTCCTGGAGGCGCTGTGAAGCCTGGCCCGGCTCCGGCTTCGGATCCGCCGGCCTGCCGGCGATCAGGGCATCCACCCGATCCTCAGCCGAGGGTCGGCTTTCCGCCTTGTCCTTCTCAGGTTTTTTCGGATCCATCACTGCCCCTCCGGAAGCCCGCGATTCAAGAACGCAGGTTACCCATTGTGATCGGCAGAAATGAACTCCCGGCTCTGTTATAGTCATCGGTCGCTCGGGCAGGCCTCGCACGCTGCGGGGCTTTTTTTTGGTCTGGAACCGATCCAGCCCGCGACCCTTCTACAGAAACTTCGAGAAACCAAGAGAAAAATGGCGCGCGAATTCACACTGGATAAGACCCGAAACATCGGGATCATGGCTCACATCGATGCCGGCAAGACGACGACGACCGAGCGCATCCTCTACTACACCGGCAGGACCCACAAGATCGGTGAGGTTCACGAAGGTGCCGCGACCATGGACTGGATGGAGCAGGAGCAGGAGCGTGGAATCACCATCACCTCCGCCGCCACCGCCTGCGAGTGGCTCGGCCACCGCATCAACATCATCGACACGCCGGGTCACGTCGACTTCACGGTCGAGGTCGAACGTTCGCTGCGCGTCCTCGACGGCGCCGTCGCCGTCTTCGACTCCGTAGCCGGCGTCGAGCCGCAGTCCGAGACCGTCTGGCGTCAGGCCGACAAGTACTCGGTGCCGCGTATCGCCTACATCAACAAGATGGACCGCACCGGTGCCGACTTCTACATGTCGGTCCGCACCATCAAGGAGCGTCTCGGCGCCAATGCCGTGCCGATCCAGCTGCCGATCGGTTCCGAGGCCGAGTTCCTCGGGATCATCGATCTGGTCACGATGAAGGCCACGATCTACAAGGACGATCTGGGTCAGGATCTCGAGGTCGTCGACATTCCCGACGACATGAAGGATCAGGCGGACGAGTACCGCGCCGCGCTGCTCGAGGCCTGCGCCGACCAGGATGACGAGCTGATGGAGCTCTACCTGGCCGAGGAGGAGATCTCCGAGGAGCGGATCATGAAGGCGCTGAAGGCGGCGACTCTCTCGATCGACGTCACCCCGGTCCTCTGTGGCTCGTCGTTCAAGAACAAGGGTGTGCAGCCGCTGCTCGACACGATCGTCGCGCTGCTGCCCTCCCCGCTCGAGGTTCCGGCCGTCGAGGGTCTCCTGCCGCTGAAGAAGGGCGAGGAGGAGCGGGTCGAAGACACCCGTCCCGCCGATGACAGCGGTCCGTTCTCCGCGCTGGCCTTCAAGGTCATGGCCGATCCGTATGTCGGCAAGCTCACCTACTTCCGTGTCTACTCGGGTTCGCTCGAGGCTGGTGGCCGCGTACTGAACGTGACTACGGGCAAGACCGAGCGCATCGGCCGTCTGCTGATGATGCATGCCAACTCGCGCGAGGAGATCGAAAGGGTCTACTCGGGCGACATCTGCGCGGGCGTCGGTCTCAAGCAGACCGGTACCGGTGACACCCTTTCCGCGCCGGACGCCCCGATCGAACTTGAGTCGATGGACTTCCCGGACACGGTGATCGCGGTCGCGGTCGAGCCGAAGACCAAGTCGGACCAGGAGAAGATGGGCACCGCCCTCCAGCGCCTGGCCGAGGAGGACCCGACCTTCAAGGTCGAGTCGGACGAGGAGACGGGCCAGACCCTGATCCACGGCATGGGCGAGCTGCATCTCGAGGTGCTGGTCGATCGCATGATGCGTGAGTTCAACGTCGAGGCGAACGTCGGCAAGCCGCAGGTCGCGTACCGCGAGACGATCCGCAAGCGGGTCGAGAAGGTGAACGCGAAGTTCGCCCGTCAGACCGGTGGCCGTGGTCAGTACGGCCACGCCGTGATCAACATCGAGCCGGCCGGGGCCAACGAGGGCTTCGTCTTCGACAATCAGATCAAGGGCGGTGTCATTCCGACCGAGTACATCCCCGCGGTCAAGCAGGGGATCGAGGAGGCGCTCGAGAACGGCGTGAGGGCCGGCTACCCGCTGGTCGACGTCAAGGTCGAGCTGATCGACGGTTCTTCGCACGACGTCGACTCCTCGGAGATGGCGTTCAAGATCGCCGGGTCGATGGCCCTGCAGGAGGGTGCCCGCAAGGCGAGCCCGACCCTGCTGGAGCCGGTCATGGCGGTCGAGGTCACCACGCCCGAGGATTTCCTCGGCGACGTGATCGGCGATCTTTCGCGTCGCCGCGGCAAGGTTCAGGGCCAGGAGCAGCGGGGCAACGCACTCGTGGTGAACGCCTATGTGCCGCTCAGCGAGATGTTCGGTTACTCGACCGATCTCCGCTCCGCGACTCAGGGCCGCGCCAACTACTCGATGCAGTTCGAGCGTTACGAAGAGGTGCCCGGAAGCATCGCCGAGGAGATCGCCGAGAGCCGATCTGGCGGTAATTCCGGTTCGGCTTCATAGGGCGGGAAACCCCGAGGCTGTCAAAGGGCTATATTTCCCAAGTTCGCCCGGTGCCGGGCGAGCACCCGAGGCAGCCACCAAGCTTTAGCAGTTCAATCAGACGTAAAACTGAAATTCAGCAACGCCAAGTTCATTTAGAGACTCAAGAAAAGAATCAGAGAAAGGTTTAGGAAAGCGATGTCCAAGGAGAAGTTCGAACGCGATAAGCCGCATGTAAACGTCGGCACCATCGGTCACGTCGACCATGGCAAGACCACACTGACGGCTGCGATCACCACAACGCTTTCCGGCAAGGGCGACACCGAGGCCAAGAGCTTCGCTGAGATCGACAACGCTCCGGAAGAGAAGGAACGCGGCATCACGATCGCGACCTCTCACGTCGAGTACGAGACCGAAGGCCGTCACTACGCCCACGTCGACTGCCCCGGCCACGCCGACTACGTCAAGAACATGATCACCGGTGCCGCCCAGATGGACGGCGCGATCCTGGTGGTCTCCGCCGCCGACGGCGTCATGCCCCAGACCCGCGAGCACATCCTGCTCGCCCGTCAGGTCAACGTGCCGCACGTCGTGGTCTTCCTCAACAAGGTCGACCAGGTTGACGACGAGGAGCTCATCGAACTCGTCGAAGAAGAGGTCCGCGACCTCCTCAACGAGTACGACTTCGATGGCGACAACACCCCGATCATCAAGGGTTCCGCCACCATGGCTCTGGACGGCGACGCCGACATGCAGGCTCGCATCATCGAGCTGGGCGAGGCGCTCGACAGCTACATCCCCGAGCCCGTCCGCGATCTGGAGAAGCCGTTCCTGATGCCGGTCGAGGACATCTTCTCGATCACCGGCCGCGGCACCGTCGCCACCGGACGCATCGAGCAGGGAATCGTCAACACCGGTGACGAGATCGAGATCGTCGGCATCCACGACACCACGACCACCACGGTCACCGGTGTCGAGATGTTCCGCAAGATCCTCGACGAGGGTCGTGCCGGAGACAACGTCGGCTGCCTGCTCCGCGGAACCAAGCGTGAGGAAATCGAGCGCGGCCAGGTTCTCTGCAAGCCCGGCTCGATCACCCCGCACACCAAGTACAAGGCTGAGGTCTACTGCCTGAAGAAGGAAGAGGGTGGCCGTCACACTCCGTTCTTCTCCGGCTACCGTCCGCAGTTCTACTTCCGGACCACCGATGTGACCGGCGTCGCCAACCTGCCCGAGGGCACGGAGATGGTCATGCCGGGCGACAACATCGAGATGACGATCGAGCTGATCCAGCCGATCGCCATGGAGCCGGGTCTGCGTTTCGCCATCCGCGAGGGTGGACGGACCGTCGGTTCGGGTGTCGTCTCGGAGATCATCGAGTAACGACTGAGTTTCTGGGGGCGGGTCCTCGGACCCGCCCCTTTTTCTCGCCCTTTTCCGGGCGGGCGCAGGACAGACTTGAAGCACCGCAGTACGAAGCACCGAAGTTCGCAGCACCGCAGTAGGCAGGATCGCAGTACAAGTAAGAGATACGACCTTTGAAGTACCCCAGTTAGCCGGACCACTCCGCACCCCCATCCACGATGGGAACGGAGCAGGCGGCGGGGGACCTTGACATCAGCGGGACGCTGGCGTAAGCCGGGTCACGCCCACAGAACGAGAAAGTTAGACAAAGCCGAAGTGGCCGCAATTGCAGCACAAAAAATTCGGATCAGGCTCAAAGCCTATGATCATGACGCCATCGACCGCGCAGCGCGCGAGATCGTCGATACGGCCGAGCGCACTGGCGCCACCGTGTCCGGTCCCGTCCCGCTGCCCACGGAACGCAACATCTACTGCGTAATCCGTTCACCCTTCAAGGACAAGGACTCTCGTGAGCATTTCGAGATCCGGACCCACAAGCGGTTGATCGACATCAAACAGCCGACCCCCAAGACCGTTGATTCGCTCCAGCGCCTGGACTCGCTCCCGGCCGGCGTCGACATCGAGATTCGACTCTAGGACGATATGTCTGCGATTCTCGGCAAGAAACTCGGCATGACCCAGATCTTCCGCGAGGACGGCGAAGTGATTCCCGTCACCGTGGTCGAAGCCGGTCCGTGCCCGGTCACAGGTATCCGCAAGCCCGAACGCGACGGCTACTCGGCCATCCAGCTCGCCTTCGACGAAGTCAAGAAGGGCAAGCTCAGCAAGGCCGAAGAGGGTCACCTCGCGAAGGCTGACGCTGCTCCGATGCGTGTCGTCGTGGAGTTCCGCGACGCCGAGATCGGCGGCCAGGAAGAGGAAGTCACCCTCGGCCAGGAAGTCACCGTCTCCAGCTTCGAAGCCGGCCAGAAGGTCAAGGTCGCCGGCATCACCATCGGCAAGGGCTTCCAGGGAACGGTCAAGCGCCACAACTTCGGCCGCGGCCCCGTGTCGCACGGCTCGCACAACGTGCGCGCCCCGGGCTCGATCGGCGCGAGCGCCTACCCGGCCCGTGTGTTCAAGGGCATGCGTCTTCCCGGTCAGATGGGCAACAAGCGCGCGACCCAGAAGGGTCTCGAGATCGCTGACGTCGATACCGACCGCAACCTGCTTTTGATCAAGGGCTCCATTCCCGGATCCCGCAACTCGATCGTGGAGATTCGTACCGATGGCTGAAGCCAAAGCCCCCAAAGTGCCCGTACTGGGCAAGACGACCAAGGCTGACGTTCCGGCTGACCTCTTCACCGAGGGCTTCCACCAGTCGCTGGTCCATGAGACAGCCCGCGCCGACGCCAACTCGCGCCGCCGCGGCACCGCCTCGAGCCTGACTCGCGGTGAGGTCTCGATGACCACCGCCAAGGCTTGGCGCCAGAAGGGCACCGGTCGTGCCCGTGTCGGCGCCCTGAGCGTGCCCAACCGCTACGGCGGTGGCGCCGCGTTCGGTCCGAAGCCGCGTCACTACACGGTGAAGGTCAACCGCAAGGCCCGTCGCAAGGCGATGCGCTCGGCTCTCTCGGTTCACGCCGAGCGGGGCAGCGTCGCCGTGGTCAAGGCCGCGGATTTCGAGACTCCCTCGACCAAGGCGGCCGCCGAGGCCCTGGCCAAGTGGGGCGCGAAGCGTTCGACCCTGGTCGTGATCCTGGGCGACGAGACCGGCCTGCTCCGCAGCTTCCGCAACATTCCCCGCATCGACGTGATGGAAGTCGGCGCGGTCGGAGTCGTGGACGTGATCGGTGCCGCTTCGATCGTCATCTCCGAAGGTGCGCTCGAGGTTCTGTCGGATCGTGCCGGGAACAACTTGGGCTCCGCGGAGATCAAGAACAACACCACCGAGAAGGACGGCGAGTAATGGATCCCCGCAGCATCATCATCCGTCCCGTCATCTCAGAGAAGACCTACGCGTTGATCGCCGCCGGCAAGTACACCTTCCGGGTGGACGACCGCGCGCACAAATTCGAGATCAAGAACGCTGTCGAGAAGGCTTTTGGCGTCGAGGTGGTCAAGGTCCGGACCTCCAAGGTCCGTTCCAAGCCGAAGCGCCGTGGTCTTCATTCCGGCCGCAGCCGCTCCTGGAAGAAGGCGATCGTCGAACTCGCCCCGGGCGAGACCATCGATCTGTTCGAAGGCGCAGCGGTAGAGGGCTAAGAAAGAGACTTATGGCAATACGTAAGACAAAACCGACCAGCCCGGGGCGTCGCTTCGCGACCTACCCGATGCGCGAACAGGTCACCGTCGGCAACGAGCCCGAGCGCTCGCTGATCGAGGGTATCGGCAAGTCCGGTGGACGCAACAACAATGGCCGCATCACCAGCCGCCATCGTGGTGGAGGCGCCAAGCGCCGCTACCGTCTGATCGACTTCAAGCGTCTGAAGGACGGTATTCCGGCCAAGGTCGCGACCATCGAGTACGACCCGAACCGGTCGTCCTACATCGCGCTGCTGCACTACGCGGACGGTATGAAGAGCTACATCCTGGCTCCCGCCGCCACCAAGGTCGGCGACAAGGTCCAGTCGGGCCCCGGTTCCGACATCCGCCCGGGCAACTGCCTGGCGCTGAAGGACATGCCGGTCGGCACGATCGTTCACAACGTCGAGCTGAAGGCGGGACAGGGCGGCAAGCTCGGACGTTCCGCCGGAACGGCCATCCAGCTGGTCGCGAAGGACGGTGACATGGTCACCCTGCGCCTTCCGTCCTCGGAGATGCGCATGGTCCGGGGCGAGTGCCGCGCGACCATCGGCACGCTTTCGAACTCCGAGCACCAGAACATCAAGATCGGCAAGGCGGGACGCAACCGGCACAAGGGCAAGCGCCCGCAGAGCCGCGGTATCGCCATGAACCCGGTCGACCATCCGCACGGCGGTGGCGAGGCCCATAAGACTCCGGGCGGCCACCCGGTGACCCCGTGGGGCAAGCCCACGCTCGGTTACCGCACCCGTAAGAAGGGCAAGGCCTCAGACCGCTACATCGTGCGCGGCCGTCGTCGCGGGAAGAAGAAGGGCAGATAGACCATGGGTAGATCAACCAAGAAGGGCCCGTTCGTCGAAGAGCGGCTGATGAGCCGGATCAACGGCATGAACGACGCCGGCAACAAGACCATGATCAAGACCTGGTCACGTCGCTCGACCGTCTTCCCGGAGATGGTCGGACACACGATCGCCGTTCATGACGGTCGTAAGCACGTCCCGGTCTTCATTTCCGAATCGATGGTCGGCCACAAGCTGGGCGAGTTCGCTCCGACCCGCACCTTCCGCTCCCACACCGGCGGTAAGGACTGATCGTGGCCGCCAAGAAGAAGAAAGAAGCGACCGAGGAACCGGTGCTGGTCCACGCGACAGCCAAGTACGTCAGGGTTTCGCCCCGCAAGGTCCGGCTCGTCGCCGACCAGGTGCGCGGCAAGCACATCGACGACGCCCGTTCGCTGCTGCAGTTTTCTCCCCGGTCGGCCGCCGACGACATCGCCAAGGTGATCGAGTCCGCCGCCGCCAATGCCGAGGCCAATCACGACCTGATCGGTGACGAGATGATCGTCCACACGATCCGGGTCGACGAAGGCCCCACCCTGAAGCGGTTCCGGCCCCGCGCGATGGGCCGTGCGACACCGATTCACAAGAGAACGAGCCACATCACCGTGGCGCTGACCCCGGAAGACGAGGACTAGAAAGAGCTATGGGACAGAAGATTCATCCCGAAGGCTTCCGAGTCGGCTACATCCATGATTGGAAGTCGAATTGGTTCGCCGAAAAGGAATTCGCAGACCTGCTGATGCAGGACCTGGCGATCCGTGATCACATCGAGACCAAGCTGGCGCATGCCGGCCTGTCCGACATCACGATCCAGCGTCGCGGCGAAGTCGCCGTCGACATCCACACCGCCCGCCCCGGCATCGTGATCGGCAAGTCCGGTTCCGAGGTTGACGCGCTGCGCAAGGATCTCCACAAGATCACCGGCCAGCCGGTGAAGGTGAACATCCGCGAGGTCAAGCGCCCCGAGCTGGACGCGAAGCTGGTCGCCCAGTCGATCGCCGAGCAGCTCCAGAACCGGGTGGCCTTCCGCCGCGCGATGAAGCGCGCGCTGACCTCCGCCATGCGTTCCGGCGCCAAGGGCGTCAAGGTCCAGATCTCCGGCCGGCTCGGCGGCGCCGAGATGGCCCGCACCGAGGGTTACTCCGACGGCCGTGTGCCGCTGCACACCCTGCGCGCCGACATCGACTACGGATTCGTCGAGGCGAAGACCGGCACCGGACGCATCGGCGTCAAGTGCTGGATCAACAAGGGCGAGGTCATGCCCGAAGGTTTCGAGTCGGCCCGCATGCAGGAGCCGGAGCCGCAGCAGGACAACCGTGGTCGCGGTGGACGTGACGACCGTGGCAGAGGAGGTCGTCGCTGATGCTTATGCCGAAGCGGGTCAAGCACCGCAAGGTAATGAGGGGCCGCCGCAAGGGCAACTCGAAGGGCGGCACCCAGGTGACGTTCGGCGAGTACGGCCTGAAGTCGCTCGATCGCGGCTGGGTGACCAACCGTCAGATCGAAGCCGCTCGTGTCGCCATGACCCGAAAGATCAAGCGAGGCGGCAAGGTCTGGATCAACGTGTTCCCGGACAAGCCGATCACCAAGAAGCCGGCCGAGACCCGCATGGGTTCCGGTAAGGGCAACCCGGAGGCATGGGTCGCCGTGGTCAAGCCCGGACGTGTCATGTTCGAGCTTTCCGGTGTCGACGAGGAACTCGCCCGCGAAGCGATGCGCGTCGCCGGCCACAAACTTCCCCTCAGGACAAAATTCGTACAGCGCGAAGGAGCAGGCGAGTGAAGGGCTCAGAGGTTCACGCCATGCAGGACATCGAGCTCGTGGAAGCTCTCAAGGAGGCCCGTCAGGACGCGTTCAATCTGCGCCTGCGCCACGCCACCGGAGAGCTCGAGAACTCGGCCAGTTTGACTCGCGCCCGCCGAGAGGTGGCGCGTCTGCTGACCGTCGCCCGCCAGCGAAACATCAACCTTGAGCGCGAACAGGGCTCCAACTAAGTAGGCAGAACTGATGTCAGAAGAAGAAAAGAACGAAGAAGCGACCGAAGCCGCCGCGGCCGAGGAGACTCCGGAGGCTGAAGCCCCGGAGGAGACTCCCGCCGCTGAAGAGGCTCCGGTCGAGGAAGCCGCCGCGGAAGAAGCGCCGGCCGCCGCTGAACCCGAGGTCGAGGCCGAGCCCGATCCGCTGGACGAGCTCCCGCGGAAGGAGCGCCTGCGCATCCTCAAGTCACGCGAGTCCGGTGCTCCGGGTCCGCAGCTGACCGGTGAGGAACGCGATGCCCGCCGTATCGCCGAGCGCAAGCAGAAGGCGAAGCAGCGCCGCAAGCGCCGCGCCGACGAGAAGGCCAAGGCCCCGAAGGGTCCCGGAGTCGGAACCCCGGTCGCCGAGAAGACCCGTACCGGCAAGCCCAAGGAACGCCAGGGACTGGTCACGTCGAACAAATCGGACAAGACCATCACGGTCCAGATCGACAGCGCCCGCCGTCATCCCGTCTACGAGAAGATCGTGCGTCAGCGTCACAAGATCCACGTTCACGACGAGCGCAACGAAGCGAACGAGGGTGACCTCGTCCGCGTGATCGAGACCCGCAAGCTTTCCAAGACCAAGCATTGGCGCTTGATCGAAGTCATCGAGAAGGCCAGGTAGAGCAATGATCCAGCAGGAATCCAGACTGCGTGTCGCCGACAACTCCGGCGCCCGTGAGCTTCTGTGCATCCGTGTCAAGGGTGGCTCGCACCGCAAGTACGGTTCGATCGGTGACGTGATCACCGCGACCGTCAAGCAGGCCAGCCCGCAGGGCAACGTGCGCAAGGGCGAGGTCGTCAAGGCCGTCATCGTGCGTACGAAGAAGGAGCTCGGCCGGGCCGACGGCACCTACATCCAGTTCGACGAGAACGCCGCCGTTCTGATCGACGACTCGAACAACCCCAGGGGAACCCGGATCTTCGGTCCGGTAGCCCGTGAACTCCGCGATCGTGACTTCATGAAGATCATCTCGCTCGCCCCGGAGGTGTTGTAAGCATGAAGATCCGCACTGACGATTCAGTTCAGATCATGGCCGGGAAAGACTCCGGCAAGCAGGGCAAGGTCACCAGGACCGATCCCAAGAAGCAAAGGGTGTACGTTGAGGGTCTCAACATGATCAAGCGCCACCAGCGCGCCCAGCCGTCCGCGAGTGGACAGGGCCCCGGCGTGGAAGGCGGGATCATCGAGAAGGAAGGGCCGATTCACGTCTCGAACGTGATGCTGCTCGACCCCAAGGACAACAAGCCGACTCGCGTCGGTATCCGTACGACCGACGACGGCAAGCGCCAGCGCTACTCGAAGCGCTCCGGCGAGGCAATTTAGGAATCACCATGGAAGCAGCCACAACCACAACTGAACAAGCAGTCCCGCCGCCGCGCCTGCGCGACACCTACAACAACGAGGTGTTGCCGGCCCTGGTGAAGAAGTTCGGGTACACGACTCCGATGCGCGCTCCCCGCCTGCAGAAGATCACCCTGAACATGGGACTCGGTTCTCACATGGACACCAAGCAGCGCGAGAAGGCGACGGAAGAGCTGGCGATCATCGCCGGGCAGCACCCGAACCCGCGCATGGCGAAGAAGTCGGTCGCCCAGTTCAAGGTCCGCGAAGGCATGCAGGTCGGTGCCTCGGTGACCCTGCGCGGCGCCCGCATGTGGGAGTTCCTCGATCGGCTCGTCTCGATCGCGATTCCACGTATCCGTGACTTCCGTGGCCTCAAGGCCACCTCGTTCGACGGCCGGGGCAACTACTCCATGGGCGTCAAGGAACAGCTGATCTTCCCCGAGATCGATTACGACACGGTCGACGTGGCGTACGGACTCGACATCACCATGACCACCACCGCCCCGACGGACGCCGAGGCCTTCGAGCTTCTGCTGGCCCTGGGCATGCCTTTCGCGAAGGAAGGCCGCCCGGTAGCGGAAGGCGCCGAAGCAGCCAACGACGAAGAGCAGGAGGGCTAGGCTCAGATGGCCAAGACATCCCAGAAAGTGCGCCAGCAGCGCACCGCGAAGTTCAAGACCCGTGAATACAACCGGTGCCGTCGTTGTGGACGTCCCCGCGCCTACTACCGCAAGTTCGGCATCTGCCGGATCTGCCTGCGCGAAGCTGCCCACGAGGGCTACATCCCCGGTATGACGAAGTCGAGCTGGTAGACAAATGCTTACTGACCCCATCGCTGATTACCTGACCCGCGTCCGCAACGGACTCAGCTCCGGACTCGCCACCATCGAGGTGCCGAGCTCGAAGCTGAAGCTCGAGGTCTCTCGCATCCTGACCGAGCAGGGCTACATCGCCGGCTACGAGAAGGAGCCCGCCGAAGTGGGCGAGAAGATCAAGGTGCGTCTCAAGTACACCAAGGACCATCAGCCGGTCATCACCGGGATCGAGCGTGTCTCGCGCCCCGGTCGTCGCCGCTACGTCCGCCACACCGGCGTTCCGCGCGTGTTCGGCGGCACCGGAACCGCGATCATCTCGACCTCGCACGGCGTGATGACCGGACACGAAGCCAAGAAGGAAGGCGTCGGCGGAGAAGTCGTCGCCTACGTCTGGTGAGAAAGAACTAATGAGTCGAATCGGTAAAAAACCCATCCCGCTTCCGAGCAACGTCGAGATCGACATCAAGCCGGGCGTGATCACCATCAAGGGCCCCAAGGGCGAGCTCGTCCAGGAGATCTCCCCCGACATGACGGTCAAGGCCGCCGACGGTGAAGTCACCGTCGAGCGTCCGACCGATCGCGGACCGCACCGGGCCCTGCACGGGCTCACCCGCAGTCTGATCGCGAACCAGATCGAAGGCGTCACCAACGGTTTCGAGAAGCGCCTGGACATCCAGGGTGTCGGTTACCGTGCGGTCGCCAAGGGCAAGGGCCTCGAGCTCGCCCTCGGCTACTCGCACCCGGTCTCGATCGAGGCCACCGAAGGCATCGAGTTTGAGGTTCCCCAGCCGACGGAAGTGATCGTCCGCGGGATTGACAAGCAGAAGGTCGGCCAGATCGCGGCGAACATCCGTGAGAGCCGTCCGCCGGAGCCCTACAAGGGCAAGGGCATTCGTTATCGCGACGAACACGTCGCCAGGAAGGTCGGTAAGCGCGTATGACCGTCACCACAAATCGTCAGCGGCTTCAGCGCCGGCGCCATCGTGTGCGGGCCAAGGTCACAGGTACCGCCGAGCGGCCCCGCCTCTCGGTGTACCGTTCGAATCGCGGCATCTTCGCGCAGCTCATCGACGATGTCGATGGCAAGACGCTTGCCGCCGCGAACTGGACCGAAGCCGAGCTGCGCAAGCTCGGAAGAACAGAACAGGCGAAGAAAGCCGGCGAGCTGCTGGCCGAACGCGCAAAGAAGGCAGGCGTCGGCACATGTGTGTTCGACCGAAGCGGTTACCGCTACCACGGCAGAGTGAAGGCACTCGCCGAGGGCGCGAGAGAGGGTGGGCTGGAGTTTTGATGCCTCTCGGCATCTTGGACTTCGCTACGGTGAACAGCTGATATGAAGGGAATGGATACAGCCCGCGTCGAGATGGTCAGCCCCAAGGGGCTCGACCTTCAGGAACGTGTGATCGAAATCAACCGTGTGGCCAAGGTGGTCAAGGGTGGACGCCGGTTCTCGTTTACTGCACTCGTCGCCGTAGGAGATGAAGAGTCGGTCGTCGGCATCGGTTACGGAAAGGCCCGCGAAGTCCCGCTGGCCATCCAGAAAGCCGTTGAGAACGCCCGTAAAAACCTTGTTCGTATTCCGAAGTACAACGATACGATCACTCACAAGATCATCGGACGCTTCGGTGCGGGACACGTCGTCCTGCGTCCGGCCAGCGCCGGTACCGGCGTAATCGCCGGTGGCGGAGTTCGCGCCGTGCTGGAGCTCGGAGGAGTCAAGGACATCCTCACCAAGAGCATCGGCACCCAGAACCCGATCAACCTGGTCAAGGCGACCATGGACGGCATCGTGCGTCTGCGCCGGCCGGAAGAGGTCGCTGAGCTTCGTGGTCTGACGGTTTCGGAAGTGCTCGGAATCCAGCCCGAGGAGAAGCCCGCCGAAGGTGGAGCCGAGGACGCCGAGAGCACGGCCGCGGTCGAAGAGGCCGCCGACGCCGCTGCCGCCGCGACCGAGACGGACACCCCGGCCGACATCGCCGCGCTCGAGACCAAGGCTGAAGAAGACGTCGCCGCCGGCGAAGGTGCCGTAGCGGAAGATCCGTCAACCGTCGCCTCATCCGAGGTCGAGGCCGAAGTCGCCGCCGAGGAACAGCTCGACGCCGGTACGGTCGAAGCCGCCGAAGAGGTTCAGGTCGAAGAGGAAGCCGCTGAAGACGCCGAGAAGGCGGAGACGGCCGACGCCAAGGAAGAGAACTCCTGATGGCGAAGCTCGCGATCACCCAGATTCGTTCGAATATTCACAATAACCCTCACCAGAAGGGCACCCTTCAGGCGCTCGGTCTGGGCAAGATCGGGCGCAAGGTCGAGCGCGAGGATTCTCCTCAGCTGCAGGGCCAGCTCAAGGTCGTGACCCATCTGGTCGAGGTCGAGGAGGCCTGATGGCTGAGAAACAAGAAAGCCGCGAAGAAGAAATCGGTCTTCACAACCTGAGCCCGAAGCCGGGATCACGCCGTCCGCGCAAGCGGATCGGCCGTGGCCAGGGCTCCGGCACCGGCAAGACGTCCGGCCGTGGACACGGCGGACAGGGACAGCGCTCCGGCAACCGGAAGAACGCTGCCCACGAAGGCGGTCAGAACCCGATTCAGATGCGGATGCGCAAGCTGCGCGGCCCGCACATGAAGAAGTCGATGCCGTTCGAGAACTTCCGTACCTTCACCCAGCCGGTCAACCTGGCCGATCTCGAAGAGCGTTTCGAGGCCGGTTCGGACGTGACTCCGGAAACTCTGAAGCTGGTAGGCCTGGCGAAGCGTTCGACGAACGTGAAGATCCTGGCCAAGGGCGAGATCACCAAGGCACTCAACGTCCGCGCACACGGATTCAGCGCGACGGCCAAGGAAAAGATCGAAGCCGCCGGCGGAAGCTGTGAGTTGATCGAGGGCTAATGCTCGCAACGATCGCGAAGGCATTCTCTGTACCCGAGATTCGCAAGAAGCTCCTGTTTGTCGCGGGAATTCTGGCTCTCTACCGTCTCGGCGCCTACATTCCGGCGCCCGGCATTGACATCAATGCCGTAAAGGACCTCGAAGACCAGCTCTCCGGCTCGAACATTCTCGGGTTCCTGAACCTGTTCTCAGGCGGAAGTCTCTCCAGACTCTCGCTGTTTGCGCTGGGCATCATGCCCTACATCACCGCGTCGATCATCCTGCAGCTGATGACCGTCGTCGTGCCTTCGCTCGAACGCCTTCAGAAGGAAGGCGAAGTCGGACAGCAGAAGATCACCCAGTACACCCGTTACCTCACGGTGCTGCTGGCCCTGATGCAGTCCTTCGCGTACGTCTTCCTGTTCAACTCACTGACCCCGGCCGGTTCGGCCAGTGTCGTCGGTGATCTGGACGCGGCGAACGTGTTCCTGATCGTCATCTGTCTCACCGCCGGCACCACCCTGCTCATGTGGATGGGTGAGCTGATCACCCAGCGGGGCATCGGCAACGGAATCTCGCTGCTGATCTTCGCCTCGATCGTGTCAGGGGTCCTTCCCGGAATCTCGACCTGGTGGAACAACCCGGATCAGGTGTTCGTCGTGCTGCTCCCGTTCATCTGTCTCGGTGTCGTCCTGGCGATCGTGTTCGTCCAGGAAGGCCAGCGCCGGATCCCGGTGCAATACGCCAAGCGCGTGGTCGGCCGCAAGATGACCTCGGGCGGCTCGACCTACCTGCCGCTGCGGGTCAACATGGCGGGCGTGATCCCGGTCATCTTCGCCGCGTCGATCATGGCGATGCCGCCGACGATCGCCCAGCTGATCAACACCCCGGCCGCACTCGACTTCGCCGCCTTCCTGGCGCCGGACCAGTGGGCCTACGTGGTCGGCGAGGTGTTCTTCATCATCGTCTTCACCTATTTCTATACGGCTGTGACCTTCAACCCGGTCGATCAGGCCGACAACCTGAAGAAGTACGGCGGGTTCATCCCCGGGGTCCGTCCCGGACGCCCGACGGCCGAGTATCTCGACCGCGTGCTTTCCCGACTGACCTTCCCGGGAGCCCTGTACCTCGGTGCCGTCGCCGCCTTCCCGACGATCCTGTTCAACCAGGTCGGTGGCGGGTTCTTCTTCGGAGGAACCTCGATCCTGATCGTGGTCGGTGTCGCCCTGGATACGGTCAAGCAGCTCGAGGCGCAGTTGATGATGCGCAACTACGAGGGCTTTCTCAAGTAGAGAGCCTCCTGGATGCCCGATCTCAATCTCATTCTGCTCGGACCTCCGGGCAGCGGCAAAGGAACCCAGGGCGAACGCCTCCAGGAGGATCTCGAACTGCCCTACTACGCGACCGGTGACATTCTCCGGGCCGCGGTCAAGGAGCAGACCGAGGTCGGCGTCAAGGCCAAGGAGTTCATGGACCGCGGTGACCTCGTCCCGGACGAGGTCCTGATCGGCATCATCGCCGAGCGGCTCGAGAGCGGTGAGGCCGATCACGGATTCATCCTCGACGGCTTTCCGCGCACCGTGCCCCAGGCCGAGGCACTGGACCAGAAACTCCAGGAACTGGGGCGGGCGCTCAGCGCAGCGATCCTGATCGACGCCTCCGACGAGGAGATCGTCCGGCGCATATCGGGCCGGCGCGTGAGCGTCAAGGACGGTCACGTCTACCACGTCGATTTCAATCCGCCGAAGCAGGAAGGTGTCTGCGACATCGACGGTTCCGAGCTGATCATCCGTGATGACGACAAGCCCGACGTGGTCCGTCACCGTCTCGAGCAGTATCACGAGAAGACCGCGCCGCTGGTCGACTTCTACAAGAAGCAGGGTCTGCTCAACCGGATCGACGGAACCCAGAGCCCGGACCGGGTCGGGGAATCGATCCGGGCCCTCGTCTCGACACTCAGTCTCGAAGAGGGTTCATGAGCGTCGCCCTTTTCAAAGCTGTCTCGGCATGATCATTCGCAAGACGGACGAGCAGCTTGACCTGATGGCCGCGGCCGGGGTGGTGCATGCCAAGTGCATGCAGATGATCCAGAAGAAGATCCGCCCCGGGGTGACCACGGCCGAGCTCGACGAGGCCGCCGAGAAGTTCATCCGCTCACAGGGCGGGGTGCCGACCTTCAAGGGCTTCCGCGGTTTCACCGGATCGATCTGCGCCTCGCCGAACTCGATGGTGGTCCACGGCATTCCCGGCCCGTACACCTTGGAGAAGGGCGACATCCTCTCGGTGGACATCGGTGTCACTCTCGACGGATGGGTCGCCGACGGCGCCAGCACCGTCGCGGTCGGTCCGGTGGATGAAATCACCCAGCGGCTGCTCGACGTGACCAAGGAATCGCTTGATCTTGCCGCGGCGCAGATGGTGCCCGGCAATCGCATCGGCGATGTCTCGAACGCGGTGCAGACCCATGTCGAGGCGGCGGGGTTCTCGGTGATCAAGACGCTGGTCGGCCACGGGATCGGCCAGAGCATGCACGAGGATCCGCACATCCCGAACTACGGCCCGGCCGGACGGGGTCCGCTGATCGAGGCCGGCATGGTCTTCGCGATCGAGCCGATGGTCAACGTCGGTGGTCCCGAGATCTACCAGGACGACGATGGCTGGTCGATCTACTCGGAAGACGGTTCGATGGCCGCACATTTCGAATACACGGTTGCGGCGACGAACGATGGCCCCCGCATCCTGACTCCCTGGGACAGCCAATGAAACTTCTTGCTATTGTTCGCTCTCGGCCTTTTGGGCCGTTTTTTCACGCCCGTAGCCCGTTTACTGGGGTCGTCGGGACACCTCTTCGAAAAGGACAAGGACGATGAAAGTCCGAGCCTCGGTAAAACCGATGTGTGAGAAGTGCAAGATTATTCGCCGGCGCGGACGCGTCCTGGTGATCTGTGAGAACCCGCGACACAAGCAGAGGCAGGGTTAGGTAATGGCGCGTATCGCCGGGGTCAACATCCCCTTGAACAAGAGGGCCGAGATCGGCCTCACATATGTCTTCGGTATCGGTCAGCCGACCGCCCAGAAGCTTCTGGACCAGGTCGGTATCGATCGTGACACCCAGGTCAAGGATCTGACCGAGGAAGAAATCATCAAGCTGCGTGAGGCGATCGAGGATCTCGACGTCGAGGGCGATCTTCGCCGCGAGCGTTCCCAGAACGTCAAGCGTCTGATGGAGATCGGCTCCTACCGTGGACTCCGTCACCGCCGTGGACTGCCGGTTCGCGGTCAGCGGACCAAGACCAACGCCCGTGGCCGCAAGGGCCCGCGTCGCATGAGCGTCGCCGGCAAGCGCAAAGCCTAAGACCGGAAAGTAAGGACCTTCATGGCCGCCAAGAAACCCGCCAAGACCCGCACACGCCGTCGCGTTCGCAAGAACATCGCCGTCGGTCAGGCACACATCAAGACTTCGTTCAACAACACCATCGTGACCCTCACGGATCTCGAAGGCAACGTGATCGCCTGGGAGTCCGCCGGCAGCGCCGGATTCAAGGGCTCACGCAAGTCGACGCCGTTCGCCGCCCAGGTGACCGCCGACGCCGCCGCCAAGAAGGGCATGGAGCACGGCCTTCAGAAGGTCGAAGTCTTCGCCAAGGGCGCGGGATCCGGCAAGGACACCGCGGTTCGTTCACTCCAGGCCGCCGGCCTCGACGTGACCAGCGTCAAGGACGTTACGCCGCAGGCTCACAACGGCTGCCGTCCGCGCAAGCGCCGCCGCGTATAGGCCTCCGGCTTTCGGCCCAGTTTTAACCTTTTACGAATAACCAAGGAACCAATGAGCACAGACTTCCAGGTACCGAGCATCAGCTCCGAGCAAGTAGACGAGAACAAGGGCGTCTTCACCATTGAGCCTCTCGACAAGGGGTTCGGATACACCTTTGGATCGAGCCTTCGTCGCGTGCTGCTTTCATCGCTGAGCGGTGCCGCGATCACCAGCGTCCGCATCGAGGACGTTTCGCATGAGTTTTCGAACATCCCCGGTGTCAAGGAAGACGTCACCGACATCGTCCTCAACCTGAAGGACCTCGTCGTGCGCATGCACACCGAAGCGGATGCCGTTGAGGCCCCGATCGTCGTGACCGGCCCCGGTGACGTCACCGCCGCCGACATCGATCTGCCCGCCGGCGTCGAGATCCTCAACCCCGAGGCTCCGATCGCCACACTCGAGAAGAAGACCCGCCTGGAGATGTACGTGACCATCGGTCGCGGCCGCGGTTACCGTCCCGCCGAGGAGAACAAGGACGACGACCAGCCGATCGGCGTCATCCCGATCGACTCGATCTTCTCGCCGATCCGCCGTGCCTCCTACGTCGTCGAGGCCGCCCGTGTCGGGCAGCGCACCGACTTCGACAAGCTCACGCTCGAGCTGGAGACCGACGGTTCGATCGAGCCGAACACCGCGCTGCGTGAAGCCTCCGAGATTCTGATCAAGAGCCTCGCGATCTTCAGCGACCCGGACCGGGTCGAGGAACTCACCGCCCGGGAGCCCGTAGTGGCCGAAGCGGCTGTGGAAGCCAACGGAGCCGGAGCCGGTGCCGCCGGTCCCGACAACGACATCCTGATCGACGAGCTCGAGCTCAGCGTCCGTTCCTTCAACTGCTTGAAGCGCGCCGGAGTAGAGACCATCGGCCAGCTGCTCCAGAAGTCCGAGTCCGAACTGGGTGCCATCCCGAACTTCGGCCAGAAGTCAATTGAAGAGGTCATCGAAAACCTGCAGAACCGCGGTTACGACCTCCGCCAGGACTGACGTCCGGTAAGAAACTAGGAGAAACACGATGCGCCACGCCAAGAAAAGAAACAAGCTCGGACGAGACTCCGCCCACCGCAAGTCGCTGATGGCGAACCTCTCCAAGGAGCTGATCGACCATGAGCGCATCAAGACCAGCCAGGCCAAGGCCAAGGCGGCGAAGCCCGAGATCGAGAAGCTGATCACCCTCGCCAAGCGCGGAGACCTCCACGCCCGGCGTCAGGCCCTCGCCTTCCTGCGGAACGACAAGTTCGCGACGCACAAGCTGTTCGAGGAGATCGCCCCGAGGTACGCCGAGCGTCCCGGAGGGTACCTGCGGATCATCAAGATCGGACCGAGGAAGTCGGACTCCACGGAGATGGTGTTCCTCGAGTTGGTCTGAGCGCAGCCCTCGGCTGAAGCTTCGAAAAGGGCCGCCCCTCCGGGCGGCCCTTTTCTGTTGGTGGGACGGTGGGCGAGCGGCGCCCGGGACGCACCTAGGTGGATTTGAACGGCCGAGTCTCGGGTGGTTGGGCGGATACATGGCTGAGTCTCAGCTGGCCGGTGGGTGGTTGGGGTGGAGACGATCAGCACGCTATTT
>DATJUB010000016.1:0-21232 GCA_035502775.1 Solirubrobacterales bacterium | reverse complement strand
TGATCAGTGGGAGGTAGGTGGACTCTTCATGCGCCGCGGGCGCTGTACCGCGTCAAAGCGGTAAGTGCCAAGTGAGCGGAGCCGAATCCGACCAGGAAGATCGCTGCCACGGGAACGTTGCCGAGGATGCCGGCGACGATTCCGATTGCGAGGGTGCTGAGTCCGAGGACCCAGTTGAATCCCTCGTGGGCTGAAACTGAAAGGGAGCGGGTGGAGCCGGCGAGGGCGACCGCCATCAGCAGGGCTCCAAGGAAGAACGAGACAAGACCGACTTCGGGGCTGAAGGTCAGCACGTAGGGCACGACCATCATCAGCGGCGCCGTCGCGAGGACGAGAGCGTTCTGTGCGTCGAGGGGGATTGTGCGCCGGATCATGGTCATGGTCTCCTGAAAAGAAAGTACGCCTCTCGATCGTTCCTGTGTGTGAGTCGAGTCACAGTCCCTAATCAATTTTGCGTAGGCCGGAGCACCAGCCCCACGCCGCGGGCACGGTCCGGCAGATACCTTTCCCGGATGGGACGAAAGCGATCAAGACTCGATGTGCTGCTGACCGAGCGGGGGCTTTTTCCGTCCCGCACCGCGGCGGCACAGGCGGTGCGTGCGGGGCACGTCAAGCTGGGCGTCGACGGACCGGTCGCGCTCAGGCCGAGCCAGGACGTGGATCCGCAGCTGGAGATCGAGATCGTCGAGGCCCGCCGTTTCGTGTCCCGGGGTGGGATCAAGCTCGCGAACGCACTCGATGCGCTCGAGATCGACGTGACCGGGCTGCGCTGTCTCGACGTCGGCGCCTCGACCGGCGGTTTCACCGACTGCCTTCTGCAGCGCGGCGCGGCCCATGTGACTTCGCTCGACGTCGCCTACGGACAGATCGACGATTCGATGCGGCGCCATGAATCCGTGACCGTGATCGAGCGTCTCAACGCGCGGGATCTGCTCGCGAGCGATCTCGATTACCGGCCCGACCTGGCCGTGATCGACGTCTCCTTCATCTCCCTGCGGAAGGTCCTGGAGCCGGTCGTCGAGACCACCGCGCCGGACGCCGGGATCATGGCGATGGTCAAGCCGCAGTTCGAGCTGGGGCGGACCCGGGTGGGGCGCGGTGGCGTGGTGCGCAAGCCGGAGGATCGGCTTGAAGCGGTGGCCGGCATCGCCGATTTCGCGAAAGAGCTCGGCCTGGCCCTGCTCGGGGTGGCCCCGACCGGCCTGCCCGGCCCGAAGGGAAACCTCGAGACCTTCCTGTACCTGGGCCGGACCGGCGAAGGTGCGGACAGCGGTGCCGCTCTGTGCGAAGGTGTTGACCTATGAGCGCCCCGGTCGCATTGCTCTTCACTCACGATCACGCCGAAGGAATCGAGCGCGCCTCGGAGGTCTGCCATGCGGCGGCTGAGCGTCACGGCTGGAACCTGGTGCCGAGCGCCGAGCGTGGCGACCTGGTCCCCGAGCTGTGCATAGTGCTCGGAGGCGACGGCATGATGCTCAGCGCGCTTCGCACCACCACCGGCACCCAAACTCCGGTTTTCGGCATCAATTTCGGCCGGGTCGGCTTCCTGGCGGCGGTCGAGGCCGACCAGATCGAACTCGGATTGGACCGGGCCTTTGCCGGCGACACCGAACTGCTCGACCTGCCCGGCCTCGACGTGACCATGGGCGGCGAACGCTCGGTCGCGCTGAACGACGTCAGTTTCAGCCGCCGCCCGCGCGGCGGCGTCGCCGAACTCAGCTACCGGATCGCCGGTGAGGAGGTCGGCCACGTCCGCTGCGACGGCCTGGTCGCCGCCACCGCCACCGGATCGACCGGCTACAACCTGGCGAACAACGGGCCGATCCTGGCCTGGGGAGTCGATGGTTACGTGGTGAGCTACATCGCGCCACACACACTCACCGCTCGCGCCCTGGTGGTCGCGCCCGGAGATGTCCTCCATGTCGTCAACCATCGCAGCCGCGACGGTGTCGACACGGCGGTTGACGGTGTCCAGGTGGGCGAGCTCGCGCCCGGTGCGGAGGCCGAAGTCAGGTTCCGTCCGGGAGTTGCCCGGCTGGCCCAGCTGGAAGGCGCGAACTACTACCACCGGATCAGGGAGAAGTTCGGGCACCTGGCCGTCTAGAGGGACCGGAAGTACAAGGATTCGGACCGCCCGGGCGGGGTGACTTGTCCGGCCGTGGTGCTAAAAGAGGTCCGTGCTCCGTGAACTGCGCATCGAGAATCTCCTCCTGATCGAACGGGCCGAGCTTCAACTCGGCCCCGGCCTGAACGTGTTGACCGGCGAGACCGGGGCCGGCAAGACGGTGCTCGCCCATTCGCTCGATCTGCTGATGGGTGGCAAGGCACGGAAGGGCATCGTCAGGCCGGGGGCGGACGAGGCCTGGGTCGAGGGGGTGTTCGACCTTCCGCCCGCCTGGCGTGAGGAACCGGAACTCGCCGAGATCCTCGATCGCCTGCCCGCCGGGAGCGAGGACCTCGTGCTCGGCCGCCGCGTCTCGGCGGCGGGCCGGACTTCGGCTTTCGTGGGTGGCAGGGCGGCCAGCGCCCAGGACCTCCACGTGATCACGAAACGACTGCTCGCCTTCTACGGCCAACATGAGCATCGCCGCCTGACGATCGGCTCGGCCCAGCTGGCGATGGTCGATGGAGCCGGGGGTGAGGAGCAGGCGAAGCGGCTCGCCCGGTACAGGTCGGTCTGGCGCGAGCATCAGCTCGTCGTGAACGAGCTGGACGAACTGGTCAATCGCGACCAGGCCCGCGAACGAGACCTCGATCTTCACCGCTTCGAGCTCGAGGAGATCGAATCCGCGGCACCGCTTCCCGACGAGAAGGAAGAGCTGGAGACGGAACGGGAGAGGCTGCGGCATGCCGAAGGGCTCCGGATCGCCTCGACCGAGGCCGCCGTCCGCCTGAAGGGCGACGAGTCCGGCGAGGGGGCGGCCGGGCACCTGGCCCGCGCCTCGACCGAACTGAGTGGGGTCCGTGGCCTGGACGCGGGCCTCGACACCCTGGCCGACCGGGTCGAGAGCCTTCTGCTCGAGGCGGAGGACATCGGCGTCGAGCTGCGTTCGTATGTGGAATCGATCGCGGCGGATCCCGAGCGGCTGGCCGAGATCGAGGAACGGCTCGATCTGCTCGACCGGCTGGAGCGAAAGCACGGCGGCACGATCGCCAAGGTGCTGGAGCATGCCGCGTGGTGCCGGGCCGAGATCGAGCGGCTGGAGGGCGGTGAGAGCCGGGAGCTGGAGCTTCGGGCGAGAGTGGCCGAGCTTTCCGCCGAGTTGGACGAGGCCGCGGCCGAACTCACCGCTGGCCGCGATCGGGCGGCGGCAGAACTGTCGGCGGCCGTGACCGGAGAACTCGCGGATCTGGCGATGTCGGGCGCCACGCTCGAAGTCGAGCTGCGGGAATTGTCCGGTGGTCCCGGGCCGAACGGGGCGGAGACGGTCGAGTTCATGCTCGCCCCGAACCCCGGGATGGAAGCGCAGCCGCTCCGGGACTCGGCATCCGGCGGTGAACTGTCACGCGTGATGCTGACCCTGGCCGGCACCGGGTCGGGCGACACCGAGCGGGCCCTGGTCTTCGACGAGATCGACGCCGGGATCGGCGGCAACACCGCGACCGCGGTCGGTGAGCGGCTGAGGTCGGTCGCCCGGGATCGCCAGGTCATCGCGATCACCCACCTGCCACAGGTGGCCTCGAAGGCGGACACCCATTTCTCGGTGGAGAAGGATGTCTCGACCGCGACGGCGACCGCGACCGTCAAGGCGCTGACCGGCGAGCAGCTGGTCGACGAGATCCGCCGCATGATGGGCGCGGAAAGCGGGGATGAGGCCGCGACCCGTCACGCCCGCGAGCTGGTCGCTTCGAACCGGTAGCGAAGTAAGTACTACCCTCACGGGGTGAACGCCATCACCAAGCGGCTGCGTGCTCGCGGGAACGGAACGGCCCAGAACGGCTCCGATCCGGTCGTCAGCAGCAGCGGAATCGCCCGTCCGGGCCGGAAGACCAAGGATCTGGTCAAGCAGCTCTCGCCGAGCGACATCGCCGTGATCGGCCACCGCAACATCGACCGCATCGCCGCCGAGGATCTGGCCGGGAGCGGGGTCAGGGTGGTGCTGAACAACGAACCTTCCTCCGACGACAAGTACCCGAACCGCGGCCCGCTCATCCTGGTCGAGGCCGGGGTGAGGCTGATCGATTTCCCCGACGCCGACCTGTTCGACCTCCTGAGCGACGGTGATGTCATCGAGCTCGACGGACCCGAGCTGAAGCGGGATGGGGAGCGGATCGCGGTCGGCCTGGAGCAGCTGAAACCGGACCTTGACCTGCGTCTGGCCCAGCAGCAGGAGCAGATCCACCTCGCGCTGGCCGCGTTTGCGGAGAACACCGTCTCCCGCCTCGAAGAGGAGGGCGAGATGCTCTCCGGCAGCATCGAGCAGCCGGTCACCCGGACGAACTTTCGCGATCGTCACGTCCTGATCGTCGTCCGTGGTCCGAACTACAAGCGTGACCTGCGTGCCCTGCGCGCGTACATCCGCGACGTGCGACCGATCCTGATCGGGGTCGATGGTGGCGCGGACGCGATCCGGGACGCGGGCTACAGGCCGGACATGATCCTCGGCGACATGGATTCGGCCACCGATCAGACCCTCAGGTGCGGGGCGGAACTGGTCGTGCACGCCTATGCCAACGGCAAGGCACCGGGCAAGCAGCGCCTGATCGACCTCGGTCTGGATCCGATCATCCTGCCTTCGGTCGGCACCAGCCAGGACGTCGCGATGCTGATGGCCTTCGAGAAGGGGGCGTCACTGATCGTCACGGTCGGCGCCCACTTCAACCTGATCGAGTTTCTCGACAAGGACCGCGACGGCATGTCGTCGACCTTCCTGACCCGTCTTCGCATCGGCGAAGTGCTGGTCGACGCCAAGGGCGTGAGTCGCCTCTACAGCCCGGGGCTTTCCACCGGATCCCTCTTTTTCTTCCTGGCGGCCTTTCTCGTCCTGGTCGTCGTCGTGATCCTGACCTCGCCCGCCCTGGCGGATCTGGCCGACCTGCTCTGGCTGAAGATCAAGATCTGGTTGGGCTTCTAGTGGGCTCGCGTCCGCGGCCTCTCAGCGCCTAAGCTCTCGATCATGGGTTACAGCGCTCGCTACCACGCGGCATCACTGACGGCGGTCTTCTTGGCCCTCGCGATCGGCATCCTGATTGGTTCTCAGGTTGGTGGCGACGTGCTCAACAACACTCGCAACGACCTCGAATCGAGCCTCACCGGGGATCTCACCGAAGCTCGCAGCCGGATCGATGACCTCGAGACGGAACAGGGCTGGTCCGATGATTTCGGTGCGGGAGTTCTTCCCGCACTCACGGAGAATCAGCTTCAGGGGGACCGGGTCGGCCTGATCGGATTCGGTTCGCTGCCGAGCGAGGTGACCGACGCGGTCAACGACGCGATCCAGCCCACCGGGGCTGAGTTGGCGGCGGTCGGTGTCATCCGGCAGCCGCCGGATTCCGCCGCACTGGCCGAGTCGCTGGTCGGAACCAAGCTCTCCGCGGTCGATCAGAACCCCGAACTGCTGGGCAACTACGGGCGGATCACCGGGCGCCAACTGATCAACGGCGGCAAGGTCCTGACCCTGACCCAGAGTGAGCTGATGTCGCAATCGAGCGGTGAGTTCCGTGATCTGGACGCGCTGATCGTGTACCGCGGCGGGCTCGACGAGATGGATCCCGAACTCGCCGAGCAGACCGAACTGCTCGATCAGAGCCTGATCGAGGGTGCCAAGTCGACCCGGGCCCAGGTCGTCGGCGTCGAGCAGGTGAGCACCGATCCTTCCTCGGTCTCGTACTTCAGTGGAGAAAACGTCACCAGTGTCGACAATCTCGACCAGCCCGCCGGAAAGGTGAGCCTGGTCTACGCGCTGGCCGGGGCCGAGGGCAGCTTCGGGGTCAAGGAGGGATCCGATCGGCTGCTTCCCGAGCTGCTGGAACCGCTGCCGGCGAAGCAGCAGCGGACGAAGTCCGGAAAGCAGGGCTGAACCGTCACCTGGCTCGGGCTGCCGGTGGCGATCCTCGTCGCCCTGGTTCTCGTTCCTGCGGGTTGCCGCGGACTGGCCGCATCCGGCCTGGTCCGGGTCAACTTCCGCGACGAGAAGCTGGCCTTCCCGCTGGGTGCGATCCTGGTCACCGCGACCCTGGTCAGCCTCGCGCCGCTGGCGGTCCTCGACGAGCGCGCCGGCCTCGATCTGCTGGAGCCCGATCTGCGGCGCTGGATCGTCTACCTGATCGGCGTCGCCTTCCTCGGTCTGCTCGACGACTCCCTGGGGCTCGGATCGAGTCCGGACACCCCGCGCGGCTGGCGCGGCCACGCCTCGGCCGTGATGCGCGGCCAGCTTTCCACGGGCGCGGTCAAGGCGATCGGGGCGCTGGCATTGGCGGCCTATGTCGTCACCGGCACCGGCAACGAGTGGCCGGCCTACATCTGTGACGTCGCCCTGCTGATCCTCGCGACCAACATGTTCAACCTGCTCGACCTTCGCGGAGGACGGGTGGAGAAGGCGATGCTGCTCGTGCTCGCCGGGATCTGCCTGATCGGCTGGACGATCCAGCCGATCGAGCTGCTCGGCATCTTCCTCGGGCCGTTCCTCGTCGGCATGTTCCTCACATTGCGGAACCGGGCGATGCTCGGGGACACCGGTTCGAACCTCGCGGGAGCGATCGTCGGTGTGTGGCTGCTGACCGAACTCGACGAGACCGGCCGCCTGATCGCCCTCGCGGTGGTCCTCGCGATCACGATTCTCGGAGAATTTCGCTCAATTTCCGGGATCATCGACCGGGTTCCGCCGCTCCGCTTTATAGACTCCGTGGGGAGAGTTAAGTGAGCAAGCCGAGCCAAGGAGAAACCCGATTCATCTTCGTCACCGGCGGAGTGCTTTCGGCTCTCGGAAAAGGCATCGCCTCGGCGTCGATCGGCCGCCTGCTGAAGGCCCGCGGTTTCCGGGTTCAGATCCAGAAGTTCGACCCGTATCTGAACGTCGATCCGGGCACGATGAGTCCCTTCCAGCACGGCGAGGTGTTCGTCACCGAGGATGGCGCGGAGACCGACCTCGACCTGGGCCACTACGAGCGCTTCACCGACGAGAACACCTCGCGGGCCTCGAACGTCACCGCCGGTTCGGTCTACAACTCGGTGATCAAGCGCGAGCGCCGCGGTGACTACCTCGGCGGCACCGTCCAGGTCATCCCGCACATCACCGACGAGATCAAGAACCGCATCCTGATCGTCGCCGAGACCAAGCAGGTCGATTTCGTGATCACCGAGATCGGCGGCACCGTCGGCGACATCGAGTCGCTGCCCTTCCTCGAGGCGATCCGCCAGCTCTTCACCGATCTGACCCCCAAGCGGGCGATGTTCATCCACCTGACCCTGGTTCCCTACATCAGCCATGCCGGTGAGATGAAGACCAAGCCGACCCAGCACTCGGTCCAGGAACTGCGCCGCATCGGCATCCAGCCACACGCGCTGATCTGCCGTTCGGTGACCGGCCTCGACCGGGACATCCGCCGGAAGATCGCCCATTTCGCCAGCCTTCCGAACGAGGCCGTGATCTCGGGACAGGATGTCGACAACGTCTTCAAGATCCCGCTGATGTACCGGGCCGAGGGCCTCGACGATTTCATCCTCGACCACTTCCGCATGGAGGCTCCCGCGCCGGACCTGGCCGACTGGGAGGAGATGCTGCGCATGGCCGACCGGGCCGAGGGCACCGTACGGATCGCCCTGGTCGGCAAGTACATCCAGCTCGCCGACTCGTACAAGTCGGTGATCGAGGCGCTCGAACACGGTGGCATCCACAACGGGGTCAAGGTTCAGGTGGACCTGGTCGATTCCGAGAACTTCGACGTGAACGAACTCGACGGTGTCGACGGCATCCTGATTCCCGGAGGATTCGGCGAGCGCGGCATCGAAGGCAAGGTCGCGGCGGCCAAGTACGCCCGCGAGAACGAGATTCCCTACCTCGGCATCTGTCTCGGCATGCAGATCGCGGTGATCGAGTTCGCCCGTTCGATCGCCGGCATGGACGGCGCCAACTCGGCCGAGTTCGATCCCGAGACCGAGTACCCGGTGGTCGACCTGCTGCCCGAGCAGAAGGAAGTCTCCGACATGGGCGGCACCATGCGGCTCGGCGCCGATCCGGTCAAGCTCCACGACGGCACCAAGGCGATCGGCATCTACGACGACCCGGTGATCTACAAGCGTCACCGCCACCGCTACGAGGTCAACAACCTGCTGCGCACCCGGCTCGAGGACGAGGGCCTCGTCTGCAGCGGCACCTCACCCGACGAGCGGCTGGTCGAGATCGTCGAGCTGCCCGAGCATCCGTTCTACGTGGCCTCCCAGTTCCACCCCGAGTTCAACTCCCGGCCCAACCGGCCGGAACCGCTCTTCCGTGAGTTCATGGCCGCGGCGGCGAAGCGCGCCACGGGAACCGATCCCGAATCAGCCCTCTCGGATGTGGAGCACGTTCAGTAGTGGAAGCTCTCGTATGGCCGGTGATCGCCCTGGCCGTCGGAGCTTTTCATGCGTTTCGCGGTCACGAGGGTAGGACTCGAGGCGAGACCGCGGGGATCTTCCTGCGCTGGTGGCTGGTGATCGCGGTCGGCGTCGGCGGGATCTTCGGTGCCGCCTTCCACATCTTCGACGGCAAGCAGATCGCCGAGGAGATCTGTTTCACCCGCGGTGACGGCGGGTTCCAGTTCGAGAACGCGATGGGGGACCTCGCGATCGGTGTCGCCGCCTTCCTCTGCATCTGGATCCGCCACCCGATGTGGTGGGCCGCGGTGATCCTGGTGCTCACGATCCAGTTCTTCGGTGACGGCTACGGCCACATCTACCAGATGGTCGAGAACGACAATCACTGTGAGGACAACACGGGCCTGATCCTCTGGTCCGATTTCATCCTGCCGATCGTCGCGATCGGCCTGTTCGTGATCATGCGGCGGTCCGATCCGCCACGAACGTCCTGACAGCGATGAGCCGCTTCGTACGTCTCTGCGAGATCGCCAGCCCGACCGGTGAGGAGGGCGAGATCGCCGCCGCGGTCGCCACCGAGTTGAGTTCGTTCGGCCTCGAGGTCTTCGAGGACGGCGCCGCCGGTCCGGCAGAGGCCGGTGCCGGCAACCTGCTCGCGCGGATCGAGGGTGAAAAGCCCGGATACGTGCTGTTCTGCGCCCATCTCGACACCGTCCCGCACGACGGCCCGATCCAGGTGGTGCTCGATGACGGCATCTATCGCAGCGCCGGGGAGACGATCCTCGGGGCGGACAACAAGGCCGCCGTCGCGGTGCTGATGGAACTCGCGAATCGCCACCGGGACCGGAAACCGCCGATCGGCATCGAGCTGCTGTTCACGGTCGCCGAAGAGCAGGGCCTGCGCGGCGCCGCGAACTTCGACGTCTCGCTGCTGAAATCCAGCTGGGGATTCGTGCTCGATCACGCGACCGACATCGGCGAGGTGATCACCGCGGCACCGAGTCACCACCGGATCAACGCTGAATTCACCGGGGTGGAAGCGCATTCCGGGCTGGACCCCGAATCGGGCCGCTCGGCGATCGCGGCGGCGGCAGCGGCCATCTCGGAGATGCGGCTGGGCCGTCTGGACGAGGAGACCACCGCGAACATCGGCACGATCTCGGGCGGCTCCTCGGGCAACATCATTCCCGGCAGCTGCCGGGTTTCGGGCGAGGCGAGATCGATCGATCCCGACCGGGTGATCGAGGTGATCGCCGCGATGAGCGACAGCATGATCTCGGCGGCGTCGGAAGCCGGCTGCGAGGTCGACATCGTCACCGAGGAAGTCTTCCGGGGCTACCGGACCGCGGAGGACTCGCCTTCGCTGCTGATCGCGGAAGAGGCCCTGCGCCGGCGGGGACACGAACCCAGGAGGGTCTCGACCGGGGGCGGCAGCGACGCAAACGTCTTCATGGCCGCCGGGATCGACACGCTGCTGCTCGCCAACGGGACCTACGACAACCACACCCATGAGGAATCGGTGCCGCAGGCGAACCTCGCCGAGATGCTGGAGATCTGCGAAGAGATCCTCGTCGGAGCGGCGGCCAGATGCTGAAGCTGCGGCGGGCCACCGTGGTCTCGGTGTCGCCGCTGAAGGTCGAGATCGAAGGCGTGGAGCGAAGGGCCTGGGCGGATCCGGGTCTGGTCGGCGAATGTGAGCTCGGAGACGATGTGATCGTCAACGTCGAGGCGCTCGATCTCGGTCTGGGATCGGGCGGGTTCGACATCGTTCACGTGAACCTCACCAGGGGTCTCGCGGGTGAGGGCTCGCTCGACGAGCACGTGATGAAACTCAACTACAGCTCGCTTCAGCATCCGGTCGGATCGATCGAGCGTCCCGTGGACGACGAGGCGGGGGCCGGCCGGGACATGAAGATCCCGGTGCTCGCGATCGGGCTCCATGGACATCTCGCGCCCGCGGCCTGGGCCGTCGCGGAACGGGCGCGGCGCGAGGGCAGGCGAAGGCCGCGGGTCGGATACATCCAGACCGGGGGAGGTGCGCTGCCCGGCGCGTTCTCCCGTGACGTCCGGCGTCTGTTGGATCTGGATCTCGTGGCCGGACATGTCACCGCCGGACCGGCCTACGGCGGCCAGGCGGAGGCGATCACCCTGGTCGGCGCGATCGACGCGGCCGAGTCCTTGGCCTGGGACGCGGTGATCGCGGGACCGGGCCCGGGAATCCTCGGCTCCGCGACCGTGTACGGGCACGGCGGAATGGTCGCGCTCGACGTCGCCCATTCGGGGCTCTCGCTCGGGGCACCGGTGGTACTTTCCCCGCGACTCTCAAGCGGTGACCCCAGGCCTCGCCATCAGGGGCTCAGCCATCATTCACGCTCGGTGCTGAAGCTTCTGCTCGCCGGCGTCGACGTTCCCCTTCCGGAGGGCAGGGAGGACCTCGCCGGGGCGGTCGCCGAGATCGGCGAGGGACGGCACCGAGCTGTTTTCGAGCCGGTAGACATCGCCGGATATGCCGCTTCCGGGCTGCCGCGAAGCACGATGGGCCGGGACATCGAGGAGGATCCGGAGTTCTTCAGCGGTCCGCTCGCGGCCGGCTCCCGCCTCTCCGATCTGGCTGTGGGGTAGAAGCGGCGACGATTCTGCGGGATTCGTTGCGGGGCGAGGGATGGAGGGGAGTGGGGCGAAAGTGAGGTCATGCCGCCCGCAGTCGCCATTCCCGCAGCCGATGTCGAGACCGCCCGCTTCGAGCACCTGCTGCTGGAGTTCCTCGCCTATCTCGAGCTCGAGCGCGGGCTTTCCCGCAACACGCTGAACGCGTACCGGACCGATCTGCTCCAGTTCGGCGAGTACCTGAGGGAACGCGGAATCGATCCGATCGCGATCACCGCGGCCCAGATGTCCGAGTTCGTGACCACGCTGACATCCGCCGATGGCGAGCAGCCGCTCGCCGCCTCGACCGTCCACAGGAAGACCGCCGCGCTCCGATCCTTCTACAAGCACCTGCGCCGCGAGGACCTGATCATCGACGACCCGACGGTCGGCCTGACCACTCCGCGACGCTCGAAGAAACTGCCGAACGTGCTCAACCAGTCCGAGGTCGCGAAACTGCTCGCCTCGCCCCAGGGCGCTTCCCCGCAGGCATACCGCGACCGCGCGATCCTGGAGGTGATGTACGCCTGCGGCCTGCGGGCCTCCGAGGTGACCGGCCTGGAGATGACCGACATCGACACCCACCACGGCATGCTGAAGGCCAGGGGCAAGGGCAGCAAGGAACGGCTCGTCCCGCTCGGCCGCCAGGCGATCTACGCGATCGAGAACTATCAGCGCGCCGCCCGCCCCGAGATGGTCAAGGGACGCTCCGAGAAGGCGCTCTTCGTCAACTTCCGCGGCAAGGCGCTCACCCGCCAGGGCCTCTACAAGATCGTTCAGGGACATGCCAGGAACGTGGGTCTGGAGGACCGCATGAGTCCGCATACGCTGCGCCACTCCTTCGCGACCCACCTGCTGGCGGGAGGCTGTGATCTGCGGGCGGTCCAGGAGATGCTGGGCCACGCCGACGTCGCCACGACCCAGATGTACACGCACCTCTCCGGCCAGCAGCTGAAGGACGTCTACTTCAAGACCCACCCACGGGCAGTCGCTTCTTAGATTCCTTGGGCAGGACGTCGGTGGTCATGGGCTATCGCGTACACGACAAAAAGATCTGTCGGAACGAAGGGCTGAAGGCCGGCCCATTCTGACCGACTTTTTCGCCGTATCCGCATGCCCATTGACAGCAGCAAGTGACGGAGGAACCTCGCAGAGGCCCTTTTGGTCGACGGCCGGGTCTCGTGGGTCGGGGGAAGGCATATCCTTCACTCGTGCCTGAACTTCCCGAAGTCGAGACGATCCGCCGCCAGCTCGAGCCCGATCTCGTCGGCCGGAGAATCGACTCGGTCGAGGTCCTGGACCCCTACTTCTCCAAGCCGGAGACCCCCAAGGCGTTCGAAGACGCGACCGAGGGCCGGGAGATCGTCGATGTGTCCCGCCGCGGCAAGTACCTGCTGCTAGACCTGGAGGACGGCAACTCGGTGGTCATCCATCTGCGCATGACCGGCAGCCTGATCCTGATCGACCCCGAAGGGGTGACCAACCCCGGCGACTCGCGGATCTACGAGCCCGGGGCCGGCGAGAAGCATCTGAAGGCCAGGTTCTCCCTGGACGACGGCGGGGAGCTGCGCTTCACCGACCCGCGCAGGTTCGGACGGGGCTTCGTGGCAGACCAGGAGGCGCTCGACGAGTACTTCGCCTCCCGCCTCGGGGTCGAGCCGCTCTCACCCGAATTCACGGTGGAGGCGATGGCGGCGATGACCGCCAACCGCACCGGCCCCTTGAAGTCATTTCTCCTGAACCAGAAGGGCGTCGTCGGCGTGGGCAACATCTACGCCGACGAGGCGCTGTACCGGGCCCGCCTTCACCCGCTCAGCACCGGCGGATCGATGAAGGCCGAACATCACGAGGCGCTGCGTGACGGGGTCGTCGAAGCGCTCGAGCGCGGGCTCGACCTCGGCGGAGCCTCGATCGACGACTACCGCGACGCCAAGGGCGAGACCGGCTCGATGCAGGACGAGTTCCTCGTTCACCGGCGGGAAGGCGAGGACTGCCACAGCTGCGGGGCCACGATCGTGCGCATCGTGGTCGGCGGCCGCTCCACCTACTACTGCCCCGAGTGCCAGGTGAAGCTGCGCAAACCGGCCCGCAAGCGACGCTCCTGACCCAGTCCGGGAGCCGAATACCCGGCCCGTCCGGCCGACCCGCCAATCTTTAGGCAGATGGCCGGTACATATAAGACAGAAGCGGTGGTGCTGCGCACGATCCGGTATGGCGAGGCCGACCGCATCCTCCACATCTACTCGCGCGAGCACGGGCGCCTCGGCGCTATCGCCAAAGGCGTGCGCAAGCCGCGCTCCCGGTTCGGCGGCCGCCTCGAGCCCTTCTTCCGGCTCAGCCTCGTGCTCCATCGCAGCCGTGGCGACCTCCACACTGTGACCGCCGCCGAAACCGTCGACGGCTATCCGCGGCTGCGCTCCTCGGCCCGCGGCATCCGGGCCGCCGGGGACGCCTGCGGGGCGGTGCTCCGCCTGCTGGACGGATCCGAGCCGAACCAGCCCGCGTACAACCTGCTCTGCCGCTACCTGGCGCTGGTCGACGAGGATCCCGCCGGAAGCATCGCCGGACTCGGCGGCATGGTCACCTTCCGGCTGAAGCTGGCGCTCGCCGCCGGTTTCGCCCCCGAGCTCTCGGGCTGCTCCCGCTGCGGCTCGACCGACCATCTCACCGCGTTCTCCGGCGCGGCCGGGGGAGTGGTCTGCCCAACCTGCGAGGCGAACTCGTTCCCGTTCTCCGGCGAGGCGCACGACTTCATGGTCAACGCGCTCGGCTCACCGATGAGCGACGGACCCGAGAGCTCACCGGCCGCGGTCAAACAGGCGGGACGGGCGATCGGCGACACGCTCGAGCATCACGCCCACGTCCGTCTGCCACGGCCGGAGGAAGCGGCGGCGGCATGAACACGACCTTCGAAGAGATGATGATCGAGCGGGAGCGATCGAGCCTCTCCGCCCGCGCCGTGCCGTCCTATCCGGCGCAGCGCGCCGTCCCGGAGGCCGACAGCGCGCTCAGGACCCCGTTCCAGCGGGACCGCGACCGAATCGTCCACAGCAAGTCGTTCCGGCGGCTCATGCACAAGACCCAGGTCTTCATCGCGCCCGAGGGCGATCACTACCGGACCCGCCTGACCCACACCCTCGAGGCGACCGGCATCGCCCGGACCGTCGCCCGCGCCCTCAACCTCAACGAGGACCTGACCGAAGCGATCGGCCTCGCCCACGACCTGGGTCATCCACCGTTCGGGCACATCGGCGAACAGGCCCTGGACGAAGCCAGCAGGGCCCATGGCGGACCGGGCTTCAAGCACAACGTGCACTCGCTGCGGGTGGTGGACGTGCTCGAGCGCGAAGGCCGCGGGCTCAACCTGAACGAGCCGGTCCGTCAGGGGATCCTCAACCACACCGGGCCGAACAAGAGCGAATCGCTGGAAGGACAGATCGTGCGCCTGGTGGACCGGGTCGCGTACATCAACCACGACATCGACGACGCGCTCCGGGCCGGCATCCTCAGCCCGGACGATCTGCCCTCCGAGGAGATAGAGATGCTCGGTCCGACCGGCTCCAGCCGGATCGACTCGCTGGTCACCGACATCGTCGAACAATCGCAGGAGGGGCCGGAGATCAGGCAGAGCGAAAGCATGGGCACGGCGATGCTGAGACTGCGGAAATTCATGTTCCAGAACGTGTATCTGGGCGAGGCGGCACGAGCCGAGCACGAGCGAGTGCACCGCGCCCTCAGGATCCTCTTCGAGCACTATCTGGCCCGCATCGACGAGGTTCCGGTCTTCGATCCGGATGCCGGTGATCTCCAGCGGGTCACCGATCTTCTGGCCGGAATGACCGACCGCTACGCGATCTCCCACTTCACCGATCTGTACGTGCCGGAGCGATCGCGGCTCTAGGGACTTGGCCGGAGGCCCGGCCGACTAAGCTGGCCTCTCTTGTCCAAGTTCACGCCAGACACAATCGACCGGGTCCGCGCCGCCGCGGACATGGTCGAGATCGTTTCCGCCCACACCGATCTGCGTCGCCAGGGAGCCAGGTGGACGGGGCTCTGCCCCTTCCATGACGAGCGTTCGCCCTCGTTCGGCATCCACGCGGAGGACAAGCTGTACCACTGCTTCGGCTGTGGGGTCGGGGGAGACCTCTTCGATTTCGTCGCCGCGACCGAGAACATCGACTTCCCGGCGGCGGTCGAGCTGCTGGCGGATCGCTACGGGGTCGAGATCGTCCGCGAGAAGGAGGATCCCCAGGCCGAGGCCCGGCGTGAGGCCAGGACCCGCCTGACCGAACTGATGGAGCGGGCCGCGATGTTCTACGCCTCGGTTTTCCATGACTCGCCCGAAGCCGAGAAGGCCCGCACCTACCTGGCAGGGCGCGGGCTCGGCGAGGAGATCCTGCGGGAGTTCGGCGTGGGCTACGCGCCGAGCGCCTGGGACACCCTTTTCGTACGGGGGCAGCGGGCCGGATTCCGGGTGGACGAACTGGCCAAGACCGGCCTCGCGCAGAAGGGTCAGAAGGGCGGCATGTACGACCGCTTCCGTGAGCGCATCACCTTCCCGATCAGAGACCCCCGGGGCCGGGCCGTCGGATTTGGGGCGCGCGCGATGCGCCCCGAGCAGAAGCCCAAGTACCTGAACTCGGCCGAGACCGAGCTCTTCCACAAGAGCGACATCCTCTACGGGATCGAACGGGCGAGAGGGCCGATGGCCAAGGCCGGAAGGGCGATCGTGGTCGAGGGCTACACCGACGTGATCGCGCTCCACCAGGCCGGCCTCACCGAGGCGGTCGGGGTGATGGGCACAGCGATCACCGAGCCCCAGCTGGCCCTGCTCTCCGCCACCGTCTCGAACATCGTGCTCGCGCTCGACGCCGACGCGGCGGGCCGCAAGGCGATGCTGCGGGCACAGCAGGTCGCGGCCGGACGAAAACTCTCGATCAAGGTCGTGGCCATGCCCGCCGGCGAGGATCCGGCCGAGATGGTCGTGGCCGAGGGTGGCGGGGAGAGATTCAAGGCACTGGTCGAAGGAGCAGTGGACCTGCCCGAGTTCCATCTCGACCTCATCCTGAGCGAGGTCGACCTCGCATCTCCGCAGGATCGCGACCGGGGCCTGGCCGAAGCGGCCCCGGTTCTGGCCGAGATCGGCGAGGGCGCGACCCGAGAGGAACTGGTCAGGCGGGTCGCCGAGAAACTCGGCATAGCCCCGACCGTGGTCGTCGCCCGTCTGACTTCCGCACCCCCGGTTCAGGACGAGGCCCAGACCCGCCGTGCCGCCGCGCCGGCCGGGGAGGAGCCACCGCCGCCGGCACCGGCCGCCGCCCTGCTCACCCAGCGCGAACGCCAGGAGCGCCATCTGCTCGCGATGTGCGTCGCCAAGCCGGACGAGGGCCGCGAGTACATCGCCAGGCTGGAGCCGAAGCATCTCACCTCGCCGCTGATGGTCCGGACGGTCGCCTGGCTGAAGGATCACCTCGACGATCCGGCCGAGGGCCTCGATCCCGAGGACCGTGATCTGCACCGGCTGGTCGCGGCGCTGGTGCTGAGGGCCAGTCCGGAGCAGGTCGGTTTCGGTTCGATCAGGCGCAATTTCATGGAGCTGGAGCTGGCCGCGCTCCAGGACGAGATCGCCGCGGCCGCGCAGAGCGGCAACGCCGAGCTCAGGGCGCGGCTCAACCGGGAACGGGCGCAATTGGTGGAAGAGGTCGCCCGGGCCGAGGCCAACGAGTACGGCGGCTGAGTTCGGCAGGCCTTCGGCAGCGAGCTTTCGGTAGGCTCCCCGCCAGCCGTTCTTGACGTCTGTTCGAGTCTTGCCGGACCGATCCGGAAGGTGACGTTCGGGGGTAGCTCAATCGGTAGAGCGACGAGCTGTTAACTCGTAGGTTGACGGTTCGAGTCCGTCCCCCCGAGTATCGAAACGCTACGGCGCCGCGAGAGATTCGATCAATTCGACTCCTCTCGCGGCGCCGTCGTGCTTTTCGCTCCAGGACGCGATTTCGGCGGCCTTGCGGCGGAACTCGGGCTCGTTCAGGACTTCGCCGATCGCCCACTTCAACGAGTTCTTTCCGGTCAGGCTCCAGCGGACCGAACGGCCGACGCCGGCCCAGGTGATCCGGGCGGCGGTCTCGTTCATGTCCCCGGCGGCGGGACAGGTCAGCACCGGCACGCCCTCGGCGAGGGAACGGGCCACGGTCCCGTGGCCCCCGTGGCAGAGCACCAGGGAGGCCCGCGGCATGACCTGCGAGTAGCTCAGCCACTCGACCAGGACCGCGTTGGCGGGCACCTCGATCGGTGACTGCGGCCGGACCCGGTTGGTGGTCGCGACGACCCGCACTGGCTCGCCGGCCAGCGCGGCCAGCGCCGAACGCACCAGGTGGTTGTTCGGGTCCTGGGAGGTGCTCGGAGCGACCAGGACGAGCGGATCATCGCCGGGCGGCAGTTCGATCTCGTCGTGGGGCATCTCGAACGGCATCGGTCCGGTGACGTGAACCGAATCCGGCCATCGGCGCGGGTACTCGAGCTGGGGATAGGTGGCGACCATCGCCAGGTCGGGGCTGATCCCGCCGTGGAAGCGTTCGGTCGGGGGGAGGCCGACGATCTCGCGCTGTGCGTTGAGGTCGCTGCGGCCCCGTTCCAGGCCTTTCAGCAGCAGGCGGTCGGTCATGCCCCAGAAACGCCTGCCGAGACCGGTACGGGGCGGCAGGGCGCCGATCGAGAAGAACGGCATCTCGCCGTCCTGGACCGGATAGATGTGCGGGATCAGGGTCGCCCAGTGGCTGCCGTACTTTTCGGCCGCGAGCGCGGGCGCGACGGTGAGGATGTCGTTGACCACCACGTCGGGCTCGAACTCCTCCAACAGTGGCATCAGCGCCACGGCGGCGTCGCCGCCTCCCGGCGATCCCGAGGCCGGAGGGGGAAACACCTGGTACTGGTCGGCGCTCCTGAAGCTCAGGCCGACCCCTTCGACCGCGTCCTGCCACTGCGGCCACGTCTCGACGATCACCTCGTGCCCGGCCGAGGCCAGGGCACGAGAGAGACTGATCGCCGGAAAGACGTGGCCGGGATCGCCGAAGGCGGCGACCAGGCAGCGCAGGGACTTCAAACGACGGGCTTCAAGCGCCGGCTACATCCCGCCGCTGTCGGGGCCGGAACCGGGACGGTTCATGACCAGTTCCGGAATGGCGCAGTTGGGCGAGACGGCGAGCAGGAAGGAGACCGCCTCGGCGATGTCCTCGGGCCGCATCATCTGGTCGGCCGGAACCTGGCCCTGCGCGAACTCGGTCATCTCGGTGGCGACGAAACCGGGGCAGAGCGCGGTCGCGTTCACGCCGAAGGATCCGAGCTCCTTCTGGGTCGAGGCGGAGAACGAGATCACGGCGGCCTTGGTCGCGGCGTAGACCGAGAGCCAGCCCGGGTACATCTTGCCGGCGACCGAGGCCAGGTTGACGATCAGCGCCTTGCCGTGCTCGTCACCGGCGGCCTTCAGCATGTCGACCGATTCGCGGGTCGCGACCACGAGGGCACGCACGTTCACATCCATCTGAAGATCGAAGTGCTTGGTCTGGATCTCGCCGACCGACTGGCCGATCCCGACTCCGGCGTTGTTGACCAGGCAGTCGAGCCGGCCCCACTGGCGCTTGTGTTCGGCGACCAGGTCGATCACGGCCTGTTCGGAGGTGACGTCGGCGACCACGGCTTCGACCTTCAGGTCCTCGTCGGCGAGGCTTTCCGCGGCGGCGATCAGTTTCTCTTCCCGCCGTCCGGAGATCGTGACCGCATAGCCGCTCTCGCCGAGGCGCCTGGCGATGGCCAGTCCGATTCCGCCCGATCCACCCGTTACCAATGCCGCTCTTTTAGCCACGTACTCTCCGTTTCGATTGGGGAAGTCTGCGCGGAGAGTAGATCAGATCGGGCCCGCCCTGACGGGGCCAGTATGCAAGTCGATGGCCGAACGGCAACAATGTGGTCGCAGCAAAGGATTTGTCCGTCCGGAATCATCAGGTTCCATTGGGGAAGGAGCGTTGTGAGCGAAGAGAAATCAGATGGCGTACTGCTTCAGGCATTCGCCAAGGAAGCCCGTCAGCGCTGCGACATGATCTCCGCTGGGCTGGACACCGGCACGACTGACTTCGAAGCGCTGCGCAAGGAGGCTCACGCTCTACATGGAACCGCCTCCACACTGGGTCTGCGCCGTCTCGCCGAGCTGGCCGGACTGATGGAATCCGATCTCAACGACGCCGCCCGCGCCGGTGAGATCCGTCCCAACCGGGCCAACCAGATCTCCGACGCGGCCGAGGCGCTCGCCGCGGGTGTCCAGGCGTCGTCGGATGGGGAAGAGGAGCCGCCCGACGTGGGTCGCTCGCTCTCCCAGCTGTTCGCGCTCTAGTCCGGCCGGCGGCTCAGGATCATCGCTTCCGCCGCCGCGGTGAACATGTCCCGGGCGGCGATCAGGTCGTCTGTCTCTCCACGGTCCAGCTGCTCCAGCATGAATCCTTCCAGCGAGGCGATCAGGTAGGTCGAGATCGCCGGGATGCGTTCCGGTGCGGGCGGCTCGCCGAGGTCACCCAGCAGTTCGGCCAGGATCAGCCGGAAACGGCTCTTCATCTCGCCCAGGATTCGCCGGGGCTCGTCGTCGACCCCTGATCTGGAGACCAGGTCGATGTAGACCTGCGGCAGGCGCGGATCTCTGATCGTCAATCCGACGATGCCGTCGACCAGTCCGGTCACGAGCTCGCCGGCACTGCCGGGTTCGCGGATCCGGCCGAGCACCTCTTCGACGACCGCGTCGGCGACCTGCCGGGCCACCTCGGAGATCAGGCCGCTCTTCGAACCGAAGTAGTAGGAGATCATCGCCTTGTTCTGTCCCGACTCGGCCGCCACCTTGGCGGTGGTGAGGCCCGCGTAGCCGTCTCGGCTGAGGATCTCGAGGGTGCCTTCGACGATCCGTTCGGACGCGTCGGAGGCGGGGCGGCCGGGGCCCGGGGAGGGCTCCGGCCGGGACGGGGTTTCGGCGACGCTCATCGTGTCAGTCAATCACGGAAGGATCGATGCCGATCGCCGCTAGCTTCTTCGAGAGTGATTTGGCGGCGTAGGCGTAGATCTCACCGGAGTCGTAGCCGAACGGCGTGACGAAGTCGTACGGGTTCTCGACCATCGGCGGGGCGAGCGCGAGCGTGCCGACCGGCAGGGTCTCCTTCAGGGTGTCGGCGACGACCGCGGCGTGGGCGGGGTCCTCTTTGATCGCGTCGGCCAGGTACTTGACCCCGAAGCCGACGTGCCGTGATTCGTCCCGGTTCACGTTGGTGAAGCCCTCGCGGAACCCGGGCAGGAGGTTCTCGTTCTTCAGGTGCCGCAGGATGAACCGGGCGCCGGTGAGGGCGAGCGTGCCTTCGATCACGATCATGTAGACGGTCACGCCGCGGACGAGAGCCTCGACGTCGGTGGGATCGAGCCGGAGTGCTTCGGCGTTGTCGTGGAGGATGCCTTCGAACAGCTCGGCCCACTTCTCGTTCATCTGCGGGCGCTGGAGTTTCAGGTTCTCGGTGATCGATTTCGCGTCGCTGCCGAGCACCTCGCGGTAGAAGCGGTCGAAGAACACGGTGTGCCGGGCCTCGTCGGAGATCTGGGTGGCGAGGAAGAGCCGGGCGTCGTCGCTCGGCGCGGCGATCGCGAAGGGCAGGAGCTCGGTGGTGACCCGTTCCTCGCCGAGGAAGAAGGAGGAGAGGCTCCATTCCATGAATTCGCGCTCCTCGGCAGACCAGCGGTCGGAGTTCCACTCGATCGCGTCCTGGGTGAAGTCGATCGTCTCCGAGTTCCAGCCCTGGTTCTCCCAGCGGGAGAAGAGCTTGGCGTAGGAGGGGGCGGCCTCGACGATGCGGTCGAGCCCGGCCATCACCTGATCGATGTCGGCGTCGAGCAGAAGTTCGAGGCTCTCGTCGGAGGGGGCGTCGGGGGTGGCGGTCGATTCGTTCATGAAATGTCTCGCTTCCGTAAGGGTGACGTTCAAAGGTCCACCAATAGTTAACCAAACGTTTAGTTAATTATCAACCCCCCAGGAGGGTGGAGACGTTTTCC
>DATJUB010000015.1:0-5471 GCA_035502775.1 Solirubrobacterales bacterium | reverse complement strand
GGCCGGATCAAAGATCCGGGTCACGGTCCAGGCGGTCGGTGGTGACAGGCCCCGCTGGGACTTCGACACCGTCGACAACGGCAAGACGAAGAACACCGTCTGGCTCGGTGGCAAGAAAGCCTCCAGGCTCGTGCTCCCGATTATCAAGGGCGCAACCGCCGAAGGTAACCCCCTGCCCCCACCGACCGCACTTCGCGGCCAGCCCAGCCGGGACTACGCGCCGGCTTCGAACGGAGGCTGATTCCGGACGGAGGTTGAACAATCGGATCACGAAGGCCGCGGCGTACGCCGCGGCCTTCGCCGTTCCCGCAGCTTGAGTTGGCAGGGTGTCAACGACAGCCCGTCTGTGTATCCTGTTGTTTCTGCTCATAGGGAGCGGTGGTAGGGAAACAAGAATGGGAGAGTTTTAATGCGGGGAGTACGTCGTAGTTCTGTTGTGGCCTTTGTGCTGGCCGCGGTGATGGCCCTTGCCGGTTCGTTCACCGTCTCGGCGGCGAGTGCCGCTCCGGCCAGCGCCTCGGCCAAGAAGACCGCCAAGAAGGGCAAGAAGAAGCCGCAGCTGAAGAAGGCCCCGAAGGCCACCAGCGCCGCGACCTTCACGGCCCGCGGATCCGTCGGGGACGCCTATGTGCTTGACGCGACCCCCGGCATCAAGCTGATGCTGGTCAACAAGGACAATCGCATCGTCGCGGAAGGCACCGCCGACCGCTTCGGCAGCAAGGTCTTCTACGACCAGAAGATGGGTCCCGGATACCGGGTGCTCAGCCGCAAGGGCAACGCCGTCGCCGGCACCAAGCCCTTCGCGATTCTGAAGATCGACCAGAACCCGCCCGCCGCGTTCTACCAGGGCAAGCCGCTCAACGAGGGTCTCAACTACGTCACGATGCGTGACGGCGTCGAGATCGCGATGACCGTGCGCCTGCCGATGGGCAAGACGATGGCCGATGGTCCCTTCCCGACCTTCATCGAGTACTCCGGCTACCAGACCGCGGCGCCTCACAGCCTGGTCAACTCGATCATCGGCGGCGGACCGTCCGATCCGCTGGCTCCGGCCAGCTCGACCGCGGTCGGCTCCGTGATCGGCCCGCTGCTCGACTTCGCCACCGTCAGCGTTCAGATGCGCGGCTCCGGCTGCTCGGGTGGTGCCTACGACCTCTTCGGCCTGCCCACCACGTTCGACGGCTATGACGCGGTCGAGACCGTCGCGGCGCAGCCGTGGGTCAAGGGTGGCAAGGTCGGTATGGGCGGCATCTCCTACTCGGGGATCACCCAGCTCTTCACCGCCGGCACCCGTCCGCCGCACCTGGCGGCCGTCTCGCCGATGTCGGTGACCGATGACGTCTACACCGCGACCGGCTACCCCGGTGGCATCTTCAACAAGGGCTTCGCCCTGTCCTGGATCGTCGCCCGCATGGACGACGCCCAGCCGGCGCCCGAAGGCGGACAGCCGTGGGCCCGTGAGCTGACCACCAACGGTGATCCGCTCACCCCCGAGCCCGGCCCGGACCAGAACTGCATCGACAACCAGAAGTTGCGCCTCCAGACCCGGGACGCGATCAAGCTGGTCGAGAAGTACCCGTATCGCGATCCCAAGATGTTCAAGTACCGGGCACCCGGCTACTGGGTGGGACGCATCGACGTGCCGATCTACTGGGTCGGTTCGTTCCAGGACGAACAGACCGGTGGACACTTCCCGGAGAGCATGTACAAGCTCGCCAAGAACAAGAACGTGTTCATCACCATGCAGAACGGCGTTCACGCCGACTCGCTCGGCCCGAGCACGATCACCCGCTGGGATGAGTTCATGAACCTGTTCGTGGCCGACCGGATCCCCAAGGTCCCGGACCTGGTCCTCGGTCTCAGCGGTCTGCTCTACGAGTATCTGGCTGATGCTCCGGCCCTGCCGGTCCAGCAGTCCAAGTACGCGGACTACACTGATGTCGCCAAGGCCAAGGCCGACTTCATCAAGGACAACCCGAGGGTCCGTCTGCTGATGGACAACGGTGCCGCGATCGACGGTCAGCCCGGCGCGATCGGTGCCTCATGGGAGATGGCCTTCGGCTCCTGGCCGATCAAGGAGGCCAAGAACCTGAACCTGTTCCTCGGCGAGAAGGGCAAGCTGACCAACAGGAAGGCCTCCAAGCAGAAGCAGGCGAGCTACGTGGCCGATCCTTCGGCCCGTCCGGCCCAGACCCTGAAGGACGCGGGCGAGGCTGACGCCTGGAAGCCGCAGCCGCCCTACGACTGGGCACCGATCGCCAAGGGCAAGGGACTCGGATTCGTGACCCCGGCTCTGACCAAGGACACGATCTGGGCCGGTTCCGGCAGCCTCGACGTCTGGATGAAGTCGAACCGCAAGGACACCGACATCCAGGCCACCGTGACCGAGGTCCGTCCCGACGGTGCCGAGACTCTGGTCCAGAACGGCTGGCTGCGGGCGTCGCATCGCAAGATCGATCCGAAGCTGTCCAGCCCGAACGATCCGTTCCCGACCCACCTGAAGAAGGACGCACGTCCGCTCTCGAAGAAGAAGTACTCGCTGGTGCGGGTGCCGATCTTCCCGGCCGTCCATGCCTTCCGTGCCGGATCGAAGATCCGCGTCACACTCAGCGCGGTCGGTGGCGACCGTCCGATCTGGGACTTCGCCACGCTCGACAAGGGCAAGACCAAGAACACGATCTCGCTGGGCGGCAAGATGCCCTCGAAGCTGGTCCTGCCGATCGTTCCGGGTACGGCCGCCAAGCCGCTGCCGCCGGCCAAGTCGCTGCGCGGCCAGCCGGGCCGTGACTACACCCCGGCGTCGAACGGGGGCTGATGTCCACGGAGCAACTTCCGTGAAGCGTGTGGCGACAACGGCCGCGGCAATCGCCGCGGCCGTCGCCGTTGTATGGGCGGTTGTCAGCCTGACGCTCCTCTCGGGCACCGATACGCGGGGTGCTTCGGTTGAGACCGTCACCGTCGATTCCGAAGCGGTCCCAGGCGAGCATCCGGTCTCGGTGGTGGTTCCCGATGGGGCAGGCGATGATTCCGGGCGGCCCCTACTGGTCTTTCTGCACGGCCGGAGCGGTGACAGCGAGTCCTACATCGACGAAGAGGACTTCTTCGCGGCCCTGGAGGAACAGGGAGACCGCGCGCCCGTCGTCGCCTTCCCCGACGGCGGCGACTCCAGCTACTGGCACGACCGGGCCGAGGGCGCCTGGGGCAAGTACCTGATCGAAGAGGTGGTCCCGGAGGTCACCGAACGATTCGGTACCGATCGCGGCAGGGTCGCGATCGGCGGCATCTCGATGGGCGGGTTCGGCGCCCTCAACCTCGCCGCCCAGCATCCCGGACTCTTCTGCGCGGCCGGCGGTCACTCCCCGGCGCTTTTCCGGTCGGGAGGCGAGTCGGCCCCTGGTGCCTTCGACGACGCCGCCGATTTCGATCGCAACGACGTGATCTCGACCGCCCGTGAGGATCCGGGGGCGTTCGCCGGGACGCCGGTCTGGCTCGATGCCGGCAGGCGAGATCCGTTCGTACCGGGCGTGGGGGCGATGAACGAGGCCCTGACCGCGAGCGGCGCCGATCTCACCGTGAAGAGCGGCTGGAGGGGCGGTCACGACGACAGGTACTGGAACGCCCACTGGGCGGACTACCTGAGGTTCTACGCGACCGCCCTGGCCGCGTGCTGATGCCTTAGGGCATCTCTCCTTCCAGCTCGGCCAGTCCCGCCATGTCCATGTAGGCGAGCTCCCAGACGTGGCCGTCGGGATCACGGAAGCTGCCGCCGTACATCGGGCCCTGATCGAAGCTGGGCTTCCACTCGCTGCCGCCGTTGGCCAGGGCCTTCGCACGCAGGTCGTCGACCTCTTCGCGGCTGTCGCAGCTGAGGGCGTTCAGTACCTCGGTGGTCGATGCGTCGGCGATCTCGCCGTTGATGAAGGTCTTGAAGCGATCCTCGTTCATCAGCATCGCGTAGATGTTCTCGTCGATCACGACGCAGGTCGTGGTCTCGTCGGAGAACTGGGGGTTGTGCTCGAAGCCGAGGGCGGCGAAGAAATGTTTCGAAGCCTCGGTGTCCTTGACCGGCAGATTGACGAAGATCATTCTCATGGTGGTGTCCTGACGTAGTTCGGCCCCGAGTGCGGCGGCCGGTTCACTTACTTGGTGCTGTGTAGACCGACGTTACTTCGAAAACTCATCGGCCGTGATGATCGCTCGCGCCTGCCGGCTGAGACTGGATGGGCACGGATGGTTTCGAGTGGCCTTCTAGGGCAACGGCAGGCGCAAACGCTACGAGTCGCTAACGGCCTGCAGGTCGTCGACTAGTAGCCGAGAACGATTCCTCCGTCCGACAGGAGTATTCAGCTGGGCACACAAGGCGGAAACAGATCCGTTCTCTAGAGCTCCGAGTCCCAGAAACAGTCAGCGTTGTATGCGTTGGTCTTCAGCTTTGGGCGTTTCGCATACGGATACCAAACCGCATAGTCCCATCCGCAGGTGAACGTATCTTCTCCGACCACATTTCCGTAGTCGTCTACGACATCAAAGTAGGCCCAGATGAGACTGACACAGGACACTCGCGAGAAGCTTTGCCTCGTGCAGGTTCCGACCCCAGAATTTGTCCATGTGGACGGTGGAATAACTGTCTCGTCATATTCGTCTGGGGAGGTGTTGTTCCTCATGTCGTTGACAAGCTCGCTAGAAACGCTCCTGGCCGTACCAACGGGCATGCGGAAATACCATTTGAGGTTGCTGATGCATCGGCGCTTGGCCTGCGCGCTCTTCTTGTGTTTGCACCGCCTAGCTGCCTTTGACGAACTTGTGGAAGCGTTGCTGCCAGATGAAGTGATCTCATCGGAGCGTAGGCTCTCGAACTTGGCTTGCAACATCAGCAGGTCCTGACGAGATACCTCGTCCGACGAAGATTTGCGAATCACCTTCGTCTCGGCGCTAGCGGAGACAGGTAGAACGAGCAAGAGACACAATGCCAAGAAAGTTGAGAGCAGAATCCACGGTGCTCCACCCACTTCTGAACGATCTACCATCATAGCTCCCTCTCCCGAGCTTCCAGCTCGAGTATTGACATGCGGCCAATGAGGAAATTATCACACTCAGAAAGACCTGCGCCAATCGCTCGGTGGCCATGGTCTCTCGCCGCCGGAGTGGCTGAATTGAAGGGCCACATGTACCGTCCGGCAAGCAAGTGCAGCCGAATTGCCAAGTCTGAACTTGCCGATCGGGACTCCCGTCGGTCGTTCGCAACCGTTGGAGGGTTCGCTTCCTGAAGGTAGTGGGCACGGCTGGTTTCGAACCAGCGACCTCTCGCGTGTGAAGCGAGCGCTCTCCCGCTGAGCTACGCGCCCGGGACAGGCATCATAAATAACTGACCATCCTCAGGGCGTCGGCCCGGCAGGCCGGGCCGCTTGCCCCTCGGCTGGTCTCTTCATCTTCAGGGCTTGGCGAACCAGGGGTGGAGACGATCGGCACGC
>DATJUB010000014.1:0-23112 GCA_035502775.1 Solirubrobacterales bacterium | reverse complement strand
TGCTGATCGTCTCCACCCCAGACTGAAAGCCTCGGGACTCGTCTTTCACCCGCTCCTGTTGAGCCTCGCTGAATGGTGTCTGAGATCACGTTGGTTGTTCAGGCCCCGTCCCGCATGGACGTGGTTCTGGAGCGGGTGGGGTGGTCCGGATGGGTGCGCTCGGAGGGCTCCCTAAGTGGCTGTACGAAACTTCGATCCGATTCCAGAGGTTCTGTCCCGGAGGCCGTGCCCATCCGGACCGCGCCACCCGTTCCCCAACAGGTTGGTCCCGCACATCAAGCGCTGGTAAATCCCACTACAATGCGCCGTCGATCTGTCCCCTAATCCCTGGGACCTGGCTTTTCGGCTCCTGCCCTCAATGAGGGTCTCCGATTCGCAGCCCGGGTGAATCTGTTCAAGACCAAAATTCAAGGAGAAGTATGGCCCAGGTAGGAATCCAGAATTTGCTGGAGGCCGGTGTTCATTTCGGCCACCAGACCAGCCGTTGGAACCCGAACATGCGCCGCTACATCGCGGGCGAGCTCGACGGCATCCACATCATCGACCTCATGCAGACCGAGGAGATGCTCGAGGACGCGCGCCGTTTCGTCGGTGAGCTGACCTCCGGTGGCGGCAAGGTGCTGTTCGTCGGCACCAAGAAGCAGGCCTCCGACGTGATCCAGAACTGGGCCGAGAAGTCCGGCATGCCCTACGTCAACCGCCGTTGGCTGCCCGGTCTTCTGACCAACTTCAACATCGCCTCCGCCCGGATCAAGCGGCTCCACGAGCTGAACGAACTGGTCGAGACCGAGCAGATCGAGCTGCTGCCGACGAAGGAGCGCATGAACATGCTCGCCGAGCGCACCAAGCTCGAGTTCGCCCTCGGCGGCGTCAAGGAGATGGACCGCGTTCCCGACGCCGTCTTCATCGTCGATCTGAAGGCCGAAGAGATCGCCCTGCGCGAGGCCACCCGCCTGCGCCTGCCGGTGATCGCTCTGGTCGACTCCAACTGCGACCCGGGCAACATCGATTTCGTGGTGCCGGGCAACGACGACGCGATCCGCTCCTGCGAGCTCGTGATCTCGACCGTCGGTCAGGCCGTCGAACAGGGCGCCGGTGCCTGGGCCGTGATCGAGGAGAAGCGCAAGGCTGAAGAGAAGGCCCGTCGCGAGAAGGAAGACGAGGAACGCCGCAAGCGCGAAGAGGAAGACCGCATTCGCCGCGAGACGATCGAGAAGGAGCAGGCCGAGGAGAAGGCCCGCAAGAAGGCCGAGGAGAAGGCCAAGGCCGAGGCCGAGGCCGCGAAGCAGAAGGAGCAGCCGCATCCGCAGGCCGTTCCCGACAACCCGCATCCGCAGGCCGTGCCGGACAACCCGCATCCGCAGGCGGTCCCGGACGACGCCCCGCATCCGCAGGCCGTTCCCGACAACCCGCACCCGCAGGCCGTCCCCGACGACGCGCCGCACCCTCAGGCGATCGCCGACGATGCCCCGGAAGCCGATTCCGGTGAGAAGAAGACCGAAGACACCGAGGAGAAGAACTGATGGCATCCGCATCTGATGTGAAGGACCTCCGGCAGAAGACCGGCGCCGGCATGATGGACTGCAAGGCCGCGCTGGACGAAGCCGGCGGCGACATGGACCGCGCGATCGAGCTGCTCAGGGTCAAGGGTCAGGCCTCGGCCGCGAAGCGCTCCGACCGCGGCACCTCCGAAGGCGTCGTCTCCGCGTACATCCACGCCAACAAGAAGGTCGGCGCGATGGTCGAGGTTCAGTGTGAGACCGATTTCGTCGCCCGCAACGAGGACTTCCAGGCTTTCGCCTACGACGTCGCCCTTCACGTGGCCGCGGCCTCGCCGACTCACGTCGCGGTCGAGGACATCCCCGAAGAGCTGATCGCCACCGAGCGTCGCGTCTTCGAGGAGAAGGCCCGCGAAGAGGGCAAGCCCGACAACGTCGTCGAGCGCATCGTCGACGGTCAGGTCGCGAAGTGGTCCAAGGATCTGGCTCTGCTGGAGCAGGAGCACGTCAACACCGACAAGCACGACGGCAAGACGATCGAGCAGCTTCGGCAGGACGCGGTCGCAACCCTCGGCGAGAACATCGTGATCGCCCGCTTCTCGGTTTTCCGAGTAGGAGAGTAGAGCCTCGACTCTCGCCGATATGACCGACCCGGAGCCGAAATTCAAGAGGATCATGCTGAAGCTCTCGGGTGAGGCACTGATGGGCAAGCTCGACTTCGGCACCGATCCGGACGAAGTCGAGCGAGTCGCCCGTCAGCTCGGCGTGATTCGCGGCCGTGGTGTCGAAGTGGCGATCGTCGTCGGCGCCGGCAACATCTACCGCGGCATCGACGGCGCCGCCCAGGGCATGGACCGGGCGACCGGCGATTACATGGGCATGATGGCGACGGTGCTGAACGCGCTGACCCTGCAGGACGCACTGGAGAAGCACGGCCAGTACACCCGGGTCCTCTCGGCGATCGATGTCCGCGAAGTCGCCGAGCCTTACATCCGTCGGCGAGCGATGCGGCACCTGGAGAAGGGCCGGATCGTGATCTTCGCGGCCGGCACCGGCAACCCGTTCTTCACCACCGACACGGCCGCCGCGCTCCGGGCACTCGAGATCCACGCCGAGGCGATCCTGATGGCGAAGAACGGGGTGGAGGGCGTCTACGACGCCGATCCCGCGACCAATCCGGACGCCGAGTTCATTCCCCAGCTGACCCACAGGGACGCGATCGAACGCGGCCTGAAGGTGATGGACTCGACCGCGCTCAGTCTCTGCATGGACAACAACTTGCCGATCCACGTCTTCAACATGGCCGACGAGCGCAATATAGATAGGATCGTCTCAGGCGAGAGAGTCGGCACGCTGGTCCATTCCAGCCTGTCCGATGGCTCCGCGCCTGGAGATAAATGATGATCGAAGACCTACTTTCAGACGCCCGTGAACGCATGTCAAAGTCCGTCCAGTCGACGCAGGGAGAGTTCTCCAGCGTGCGAACCGGCCGGGCGACGCCGCACCTGCTCGACCGGATCACGGTCGAGTACTACGGCGCGATGACGCCGCTGGCGCAGATGGCGAACGTAGCCACCACCGACGCCCGCACCCTGACCGTCACTCCCTACGACAAGACCGTCATGGGCGCGATCGAGAAGGCGATCCTCGAATCCGACGTCGGACTGACCCCTTCCAATGACGGCAACGTGATCCGTCTGAACATCCCCGACCTGACCGAGGAGCGCCGCAAGGAGCTGGTCAAGGTCGTGAACGGTGTCGCCGAGGACGGCCGGATCGCGGTCCGCAACGTGCGCCGCGACGTGATGACCGATCTTCGCGAACTGAAGAAGGAGGGCGAGGCGGGCGCCGATGACGAGCATCGTGCCGAGGCGTCGCTCCAGAAGCTGACAGACGATGCCATCAAGGAGATTGACTCCCTGCTGAAAGGCAAGGAAGAGGAAATCCTCGAGGTGTGAAGGCACCTCGATACGTCGCGATCATCACCGACGGCAACGGTCGGTGGGCACAGAAGAGGGATCTGCCCGTACGCGAGGGGCACAAGGCCGGGGCGGACACCGTCAAGGCGAGACTGCGGGACGCGGTCGAGTTCGGCATTGAGGAGCTGACGGTATTTTCGTTCTCGACCGAGAACTGGTCGCGTTCACCGGAGGAGGTCGGCGCCCTGATGGAGATGTTCTCCCACCGGATCGTCAACGAAACCCCCGAGCTTCACGAAGAGGGCGTTCGCATGCGATTCATCGGCCGGCGCGAGGGAGTCGATCCGAAGCTGATCGAGCAGATGGACGAGGCCGAACGGCTCACCGCCGAAAACGACACGATCACCTTCTTCATCGCCTTCAACTATGGCGGCAGGGCTGAGATCGTCGACGCGGCCCGCAACTTCACCGGCACCACCGAGGAGGAGTTCCGGCAGGCGCTCTACGCTCCGGACATGCATGACCCGGAACTGCTGATCCGGACCAGCGGCGAGCAGCGCATCTCGAATTATCTGCTCTGGCAGACCGCCTACTCGGAGTTCATCTTCCGGGACGAGCTCTGGCCCGATTTCAGCCGTGAGGATTTCGCCGAGACGCTGGAGGAGTTCGGCCATCGCAGCCGTCGCTTCGGCCGCAGGGAGAGCGCGTGAACGAGACCGTCAGACGTGTGCTGGTCGCGGTTCCCTGGATGCTGCTGGCGATCTTCATCATCGTCGCCGGCGGTCCGGTCTTCGCCGTGGCGATAGCGGTCTTCGGCTGTCTCGGTCTGCGTGAGTTCTTCCTGATGTCGGCGCGGGCCCGGCCGATGCAGCTGGTCGCCTACGCCGGCCTGGTCGCGATGGTCGCCGCCGCCTATTTCGGGACCGCCTTCAACGTGCTGATGCTGATGGCGGCGCCGTTCCTGCTGCTGTTCATCTTCGCGGCCGAACGCGAGGACCGGGAGAACATCACGACCTCGATGGCGATCACGATCTTCGGCCTGTTCTGGATCGCGATCCCGATGGTGCATGCGGTCCTGCTGCGCGAGCTTCCCGACCACGGCGCCGCGCTGCTGGTCGACGTTCTGGTCGGTACTTTCGTCGCCGATACGGGCGCCTACGCGGTCGGCCGCATGTTCGGCTCACACAAGCTTTCGCCGAGGCTCTCACCGAACAAGACGATCGAGGGTCTGATCGGCGGTGTGATCATCGGCACCCTGGGTGTCTGGTGTGCGGGGCTCTACCAGGACTGGCTCTCGGGAACCGACGCTCTGATCCTGGGTGCCGCGGTGGCATGCATGGCCCCGGTCGGAGACCTGTTCGAATCGATGATCAAGCGTGATCTCGGCAAGAAGGACACCGGCACCCTGTTCGGTCCGCACGGCGGACTGCTCGACCGGCTCGACGCGGTCTTCTTCACGATCGTGGTCGGGTATTACGTTTCCATTGCCCTCGTTTACTGATGCTCGTTTATTGAGCGTTATGCCAAACGGTTCAAACTTCACCGACACGATGCACTCCATTCAGGTTTACGCATGAAACGCATAGCCGTCCTCGGTTCCACCGGTTCGATCGGGACGCAGGCCCTCGAGATCATCAACTCGCGCGACGATCTCGAAGCGGTCGGCCTCGCCGTGGGCGGAAGCTGGCGGGAAGCGGTGCTGCAGGCACAGGGCACCGGGGCGGCATATCTGGCGGTCTCCGATCCGGAAGCGGCCGCGCTGGCCGAGGCCGAGTTCGACGGCGTGGTGCTTTCCGGCGAGCCCGCCGCGCGCGAGCTGATCGCGGCCTGTGAGCCGGACATGGTTCTGAACGGGATCGTCGGCGCGGCCGGACTGGGACCCACGATCACCGCGCTCACCGCCGGAATCGACGTCGGCCTCGCGAACAAGGAGAGCCTGGTGATCGGCGGTGAACTGGTCATGGAGCTCGCCCGGGCGACCGGAGCGAAGCTGCTGCCCGTCGATTCGGAGCATTCGGCGATCTTCCAGCTGCTGAGTGGCGAGAGCCGCGACGCGCTCGACCGGGTCGTGCTGACCGCGTCCGGAGGTCCGTTCCGGGGCCGCAAGGATCTCGACGGCATCACCGTGGCCGAAGCTCTCGACCATCCGACCTGGGCGATGGGCGGCCGGATCACGATCGACTCGGCGACCCTGATGAACAAGGGCTTCGAGATGATCGAGGCCCACCACCTGTTCGGCCTGCCGTACAGCCAGATCGACGTCGTCGTCCACCCCCAGTCGATCATCCATTCGCTGATCGATCTGCGCGACGGCGCGACCCTCGCGCATCTCGGCTATCCCGACATGAGGGTGCCGATCGGCTTCGCGCTCGGGTATCCGGAGCGGATCGAGCTGCCGGTCGAGCGGCTGGACCTGGCCAGGCTGGGATCGCTCGATTTCGAGGAACCCGACCCGGAGACCTTCCGTTGCCTCGCCCTCGCCAGAGAAGCCGGTCTTGCGGGAGGCATCGCCCCCTGCGTGCTGAACGCGGCCGACGAGGTCGCGGTCGCCGCCTTCCTCGAGGACCGGATCGAGTTCACCGCGATCGCCGAGATCATCGAGTCCACGCTCGAGGATGTCGGATCCGGTCCGGCCCGCGACTTCCGCGAACTGTTCGCGGTCGATGAGGCCGCCCGTGAGCGCTCCGAGGAGCTGATCGAAGGACTGGCCCGCCGATGAGCTTCCTGCTTGCCTTCCTCGCATTCAGTGCGCTGATCATCCTGCACGAGGCCGGCCACTTCGTCGCCGCGAAGGCCGTCGGGATGCGGGTCGAGCGCTTCTATCTCTTCTTCCCGCCGAAGCTGTTCGGCATCAAGCGCGGGGAGACCGAGTACGGAGTCGGTGCGATCCCCCTGGGCGGATTCGTGAAGATCACCGGCATGAACCCGGACGAGGAGCTGCCTCCGGACGTGGCTCCGCGCGGCTACTACAGGCAGCCCGTGTGGAAGCGGATCGTGGTGATCGGCGCCGGCCCCGCGGTCAATCTCGTGATCGCGTTCGTGCTGCTGTTCTTCCTCGCCTTCGGGGTACAGGAACCGAGCCAGAACGTCGACCAGATCTCTCCCGGGACTCCCGCGGCCGGCAAGCTGATGCCGGGCGACAGGCTCGTCTCGGTCGACGGGGTCAGCGGCGATCAGGAGGCGATCGCCAACCAGATCAACACCCACAAGTGCGCCGGCAAGCAGAAGGACGGCTGCCGTGCGGCCGAACCGGCGACCGTGGTGATCGACCGGAACGGTCAGAAGAAGACGCTTCAGATCACCCCCGTCTACGACGCGAAGGTCGAGCGCAACCGCCTCGGATTCGCCTTCGGCGTTCAGCCGGTCAATCCGGGGCCGGTCGAGTCGGCGCGGATCTCCGCGGACTACATGTGGTACGTCACCTCGCAGACCGTTTCCTCGCTTTCCCAGCTCTACAAGACGGAAAAGAGGGAGGAGCTCTCCGGGGTGGCGGGCAGCTACGAGGTGACCCGTCAGGCGATCGATATCGGCTGGCGCCAGGCACTGACCCTGATCGCGCTGATCAGTCTTTCCCTCGGAGTGATCAATCTCTTCCCGTTCCTGCCGCTGGACGGCGGCCACATCTTCTGGAGCGTGGTCGAGAAGGTGCGCGGGAAACCCGTTCCGTTCCGGGTGATGGAAAGGGCGGGGATGATCGGGTTCGCTCTCGTGATCGGCCTCTTCTTCATCGGCCTTTCGAACGACATCGGCAGGTTGACCGGTGAAGGATTCAATCTCCGCTAGATTTGCGTAAGCAGTTACTTTTTCGGCGAGAGGAAAGAAAGAGAGGGAGTTCGCGTGCAGACCACCCAGTCGCTAACCGAGGCTGATGGAGGACCGGGCTTCGAACCCTCCTCCAAGAATCTCTACGAAGCTTTTCTCGATTCGGTCGCAAGGCTGGGTGACGGCATCGCGATCGTCTCTGAGGACGAGGGCGTCGAACTGAGCTGGAACGAGCTCGCCGAGCGGGTTCGGGCGATCGCGGGCGGTCTGAACGCCCTCGGCGTCAGGCGGGGCGACACGGTCAGCATGCTGCTGAACAACCGCTCCGAGTTCATCCCGACCGACCTCGCCGCGGTGTCGCTGGGCGCGGTCCCGTTCTCGATCTACCAGACCTCCTCACCCGAACAGATCGAGTACGTGCTCAAGGATTCCGAGGCCCGGGTGGTCATCGTCGAACCGGCCTACCTCGAGAACCTGCTGAAGGCGAAGGAGAACCTGCCCGGGCTGGAACATGTCGTCGTGCTCGGCGGAGAGGGCGGGACTTCCACCTACGAAGAGCTCCTGCGACTCGATCCGGACTTCGACCCGGCGCCGCTCGCGGCGGAGGTCGGCCTCGAAGACCCGCTGACCCTGATCTACACCTCGGGAACCACCGGCCCGCCCAAGGGCGTCTCCCTCACCCACGGCAACCTGCTTCGCATGCTGACCGCGGTCATGGAGAAGGTGATCGTGATGCCCCAGGACAGCGAGGCCAAGGTGATCTCCTGGCTTCCGGCGGCACACATCGCCGAACGCGGCGCCAACTATTACACCCCGATCATGCGCGGCTTTCAGATTCACATCTGCCCGGACGCGAAGCGGATCATCGAGTTTCTGCCGAAGGTCAGGCCGACCTGGTTCTTCGCGGTGCCAAGGATCTGGGAGAAGCTGAAGGCCGGGCTGGAGGGCAACCTCGCGAGCCTGCCCGACGAGCAGCGGGAGAAAGCTCAGGCCGGACTCGACGCCGCGATCCAGAAGGTGCGTCTCGAGCAGGCCGGAGAGCCCGTGCCGGAGGCGCTCGCCGCCGCGGTGGCGCAGGCCGACGAGGCGCTCTTCTCGAACCTCCGGACCGCGCTCGGACTGGACGAGTTCGTGGCGGTCAGCGTCAGCGCCGCGCCGATCCCGGTCGAGGTGCTCGAGTTCTTCCACGCGATCGGCATCCCGATCGGTGAACTCTGGGGAATGTCGGAGACCTGCGGTGTGATCACGATCAACCCGCCGGACCGGATCAAGATCGGTACGGTCGGCCCGCCGGTACCGGGGGTGGAGGTGCGGCTGGCCGAGGACGGCGAGATCATCTGCCGCAGCCCCTACGTCATGCCCGAGTACCGGAACCAGCCCGAGAAGACCGCCGAGACGATCATCGACGGCTGGCTGCACACCGGGGACATCGGCGTGATCGACGAGGATGGATACGTCTCGATCATCGACCGCAAGAAGGAACTGATCATCAACGCCGCCGGCAAGAACATGTCGCCGGCGAACATCGAGGCCCAGATCAAGGTCGCCTCGCCGCTGGTCAACCAGGCGGTGGCGGTCGGCGACGGCCGTCCCTACAACGTTGCCCTGATCGTGCTCGACCCCGATTTCACGCCGGTCTGGGCGCAGAAGAACGGGATCGAAGGCCAGAGCCTCGACCAGCTCGCCTCCGACGAGCGGGTGCTCGCCGCGATCACCGCCGGCGTCGAGCAGGCCAACGAGAAACTGGCCCGGGTGGAACAGATCAAGAAGTTCAAGATCCTCCCCGGCGAGTGGCTGCCGGGCGGCGATGAGCTGACCCCGACCATGAAGCTGAAGCGCAAGCCGATCGCCGAGAAGTACGAGCAGCACATCGAAGCGCTCTACGCCGGATAGCTGAATGTACGGAGTCGAAACGGAGACGTTCGAGCGGATCGCGCTCACCCGGCTGCCGGAACTCCAGGTCGCGAGCGGACTCTTCCGCGCGACCGCGAGGATCGAGGGAGTCGAGGACGAGGGCGGGGCTCCGACCACGCTGCGGGCCGGAGTCGTGGTGCTGCTCGGCCTGCTGCGGGCCGACCAGGCCGAACTGGCCCAGCCGTTCTCGACCGGAGCGCTGCGGACCAAGGTTCTCGGGGATCTGGGTGGAGAGGAGGCCACTCCGGGTGACATCGGACTCGCGATGTGGGCCGAATCCCGTGCCGACGGCGGTGCCGTCTCCGAGATTCAGGCGCTGCTGAAACGGCGGGTCGTCAAGAATTTCGACAAGGTGCCGCTCGAGGAGCTGTCCTGGATCGTGTCCGGCCTGACCGAGGCCTCGGTCCGTTTCGGTGAGGAGGCCGGTCTTTCCGACACGCTGGAGGAGGCCACTCACGCCCTTGTCGGCAGGGCCGACGAGCGGACCGGCCTGCTCGAGGACGTGCCGCGGAAGCGCCGCGGCCACCTGACCCCGGTCAGCAGCCAGTTCCACGCGCTGAGGGCGCTCTGCCAGGTGGTTCGGGCCGGCGATTCCGGGATCGCCGATGGTCCGGCACGGGCGCTGGCCGAGGCCCTGATCGAGCTGCAGCGTGACGATGGCGCCTGGCCGGGCCTGGTCGATCCCCAGCGCGGCGAGGCGGTCGCGATCTACCCGGTCCTGACCGTGACCCAGGTCGCACTGGCACCGACCGCCCTGAGGGTCGCCGACCAGCAGATTCCCGATCCGGAATTCGAACCGGCGATCACCCGCGGACTTGCCTGGGCGAACGGCGACAACGTGCTTCGATTCGACCTCGTTCACGAGCAGGAGGCCCGGCTGGACCGCGGCATCCTGCCGCGCAAGGAGCCCGGGGCGGTGCAGAGGGGACTCAGTACAGCCGCCAGGCGGCTTCGCGGCGGCCTCCAGGAACCAGATCCGGCCGGATTGATCCTCGATCCGGCGGTTTCCAGCGAAGACCTGGGCTGGGTTCTCGAGGCCTGGGCCGGCCGGTGACACGGGCCTGCTCCGGTACCCTGCATAGTTAGTGGCATCGAAAAGACAGATATTCGTCGGCCGGGTTCCGGTCGGCGGCGGAGCGCCCGTCGCCGTCCAGACCATGACCAAGACCGAGACCGCAAACCTCTCGGCCACGATGGAACAGATTGAGAAGGTCGCCGAAGCCGGCGCCGACATCGTCCGTGTCGCGGTTCCCCGGGACAAGGATGTCGAAGCGCTGAAGACGATCGTCAAACGCTCGCCGATCCCGATCATCGCCGACATCCATTTCAACCACACGCTCGCCCTGAAGGCGATCGAGGCCGGGGCCGACTGCATCCGCCTGAACCCGGGAAACATCGGCGGCCGCGACAAGGTCGCCGAGGTGGCGGAACTCGCCAACCTGCGGAACGTGCCGATGCGCATCGGGGTCAATTCCGGTTCGCTTCCCAAGCATCTCCACGCGCTCGAGCGCGAGAACTCGGTCGAGGCGCTGGTCACCGCGGCGGTCGAGTTCGTGACCATGATGGAAAGCCTCGAGTTCACCAACTTCAAGGTTTCGATCAAGTCGACCAACGTGCCGAACACGATCGCGGCCAACCGACTGCTTTCCGAGAAGATCCCGTACCCGCTTCACCTCGGCATTACCGAGGCCGGCACCAAGTGGTCCGGTTCGCTGAAGTCGGCGGTCGGACTGGGCACCCTGCTGGCCGACGACATCGGTGACACGATCCGGATCAGCCTTTCGACCTTCCACGCGGAAGAGGAGGTCAAGGTCGCCTGGGAGATCCTGAAGGCACTGCAGCTGCGGGAACGCGGACCGGTGCTGATCGCCTGCCCGACCTGCGGCCGCCTCCAGTTCGACATGGACGCGGTCACCGCCGAGGTCGAACAGCGGCTGGAGCAGTACGACGAACCGATCGAGGTCGCGGTGCTGGGCTGCGCGGTCAACGGGATCGGCGAGGCGAAGCACGCCGATTTCGGGATCGCCGGAGCCAAGAACGAAGGCGTTGTCTTCGCACACGGCAAGGCGATCAAGAAGGTCGCGACCGAAAAGCTGGTCGACACGCTCTTCGAGCAGATCGATCTTTCCTTCGACCGCGGCGGCAAGGTCGAGTTCGATGAACGCGAATCGGCCGAGGGCGAGGCCTGGGTCGCCAAGATCGAGCAGGAGAACGCGGACGACCTCACCCCCGAGAAGATCGCGGCCATGGAGCATGAAGCCTCACAGAAGGCCGAGAACGACAAGCTTCTGGTCGACGAGCAAGTCTCACCGACCGCGGGCAGGCGCTTCACCCGCGCCTGACCGATGGCCGCGAGCCGCACCGCAGAGTACGTAGCGCTCTTTCGGGCGATCGAAAGCGCACGTCCCTCCGGCAAGCGGAGCTTCGAAGATCCCTACGCGGCCGGATTCCTGGAGCCCGGCCTGAAAGCCGTAGCGCGCGCCTCCGGCCTGCCCGGCCTGCGCCGGCTGATCCCGGCGTTCATCGACCGCCGCTGGCCCGGCGCGCGTCCTTCCGCGGTGGTGCGCACCCGGATCATCGATGACGCGGTGGCCGAGACGATCGGCATGGGCGCCGAGCAGATGGCGATCCTCGGTGCCGGATACGACACTCGGGGTGTGCGGCTGCCCGCGGCCCGCGCCATTCCGGTGTTCGAACTCGATCAGGCGGAAATCCAGGAGAAGAAGGCGGCAAAGCTCCAGGTGATGCTCGGTCAGCTGCCGCCCAATCTGATCTTCGTCCCCTTCGACCTGGAACGGGAGGGAGTCGGTGAGCCGTTGGCCCGCGCCGGTTTCGTTTCCGGAAGGCATTCGGTCTTCCTCTGGGAGGGAGTGCTCAGCTATCTGACTCCGGAAGCGGTCGACGCGACGCTCGCCTGGGTGCGTGAAGCCGGGGCGCCGGGCAGCAGGCTGATCTTCACCTACGTTGACATCGCGCATTTCGGACCCGGTGGTGCCGGCGGAAACGAGGTTCCGTGGAGCGCCGCGGTCGCCAAGGTGGGGGAGCCGTTCCGGTACGGGCTGGATCCGGCGAAGCTTGAGTCGTTTCTCGTACAGCGTGGCCTCGGACTGATGTGGGATCTGTCCACGGCGCAAGCTCTGGGCAGCGACAAGGCGCCCAACTTCTACCGCATAGCCTGCGCTCAGGCACTTTGATGGGCAGCAGATATGCCCACTCACTCAGCGGGTACTTCGAAATCAGGATCGCGCAGCGAAGCGAAGCGATCCTGATTCCTAATAACTTACGCGTCGATGACCAGGATCTCGCAGACTCTGCTGCCCACTCTGAAAGACGCTCCGGCCGACGCCGAAGCGGTGAGCCACAAGCTGCTGGTGCGTGCCGGCATGGTGCGCCAGATGGGGACGGGTCTCTGGACCTACCTGCCGGCCGGCTGGCGCTCCCACCGCAAGGTCGAGCAGATCATCCGCGAAGAGATGGACGCGATCGGCGCCCAGGAGATGTCGATGCCGATCATGCAGCCGGCCGAGCCCTGGAAGAAGACCGGCCGCTACGGAATCGACGAACTCTTCAAGCTCGAGGACCGCAAGGGATCGCCGATGGTCCTGGCGATGACCCATGAGGAATGCATCACCGGCCACATGGCGAACGAGGTCCGTTCCTACCGTGATCTTCCGCAGCTGATCTACCAGTTCCAGACAAAGGAACGGGACGAGCCCCGCCCGCGCGCCGGCATCCTGCGGACCCGCGAGTTCGTGATGAAGGACGCCTACAGCTTCGACCGGGACTTCGATGGACTTGACGCCACGTACAACCGCTGCATCGAGGCGTACGACCGGATCTTCGACCGCACCGGTCTGCGCTGGTACCGGGTCGAGGCCGACGTCGGCATGATGGGCGGCTCGGCCGCGCACGAGTACATGGCGCCCTGTGACGCGGGCGAGGACACGATCGCGATCGCCCCCGGCTACGCGGCCAACATCGAGGTGGCCTGCGCGGTGCCGCGTCCGATCGAGCGCCCCGAGGAGCTTTCTTCGTTCATCGAGGTGGAGACGCCCGGACTGAAATCGGTCGAGGCGGTTTCCTCCGAGATGGGAGTCGACCCCGGTGCGCTGATCAAGTCCGTGCCGATGGTCACCGACGACGGTGATTTCATTCTCGTCCTGGTCCGCGGCGACCATCAGCTCAACCCGATCAAGCTGGCGATCAATCTGGGTGTTCAGTCCCGGCCGGCGAACGAAGACGAGATCGCCGAGAAGCTCGGCCCTCCCGGATTCATCGGACCGGTCGGCGCCAAGGTGCGGGTCATCAAGGACAAGGCGATCCAGGGTGGCGGCCTCGTGGCCGGTGCCAACCGCGCCGATCTCCATCTGAAGGGTGTCGAGCCCGGCCGCGACTTCAAGTTCGAGGAGATGGACGTCCGCACGGTGCGGGCCGGCGACACCACCGAGGACGGTCACGAGATCACGCTCGAAGCGGCGATCGAGGTCGCGAACATCTTCAAGCTGGGAACCCGCTACAGCGAGGCCCTGGGCGCGACCTACCTCGACGAGGACGGGCAGACCCACCCGATCGTGATGGGCAGCTACGGAATCGGTCCGGCCCGGATCGTCGCCGCCGCGGCGGAACAGCTCGGTGATGGCGACGGCCTGCGCTGGCCGCCGCCGCTTGCTCCCTGGCAGGTGCATCTGGTCTCGCTGGCCAAGCAGGGTGATCCCGAACGCGAGACGGCCGAGACCCTCTATGAGGAACTGAAGGCGGCCGGCCTCGATGTGATCTACGACGACCGGGACGCCGGGCCGGGGCAGAAACTGAAGGACGCCGAACTGCTCGGCTGTCCGCTGCGCATAGTGGTCGGCAGGAAGGGGCTCGCCGACGGGATCTACGAAGCGGCGGAGCGCATGTCGGGAGAGGTGCACCGCATTCCGGTGGAGGGCGGCGCCGCGGCGATCGCCGAACTCTCCCGGTCGATCGTCTGATCATGGGCGACGCGGCTCCCTTCGGCACCGGAAGGATCCGCCGGCTGTTCGGCCTGGACCGGACCGGTCCCGAGGCGCCGGAGACCCGCAGCGGACAGCCGCTGCGTCCGTTCACGCTGCCCAACCTGGTCGGCCTGCTCCGGCTGCTCGCGATCCCGGTATTCCTGGTCCTGGCCTTCGACAGCGGCGATCGCGACGGTGTTTCCTGGCTGGCCGCCGGCATCTACTGGTGCATCGCCGCGGGCGACTATCTCGACGGGCTTCTGGCCAGGGTCACCGGGCAGTACAGCCGGCTGGGCGCCCTCCTGGACCCGGTCGTCGATCGCCTGACCATCCTCTCCGGTGTGGTCGTCTGCTGGAACTTCAGCCTGCTGCCGCGCTGGCTGCTGCTGATCCTCGCGGCCCGTGAGGTCTTCACCCTGCTGCTCGCCCGCTGGGGCCTGAAGCACGGGGTCGACATCGAGGTCAACTGGCTCGGGCGCATGGCGGTCTTTCCCGTGATGTCCTCGATCTTCTTCGCGATGATCATCCCGGGATGGTTCCCGACGACGCTGCTGGTGATCGGCGTGATCATGGGCGCGATGGCCACATACCTGTACGCGCGGGTCGGTCGTGACCAGATCCAGGAGGCGAAGGATTCGGCCCAACCGTAAACCCATAGTTGAAGGTTAGGCTCGACCCGTATAATGGCCTTCATGCCGTCGCACTGCCCAGAATGCGGGTTCGTAAACGCCGAAGCCGCCAACTACTGTCAGAAGTGCGGCACGTTCATCGGCCCGCGTGAGGGCAGCGAGGAGCAGCCCAGCACGACCACCTACCAGGTGGGCGAGACCGGTGAGATCGCGGCGATCGACATCGATGCCGCCGTCGAGAGCGCCGGGGCCGCCCTGGTGATCCGCAGTGGCGGGGGACGGGCCGGAGAGAGCTTCCCGATGACCGAGGATCGCATCGCGATCGGACGCAGTCCCGAGGCCGGCGTGTTCCTCGACGACGTCACGGTGTCGCGGAACCACGCTCTCCTGGTCAGCCGCAACGACGGCACCTATATCGACGATCTCGGCTCGCTGAACGGCACCTACGTGAACCGAAGCCGGATCGAGTCCCAGCGGCTCGAGGACGGCGACGAGATCCAGGTCGGCAAGTACAAGCTGAGCTACCTGGAGAAGTGATGGCCGTCTCCGATCGACAGATTTCCGAGGTCGCCTCCCCCGGGCCGGTGCGCCCGCGCAAGGCCCTCACCATCGGCGCCGTCGCCAAGGTCCTCAGCAAGGAGTTCGACGACGTCTCGATCTCGAAGATCCGGTACCTCGAAGACCAGAAACTGGTCACGCCGCGCCGCACCCAGGGCGGATACCGGCTCTACAGCCAGGCTGACGTCGATCGGCTGCGCACGATTCTGAGGCTCCAGCGCGACGAGTTCCTGCCGCTCCGGGTCATCCGCCAGGAACTCGCGGCCGGACCTTCGCTCTCCGGTCTGAGCGGCGGCGGCAACGGCAGTTCCAGCTCCAACTCCTCAAGGCGGGCGAAACTGGTCACCACCAGCAGCTCCCGCTTCTCGCTCGAAGAGGTGATCGAGGAGACCGGGGCCCGTCCCGAATTCGTGCGTGAACTGGCCGAGTTCGGTCTGGTCGCGCCGAAGAAGGAGGGCGGCAACGACGTGTATGACGAGACCGACATGGAGATCGTCCGCGCCGGCAACGAACTGGCGAGGAGTGGTGTCGCCGCCAGGAACCTCAAGGTGTTCAAGACCTCGGCCGACCGTGAGGTCCAGCTGATCGAGGCGCTGCTCGCACCGAAATTGATCTCCCGCAACCCGCAGCGGCGCAAGGAGGCGGTCGAAAGCCTCGAGCGCATGGCCACCGTGCTCTCCGAACTGAAGCACGCCCTGCTGGTCCGGGATCTGCGTCGCCTGGCCGACAGCTGAGCCGCCGCCGTGCCGACCATGAGTCGCAAGAGAGTGCTCCCGGCCGCGCCCGACCGCGTCTACGACGTGATCAGCGATCCCCGGCGCCTGAAGGAATGGTGGCCACGGGTGACCCGGGTCGAAGACGTCGACGGCAAGGCCGGCACGGCGCGAACCCGCTGGACGAGCGTGATGGCGGCGGATTCCGGCCGCAAGCTGCGCATGGACTACCGGTGCACCGCAGCGACCCGGCCCGAGCGCTACATGTGGGAACACGAACTCGAGGGCACGCCGTTCGAGGATCACATGGTCAGCCAGACCACCGAGATCAGGCTGAAGCCGTCGGGGGAACAGACCGAGATCTCATTGACCGCGAAGCACACCCTCCGCGGGAGCGCACGGATCGCCGGATTCATGATGCGAAAGACCCAGCGTGAGATGCTGGACCATGCCCTTGATTCATTGGAGCGGGTGTTCGAGGCTGATGAGCGGGGCGAAGTGACACGAGAGGACGAAAGCGCATGATGGGTCCGCGACGAGATACGAGATGGTGGGGCTGGGGTGACGCCGACGAGGGCGGAGAGCTTTCTCCGGCGGCCGAGGCGATGCTGAACGAACGCGAGATCCTGCCCGACGAAGCTCCGGAGCTGCCGCCGCTGGACTCGGTCTCGATCCCCGAGGCTCGGGAACTTCCCGAGGAGATCGGGCGGATCGTCGGCGAAGGCAATCTGTTCACGGGCCATGAGGACCGGGTCAGGCACTCGTCCGGTCAGAGTTACCTCGACCTGCTCGAGAAGCGCTCCGGCCAGATCGGCCAGGCACCCGACGCCGTGGTCGTCCTGCCTTCGTCCGATGCGATCGTGCCGCTGCTCGAAGCCTGCTCGAGACTCGGCATCGCGGTCGTGCCGTTCGGTGGCGGGACCAGCGTGGTCGGTGGCGTGGCACCGATTCGCGGCGAGTTCGAACGTCTGATCAGCGTCGACACGGTCAATCTGCGCTCGGTCGAGATCGACGAGAAATCCTTGACCGCCACCGTCGGCGCGGGCCTTCGCGGCCCCGAGGCCGAAGCGCTGCTCGGCGCGTCCGGATACACGATCGGACATTTCCCGCAGTCCTTCGAGTACGCCACCATCGGCGGATTCGCCGCGGCCCGGTCCGCCGGACAGTCCTCCAGCGGCTACGGCCGGTTCGACTCGCTGGTCAGCTCGATCCGCATGGGCACTCCCGCCGGCGAGATCTCGACCCTGCGGACACCGCACACGGCGATCGGTCCCAGCCTGCGAGAGATGATCGTCGGCTCCGAGGGCATCTTCGGGATCATTCCCGACGTGGACGTGAGGATCCGGCCCGCACCCGAAGCGAAGCGCTACGAGGGCTGGATCGCCGGCAGTTTCGCCGAAGGAAACGAGATAGTCCGAGGGCTGGTCCAGTCCGACAGCGCGCCGACCATCGCCCGCGTTTCCGACGAGAGCGAGACCGAGGTCTCGCTGACGATGTCCGCCCCCGGCGGAATCGCCGGGGATCTCTTCCGGCGGTATCTGAAGGTTCGCGATCGGTCCGGCGGCGCTCTGATGATCGTCGGGTTCGAAGGGACGGCCGATGAGGTCCGCGCACAGCGGGCAGTGACGGCCCGTGCTTTGCGCAAGGGTGGGGCGGTCTACCTCGGACAGACCGCGGGACGCGGCTGGCAGAAGGGCCGCTTCCACGGCCCCTACCTCAGGGAAAGCCTGATGGACCGCGGCGTTCTGGTGGAAACCCTGGAGACCGCGCAGCAATGGAGTGCGCATCCGGATCTCTACCGAGGGGTCAAGTCCGCTCTGGAGGCGGCGATGGCGTCACAGGGCATGAAGGGCATCGTCATGTGCCACCTCTCGCACGCCTACCGTGACGGGGCCTCGCTTTACTTCACGGTGATCTCCTCACCAGGAACCGATGGCGGGGCGGCGAGCTGGCCCGTGGTCAAGCGAGCCGCCTGCGAGGCGATCCAGGCAGCCGGCGGCACGCTTTCCCATCACCATGCGACCGGACGCGACCACGCCCCCTACGTGGCAGCGGAGATCGGAGACCTCGGAATAGAGGCCCTACTCGGGGTCAAGGAGCGCCTTGATCCTGCCGGGATCATGAACCCCGGCAAGCTGATCACTGGTTAGACGCCGGTGTCTGGCACTGCTGGTTGACGACCTTGCGCAGATCCGGATCGAGACCGACCGGGCCTTCGAACACGACCTTGCCCTCGACGCCGGGCAGCTTCTGCTGCTTGCCCTTTAGGGCCTGCTGAGTGTTCTTGATGACCCGGTTGCTGTCCGCCTCACTCACGCGCGACAGGGTGAGGTCGGTGAACACGCCGGTCGATATCGAGCAGAGTGCTTCTGGGGCCAGGACGATCGTGTTGCTGTAGTCACCGGTCTTGCCGACGGCCACTTCGCTGAGCGGAAAGGCACCGATCGAGCCGCTCATCCAGAGAAGGTAGCTGGTGTTCCCGGTCGACGGTTTCAGGTCCGAGAACTGGAGGTTCGCGGCGAAATTGTCGTCCACGCGGCCGAACTGCACCTTGCCGGTTCCCTTCTGATCACCCACCGGCTGCATCAGCGCGCCGGCGTTCTCCGGGCTCGGCTTGGCCGGTTCATTCGAATCATCGTTGTCACCGAAGGGCTTCGCGATCAGGATGACAGCGACCACGATCAGCAGGGCAGCGAAGACCAGGATCGCGATCAAGCGCCGCTGGCCTGCGTCGAGGGTCTTGTTGAGCGGCGACGTGAAATCGGAAGGCTGATCGTCGCCGGTGGATGGAGTCACCCGACGGGCTCGCCGGGGAGCGGAGGAAGGCGGGACCGGCTTCCGCGCCGGAGCCGCGCCGCCGCGTGGGAAGCTCGCGCCGGGCACCAGCAGGCGCAGCTGGTCGCTCAGCTCGGCCGCGGTCTCGGCGGCCGCCTCGTTCTCGGCGAGCACGCGGGCGACATCGGCGCGGCCGATCGGATCGCTCTGTCCCAGCAGATAGTCGGTGAGGTTCGCGTCCCTGTCGGGATCGCCGCCGTGGATCTCGGTCAGTGCCTGATGGGCTCGGTTCCTGACTTCGCTCTCCTCGATTCCGAGCAGAGAAGCGATGTCACCGTAACTTTTGCCGCGTCCGAGCAGGAGCTGGAGCAGGGTGCGGCTGTCCTCGCTAAGGGCCATGAGCGGGAACTCTATGGGTTCTTGATTAACGTCAGATATATGGGTCTATGATCATCGGCATATGCCAGACGTGACGCTTCCGCCCTCCCCATTCGATGGACTGCTCGGCACCGAGTGGATCTCCTCCGACCCCGACCACGCGGTGGCGCGGCTCGCGATGAAGGACGAACATCGCCAGCCGATGGGCATCATGCACGGTGGGGTCATGGCGACCTTGGTCGAGAGTCTCTGCTCGATGGCCACCGCAACCGCGGTCGTTCCCGAGAACAAGGTCGCGATGGGTCAGGCGATCTCGGTGAACCTGCTGCGACCCGTGTCCAGCGGTGGCATCGAGGTCGAGGCGACCGCCATCCACCGCGGAAGGATGTCGTGGGTCTGGCGCGCGACGATCAAGGATTTCGAGGGTCGCACCTGTGCGATCGCCCAGATGACGATGGCGGTGCGGGACGCGCCGGACGGGGTGGATCTCGGTTTCCTGGTGAAGGACGACAAGGAAGAGCCCGCCGCGGGCTGACCGTCGCCTAGCGCGGTGCCGGTGCTCCCCAGGGGCGGTACCGGTTGGTGATCGGCATGCGCCGGTCGCGCCCGAAGCCCTTGGTCGTTATTCGCAGGCCGGGAGGGGACTGTCGGCGCTTGTACTCGGCCCGGTCGACCATCGCGACGATCTCGGCCACCGTCTGCGCGTCCTCGCCGGTGGCGACGATCTCGGCCGGTCCCTGGTCCTCCTCCACATACAGGCGGAGGATGCGATCGAGCACGTCATAGTCGGGAAGCGAGTCCGAGTCCTTCTGGTCCGGCCGCAGCTCGGCTGAAGGGGGCCGGGTGATGATCGAGTCTGGAATGACCGGCGACATCCCGTTGCGGTGGCGGCAGAGCTCGTAGACCAGGGTCTTCGGCACGTCCTTGATCGGGGCGAGGCCGCCCGCCATGTCGCCGTAGAGGGTCGAGTATCCGACCGAGGTCTCGCTCTTGTTGGCGGTCGTCAGGATCAGCCAGCCCCGGCTGTTCGAGAGCGCCATCATCAGGTTGCCGCGGATCCTGGCCTGGAGGTTCTCGGCGGTGATGCCGGCGGCGTCGGCGCCGAGAAGCTCGTGGTACGACTCCATCGGCCCGCCGATCTCGAGTTCGATCAGTTCGACCCCGAGGCGTTTGGCCATCTCGCGGGCGTCACCCTGGGTCTCGTCGCTGGAGTGGGGGGAGGGCATGACCACGCAGCTGACCCGTTCGGGGCCGAGCGCGTCCGTGGCCAGCGCGGCGACCAGGGCGGAGTCGATCCCGCCGGAGAGGCCGATGCCGACGTGCGCGAAACCGTTCTTCAGGACGTAGTCCCGCAGCCCGGTGACCAGGGCCGTGTAGACCTCGTCGAGATCGTTCATCCAGCGGGAGGGGGTCAGCTCGGCATCGCAGATCACGAGGTCCTCGGTGAACTGGCCGGCGCGGGCGAGGACCGAGCCGTCGGGCCCGAGCAGCACGCTGCCGCCGTCGAAGATCAGCTCGTCCTGGCCGCCGACCGCGTTGACCATCGCCACCGGGTGGTTCTCGCGAATCGCGATCTGACGGAAGATCTCCTCACGCTGGGGTGCCTTGCCACGGTGGTAGGGGGAGGCCGAGAGATTGACGATCAGGTCCGCGCCGGGCGCGAGATCCGCACTCACCGGTGAGGCCGGATCCCAGCAGTCCTCACAGACGGTCAGACCGACCTTCCGGTTCGCCACCCGGACCGAGAGCGGGCTCGATCCGTTGCGGAAGGTGCGGTACTCGTCGAAGACCCCGTAGTTCGGCAGGAGGCGCTTGTGGTAGATCGCCTGGATATCACCGTCCGCCAGGGCGGCCACGGCGTTCGCCGCGATCGCCGCGCCGACCGGGTTGCCGACCGGGTCGGCGAAACCGACGAGAGCGGTGATGCCCTGGATCTCGGCGGCCACCTCCCGGATCAATTCCGCGTTGGCCCGGATGAAGTCCGGCCTCAGGTAGAGATCCTCGGCGGGGTAGCCGGTGAGGCAGAGCTCGGGAAAGATCACGAGCTCCGCACCCGCCTGTTTCGCCTTCTCGGCCCAATCGGTGATCAGCGCGGCATTGCCGTCGAGGTCTCCGACGGTCGGATTGATCTGGGCCAGGGCGATGCGGGGAGAGACGGACATTGGAGAAGTATTCCGTGCCGGGCCGCTCACCGGTCAGATGGGCGGCGAATCCCCATGTGAGTCAGCTCACACCGGCGCAGCTCCGAGGTCTCTTCAATGTTGTTCCTAACACAACGCTAATAAAACGCCGAACCACCACTAACAATCTTGGTGGGCGGGGGACCCAACAGCCGGCCCGGCGACTCAGGGACGGCACGGGGCGAATCCAGCGGTGATCCGCCGGTAGGCGGGCGAACAGCCCGGCCGAGTCCGTCAGCTAACCCCGTAGGCAAAAGGAGATCAACCGAAATGTTTTCGATACGGGCCATCGCGTCCGGTTTCTTCATGCTCTGCGCCATATTCGCCTTCTCGGCGATCACCGCCATGACCTCGCCGGCCTCCGCTCTCACCGGGCCGACCACCCTCAAGGTGAAGGTCGCCCCGAAGGAAGTCTCCCTCGGCAAGACGATCAACGTCCGCGGCGCGAGTGGCGATACCGGACGCAAGCCGGTCAAGGTGCTGTTCCGCGACGCGGGTACGACCAGCTGGGATCAGGTCAAGTCGGTGAGCACCGACGAACGCGGGCTGTACAGCACCGGTCTGACCGCCCGCAACAGCGGCGCGATCAAAGTCGCCGGAGTGAGTGGCGAGGCCTCACCCATCCGCAAGATCCGTGTGCGCAGCTCACTGAAGGTCGGCAGCGTCGACCGCTACGTGAAGATCGGCGACAAGCTCGGGATCCGCGGTGTGGTCAAGCCGAGAGGTGTTCGCCGGATCAAGATCGTGATCAAGGGCGCGGGTGAGACGATCCGCACCAAGACCAAGGCCCACGGAGGGTTCGCCGCCAAGTGGCGCCCGAGCAGTTCCGGCACCTACAAGGTGCGGGTCTTCAGTGCCAACAACGAGATCGCGATCGGCGACGCGAGCCGCCGGATCAAGGTCTACGGCCTGAGCCCGTCACATGCCTCCTACTACGGGCCGGGCCTCTACGGCAACGGGGTCGCCTGCGGCGGAACCCTCACGCCGAGCACGATGGGCGTGGCCCACAAGACCCTGCCCTGCGGCACCAAGGTCACCATCCGCTACCAGGGACGGACCGTGACCGTGCCGGTGATCGACCGCGGTCCGTACATCGCCGGGCGTGACTACGACCTGACCGAGGCCGTGCGCAACAAGCTCGGATTCGGTGGTGTCGGAACGATCTGGACCAATCGCTGAACAAGGCGCCGGTTCGGCCTGACCGGCCGGACCGGCGCCCGCTGCCCGTCGCTCCCGCATACAAGTGGAGCGGTCGGGCATAATTGGTACGTGGCCTCCGCAGAATCCAAGAACCTCGAGGCGATCTCCAAGGCGATCGACCAGCACAACTCCGGCTGTCCCTATCCGGCGGCCGAGGTGCGGATGAATCCCTTCGAGATCGAACGCCTCGGCTGGGAAGAGATCCGGGGACTGCCGATCGTCGGAGATCCCGACGTCGGCACCGGCCGCTTCATCATCGTCTGCTCACGTGACATGGACGGCGAGAACCTCGAGGAGGAGGTCACCGAAGCCGTCGGACGCGAGTACGTGACCGTGGTGCCCGGCGAAGCGCCGCGGGAGACGCCGGGCGACATGCCCGACATCGATCCCAGCCGCAACTAGCGCCGGACCGGCCTTCGATGGGCGCTTGTGGTCACGAGCGATCGCGGATAGGGCAAAGAAAGATCTTCCGCCTCTTGTCTCGTCGACAGGGGTGGTTCATTACGACTTTTTCGCCCTGTCCGCATCGCTCGATGACGACAGTGAACTGAGGATCGACCTGGTTGGAGTGTGGGGAGTCTCGGTTGGCTGGTGACCGGGGGTGGG
>DATJUB010000013.1:0-112617 GCA_035502775.1 Solirubrobacterales bacterium | reverse complement strand
GAGACGATTTCCTCCCGGACCGGGAGGAAATCGTCTCCACCCCTACTCGCCGAGCACTCGGGTGACGTACTCGTTGCTGAAGACGCGTCCCGGATCGAACTCGTTTCGGACCGCCTGGAACCGGTCCCACTCCGGGTAGTCCGGGGCCAGATCGGCGGCTGTGCGTGAGTTTCGCTTGCCCCAGTGCGGCCGTCCGCCGTATGACTTGAAGATCTCTTCGATCGCGTCGAAATACGGGCGCCACTCCATACTGGCGTGCTGATGGACGGCGACGTAGGTGGTCGCCCTTTCGTAGGCCGGGCTGAGCATCGCGTCGTCTCCGGCCACTGTTCGGCACTCGATCGGCATGCCCATCGGGAAGCGCTCCGATTCGATCAGCTCGAGGACCCTGGACACCGCCTCCGGGCCGGCCTCTCTCGGCAGCGCGTACTCCATCTCGTTGAACCGGATGGTCCGGTAGTTGGCGAAGATCTTGAACGAGGAATCGACCCGCTCGGCCTGGTCCATGAAGACGCTCGAGAACCGGGCCAGCTTGGGGATCAGCCTCGGCACCTTGCCCACGTATCTGAGCCCCAGCTCGCCGAGTCCGTTCTCGATCACGACGTCACTCACGTAGCGCTCGATCCGTCCGCGCGGATTGAGCGGCAGATCGGTGCGGTTGCGCCGGATGGTCAATGCCTTGTCCGTGTAGGGAAAGACGAAGAACTCGAAATGCTGGTTCGCCTCGGCGAACTCGTCGAAATCGCCCAGAACCTCTTCGAGCGGCATCGGCCGATCGATCCTGTGGAGGTTGAAAGCGGGAACCGTCTGCAGGGTCACCGTGGCGATCACTCCGAGAGAGCCGACCGCGACCCGGGCCGCGCGAAGCTCGTCCGGGGTGCCTTCGACCGAGAGCTCGCGAACCCGGCCGTCGGCGGTGACGAGATCCATGCCGACAACCTGTGCCGAGATGTTCGGCAGATCCGCGCCGGTGCCGTGCGTGCCGGTCGAGATCGCTCCGGCGATCGTCTGGGCATCGACATCGCCCAGGTTCGGCATCGCGAGGCCGAGCCGGTCCAGCTCCCGGTTGAGGTCGGCGAGCACGGTGCCGCCGCCGACCTTGACCCGTCCGCTGGCGTGGTCGGCCTCGATCAGACCGCCGAGCGAGCCGAGGTCCAGCATGAGATCGCCGGTCAGAGCGGCCCCGGTGAAGGAATGCCCGGATCCGGCGACCGTTATCTGCCGGCCCTCGCCCGCCCCGGCGGCGACGGTCTCGACCAGTTCGCGGCGGCTGCGCGGACGGATCAGGTCCCGGGGCGAGCAGCTCTCGACCCCGGCCCAGTTGGTCCAGGTGTTGCCTGACGAGCGCCCTCTCATCCGGCGACCTCGACCGCGGGTGCGGTCTCTTCGGTCCGTCTCGCGACGGTGGCCATCGTCCCGAGCAGGATCACGGTCAGCATGCACGGAAGTATGAACCCGGCGGCCCCGGCAAGAATGCCCCCGCCGAAGGCCCCGGCCATCTGGCCGCCGCCCCAGGCGACGTTCGAGGCACCCGAGGCGTACCCCTGGTTGATCCCGGCCGAACTGGCCACATCGGTGAGCAGTGCGCTGGCCGGGGTGAAGGCGATGCCCGAGGCGAACGCCATCAGGACGACCGCGGCGAACAGCACCGGCAGGACGTTGAAGATCCCGATCACGGCGACCGCGATCGCGAGCAGCGAGAGCCCGATCGCGTAGGGCCCGGTTCGTCCCGCCCGGTCGCTGTAGCGGCCGATGAACGGTCCGATCACGGCTTCGGTCACGGACCCGAGCGCGAAGGCGGCGGCGATCAGGAACGGGGACGCGCCGAGGTCGTCCATGCGCAGCGGGGCGATCACGATCACCATGCCGAAAGCGACCGAAGGGGCGAGCAGGATCATCACGGCACGGCCAAGCTTCGATTGCCGTGCGGCGGCGAGGGCGGGCCGGACGGCCTGGCGCTCGGTCACCGCCGGGACGGGGATGGTCATCGCGAGCAGGCCCAGACCTATCGCCAGAAACAGGACGCTGGTGAAGACGATCTCGGTTCCCACCTGGTGGGCGACCGCTCCGAGAGGCGCTCCGGCGAGTTCGCCGACCACCGCGGCCGCGATCACGGTCCCGACCAGCGCTCCCCGCTGCTCCGGCTGTCCCGACGTGATCACCCAGGTCATCGCGCCCGCCCACATCAGCGCTCCGCTCGCCCCCTGGAAGAAGCGGCTCACGTCGAGCAGCACGATGTGGTCGGCGAGGCCGAACACAGGGCTGAACACGCCGATGCCCGCCAGGCCGGTCAGCACCGCCCGGCGCGGGCCGAAGTGGGCCGCGAACCAGCCCGCCGGAAGGGCCATGACCAGGGTGCCCGCCGCGAAGCTCCCGGAGAGCACCCCGACCCCGGCTTCGGACAGCGCGTGATCGTCCCGGTAGTCGGGAAGGAGGGGTGTCAGGACCGCGAAAAACGTGACGTCCAGGAACACGACCGTGCAGGCAAGAATGAGCAGACGTCGCACGGCCCCATCCTGACATGCGCCGCCTCCGGACCAAACGGCCCCCACCGTGTCAGACTTAAGCCGCCCCGGGCCCAGCCCGGCAAACCCCCGGAGGGGTGGCAGAGCGGTTGAATGCACTGGTCTTGAAAACCAGCAGGCGTCTTACGGCGTCTCGAGGGTTCGAATCCCTCCCCCTCCGTGTTCAGGTGCCGAGGGCCATGCCGAAGCCCAGGGCGAGCATGATCGTCGCGATCAGCCCGTCGAGGATTCTCCATGAGCCGGGCTTGGCGAAGAGGGGGCGGAGCAGGCGGGAACCGAAACCGATCGCGAAGAACCAGGTGAAGCTCGAGATGATCGCTCCGGCCGCCCACCACCAGCGGTCCTCGCCCTGGTGGTTCGCCACCGATCCGAGGAAGACCACCGTGTCCAGGTAGACGTGCGGGTTGAGCCAGGTGAGTGCGAGTACCGTGAGCGCGGCCGTGCTCAATGCGATCGTTGCCGGGTTCTCCCCCGCGATCAGGGCCTTGGGCCTCCAGGCGCGCCGGGCGGCGAAGATCCCGTAGACGATCAGGAAGCCGGCACCGAGATAGCGCATGATGTCCACCGCGACCGGGGCCGCCTCGATCACCGCTCCGGTGCCGAGCACTCCCGCCACGATCAGGAGTCCGTCCGAGATCGCGCAGATCAGGACGACCACGAGCAGGGTGCGGTTGCCGGCGTCGACACCGAGCCGCAGCAGGTAGGCGTTCTGAGCTCCGATCGCGACGATCAGGGCGAGGCCGGTGCCGAAGCCCAGCATCATGGTCGGGAGTACGTGGCCGAGGTTCACGCCGCCGAAATTACCGTCGCCGATCAATGCAGTCCAGCTAAAGTTCCTATCTGATCATTAGAGTCTCTAATGATGATGTTCAGTGCCGAACACCTCCAGACCCTGGTCGTCCTGATCGAAGAGGGAACCTTCGAGGCCGCGGCTCGGCAGCTTCGTCTGACCCCCTCGGCGGTATCGCAGCGGATCAAGACCATGGAGCAGACCAGTGGCCAGATCCTGGTCCAGCGGACCAACCCGGTCCTCACGACCACGGCCGGCGATATCGCGCTGCGCTACGGCCGACAGTTGATGCTGCTCGAAGACGAGACCGTCAAGGCATTGGAGGGATCCCGCCATGACGGCGACGCCGTCACGGTCCCGATCGCGGTCAACGCCGACAGCCTCGCCACCTGGTTCCTCGAGGCGGTCGCCGAGATGGCCGAGAGCAGCGAGGTCGTGTTCGACATCCACCGTGAGGACCAGGAGCACACCACCTCCCTGCTCAGGTCGGGAAAGGTGATGGCGGCGGTCACCTCGATCCCGGACGCGGTCCAGGGCTGCCGCTCGGAACGGCTCGGAGTGATGCGATACCGAGCGGTCTGCAGTCCCTCCTACGCCGAGCGCTGGCTCGGCGGCGAGGCCTCCTTCGCGAAGCTGGATCAGGCCCCGATGGTGAATTTCGACCGCAAGGACGAACTGCAGAACCGCTACTTCCGCGGCCTCACCGGCCGCCGCCCGACCGCGCCCCGCCATTTCGTGCCGACCTCCACCGACTACGGCCGCGCGATCAAGCTCGGGCTGGGCTGGGGGCTACTCCCCGAGGAGCAATGCGACGCCGAGGTCGCCGACGGAAGCCTGCTCGAACTCGCCCAGGACGACCCGGTGGACGTGCCGCTCCACTGGCAGCGATGGTCGCTGTCCTCACCGCTGCTCGACGAGCTCTCGGCGGCGGTGAAGGACACCGCCGGTCGGCATCTACACCCCTGAACGGTAGAACTACCCCATGGAACTGCCGATCTCCAAGTCTCAGATCGAGCTGCTCGGCGGCCGCATGGCCGAGAAGGAAGGGATAGATCCAGCTGATCTGGCGTCATTCCGGGAGGTCCTGACCGCGTACGGAGAGGCTCTCGACCTGGCCCTGGACCGGACCCGGGATGGCCTCGGCGTATCCCCGACCTCACGGATCAAGAGCCTCGGCACCACCCGCGAGAAACTGCTGCGCACCAACGGAACCGGTCTGAAGAGCATGCAGGACCTCGCCGGAATGAGAATCGTCGAAGACTTCGGCAGATCGGGGCAGGACGGCCTGGTCACGCGTCTGACCGAGCTTTTCGACGAGGACGAGCGGGAACCGAAACTGATCGACAGGAGGGAAGTTCCCTCCCACGGCTACCGCGCCGTCCATGTGGTCGTCTTCCCGTCTGGGATTCCGGTCGAAGTTCAGGTCAGGACCGTCCTCCAGCACGAGTGGGCGAACATGTTCGAGAAGCTGGCCGACCGGGTGGGGCGAGGCATTCGATACGGAGAGGAACCGAGCCCGGGACTGACGGACGGCGAGATCAGGGCCGCGTCGTCGATCCTGGATCGGGATCCGGAGGATCTTCTGGCGGCACAGCGAGACCTGGTCGAGGCGAGCCGGACGATGGTCGGGGCGAGTCTCACGATGGCCGACGCGATATCCGAGATCGAGGAGTTGGAGAAGGCGGCCCCGCCCGGTTTCGACTTCACGGAGGTCAAGACCGAGTTCGCCGGCCAGCTGGGTTCTCTACGGCTGGCCCTGGATGAACTGCTGAAACCCGACGACATGAATCGGCTGAGAACGATCGTCCGCGAGCTACGATAAGTCCATGAGTCATTTTCTGCTCATCTACGATCGGAACTCGGGAACGCTGCTGAAGAACGATCAATTCAAGACCAGCGCGGAAGCGCTGAAAGCCAGGTTTCGGGCCGAGGACGAGTACGCGGACAGATCCGAGATCGAGGTCGTCGCGCTCTCGGCCTCGTCGGAGGCGGATCTCCGAAGGACCCACAGCCGCTACTTCCTGGGCCTCGACGAACTGACCTCTCAGATCTCCTAGGCGAGCCTCGCCACACCGATTTCCCCCTTATTGACAAGGTGTCAGTAAGCTGGGCGGATGAAGACCTCACTGCGGTCACGTATCGCCCTGGCGATCATCAAGAGGCAGCTGCCGAAGATCATGTCCGGGGATCCGCTCGCCGAACTTCCCGACGGCCTTCACGTGGCGATCGTCGGCTCGGGTTCGCCGATTCCCGATCCCGAGCGCGGCAACCCCTGCGCGATCGTGGCCGCCGGCGGGCGGGTCTTCGTCATCGACGCCGGGGAAGGATCGTCGGAGACGATCAACCGCATGGGAATCAACCCCGGGCGCATCGAAGCGGTCCTGCTCACCCACTTCCACTCCGACCACATCGGCGGCCTCGGCAGCGTCAATCTCCAGCGCTGGATCGCCGAAGGCGAGTACTCGCCGATGCGGGTGCTGGGACCACCCGGTGTGGAACGGGTGGTCGGCGGCTTCAATGAGGCCTACGCCCTCGACAGCAGCTACCGCACCGGCCACCACGGCGAGGCGATAGCCCCCTCGAGCGCGTCGGCGATGGCCGCCGAACCCTTCGAGATCCCGGAGGACGAACAGACCCTCGTACTCATCGACGACGGGGGCCTCAGGGTCACGGCCTTCACCGTCGATCACACCCCGGTCGCGCCCGCGGTCGGATTCCGGTTCGACTACGGCGGCCGCAGCGCCGTGATCAGCGGCGACACCGTCTACTCGCCCACCCTGGTCGAGGCCTCGAAGGGCGCCGACCTGCTGGTCCATGACGCGCTCGGCCGCGAACTGCTGAAGCTGGTCGAAGACGCGGCCGGCAGGGCGGGGCTTGCGGCCCGCCGACAGATCATGGCCGACATCTGGGACTACCACGCCACCCCGCAGGACGCCGCCGATTCAGCGGCCCGGGCCGGGGTCGGCGCGCTCGCCCTCACCCACATCGTGCCGCCCCTTCCGCTGAAGGGCCTCGAAGGCCCCTTCCTCGGCGACACCCGAAAGCGCTTCGCCGGCCCGCTCTGGCTGGCCGAAGACGGGGATCTCTACAGCATGCCCACGGGCGGCACCGGTGTGGAGCGGTCCAATCTGATCCGCCGGCGCGGATAGCGCCTGGGATACCTTTCACAAGGTAAGGATCCGGAAGATCTGGCTGAGGGGGAGTACCGATGGCGTCGTATGAGATCTGTGTCGAGGATGGATGCTCGGGAGCGAAGGTCGCCCACGACCTCTGCCTCGTCCATCAGGGCGGAAGCCACAACCACGGCAAGCGCCGTCTCGCCGCGATCCATCAGGCCGTGCGCGAACTGTGCGAGAACGGCCGTCCGATCGACCTCCGTGGAGCCCACCTGGCCGATCCCACCGTCAGCACCATGATCCTCAGCGATTCCCAGATCGTCGGGGCGATCAGGCAGGGATTCCCGTCCGAGGGTGGTGTCCCGTACTGCTGTGGCCTCCTCCTGGACGACGCGATCGTCACCATGATCGACGTCGTTCCCCAGGGCGAGGATCTCGATCGCACGCAGCTGAAGATCAAGGGTCCGCTCACCGCCACCGGGGCGAAACTCGAGCGCCTCTCCTTCTCCAAGATCGACGTACGGGGACCGACCGACTTTTCCGGTGGCCTCATCGAATCCTGCGACTTCATCGGTGCCGCTTTCCGCGAATCGGTCAAGTTCGAATCGACCCGGTTCTCCGAGTTCGTCTCGTTCCGCAACGCGCGCTTCGAAAAGGACGCGAGCTTCCGCCAGGCCGATTTCGATGTCGATGGAGAAATCCACTTCTCGCGAACCACGTTCAGTGCCCGCATGGACTTCACGGCGGCTCGATTCAAGAGTCGTCTCAATCTCTGCGACTCGGTGCACGAGCCCGATGTCGAAGGACAGAAGTTCGTGCTCGACGAAGCGACCCTCTCCCGCGGACTCACCGCCCGGAAGAGCAGGTTCGCCGGAGATTTCAGCGCCACCTTCGTCTCCTCCCAGGAGATGTTCGACCTCTCGCGGGCGCGGTTCACCGGCTCCATGAATCTCGACGAGAGCATCTTCAGCAACGGCTTCAACCTGACCAACTCGAGTGTCACGGAACTCTCGATGAACGCCTGCCTTTTCGCCGGCAACTCGCTGTTCACCAACTGCGTCTTCAAACGGGAGGTGAGCCTCGAGCGCAGCCGCTTCCGCGGTCTGGCCCAGTTCGACGTCGCCGGCTTCCAGCGGTCGGCCTCGTTCCAGAACACGATCTTCGAAGGACCCTGCACCTTCTTCCGCGCCGATTTCGTCGGAGAGCAGCTCGATCTCGACAAGGCGGTCTTCGAACAGCCGCTCACTCTCGAGGTCGCGAGCCGCCGCATGAGCTGCCGCTCGAGCTCGTTTCAGCGGGGGCTGATCCTCGCGTTCGGGGGCGAGAACGTCGATCTGGAGAACTCCGAGTTCGGCGCCCAGTCCCTGATCGAGGGAAGCTCCGACCGGTTCCCGGAGATGACCTCCCTGAGCCGCGCGAACGTGGAGAACCTGACGATCGACCAGTTCGATCTCGAGGCGTGCCTGATGCGCGGCTGCAGAAACCTGGACCGGCTGCGGCTCGGCCCCGAGATCATCCTGGGCCGGATGGGCCGAAACGGCGGCCGTCGCGTCATCGCGGATGAGGTCGCGTGGAGGGCGGCCAAGAGATCCGGTCAGTCCTCGTCGACGATCGCCCCGCTCTACCGGGCGCTCCGGATCGGCCGGGAGACCCAGGGAGACTCTCCCGGCGCCGCGGATTTCTATTACGGCGAGATGGAGATGCGGCGGCACAGTGACGATTCCGGTTTCGTCGAGAAGTCGATCGTGTGGCTGTACTGCGTCTTCTCCGGCTACGGCCTGCGGGCCAGCCGGTCATTCGCCGCACTGATCGCCCTCTGGGCGATCTCGTTCGCGGTTCTGTGGAAGTTCTGCTTCACGGAACAGCCGGTCGTCCACGAGCTGGCCTATTTCGTCGTCAGGACCTCGGTCTCGTTCGTCAACATGCCCGATCTCCCCCCGCACGCACGGGCAGGAGCGGCCTGGGTCGAACTGGGCCTGCGCATGCTCGGCCCGCTGCTGATCGCGCTCGGCCTGCTCGCCATTCGCGGACGGATCAAGCGCTAGGGCTCGCCCCTACCTGGCTTTCTTCGTCGTCACCTTGGGCCAGGTGAAGCGCTGGTAGACGCTGCCGAGTCCGTCGCGCACGATGGTGGCCGAGCCGGCGGCCTTCAGGTCCAGTGACTTCCGCCTGACCACCTTCGTCTTGAACCGCCATCCCTCGGGCAGCATCATCGCCGGATCGGATCCGAGGCCGTTCAGGTCCGACTCTCTCACCGTCGATCCGGGGGCTCGCGAGTAGGCCTGCATCACGTACCGCCTGCCTTCTGGTGAGACCACGATTCGCATGGTCCTGCCCTTGCGGTAGCGCCAGATCGTGCGGCGGTTGATCTTGATCTCGGTGAACGGCGCCGGGGTGAGTGAGGGCGGCTCGATCGAACCGACCGCCCTCATCTGGAGACCGTCCATGTCGACCGGCTCGCCGGCCCGGCCGCTGACGATCGCGTCGATCACCCAGCGGCGCGGCCCGTTGCGGGTCGCCAGCAGAGCGCCGTTTTCAGCCTGGACCTTCGCCATGTCCACCGCGGCGAATCGCTCCGGCGGGCAGTCGTTCAGTCCGACCGTGTTGAAGATGTCGACCGAGATGGTCGGGGAGAGCTGGTTCACGAGGAAGATCTCGCAGTAGCGGGAGTTGTAGAGCTGGTGGATTCCACCGTCCCGCTTCACCGGCTTGGCGAGCGCGGGCTGCGGCAGCAGCATCGCGGTGGCGAGCAGGACGATGCCGAGAGAGAACCGGCCGGCGTGTTTGACGTTTCCCATTTCTCCTCAACCCTCCTGCTCGTCGTCTTCTGCCCGGGCCTATTTCGGCCGGGGCCAGTTGAACCGCTGGTACACGTTTCCGAAACCGTCGCGGACGATGTAGGGCGCGCCCCTGGTGCGCATCGTCAGCCACTTCCGTTTGACCTTCTTGGTGCGGAACTCCCAGCCGTCCGGGATCTTGGTGCCCGGGTTGCTCCCGAGCCCGTTCAGGTCGGATTCCTTCAGGGTGCTGCCCGCCGCCCGTGAGTAGGACTGCATCGCGTACTTCTTGCCGGTCGGCGAGATCAGCATGCGCACGGTTCTGCCCCGGCGGTAGTTCCAGACGACCGAGCGGCTGATCGGGATCTCGGCGAACGGCGGCGGCGCGAGCGAGGACGGGCTCAATGTCCCGATCAGCCTCGTCTCGAGCCCGTCCAGATCGGCCGGCTCACCCTCGGGTGCGCTGAGGATGCCGTCGAGCGTCCATCTGCTGGGACCGTTCTTGGCCGCGACGAGTGAGCCCGAACTCGCCGCGATCACCGCCGGATTCGCGGCCTCGAACCTGTCCGGCGGGCACTCGTTCAGCCCGACCGTGTTGAAGACATCGACCGAGATCGACGGGGCGATCTGTTTGACCAGCAGGAACTCGCAATACCTGGAGTTGTAGAGGTGGCTGAGCACACCGTTCGATTCGACCGGCTTTGCCATCCCCGCCGAGGGTACGGCCAGGATCGCGATCGCGATGATCGCGACGCCCCCGGTGCGGCGGACCAGTGTTCTGATGCGTTCCATAAACCCTGAACTCTCCTCGTCGAACGGTCTTGCCTCTATTAGCAACATGTCAATACTACGCCAGTTGCGGTTCAGGCTGCAGAAATACGTGACGGGACAGAAACCTCCTGCGATACTGCGACAGCTCAATCCATGGGCGCAATATCCGTAATACAGCCGGGGGACATGCCTTGACTCAGACACACAGCATCGATTCAGTGCGGTCGCTGACCGCGATCCTGGTGGCCGTGATCGCCGCCGCAGTTGCCCTGATCACGATCCCGGCGAGCGCCAAGGCCCGCCCCGATTCGAAGGCGGTCCTCTCCCCGGTGGCCTTCGACGTCCTCTACAAGCCGACCCCGGTCCGCGGTGCCGACGGGCGCAACCATCTCGCCTACGAGCTCGAGGTGACCAATCTCTCCCCGATGGACGTCACGCTGACCAAGGTCGGAGCCCGCGCGCAGAACAACGTCCTCGGCAAGGCCCTGACCGGCTCGGATCTCGCCGCCCGCACCCGCCTCAACGCCGGTGGTGAGGGCACCACCCTGATCGGCGGCGGCAGCGCGATGATCTTCATGGATGCCGCGTACTCACCCGGCCGCCGCGCCCCGAAACGGATCAGTCACGGCATCGCGATGTCCTGGACCGACCCGGAGAGCGGCCAGCTGACCAAGCTGCGTTTCGCCGGGGTCCCGTCCGGGGTCGCCAAGCGGCCCCCGATCAAGCTCGCCTCACCGCTCCGTGGCGGCAAGTGGGTCGCGGCCAGCGGCTGCTGCACCATGAACCCGCACCGCAGCGCCACGCTGGCGATCGACGGAACGGTGCACGCCCCCGAGCGGTTCGCGATCGACTTCGTCCAGATGAACTCCGAAGACCGGCTGTTCAGCGGACCCCTGAACCAGCTTTCCAGCTACGCCTACTACGGCGTGCCGATCCACGCCGCAAGATCGGGACGAGTGGTGGCCGTGGTCAACGATCTGCCCGAGGAGACCCCGGGAACCTCGCCGGCCGATCCCACCGTCCAGACCGCCGCCGGAAATCATGTGGTGGTCGACATGGGCAAGGGCCGCTACGCCCTGTACGCACACCTGAAGACCGGCTCCGTCCGGGTGAAGAAGGGCCAGAGGATCAAGACCGGCAAGATCCTCGGACTGCTCGGCAACACCGGCAACTCCGACTCCCCGCACCTCCACTTCCACGTGATGGACTCGCCCTCCCCGCTCCAGTCGAACGGGCTGCCCTACACGTTCAAGTCGTTCCGCGGCCAGGGCTTCATCAAGGATGTCAACGCGCTGATCGCGGGCAACGATCCCGGCATCAGCTCGCGGCTGATCGGACCCCACCGCAACCAGCTCACCCTCGACAACCAGATCGTCAACTTCGGGAACTGACACCCGGCCGTGAGCGGCGCGACCCTGATCAAGACCTGCCTCGCGATCCTCGCGTTCGCGGCACTCTCGGTCGGGTTGCCCGCCACGTTCGCACCGGGGACCTTCTTCGACGACTATCCGTTCTTCAGCTCCTGGGTCGGGCTGCTGCCGCCCTACAACCAGCATCTCGTGACCGATGTCGGTGGGCTGTACGTCGGTTTCGGATTCCTTTTCGTGTGGGCGCTGATCAAGCCCTCCCGGCAATTGATCCTGCCTCTCTGCATCGGGTGGTTCGTCGCCCAGGCGCTCCACTTTCTCTTTCACCTCGAGCACCTCGAGGGGTTCGGCACAGCCGACGCGATCGCCCAGACCGTCGGCCTCGCCCTGATCACGCTCATACCCCTGATCCCGATCTCGATACTGGCCGACCGGAAGCTCTGAGCCCGGGCCGATCCGGCCCCGAAAATATTTCCGGAACGCGAGCGCATCTTTCGTCTGGTTATCGGGTTATAAAGCCGACGTCCCAATAGGGCGCCGAGGTTCCGATGGGAGGGAACCAGCAGGGGCAGCAGGGAGGTCTGAACCCGGTCCGTCAGGACCGGGTTCAGGTGCGTTCCGGATTCCCGTCCGGCTCAGCCGGCCAGCGGCAGGTGGATCTCGGTGATCAGATCGGCCGGGGCGGTATCCATCGGGGTGTTGACGTAGAGCTCGAACAGCGGCTCGTCCCGGACCGCTTCGCCGCTGGACGGGAGCCATTCGCCGAGCAGCCAGTCGTAGGCCGCCTGCATGGTCGCGTACGGGCCGATGTGTCTCAGCACCGCGTAGCGGCCACCCACCACCGTCAGGGCGCGGACCGGGGATTCGAGCTCCGGCATCGGTGAGATCGCAACCCCGGCGAACGAGCGCAGGTCGGGTTCCGGAACGGAGTTCGGATCGTCGAAATAGATCGCGATCATCTCCCCGGTCGAGCCGTGGAGGCCCATCGCGCCGAGCCAGCCGTGGAGCTTGGTGTAGGCGTTGCCGATGTTCATGAAGGAGCCCTCGTGATCGACCCCGATCACTTCGACCGCGTCCCGCTCCTTGATCTCGACCGATCTTTCGATGCCGTCGCTGGCCGTGGATCCCGGCTTGAATTTCATGTGATTGCCTCGTTTCCTGTACTGGGCTGGAGGCAACCCGTAGCTGTCCCCGAACGCCCTGGTGAATGACTGCAGGTTCGAATACCCAGTCCGGTCCGCGACCTCGTCGATCGGCATGTCCGTGTTGGCCAAGAAGCCGGCGGCTCGATGGAGGCGCAGCCTCTTGACCGTCATGGCGGCGGTCTCGCCGCGCATCGCGCGGTAGATCCGGTGCCAGTGAAACTTCGACATGTTGGCGACCGACGCCAGTTCATCCAGGTCGAGCTTGCCGTCGAGGTTCCCGTACATGTAGTCGGTCACCTCGTCCAGCTGAGTCCGGTAGTCCATGGGAGTGATTGTGCCGCTCATGTCGCCTTCCGGGTGGAAATTCGATTGCGAAAGCGATGCTAGGCGGGCGGGACCCGAAAAATTTGACGTTTCTTGCTGACCTCGTCAGGCCATGTCGGGCTAAGGGGCTTCGGGGCGCGGGCCCGGCACGCGGCGGAACTTGAAGATCTGCGGATCCATGCCGGCCTGGACGAACAGGGCCTCGCCGTTGTAGTCCGCGGCGAACAGCTCCATCGCTCCGTCCACCACCCGCTCCACCTTGATCAGGGGAACGCCGCCCTCGGCCAGGCCGTCCCGGATCGGATCGACGATCCTGGTCTCGGCGAACCCCGGGCAGAGCGCGTTCAGGTTGATGCCGTCGGGAGCGAGGACCGGGGCCATCGAGCGGCAGAGCGCCTGGACCGCATGCTTGTTCGCCGAGTAGACCGGGTCGAACGGAACCGGTGCCAGTCCGGCCAGCGACGAGGTGGCGACGATCGCTCCGCCACCGCTCTCCCGCATCGCCGGGACGGCCGCGTTCAGGCCGAAGACGACACCATCGAGATTGACCCCCATAGCGAGGCGGTAGCGCTCCAGGTCGAAATGCTCGACCAGTCCGGCACCGGTCGTCACTCCCGCGTTGAGGAACGCGATGTCGAGCCGGCCATGCCGTTCCATCGCGAAATCGACGGCCGCCTGGCTGTCCTCCGGCACCGTCACATCGGTCCGTACGAAGTCCGCCCCGAGATCGGCGGCGGCCCGCTCGCCGGTATCGGCCTCGATGTCGGCAAGGACCACTTTCGCCCCTTGACCGACCAGCCGAGCGGCGGTCGCCCGCCCCAAGCCGTTGGCTCCACCCGTCACCAGCGCGACCTGCCCTTGGAAACTCATGGGGGTCAGTTTCCCAGACTGTTTAGAGTGGTGGGCGCTCGCGGCCATCCGAAAGAGAGTCGGATCCCGCACCCCAAGGCAAGTAACGAGGAGAGAGGCAGTACGTTGAATCCAAATTTGGCAACCTTCCTGAGTGAGTCTGCGGAGAAGTTCCCGGAGCAGATCGGAATCAGGCTGGATGACATCGCTCTGCCCTACTCCGCGATGGAGCAGATGAGCCAGCGCGTGGCCGGCCTCTTGGCCGGCAAGGGCATCGGTCAGGGCGACCGGGTCTGCGTGATGCTGCCCAACGTTCCCCACTTCCCGATGGTCTATTACGCGGTACTCCGCCTCGGAGCGATCGTGGTCCCGATGAACGTGCTGCTCACCGCCCGTGAGATCAAGCACTACATGACCGATTCGGGTGCCAAGCTGATCCTCGTCTGGAACGATTTCGCCCCGGAGGCGATCACCGCCGGTGAAGGGGCCGGAGTCGAGGTCCTGCCGGTCGAGACCGGTCCGTTCCTCGAGATGGTCGGTGCCGCCGACCCGGTCGAGGAGATCGCCGAGGTCCAGCCCGACGACACCGCGATCGTGCTCTACACCTCCGGCACCACCGGCCAGCCCAAGGGCGCGGAGCTGACCCACAACAACATCCGCAGCAACGTCGAGTCCTGCCTCGGACTGTTCGACCCGACCGAGAAGGACGTCATCTTCGGCGGCCTGCCGCTGTTCCATATCTTCGGCCAGACCGTGACCATGAACGTGGTCATGAGCGTCGGCGGAGAGGTCACCCTGCTGCCCCGGTTCGACCCGGACAAGGCCCTGGAGATCATCCAGCGCGACAAGGTCACGATCTTCATGGGCGTGCCGACCATGTACGCGGCGATGCTTCACAGCCCGAACCGCAAGAACTACGACACCAGCTCACTGCGTCTCTGCGTATCGGGCGGCGCGGCCCTGCCGATGGAGATCCTCACGGCCTTCGAGAAGGAGTTCGGTTCGCCGATCATCGAGGGCTACGGCCTCTCGGAGACCTCCCCGGTCGCCTCTTTCGGCCGCCTCGACATGGAGCAGAAGCCCGGGACGATCGGCGTGCCGATCGAGGGAGTCGAGATGCGGGTCGTCGACGAGAATGGCGAGGTTCTCGGCGTCGGCGAGAAGGGCGAGCTTCAGATCAAGGGTCCGAACGTGATGAAGGGCTACTGGAACATGCCCGACGCGACCGCCAAGGCGATCGACTCGGAGGGCTGGTTCTCGTCGGGTGACATCGCCACCTACGACGAGGACGGCTACTTCTCGATCGTCGACCGCAAGAAGGAGATGATCCTCCGCGGCGGCTACAACGTCTACCCTCGTGAGATCGAGGAGGTGCTCTACGAGCATCCCGCGATCAGGGAAGCGGCCGTGATCGGCATCCCGCACGACGAACTCGGCGAGGAGATCTGCGCCGTCGTCTCACTGAAGGACGGCGAGTCGGCGACCCCGGACGAGATCCAGGCGTTCGTCAAGGAGCAGGTCGCGGCCTACAAGTACCCGCGTCACATCGAGATCATCGATGACCTGCCGAAGGGCCCGACCGGCAAGATCCTGAAGCGAGCGATCGACACCTCGGTCTTCGCGACGAACTGAGCCAAGCGATCCGTTCTGTCGCACGCCCGCCCGCAAGGGACGGGGACGAAGTGCGACAGAACGGGTCAGCCGTTGGCCCTTGCGATCAGCCACCGCTGGATCGCCAGCGTGACCGTGCCGGCCAGGATCATCAGGGTCACGTACATCGCCAGCGTGACCAGGGCGAAGGTGGACGTCGACGCGTCCCCCAGGCCGATCGCCACCCCGTAGTAGGCGGAGGCCGGAACCGTGGTGACCGAGATCGCGACCCCGACCGCGGCCGCGGCCCGGGTCTCGAACGAGAGGATCGCGGCGATACCGGCCGCCAGAGCGATGATCACCGTCGAGTAGTCCGCCTTGACCAGGCCACCAAGGCCGCCGAGATACTCGTTGAGGTCACCCTCCAGGATGCCGACCAGGCGCAGGAAGAGGGCCAGCATCGCGGCGACACCCATCACGATCGCCATGCCGATCAGCAGGGTGGCGAAGGCACGTCCGGCCAGCCCTGAGCGTCGGCCGACCAGGGCGACGCAGGTGGCACAGATCGGCAGCAGGTCGGGACTGACCGCCATTGCACCGACGATCAGGATCGAGTTGTCGGTCAGCACCCCCATCGCCGCGATACAGCCCGCGACCGCCATCAGCACGACGTAGCGGCCGATCGGCCGGGAATTCTCGCGGGCCTGTCCGAGTACCTCCGCCCAGGCGAAACCCTGGTCCGACTCGATCGTGGTGCCGGGCTCACGCTTCGGTGCGATCACCTCCTGCCGGACCATCACATAGTCGGAGTCGGGCACCTTCAACTCGATCAGCCGGGTGAGCACACGATCTGCGGCGGATGGGGTGAGGTCGGCGTCGATCACCCAATCGGCATCGAGCTCGTCCCGGTCGGCGGTGACCCGGTCCACTCCCTCGATGTCACGCAGACCCTGGATCACCCGGGGCTTCTGCGAATCCGAGCACGAGATCCTCAGCCTCAGCATCGTTGAAGGCTATCCCAGGCCGTAGGATCCGCCGAATGCCGAACATGGGAACAGTCGAAGCGATCGAAAGGGCCAAGACCTACCCGTTCCGGCAGCCCGCCTGCTCCTATGTCTTCACGCATGATCACGAACATCCGCTCGAGGGCCATCCGGACGGCTGGGAGATCGACCTCGACGGGCTGACACCGGTCTTCGGCTACAGCTCGAATCCATCCCCGGTGGCTCTGGCCCACAAGTTCGCCTCGATCCCCGAGGTCCACATTCCCGTGATCGCCTTCGAACTGGACGGCCACGACGCCGTGTACTCGGGGCATGTCTCCGCCGGCTACATCCCGGCGGCGCTCCATCCATCCCCGGGGACCACCCTCCACGGATACATGACCTACCTGAACGAACGGGAGCTGGAGGTGATGGACCGGTCGGAGAGCCGCGGCGAGAACTACGAGCTCCGGACGATCGCGGATGCCGCCGGCCGCTTCGAGGACGGGACCGAACAGGTCGGGATCCGGACCTATGTCGGTCTTCACGGAAGGATCGAGATCGACGGCGGGCCCGTCGCCGTCTCCGGCACCCTCGCGACCGACCGGCGCTTTCCCGTGGCCGGGCAGGCCGAGATCCTCGCCCGGGTGATCGAGACCGTCGCGCCCGGCACCGCACCCGATCAGTTCGTGGGCGCGGCGATCGCCAGCAGCGCCCGGCGACGGGCCTGGACGGGCGCACTGAAGCGGTCCGAGCTCACCGTCACCGATTGACCCCGGCGGGTGGCCGGTCAGTCAGGCGTGTGTCGGGTGATCAGCTCGGCGGCCTCGGGCCAGTGCGCGCCGAGTTCGGCCCGGTCGGCCAACTCGAAATCCTCGGTCCGGAAGCCCGGTGACATCGTCGTACCGAGCAGCGTCCACTCACCCAGGGTCTCGGCCGATTGCCAGGTCCCACCGGGAACCACGATCTGCGGGCGCTGATCCGATCCCAGGTCGGTACCGAGGATGGAATCACCGTACTCCCTGCCCGGCCCGAAGATATGAATCCGGGCCGGATCTCCCATGTAGAAGTGAAAGACCTCCGGCCCGGGCAGCCGGTGGAGCATGCTCGGCTGGCCCGCCTGGAGCAGGAAGTAGATCGCGGTCGAGTTGCCGTCGTCGACCGTGTTACGGAACATGCCGCCCTCGTCCGGCAGCGGTTCCAATCCCAGGATCCGGATGATTTCGCTTGCGTCGATCAGACCACTCTAGCCGCCCTGGGTAGAGTCAGCCCATGAGCGACTACGGACACGGCCTCGAGTTCGGGGTCTTCATCTCCCCCTCGAACGAGAACGCCTCCGGGGTCGTCGAACTGGCCCAGCTGGCCGAGGAGTCGAATCTCGATCTGGTCTCCTTCCAGGATCACCCGTACCAATCGAAATTTCTCGATACCTGGACCCTGATCTCCTATCTCGCCGCCGTGACCAGCCGGGTCAAACTTGCGCCGAACGTGCTCAGCCTGCCACTCAGGCAGCCGGCGGTGGCCGCGAGATCGGTGGCGAGCCTCGACATCCTGAGCGGCGGCCGGATCGAGCTGGGCATCGGGGCGGGTGCCTTCTGGGACGCGATCGAGGCGATGGGCGGCCGGCGGCTCACGCCCGGCCAGGGGGTCGACGCACTGACCGAGGCGATCGAGATCATCCGCGCGATATGGGACACCGATCAGCGGGGCGGAGTCAAGTTCGAGGGTGAGCACTACCGGCTGAAGGGCGCGGCCCGCGGACCCGCGCCGGCCCATCCGGTCGGCATCTGGATCGGCGCCTACAAGCCGAGGATGCTGCGGCTGACCGGACGGACAGCCGATGGCTGGATACCGAGCGTGCCCTACCTGGAGCCACTCGATCTTGACCTCGCGGCCAGCCGGATCGACGATGCCGCCTCCGAGGCCGGACGGCGCCCAGCGGACATCAGGCGGCTGCTCAACGTGTCGGGCTCGTTCTCCGACGGCACACCGGGACCGATCTCGGGTTCGATCGCCGAGTGGCCCGCCCAGCTGACCGAACTCGCGATCGAGCAGGGCATCGGCACCTTCATCGCGGCGGCCGATGATCCGGCCACGATCGAGGCCTTCGCCGAGGTGGCGCCGGTCGTGCGCGAGATGGTCGAGCGGGAACGGGCCGCGGCCCCGGAACGTGAACCTGTCCCCACCTTCGAGGGTGCCGAGCCGGAGGATCTCGACCGGATCGGTGACGATGCCGCCCCGTCAGAAACCGATGGTGGTGAGATCACGGGTGAGTACGCACGGCTGGGAGTGACTCCGACGCCCGATCCCGGCAGGGTCGGCGGCGTCGTTCCGTGGGACGAGTCGACCCGGCCCCACCGTCCCGAGTCCGGCCCCGAGGTCGAGTACAGCGAACGGGGCCGCCAGGTCGGCCAGCACCTGATCGACGTCCACGACCATCTGCGCACCGAACTGACCGACCTGCGAAGCGTCGTCGCCCAGGTCCGGGACGGTCAGGTCTCGGCCGGCGAGGCGCGCAGCGTCCTCAACGAGATGGCCATGCGGCAGAACGACTGGACCCTGGGCGCGTTCTGTTCGCGCTACTGCACCGCGGTGACCCAGCATCACAACCTCGAGGATGTTTCGGTCTTCCCCCATCTCTCCCGGGCCGAACCGGACCTGGAGCCGGTGATCGACCGCCTGACCGAGGAGCATCACGCGATCCACGACGCGATCGAGGAAGTCGACCGCGCGCTGGTCCACCACATCAACAACCCGGGCGAGTTCGACCGCCTGCGGCTCGCGATCGATTCGCTCACCGACACGCTGCTTTCCCATCTCTCCTACGAGGAGCTCGAGCTGGTCGAGCCGCTGGCCCGGGTCGGGTTCCAGCCCGGACAGGTCTGAGTCACAGCCGGGCCGGAGCGGACATCGCCCGAGGAGTACGGTGGGTGGATGGGTCAGACCGAGAACATCGAACTCGTCCAGCGCTTCTACGACGAGGCGATCAACAAGCAGGACGGAACCGCCTGCGCGCGTCTGCTGACCGAGGACTTCGTGCACAACAACGAGTTCCGCGGGCGCGAGGGCCAGCAGGCGGCGGTGAACGAGCTGCTCGCCGCTTTCCCCGACCTGGAGAATCGCATCATGATGACCGTGGCCGAAGACGACAAGGTCGCGGCCCACTCCAGGTGGAGGGGGACCCATCACGGAACCTTCCTCGGAATCGAGCCGACCGGGATCAAGGTCGAGTTCACCTCGACCGCGATCCTCCTGATCCATGACGGCCAGATCGCCCAGGCCTGGGATGAGATCGACCTGATGGGGCTCGCGGTTCAGCTCAAGGCGTAGCGTCTAGGGACACCCGCCGGTGCCCCGCAGTTCGGGAGCGCCGGCGAGATTCTCGACGGCCCATGAGGCGATCTCGGTCGCCATCGCCTGGCCGGTCTCGAAGGTTCCGTCGTCGGGTATCGCGGCGAGGGTGATCACCATCCGGCCGCCGGAGGTTTCGGCCACCCCCATCTGGCGCACCAGGTACCTGCCGTCGAGACCGGGACCCCAGCCTCCCTTCCATTTCGCCGGGATGCCGGTCGATCCGAGGCCCCAGGTGTCGGAGCTGACGTTCGACATCTGTTCGAGCAGATACCCGGTGCTCGCCCGGTCGCCGAGGCACTGCCCCGCCAGCGCCGCCATGTACCGGTTCTGTTCGTCCAGGGACCATTCGGTCTGGCCGTAGGTGGAGAAGGAATCACGTCCCTCGGTCGAGATGACCGTCTGCGCATCACCCGCCTCTCTCAGCATCCCGCCCACCGCCTCCGACGCCCCGGTCACGCCGCCGTGGGTCGTCTGCAGACCGGAGAAGAGCGCCGCGGCCGCATCGTTGTCGGACAGGGTGAGCGCCGCGGTGATCTGGCTCACCTGATCCACGGTCAGTCCGGAAGGACCGCCGGCGTCGGCGAGGACCCGCTGGGCGATCGGCACCTTGATCGTCGACCAGGCGAAGCCGCCCGCGAGATCGCCCGCGGTGAGCCGGGCTCCGTCGCCGACCCTGCCGACGACGAGTCCCGCCCGGCCCGGCAGAGTGGCGAGGAGACCATCTATCCCACTGCCGGCGGTGATGGTGCCCGCCTGCTTCGCTCGTTCGGCACGGCGCTCGGCCTTCCGGCGCTCGGCCCTCAGTTCCCGTTCGGCCTTGGCGATCTCCGCCTTGTGTTCGTTCGGCGGCGGCAGGGTTTCGGGATCCGATCCGCCGCAGCCCGCCCCGATCAGGACCGCGCCGGCCGTCAGCGCGACGGCCAGTCCCTTCGCGAGTGTCACCCGAACGGGATCACGGGATGAAGACCGACGCCCCATTGCCACCCGAACAGATCGTGCCGCCGCCCGATGGCCCGCACTGCATCGTGTAGTCCATGCCGGTCACCGGGCTGAACGCCTGGATCGTGCCGGCCCCCGGGTTGCTGCCGTACTCACCGGAGACGTTCATCGCGAAGGCGCAGGACGTGTTCGGCCCGGCCTTCACCCCGAAGGAACATTCCGTGTAGCTGGAAGTGGCTGTGGTCGCCGGGGCGGCCGCGGTCGAGGTCGTGCCGGAGGATTGAGCGCTATTGCCCGAGTCCCGCTTGTTCTTCTTCGCCAGCCGGTTGACCTGCCGCTGCAGCTGGTTCAGCTTGACCTGGGCCTTGGCCTCCTTGGCCCCGTCTTCTCTCGCCTGCCGCAGCTGCTCCTCTGTGGCTCCGTCATCTCCGCCGCAACCGGCGGTGAAAGCACAGAGGCTCAGGACTGCGAATGCGACGACCACTCCCTTGGAACGAAACATGGCGTGACCATATAACGAGACCGCACGAATTCGCGGCATCGAGAGTTGCCATAGGGTTGCGGCCATGGCGAAACACCAGCTCAAGCCCCTCTTCGACCGTGTCGTGATCAAGGAGCTGGAACCCGGTCAGATGCGCAAATCCGGCCTCGTGGTTCCTCCCGGCACGTCCGAACCCGCACCTCAGCACGGCATCGTGCTCGACGTCGGCCAGGGGGTCGATTGGTGGGAGGCCGCGGGGGTGAGGATGCCGGTGAAGCCGGGTGACCATGTCGTCTTTCCGGCCGAGGCGGGCGCCTGGGTCGAGGTCGACGACGAGCGTCTGCTCGTCTGCCGGGTCACCGAGCTCCTGGGGGTGCTGGACACGGTCGAGGAAAGGCCGGAGGCGGGCGGCCTCGGCGAGAACCTCCCGGACTTCTAGTCCCGGTCCTCCCGGCGGCGGACCAGGGTGATGCCGTCGGCCATGCCCAGCATCACCGAGTCGACCCGGCCGTCATCCATGATGCGGTCGTTGAGCCCCGCCACCGCGACGGTTCCCTCATCCTTCGGATCGACGATTCTCCCCGCCATGAACACGTTGTCGATGGCGAGCAGCCCACCGGGCGTGAGCCGCGGGACCAGTTCGTCGTAGTACTCGGGATAGCCGGTCTTGTCGGCGTCCAGATAGGCGAAATCGAAGGTGGGTTGCCCCGGAAGAGATCGAAGCGATTCGATCGCCGGACCGACCATGATCTCGACCCGATCGCCGATCCCGGCCGCATCGACGTTCTCCCGAGCGGTCGCCGCCCGCTCCGGGTCGATCTCCAGACACAGCAGACGTCCGTCCCGGGTGAGGCCGCGAGCGATCCGGATCGCCCCGTAGCCGGTGAAGGTCCCGACTTCGACCGCCCGGCGAGCCCCGACCGTCCGGACCAGCATCTCCAGGAAGGCAGCCTGCTCGGGAGCGGTCTGCATGCGCGCCAGAGATCCCAGCGCGGAGGTCTTCTCCTCAACCTCCCGCAGAACGCGGTCCCGCCCACCCGCATGGTCCCGGACATACTGGGCGAGAGCGGCATCGATCCGGGTGGGTTCTATGGACATGGTTCCAGCCTAGGGCGAAGGCGGAGATGTCGCAATGGCGTTTAGTTCCGACTGGGCGGTGGCGGCGGCGCTTTCGGCGGCGCTGGTTGCCTCCTGTTGTACCTGGGTCGCGGCGTCTGATTGGCCGGCTCGCTTTCCCGACCTTCTTCCCTGCCTGGCGCCGGACCTCCGGCCTTCGCGGTAGCCCTGTTCGGCGGATTGCTCGCGGACCTCGCGGGCGGATTGCTCGCGCGCCTGGACGAAGGTCTCCTCGGCGGTCAGGTCCGGGTCGGGAGCGTTCGGGGCCGCGCCCTTGCCGAGACTGAGGCCGATCACGGCGGCGATCAGCACGGCCGCCACACCGGTGGCGACCAGGATGATCTTCCGCTGGTGGGCTCGGCCCTCAGCGGTCTTCATCCGATGCCTCCTCAGCCTGCTCGGCCTGCTGTCGCGCCTCCCTCTCGGCGACGATCGCGGCGCGGTAGGCGGCCACCTCGGCACTGGTCGGGCAGCTGTCCGGTGACCTGACCAAGATGCCGCAGTTCGCCTGGCGGTCGGCGAGTTCGGCCCGGGCGGCGGCTTCGGATGCCGCGGCGGCGTCGGCATCGGCCTGGGCGAGCTGGACGCTCGCGTAGCCCCCGCCCAGATCCGCTCCCTCTCGGGTGCCGGTCTTCTCACCGGCCACCCTGCCGCGTTTCAGGCCGGACTTCAGGCCCCGGCGGCGAGTGGCCGTCTCGGTCCGCTCGAGCGTTCTCGAATAGGTCGAGTCGTAGCCCTGCTCACGGGCGGAGGCGGCATCGGCGCCGTCCTTGGCCGAACCCGAGCCGATCGCGTAGCCGGCCGCGCCGGCCACGAGTATCGCGAGAGCTCCGGCGATCAGCCACGGGGTGAGCTTGCCCTGGCTCATGGTTCCGGGACGTCGATGTCCTTGTCGGACGGTACTTCCAGCCCGGCCTGCTCGAAGGCGCGCTTGAAACTGCGCCTGTACGCGTCCTCGTAGGTTTTCGCGAATCCGGCATCCCGGCCCTTGACGAACCCGGCCGCGTAGCCTCGGGTCGCACCCTCGATCGCGCCCGCCTGACGGCCGGCCGCCTCACCTTCGATCCTGGCGACATCCACATCGTCTCCGGAGCCCTTGCCCAGCGCGTAGGCGCCGATCCCCACAGCCAGGCAGGCGAGCAGGATCGCGGCCACGCCGCCGGCCAGCTTCCGCTCGACCCGGGGCATGGACGGGGGTTCGACGCCACGGGCCTGCACGACCAGTGCGGCCCAGACCGCCTTGACCCTCGCCGAGAGTGGTTCACGGGTGGAGGACTTTCCGGCGCCGGCGCCACCCTCAGGCTCTTCCGGCTCTTCTTCGTAGAAGTCCTCGTCCTCGTAGTAGCCGTCCTCGAGGTCCTCCTCCGGCTCCTCGAGCTCTTCGTCGTCGAACTCGGCTTCCTCTTCGAACTCGCCTTCGTCCTCGTCGAACTCCTCGTCCTGCTCGTAGCCGTCCTCGAGCTCATCTTCGAACTCGTCGTCGAATTCGTCTCCGGGATCGGCGACTCGATACTCCTGCGTGTCTTCGAGGACGATCTCTTCAGTCTCGTCCGGTACTTCTTTCCATTCTCGGCCCATGCCTGCTCCGTAACCGTTGACTAGAAACGGGTCCTATTCACGACTACTTCAAGCCGACCCAACAGTCCCCTCCCGATCTCGGCTTCGATGAAAGATTCTGCCCCCTGAAAACCCACATATGGCGGGGTGGATCAGGGACAGAATGGACGGCGGGGCACGCCTACATGTCCGGGCGGAGCGTCCTCATCTTCGCCACCTGCCTGGCGCTCAGGACCTCGGGGCTGATGTAGCCGGTGACGTCGGGCATGTTGATGATGACCTCGTTGACACCGTCGGCCTGGTTGCCTTCGATCGAGAGCACCGCACGGCCCTTGCGGTCGGCTTCCTCGACGATGCCGATATGGGTCTTGCCGTAGGCGACCAGGTATCCGGGCTGGGCCCTGGTCGAGAAGTGGCCGGTCCGCTTCGCCCAGCGGGTCAGGTCGGTCACCTGGACCGCGACCCGCTTGCCTCCGTACGCCTTCCAGAGGATGCTCGTGCCGAGATAGTCCTTGAACCCGGCCTTGTTCCAGACCCAGGTGGCGAAGGCCGCACACCAGGCATCCTTGATGCTGTACGGAGCGATCCGGCCCCTGCCCATGTGGTAGCGCGGAATGTTGTTGCCGCGCCGCTCGCGCACGTTGCGTGACAGCTCACGGCGGGCCAGATCGAGGATGCCCGGGTACGAGGTGGTCGGCTGGATCGGCTGGCCGATCACCAGTTCGGCGTTCGCCTTCGGCGGTCCGCCGACCGCGGTCGCCAGGATGATCAGACAGGTGAGGGCGACGCCCGAGAGCGCTCCCTTTTTCAGATTCATGGCTCGAAACACGAACAAACACCGTACATCCACCGGACGGATTTGTCAGAAACTCCTCTAGATGGGCGTCGCCGCCCAGCCCCTACCGGACGGCCGGCCGGGAGGGTCAGCGGTTCGGCGTGCCGGTGACCGTGAGTCCGTCCGGTTCCCAGACCTCCTCGCTCCAGTGCTGCTCGACCTCCGGTTTCGAAAAGAACCCGATCACCCTCAGATCCTCGTCGCCCGTGTTGCGCAGATCGTGCATCGTGTTCTCGGTCAGAACGATCAGATCACCCTTGCGAACCGGCCGCGGACCGTCGTCCAGGAGCAACTCACCCGAGCCGCCGATGAAGAACTGGGTCTCTTCGGCGGTGTCGTAGTGACGGCCGAGCCGCTTGCCGGGTGGTATCGCGAAGGTGATCAGGGTCGACCGCTCCGCGCCGTTTCCTCCGTAGGCGAAATATCCCCCGACCCATTCGGCGTCCGCGCTCGCGCTCGAGCTGAGCGACACGGTCTCGACATCGTCCACGTTCAGTGGCTTGTCCATCCTTGCCTTTCGGTTGCTGAGGACTTCCCGGACGGGAGCCCCGCTCTCGATTGTCTTCGCGAGGACTTCACGCGTCAACCTTCGCTGGCACTTCGCCAAGATCAGAACGAATCGACCGGGAACTTCACGTGTTCAAGGAGGACATATGCCTATCCTTCCCCGCATGCCCAAAATCACTCTCTCCCTCGTCACGGCGATCGTCGCCGGATTTTTCCTTCTTCCGTCACTGGCCTCGGCCGCCTGCACCCTGCCGGCAAGCCCGGTCAGGCCCGACAACACCCATCTGAACGACTTCGTGGATCCGGCCGACTCGATCGTCAAGTCCGGCACGTTCGGACCGGAGCTGAACGGCAAGTTCATTCAGATCCCGTTCGACATCGAGCCCGGAATGACCGGCCTCAGGATTCGCTACTGCTACGAAAACGCGGGTCCCGATGGCCAGACCGGCGGACCCGGCGGGATCTACGACGCCGACAACGCCACGATCGATCTCGGTGTGTACGACCCGAACCCCACCGAGCCGGGCAAATTCACCGCCGCGCAGAGCCGCGGCTGGAGCGGCAGCTCGGTCAGGATGATCGGCATCAGCGAAAACGGCTTCACCGGCCCTTCGGAATACGAGGCCAATCGCCGCGCCTACGTTCCCGGTTTCACCAATCGCGGATACAAGCCCGGTCCGATCCAGGCCGGCCGCTGGGCGGTCGAACTGGGCGCCGGCCGCATCCACCCGGACGATGACGGTGTCGAGTGGAAGGTCGAGGTCACTCCCAGCTCCGATCCCGAGTGGAGCGACAACCAGTTCGTTCCCGATCCGTTCACGCCGAACGTCGGCAACCCGAACGCCGGCTGGTACACGGGCGACCTTCATGTCCACGGTGAGCAGGAGCCGGGCAACGCTCTGGTCAGTGACACGCTCGACCTGGCCTTCGGTGATTCGCCGGCCGGATCGGGCCTCGACTTCCTGACCCTGGTCGATCACAACAACAACATGGCCCGGAAGGTGATCGGCAGCCTCCAGGCCGAGCATCCGGACAAGGTTGTGATCCCTGGCACCGAGATGACCACCTACGACGGTCACTTCAATGCTCAGGGCAACGACCCGCTGGTCGACTTCCGGCTCGGCGAGATCCTCAAGCCGACCGATCCCGCCGATGTCGACGTCCAAGCTGGTGACCTGAGCACCGTGCGAGGAATCGAAAACCCGTCGAGCCGCTTCGCCGCGATCCAGGCCGGAGGCGGCTGGGCCCAGATCAACCACCCCACGATCTTCAAGGACAGCCCCGCTGCCTGTCGAGGTTGTTTCTGGAACTACGACGACACACGCACCGATTTCAGCAAGGTCAACGCGATCGAGATCCAGACAGGCCGAGCCGGCATCCCCGCCAATTCCGAAACGCCGGGAATGAACCCGTTCACGCAGCCGGCGATCGATTACTACGAACACGCGCTCTCGACCGGCGCGCACATCGCCGCGGTCGGGTCCAGCGATGACCACGATGCCGGACAGGCCAACGGGTACTTCGATTCATCGGTCGGACACGGTGCGACCGTGGTCCATGCCGACCAGCTCTCACAGTCGGCGATCATCGCCGCGGTGAAGGCAGGGCACACCTACGTGAAGCCGTTCGGACCGGACGCTCCCGACGTCGAGCTGACCGCCACCGGCGACAACGCCACCGCCATCCCGGGCGACTCGATCACCGCCGAAACGCTGGGGATCTCGGTCAAGGTGACCGGTGCCGATTCCGGTGTTCGCCCGGGTCCGTACACGCTGGCCATCCTCCGGGACGGCGTCCAGGTCGATTCAGCGCCCGTCAGCGGTGCGAGTTTCACCCACACGTTCAACACCGCCGAGACCGGCCGCTACTCGTTCAAGCTCACCCGCGTCCAGGGTTCGAACACGATGATCGAGGCGTACTCGACGCCGGTCTGGTTCACCAAGAAGGACGTGGTGATCCCGCCGGTCGAACCCTCGAACAGGTTCAGCTTCGCGGGTACCAAGCTCAACAAGAAGAAGGGCACGGCCCTGCTGAAGGTGAAGGTCGCGGGCGCGGGAGTGGTCAAGCTCTCCGGCAGGAACGTCGCCGGGGCGACCGCGAAGCCGAAGAAGGCGAATCAGATCGTCTCACTGACCGTCAAGGCGACCGGCAAGCTGAAGAAGACGCTGCGCAAGACGGGCAAGGCGACCGCGAAGACCAAGGTCACCTTCACCCCCACGGGCGGCAAGACCGCGACCAAGTCGAAGCCGGTCAAGCTCGTCTTGAAGAAGAAGTCGAAGCGCTGAGCTAGCGGAGCCGGGCCGCCAGCCAATCGGCTGCCGGCCCGGCCGCCTGCGCCGGATCGGTGATCGTCGTGTGATCGGCGTCGGGCCAGGTCACATACTCGACCTTCGCTCCGGTCCCGGAGAGGCTCGCGGCGACCTCGTCGGTATGCCATTTCATGACCACGAAGTCCTTCAGGCCCTGGTCCAGGCGGACCGGCACACCGGGCAGCTTCAGAACCCGAGGATCGTTTCGGTCGAGGACCTTGAACAGCGCCGGCAGCAGAGTGTCCGCTCCCGGCCCTTCGATGCTCGCCGGTGCGAGGCCGCCGAACGAGTCCGGACGGGCCAGCTCCACCAGGCACTTGCTCTGGGTCTGCGGCAGCATCGCGAGAGCCTCGGAGCTGAGCCCTCCGCCCTCGCGATAGACGCTCCACAGTGACGGCTCGCTGATCGCGGCACCCTCGAGGATGAGCGCGCCGAGTGCCGAGAAATCTGCGGTGGCCGGGTTGGCGACGGTGACCAGCCGGGCCAGCTCGAGAATGTCCTTGATGTGGCTGGCCGGAGCGAAGGCCGAGGCTCCCCTCAGCTTCAATTCCGGTGCGCGGGCAGCGGCCATCGAGGCCGCGAACAGCGCGCCCTGCCCGCCCTCCGAGTGACCGGCCGGAATCCAGCGGCGGCCGATCTTCAGCTTCATCGAGCGCCCGGCGCGGACGATGTCGATCATCGAGCGTCCCAGCGACTTTCCGATCAGGTACGGATGCGGACCGGGTGTGCCGATCCCCTCGAAGTCCGATCGGGCGACAGCGATCCCGCGTTCCAGCAGAAGATTCGCGATCTCGTCACCACGGGTGAGCCGTTCCAGCTCGGGATTGCCCGCGGTGACGGCGCTCGGCGCGCAGGTGTCGGCCGATCCCGTGGTCACATGCCCCCAGGAGACGACCGGCCAGCCGCCCCTGGGTGCCCGTCCCTTCGGTATCGCGATCGTGCCCGACACAACCGACGGCTTTCCCGAGATCGAACGCGACCGGTAGACGATCGTGCGATTGACTCTCGCCGCCGAAAGTCGGCTCAGGCCGCGCGACGCCCGCGACCACACCACCGTTCCGGCCCGCCCCTTGACCAGCTTCTTCGGGGGCGAGTAGAAGGCGGACCCGGAAGGAGCGCGCGGGGCCCGCTCCTTCTGGGCGGCGGAGGCCGGAGCGGCGAAAAGCGCCAGTCCGATCGCCGCCGACAGCACCGCCCTGATGGCCGGGGAGGACATCAGCGGCCCATCGCCGGCGTCGGACCCGGCGGCGATCCCACGATCTCCTCACGGGTCAGTGGGCCGAGATCCTCGGTGATCTCGGCGAACGCCTTCGCGACCGGACGCAGGTGAGGCTTGTGGATCTTGTCGATCGTGTCCTGCTTGTCGTACAGGTAGATCGGTCCGCTGATCAGGCTGATCACCGGAACGCCGGCCGCATAGGAGAACGAGGCGTCGGTGGGGATTCCGTCCCCGCCGAAGACACCGGCGGGCAGCACCACCGTGCGGTCCACCCGGTTGCGCTCGATCGCCTGCTTGATCGCCTCGAGCGGCTTCGGACCGACGTTGTGGAGCACACCCTGGACCTCGGACTCAGCGGTCATCTTCAGCTTGCCGTTTTCCACGAGACCCTGGCGGCCGATGTGTTCGATCGCCACGTTCGCCACCGGGCGTTTCGCGGGCGGGACCCCGAGGATGTACTTGTCGGTGAACGCCATGTGCGCCTGGTACCCGGTGAAGTGGGAATCCATGGTCGCGAACATCAGGGACTTCTGGCGCTTGCGTTTGGGCAGTGTCGCGAAGTACTTGGCCAGGGCCAGGACCTCGGCGGTGCCGCTCGCATCCTCGACCGCCCCGTCGAACACCGCGTCGTGATGTGACGAGATCAGGATGGTCTCCTTGCTCCTGCCGGGCAGGAAACCGACGACGTTGCGGGCCTGGACCGGGCCGCGGCTGACGTTCAGCCTGAGGTTGGCGGCGGCCGTCGGATTCTCGGCGAGCCGGGCGCGGATCGACGCCCCGACGTTCCTGGTGACCCAGACTCCGGGGATGTCCATGTCGAGCCGCCGGTAGTTCTCGTTGTAGTACTTGTCCGAATCGAAATAGTCGGCCAGAACGCCGACCACGCCGGCGGCACCGCCATCCATGGCCCGCTGGGCCACGTCGACGAAATTGGTGATGTACGGCTGCGGCAGGGCGTCACTGTCGGAGATCGTGGCCCGTGGGTCGTAGTAGTAGTCGCTCAGCATCCGGAAGAGCGGGATCGGCAGGTTGAGGAAACGCAGATCGAAGAGCACCACCTTTCCGGCGATGTCCTTGCCGGCGAAATCGGCCGTGGTGCCGTCCCCGACATCGACGATTCCGGCGGTCAGCCCGTTCTTCCCGGTCCCGAAGTCACCGACCCTCGTGCCGCCGGTCACCGAGTGGGCGATCGGGAACGAGGGCTGCTTGACGCCGCCGATCGACAGCGACGAGTTCCTCGCCTTCCAGCTGTATGAACGGGCCGTCTGGAAACTGACGTCCTTCAGTCCGAACCGCTTGAACCTGTCCCTCACGTAGACCGCGGCCCGCCTGCCGCCGGGGGTGCCGGTGCGCCGGTAGCCGAGCGAGGTCAGGTCCTTGATCCAGCCGAAGATGCGGCCCGTCGAGGGAATCACCGCCCGGCGCTTGACCGGCGCCTTCGCCTTGCCGCCCTGTTTCTTCTTGGCGATCGAGGCCGAGTCCGGAGACGGTGACGGTGACGCCGTCGAGACGCCCGTGCCGAAACAGGCGACGAAGAAAAATACGGTCATCGCCAGGGCGATCGGCAGCCCCAGGGCCGCTCTCGTTTGAAACAAAGTCCCCACCTCTCGTTCAGGCCCCACCGGGGCTGTTTCTCGCTGCGCGAACCTTCGCGGCTGCCGGGAGAGAGTTCAAGCCCCGGTCGGGGGTATTCGACCCCCAACCAGCCCTTTCTGAATCGCGACCGCGACCGCCTCGGCCCGACCGGTGACCCCCAATGCCTTCAGGATGCGCCCGACCCGGTCCTTGACCGTGTGGGGGCTGAGATGCACGGCCTCGGCGATCTCCCGGTTGGTCCGGCCCTTGGCCAGGAGTTCGAGCACCTCGATGTCGCCGCCGTTCAGCCCGAAGCGCTCGGCGGTGACCGAGGTCAGGGCCGCCTCGAGCGCCCGGATCTCGTCCGCCGTGTCCGAGGTCGCCGCCAGGTCGGCCACCCGGTTGTAGAGGCCGGCCGCGATCCGCTCGCGCTCTTCCATCAGGGCGAGCCTCTGGGAGGTTTCGACCACCTTCGCCTGGAGCTGCTTGATGTCACTGATGCTCCGCACGAATCCCTGGCGGCCGATCAGCTCACCGTCCCGTCGGAGGTCGCTGGCCCGGATCTCGAAATCGAGCAGGTGGCCGTCACGGTGGTAGGCCTGGACCTCGAAGAACGGTGAGATGGTCTCGCCGGTCAGTCCGCGACGGAAGTGCTCGAGCGCCACCTGCTGCGAGGCCGGCGTCAGCAGGTCGAGGAAATGCTTGCCGAGCAGTTCGTCGTACTCGCTCGGGTCGTAGCCGAGATAGCGCAGTCCGGCCTCGTTGCCATAGGTGAGCCGGCCCTCGAGATCCAGGGTGTAGATCGCGTCGCCCGCCTGTTCCACCAGTTCCCGATAGTCAGGCTCCCAACGTTCGGTTCGGGTCTGAGCCTCCTCCATCGCCGGAGAGGTTATTCCATGGTCGAGACCCGACCGGGAAGGAGAGCTCCGCCGCCCCTGTCCGGCCGGCCAAAAGCGCCGACAGGGATATCGGCACCAGGATCAGAAGACCGGCTCGGACAGGGATGTTGGGGTGGGGCGGAGTTCAACGCGACGGCATGTTCACATCATCAGATTGCCGAAACCTTGCGGTTGGAATCGACAGACGGCTCCCGGTGCTTCGACCCGGGAGTCCACCAGGCGCGATCACCGAGGAGGGCCATGACCGCGGGCACGAGGATCAGCCTCACGATCACGGCGTCGATCAGGATCGCCGCGGCGAGTCCGACTCCGATCAGCTTCAACATGACATCGGGACTCAATGCGAACGCGCCGAAGACGGCGATCATGATCGCCGCGGCCGCCATGATCACCTTGGAGGTGAGAGCGAGACCCTGGACGACTCCGGCCCGTGAATCCCCGAGACGATCCCGTTCCTCACGTATGCGTGAGATCAGGAAGACCTCGTAATCCATCGAGAGTCCGAACAGCACGGCGAACATCATCACCGGGATGAACGGCGGCACCGGCAGTTGCGTGTCGATTCCGATCAGCTGCCCGGCCCAGCCTCCCTGGGCTACGAGGGCGACCACACCGTACGACGCGGCGATCGAAAGCACGGTCATCACTCCCGCCTTCAGAGCGACGATCGGCGCACGGAACGAACCGAGCAGCAGCAGGAACGAGAGCGCGACGACCGCCCCTATGAAGAGCGGCAGGCGCTCCGCGGTGACGGTTCCCTGATCGACGCTGGACGCCGTCTGCCCACCCAGGTCGATGTCGAGCGGAGAGCCCGCGAGGACTCCGTCTCGAAGCCGGTCGACGAGGTCCTTGGTCCTTTCGGAGCCGGGGGCGCTGTCCGGCGTGATCGTGATCATCGTGGTGTCACCGGCCGGGTTGACGATCGGCGGGCTGACCGAGGTCACTCCGTCGACTTCGGCGATCCGGCCGGCGAGACCGTCAACCACCTCACTGTCGCTCGCGCCATCGATGCCCGCCACCGCGATCAACGGACCATTGGCTCCCGGACCGAAACCGTCGGCGACCATGTCATATGCCTGCTTGGTGGTCGAGTCGGCCGAGTCATTGCCCGAGTCGGGAAACCCGAACCGCATGCCGCCGACCGGAAGGGCCAGGATCACGATCAGGACGAGACCGATCGTTCCACTGACGATCGGATGGGCCCCGACGAGCCTGGCCCATCTCGCGGTCGCCGATCGGCCGGGATCGGTCATCCCCTTCGTCTTCCGCCCGATACGCAGACGGTTGATCTTCGGACCCGCCATTCCGAGCAGAGCCGGGAGCAGCGTCACCGAGGCCAGCATCACGGCGAGCACCGCAAGGCTGGACGAAAGGGCCACACCGTAGAGGTAGGGAAGCCTCATCAGGAAAAGACCCATCAGCGAGATCACGACCGTGGCGCCGGCGGTCAGCACCGAGCTGCCCGCGGTGGTCATCGCCACCAGGTTGGCGGCACGGAAGTCGTCGCCCTCGTCGAGTGCCGTCTTGTATCTGGTGATGATCAGAAGCGCGTAGTCGATGCCGACGCCGATACCGATCATCAGCGAGACCTGCAGCGCCCAGTCCGGTGTGTCGAGGACCGCCGCGAGAATCCCGCCGAGCATCGCCGCGATTCCGACGCCGAACAGCGCGGTGGCCAAGGGCAGTCCGGCCGAGATGACCGTACCGAGGGTCAGGGCGAGTACAAGCGCCGCGACCAAGATGCCGATCATCTCCGAGCTCATGCCCGGCTCGGCCTTCAGGCCGGCGATGTTCGCGTTGGCGGCCACGGTCACACCGGGGCCGACACCCTCCTCCATGAGTGTCGCGATCTCCTCACCACTGGCCGCCGGCACGGAGCTGGAGGCACGATCGAGCGGCACCCGGAGCACACCGGTGGATCCATCGTCGGATATCTCGGCGGTCTCGGCCTCCGTACCCGGAACGACCCCTTCGATGCCGTCGATCTCCCGGAGAAGGTGATCGACCTTCTCGGTCACTCCGGGCGAGTCGGCGCCGGCATCCGATTTCCAGACCAGATCGATCTGATCGCCGGACAGGCCGCCGAAACCCGCGTCCAGTTTCTGGGCGGCGGCTTCGGAACCCGACCCCGGCGTGTTGTAGTCGGCGACATAGGTGCCGCCGAAGCTGAAGGCCGCGAACAGGGCCAGCACGAATGCCGACAACCATCCGAGCACCACCAGACGGTTGTGACGGAAGGCGAAATCGGCGACTCGACCGACGATTCCGCTCCTTCCGTCTTTGCTTTCTCTCAGTGTTTCCATGATTCCTCCGTTTGACCTGAGGGCATATCTGCTTTGCCCTATCAGTTTTGTTAGAAGATATCACAATTTTTAGAATCTATCGTAAAACGTAGTGCCTGTTACAGTGTCCGTATGGAAGAACCCGTCCTCACCCGCCGTGAGATCACGAGAAATCGAACGCTCGACGAGATCCGCCAGCACGCCGAAGAACAGGTGAAGGCGGGTGGGGTCGAAGCGATCTCGCTGAACGCGATCGCAAAATCGATGGGCATGTCTGGACCCGCGATCTACCGCTACTTCGCTTCACGCGACGAGCTGGTCGCAGATCTCATCGCCAGGGGCTATCTCCAACTCGCGAGAAGCCTGGGGGAAGCGTCCGAATCACATGTGGACGAGGGACCGGACCGGCAGCTGGCCGCCGTGGCGCGGGCCTACCGCGAGTGGGCGCTGGCCAATCCGCACAGGTTCTCGATGTTCTATGCGGTGAGGTCGGAGAGCCACGCCGATCTCGAAGCGGCGATAGCCGCCTCCCAGGGCAGCATGGACCTGCTGCTGGATCTGCTGAGCAGAATCACGCCCGGCACGGATCCGGATACGACTTCCGGCACCGGCGAACTCGATGACGCCCTCGAACACTGGCGGGTGCTGAGAGATGTCCCAGACACCTACTCGCCGCTCGTGCTGCGGCTTGCGCTGCTCACCTGGACCCGACTCCACGGAATAGTCACCCTCGAACTCGCGGGTGTGTTCGAAGACATGGAGATCGACGCCGGACTACTCTGCGACGCCGAGATCCAGACGATCGTCGAGATCGCCGGGAGCCGGCCGGCCTAGCGGCCTTTCATTCTCGCGGTCCGGTTGACGACCCGGTCCGTCGTGCCGCCTGGCTGCTTGACGCTGTAGGCGATCGAGAGCTTCATCCCGCCTCGCCTGCGAAGGGCCTTGGCCGCGAACCGCTTCAGCTTGACCGTCGCGGTGCCGCGGACGGCGGTCTGCGAATAGACGGCCTTGCCGACCACGAACCGCCTCTTCCCGGCCTTGCCTTTCTTCCCGAGCTGGGCACCGGTCGTTCTCACGGTGATGTTCCCCGAACACCGGGCGGTGTCACCGGTCGAACAGGTGAGCGGCAACCTGAGCGCCCTGCCGGTGACCCGTGGCAGGACCCGGGCGATCCGGACCTCGGCCGCCGCGGGCTCCTTCGGGGGAGCGGTCGCGGTCCCGGCCAGCGAGACGACGGTCGGCGACGAGGCCGCGTTGCTTGCGATCGAGAGCTGAGCCCGCTTCAGTCCGGCGCTGTCGGGATCGAAGGTGATCGGCAGCAGGCAGCTCTGGTCCTGACCCAGGGTCCGCTGAGCGCAGGCCGTGAGGTCGGCCCGGAACTGCGAGGTGTCTCCCGACGACGTGATGTCCGCGATGTTCAGGGGCAGGGACCCGGTGCTGCTGATCACCAGCGTGCGCGGCACCGTGGGGAGCTCGTCGACCCCGATCGTCTCGAACGGGATCGCGGCGGAGGAGACGCCGATGCCGACCGACGGCACCGCGACGCTGGTACCCGTCACCTGAACGGTGAGCGGGGTCGGCGAAAGGTCGGTGACCACCTCGATCGACGCGGTCTTCGTCCCCAGGGAGCCCGGATCGAAGGTGACCCTGATCCGGCAGTCGGGAGACACCGCGTCCAGAACCACGGCGGTCTCACAGGTGCTCGCCGGCTTGATCTTGAACTGGCCCGGATTGCCACCGGCCTTTCCGACCGATGAGACGGTGATCTGCCCATCGCCCGTGTTGGCGAGCGTGAAATCGAACCTGGTGGACTCGGTGCCTACGTTCTGCTGGCCGAAATCGTGCGACGGCGGGGTCAGCTCGGCCACGGGGGCGGCGGAGGCCGCCGAGATGCCGGCCGTGGACAGGACGAGAACGGCGAGCGTTCCCGCGAACGCTGCTCTGAGACGACTGGTGACCATCAAACTCCCTTTCGGATCTGCATTGCTTCCCGTTGAAACCCCTCCCAGAGCGAAAGATGCGCCCCGACCCGTACCCTATGTGGCGATGGCCCTCTCTATCGGAATCGTGGGGCTTCCCAATGCCGGGAAGTCGACCCTCTTCAATGCCCTGACCAAGAACGACGTGCTCGCGGCGAACTACCCGTTCGCGACGATCGAGCCCAACGTCGGAGTCGTCGGCGTGCCCGACCCCCGTCTGGCCAAGCTGGCCGAGATCTACAGCTCGGAGAAGATCCTGCCGGCGACGGTCCAGTTCGTGGACATCGCCGGAATCGTGCGCGGCGCATCCGAGGGTGAGGGCATGGGCAACAAGTTCCTCTCGAACATCCGTGAGTCGGACGCGATCTGCCAGGTGACCCGGGTCTTCCGTGACGACGACATCACCCATGTCGACGGTGAGGTCTCACCGAAGAACGACATCGAGACGATCTCCACCGAGCTGATCCTGGCCGATCTGCAGACGATCGAGAACGCTCTGCCGCGGCTGGAGAAGGACGCGAAGCGGGACAAGGACCTACTGCCTCAGGTCACCGCCGCACAGGAGGCCAAGGAGGTGCTCGAGTCGGGCAAGGGCATCTTCCAGGCGGGTCTCGATCCGGCACCGCTCCACGATCTTCACCTGATGACCGCGAAGCGCCTGCTCTACGTCTTCAACTGCGATGCCGACGAGCTCGGCGACGAGGACCTGAAGAAGGAGCTGCGTGAACTGGTCGCACCGGCCGAGGCGATCTTCCTCGACGCCAAGTTCGAGGCGGAGCTGGTCGAACTGGACGACGAGGAGGAGGCCCGCGAGATGCTGGCCGACATCGGTGTCGAGGAGCCCGGCCTGGACGTTCTCGCCCGGGTCGGATTCGAGACCCTCGGCCTCCAGACCTACCTGACCGCCGGACCGAAGGAAACCCGCGCCTGGACGATCGACAAGGGCGCCACGGCCCCGCAGGCGGCCGGGGTCATCCACACCGATTTCGAGCGCGGCTTCATCAAAGCCGAGACGATCTCCTTCGATGACCTGGTCGAGTACGGCTCGATGGCCGATGCGAAAGCCGCCGGCAAGGTCCGCATGGAAGGCAAGGATTACGTCATGGCCGACGGCGACGTGGTCGACTTCCGCTTCAACGTCTGAGGCCGGGGGCGGACTTGAAGACGAGCGCCGGCCTTCTCGTCTACCGGTTCCGCGACGAGACGCTCGAGGTCTTCATCGCCCACATGGGCGGACCGATCTGGGCGAACCGGAAGAAGCGGGGCTGGTCGATCCCGAAAGGCGAGCTCGACCATGGCGAAGAGCCGCTCGAGGCCGCGATGCGGGAGTTCCGGGAAGAGACCGGCATGGAGCCGCCCGACTCCGAGCTGATCGACCTGGGCGAGTTTCAGCAGTCGAGCAAGAAGCGGATCCTGATCTGGGCACTCGAGGGAGACCTCGATCCCGAAGCCCTGATCAGCAACACCTTCGCGCTCGAGTGGCCGCCCGGTTCGGGGGAGCTCTCAGACTTCCCCGAGGTGGACCGGGCCGAATGGTGCACGATCCCCGACGCGTCCGAGAAGGTGATCAAGGGCCAGGTCCAGGTACTCGAGGCGCTGGACCGGATCCTGGCCTCCGACGAGTAGCCCCGGCGGCCGATCACCGTCTCAGGTCCGCCACCCGCTCCAGCCGTTCCAGCTTTCGCGGATTTCGGATCGCGAAGATACGGGAGATACGCCCGTCTTCAACCACCAGCGAGACCGCGGTCGCGAACTCGCCGTCCGGATCGACCCGCACCCCGATCGAACCGTTGATCTCCATCGTGGAGACATCGGCTTCCGGCGCCAGCACCGTGAATCTCGAGAAGAGCCGGGCCACACGTTCCGCTCCTTCGATCGGACGCCGCACCGCCTGGGCCAATCCGCCTCCGTCTCCGATCACGACCACGTCTGGCGCGAGCACATCCATCAAGCCCTCCAGGTCCCCCGATTCGAGCGCCGCGATGAAGCGGTCGACGACCTGCTGCTGCTCGGTCCGGCTGACTTCCATGCGTGGGCGCCGGGCGTCGACGTGCCGGCGTGCCCGGTGGGCGATCTGCCGGACCGCGGCCGGGGACTTGCCCATCGCCTCGGCGATCTCCTCGTAGGGAACATCGAACACCTCGCGCAGCACGAACACCGCCCGCTCGTCCGGCCCCAGGGTCTCCAGAACGGTGAGCATCGCGATCGAGACGCTCTCGGCCAACTCGACGTCCTCCGCCACGTCGGGTCCGGTCAGCAGCGGTTCGGGAAGCCACTCGCCGACGTAGTCCTCGCGCTGCCGGGAAAGGGTTCGCAGACGGTTGAGGGCCTGGCGGGTGACGATCCGGACCAGATACGCGCGCGGCTCCCGCACCTCGCTCCGACCGGCTTCACCGAGGCCGTCCCACCGCAGCCAGGACTCCTGCACGACATCCTCGGCATCCGCCGCGGAGCCGAGCATCTCGTAGGCGACCGTGAAGAGAAGGCCCCGATGAGCAACGAACGGTTCTTCGCTCATGCCGACGACAATACGCTGCCCGCCGGCTCGGCCAGCGGCGCGAGATCGCAGGACGCCGAGAAGCCCTCGGCCTCGATACCGAGCGCCACGTTCGTGCGCGTCGTGAGGTTGGTCATGCCGATGTACGCCGTGAGCTCCAGCAGGGCCGGGGCGCCGAGCGTCTCGAGCAGACGGGCCGACATCTCATCGGTCACGGCGGGCGGGGTCTGGCTCATCGCCTCCGCGTACTCCATGACCTGCCGCTCCAGCGGCGTGAAGGCATCCGATTCCCTCCACCTGGGCACCTCGCGCAGCTTGGCTTCGTCCAGACCCTCGTTGTGTGCCGCGAAATAGCCGTAGTCCATGCAGAAGGCGCAGCCGACGAAAGCCGACACCGCCATGTGGGCGAAGGCCTTCAGGTCCCCATCGCACTCGTTCCATTTCTTGGTCTTGCGGCCGAACGAGTAGGTGGCATTCAGGACCTGGCGGTTGTGCCACATCACTCCGAGGGATTCGGGCACCTCACCGAGGGCTCGGCGGGACATCACCTTGACCAGACCACCGTAGAGGCCGGTGATCTCAGCTTTGGGAATTCTCGTGTCGCTGGGCATGATTCTCCTTTGGTTGCCGTCTCGGCATGTAGACACCGGCAACCGTCCGGATGTGACAACTCGACGGCCGTCCGGACCGCCCTGCCCTACTCCCCGTCGATCTCCATCGATCCCTGGTCGGGCTCGATCCGGCAGCGGCGTTCCACCGGACACATCGTGTCGACCACGATCCGGGTGGCCCGGGCCGCGCCGCTGACCGGCTCGACCGAGATCAGATCGATCGACTCCAGCCTCTTCCGCTCGTTGAACCGCAGGCGAGAGATGCCGACGCTCTCCTCGCCCGCGCCGAAGATCCCCCCGGCCCCGAGAGTGCCGCCGTCGACCACGAATATCTCGCCGTACCGGTCGACGTGCTGCTCGTGATCGTGGCCGGTGACGATGGTCAGGGGCTGCAGGTAGCCGATGTCGTGGAGCGATTGGGCCAGCCACTGCGCGAGACCGTCCTGGTGAACCATCAGCACCGCGGGCGGGACCGGGAGTGAGGTGAACCAATCGAGCAGGTCCCGCCGCCAGCCTTCGATCGCCGCCTCGGGATCGTCGAGGCCCTCGGCGGTGACCGGCCTGTCGGTGCCGCTCGGGCCGCTGCCGCCGTACTGAAGCGGATCACTGAATCCCGCCAGCGAGATGCCGCTCAGATCGACCACCGGAGGCGGCCGCCAGCCGCCGTCCTCCCGCAGCCTGCCCTTCTGCCCGAGCACCGTGACCCCGGCCGTGACCAGCTTGCGCATGAGACCGTCGCTGTCGTGGTTGCCGGACACGGCGACCACCTCGGACCCGAGCGCGGCGACCTTGGGTGCCAGCAGCCGGGATTCCGCCTCACCGCCCCTTTGCCCGAAGTCGCCGGCCAGTAGCAGGGGACTGTCCCCGACCAGCTCGGCGACCGGATCGATCACCAGCGCGTTGGCGTGAAGGTCCGAGCCGGCGTAGAACTCGGTCCCGCCGGTCTCGGGGGCGCGGCCGACCGCGAGGGCGCTGCTGATGCTCTGGACGATGGTGGTGAAATCGTCGCCATACTCACTTTGAACCCTGGCCTCGGTCGCGAGATCGAGGATCCGGCCGATCTCGTCACCCTGAGCGAAATAGGTCGGGCTCTCGAACGCGGTCGTGTCGAAGGTCGATTGCGCCCTCAGGGCCGAACCGCCGTAGAGCAGCAGCATCGCGCTCACACCGGTCGCCATCAGCGACCAGCGCGGGCGCAGTCCGCGCCAGACCAGGCTCGCGACCAGCAGCAGGATCAGAGCCGCGCCTGCACCCCAGGCCGCGGCCCGGATCACCGCCAGCCAGGCGGCCCGCCGCAGGTCGTCCTGGGTCTGGGCCAGCACATCCGAATCCCCGTCCGAGGCGCGGAGCAGATCCTGACGGTTGATCGAGCGAAGCTCCGCCCTCAGCTTCAGCGGCGCATCGAAGGCATCGGCTCGGATTCCCCATCCGGCCACCGGGATGAAAGCTTCGATCTCCCCGTGGAATGAGGGCTCCGCCTCGACCGAGACCTGCCCGACCGCGGTCTCGTACAGGTGGTCCTGGCCCACCCGCCAGCCGATCAGCGTACCGGCGACGACCAGCCCGACCGCCAGCAGAACCACCGCGGTCCACTTCAGCGTCTGCCGCCAAAAGACCATGGGAACACGCTACGTGGTCGAGCCCTCCGGCCCGACCGCCACGTTCAGGGATCGACCGGCCCCATGTGAACCCGGCCATCCGCGGTCACGCGGAAACCGGAGTTGTGGGCTACCTCCCAGCGGAAACCGTCGGGGTCGGCGAAGTATCCGTTGGTGCCGCCCCAGCTGGTCGCGGTGGCCGGGCTGACCAGGGAGGCTCCGGCGGCGACCGCCTGCTGAATCACCCGCGCCACCTCTTCGGGTGAGTCGACGTTGTGGCCGATCGCGATCGGCGGGGCCTTGGCCGAATGGCCGATGTTGCCCGCCTCGCGGGCCAGCTCGGTCACCTCCCAGAGCGCCAGCACCTGTCCGCCGGCAACCTGGATGAAGATCACCTCACCCTCGACCTCGAGCGTCGGCTTCCAGCCCAGCCCTTCGACGTAGAAACGCCGCGAACGTTCCAGATCGCGGACCCCGAGCGTGAGCACTGTGACCTTCGGTTCCATCGTTCTACCTAAGCACCTCTCGGCTCAGATGCCCCACCCGGAGGGCGATCAGTTTCATCAGGTTCTCCAGGAAGGTGCAGATCATCGCCGGGTCGCTCCGCCTCAGCTCCTCCAGATCGTCACGGCGCAGCGCGTACGCGATCACACCGTCGGCGGCCTCGGAGACCCCGAGCCGCCGCTGCTCGCTGAGCATCGCCACCTCACCGATGGTCATGCCGGCGGAGATAGTCGCGATCCGGTGCCGTTCGCCGAGCGAATCGAGGGCGAGCACGTTGATGTTGCCCTTGGTGACGAGCAGCATCTCCTCGACATTGCCGACCTGCTCGTAGATCCTGGTACCCGCCGGATACTCACGCCGTTCGAGCAACGCCGCGAGCTTCTCGATCTCCGCCGGGCTCATGTCGCGGGTCGCCGCGTGCTCCTCGATCGGGATCTCGACCTCGGTCTCGTCGCCGCCGTACTCACGGATCAGCTCGTCCTCGACCCACTCGAGCGCCATGTCGAGATCGGGAAAGACACGCACCGGATGGAGACCATCTCGTTCGCGCTGGGTTGCGATCAGCTTCTGAAATTCCGGGTGGCGGGCCGTGTCGGAGAAGACCAGCTCGTCGCCGGTCTCCTCGAAGGTGTCGATCAGGTGGCTGAGGATCGGGATCACGATCGGGTCGATCTCCCGAACCGCCGAGAAGTCGAGAATCGCGTGGCGGATCGATTCGCTGTGCTCGAGGATCGCGTTGGTGATCAGCTCCCCGGCCGCGAACAGGATCTCCCCCTGAAGCTCGATCACCCGGACCTCGCTGCCGTGATCGCGCAGGATCACCTGCTGGGATTCCGGCCGGAGATGCTTGGACCGGGTCTCGGTGCAGGTGCGGAAGGAACGGACCGGCGGCGCCGGCCGGCGCTGCGGGCTCATCACGTGGAGGTGAAGCTCCTCGGACAGGTCCTCACAGACCTTGACTCCCCGCACGCTGTTGCCGTGGACGTCGAGCGGCGGCGAGTAGATCGCGACACCGAGCTGGCCCGGCAGCACCGCGATGATGCCGCCGGCCACACCGGACTTGGCCGGCAGGCCGACCGTGTAGAGCCAGTCCCCGGCCGCGTCGTACATGCCGCAGCTGGCCATCACGCTCAGCACGCTGCGCACCGTCTCCTCTCGCAGCACGCGATCCTGGGTGACCGGATTGACCCCGGTCGAAGCCAGCGTGGCGGCCATGATCGCCAGGTCGCGGCAATCGACCAGGGTCGAGCATTGGCGGAAGTAGGTCTCGACTATCTGCTCGACCTCGTCGTCCAGCACCTTCGCGTTCTTCAGGAGATAGGCGATGGCGCGGTTGCGATGGCCGGTCGAGTTCTCGGACTCGAAGACCGCCTCGTCGACCTCGAGGCTGCGCCCGGCGAAGGCCGAGTACTCGTTGAGGATCCGGTCGATCGGCCGGTCGAATCCGAGCGGCTTGATCATCGAGGTGGTCGCGATCGCACCGGTGTTGACCATCGGGTTGAGTGGTATGCCGGTTCCCGGCTGGAGCGTGATCGAGTTGAAGGCCTCGCCGCTCGGCTCGACGTCGACGTGCTCACGCACTTCCTCCTCGCCGACCGCCTCGAGTGCGAGGGCGTAGGTGAGCGGCTTCGAGATCGACTGGATCGTGAACCGGTGGCGGGTGTCGCCCACCTCGTAGACCTTGCCGTCGGCGGTGACCAGGCAGATGCCGAAGGCATCCGGATCGGCCGAGGCCAGCTCGGGAATGTAGGAGGCGACCTCCCCGGAGCGGTCGGCCGCATGCCGTTCGTGGAGGCGCTCGAGCAGGGCTTGGACGGGAGATACAGGCTCGGATCTGGGCACCGTTGTGGTCATGCCGACAAGTATGAACCAGGACCGCCTCCGCTTCGGCCTCTGCGCCGCTCCGGATCCGGTGCCTGATCACCGCATCGGGCACTGTTTAGGCTAGGCTCAAAGTCATGAGCACGACGCCCGCATTGCCCACCGCGGCGGTCGAGGATTACGCCAAGGCGATCTACTCGCTGACCGGCTGGGGTCCGGAAACCGCCTCGACCAACGACCTCGCCGAGCGGCTCGGGGTCAAGGCCGGTTCGGTCTCGGCGATGATCAAGAAGCTGGACGAGGCGGGCCTGGTCGAACGTGTCCCGTACCACGGGGTCAGGCTGACCGCCGAAGGCACCCGGGTCGCGCTCGGAGTGCTGCGGCGCCACCGCCTGCTGGAGCTTTTCCTGGCCGAGGTCCTGGACGTTCCCTGGGAGCGGGTCCATGACGAGGCCGAGGTTCTCGAACACGCGCTTTCGGAGGACCTGACCGAACTGATCTCGGTCAAGCTCGGTGATCCCGCCTTCGACCCCCACGGCGACCCGATCCCGACCCGTGATCTCAGTGTCGAGGAGACCTCGACCGAGACCCTGGCCGCGCTCGCTCCGGGGGATCGGGCCCAGTTCGTGCGGGTCTCCGACTCGAACTCCGAGATGCTGGCCTACCTCTCCGAATGCGGGATCTCGGTCGGCGACAAGTTCGAGATGGTCGAACGCCAGCCCTTCGACGGACCCGTATCGATCCTGATCGAGGGCGACACGCACGTGCTCGGCCTCACCCTGGCCCAGGCGATGCGGGTCGTGCCGCTCGGCTGAGCGAACCCGTCCGCGGCCGTCGCCCGCGATCCGCTACTCCCAGCCGGAGACCACGACCTTGCCTACCGCACGGCCCGATTCGACGATCGCGTGGGCCCGCCTCAGGTTCTCGGCGTCGATCGGCGAAAGCTGTTCCCGCAATGTCGTGCGGAGGCGGCCGGCGTCGACCATCCCGGAAACCAGGTCCAGCAGCCGCCCCTGTTCGATCATGTCCTCGGTCTGAAACACCGGCCGGGTGAACATCAGCTCCCAGTGCCAGGTGATGCTCTTGGCCTTCAGTGGCAGCAGATCGAGTCCATGTGGTTCGTCGATCGCGACAATCTCACCGCCGGGAGCGATGATCTCGGCGAACGTGTCGATCATGCCGTCGCTGTGTGGCGAGAGCACATGGGTGACACCTCCGGGAACGATCGCCTCGATCTGCCCGCCGAGATCGACCGAGTGGTCGATCACATGATCGGCGCCCATTCTTCGCACCCACTCGGCCGACTCCGCCCTTGAGGCGGTTGCGATCACGGTCATCGAGGTCAGTTCCTTCGCCAGCTGGATCAGGATCGAACCGACGCCTCCGGCACCACCGAGCACCAGCAGGATCCCTTCGGAATCGGCCTTCAGCCGGAAGCGGTCGAACAGGGTCTCCCAGGCGGTGATCGCGGTCAGCGGCAGGGCCGCCGCCCGCGCGAAGTCGAGAGTGGCGGGCTTGGTTCCCACGATGCGCTCATCCACCGCATGCAGCTGGGCATCGGTGCCGGGACGATCGATGCTGCCGGCGTAGAACACCTCGTCCCCGGGGCGGAACCGGGTGACCGAAGCCCCGGTCGCGAGCACCGTTCCGGCCGCGTCGAAACCGAGCACCCGGGCGAGCTCGCTCGCTTCTCGGTCGGCGCGCAGCCAGACATCCACCGGGTTGACCGAGACCGCCTCGACCATCACCAGCAGATCGCGGGGACCGATTCTGGGAACGGGCAGCTCGATGTCGAGCAGAGATTCCGGATCTTCCACCGGAAGGCCCCGGCGAAAGGCGACGGCTCTCATGTTCTCGGTCGGCCGGATCATCGTCTGAACATACCCCGCGCCCTCCGGCCCGGGGCATCCACGCTGTCGGTATTCATCCGCTCCGAGAAGCGGCGCTACTGCTCGTAGCCCTCCACGGTCCGCTCGTCGCGTATCGCCGCGTCGTCCGGGTCGCCGCCCGTTTCCCGCATCGAGCGGCGCTGGCGCAGCAGATCCCAGTAGCGGTCGAGGTCTACCTCGAGCTTGTCGAGCCGGGCCTTGTCGGCATCGTCCAGACCGGTTTCGGTCTCCTCGTGGCGCCTGCGAAGGTCGTGCTCCTCCTTAACGAGCTCGTCGATGTGGCTGAGTACTTCCCGATCCTCCATGCGGCCTCCTTCGTTCGAGTTCCGAGGCCTAGCTTATTCAGGCGCCGAGCTGGTCCTTCAAGGAGTTGAGCTCCGCACGCAGCTCGGCCACCTCCCTCTCGAGGCGTTCGATGCGTTCGGTCTCCGGGGTGTCGACCGGGACCGGCAGTGGTTGGCGCACGGGGGTCGTGCTCCGATCAGCGGAATCGCCGGCGTGGGCGATCCCTTCGGCGGGACTCACCGCCGCCTCGGTTTCGTCGGCCTCGCCGCCCAGCAGCTGCCGGTAGCGCTCCTCCTTCTGGCCGGGACGGCGCTGAAGGCGCTCGACCAGATCCCGGGAGATCAGGGCGTCGAGAGTGGTGTGGATCGCGGCGAGATCGTGGAAGGCGAAGAGCCGCTCGGTCCGCTGCTTCAGCTCGCCCGGGGTCTGTGGGCCACGCAGCATCAGCACCGCCAGCACCGCGATCTGGTCGTCGTCCAGCTTCAGCTCGGTGTCGAGCAGATGCCGGTACTTCTGGGCCCGGCTGGTGTGACCGGAGGCGCCGCGGATCCAGCGGCGCCGGCCGAGCTCCCCGAGCGCCCGGCGCACGGTCGCTTCGTCGTACTCGACCACCGGATCGCGGTTGGTCGACTGGTTGCAGGCCAGCCGCAGGGAGTTGAGGGTGAGCGGGTACTGATCGGGCGTGGTCTTCTGCTTCTCGATCAGGCAGCCCAGCACTCGGATCTCGGCGTCGTCGGGTCCAATCATCGTCCCGGAAACTTAGCGACCCCCAAACCCACAAGCCCTGGCAACGATTTCTAATGACTGTCATTAGAAATCGTTGCCAGGGCCTTGGGTGCCGGGGTGGTTTGGTTCTAGATGGCTACCAGGAGGCCCGTCAGGTAGAGGACCAGGGCTCCGAGGCCGATCGCCGCCGCGTTGACCGGGCTGAGCAACTTGCCCGCCCTGTCCTTCATCGCGGGGGCCAGCTGCACGATCACCTGAAGGATCGCTCCGACGCCGAAGCCGATCAATCCCGCCGCCAGCTCCTCGCTGGAGACCGAGCCGCCGATCAGGGCGCCGAACACGGCCGGTCCTCCGGCCACGATGCCGAGACCGAGCAGCCGCACGGGCCTCACCTTCTCCTCAGCCAGCGGTGCCACGATCGCGAGGCCCTCGGTTGTGTTGTGCACCGCGAAACCGACGATCAGGAAGGTTCCGAGCGCGAGCTCGCCGATGGAATAGGCGGAGCCGATCGCGAGCCCTTCACCGAAGTTGTGCAGGCCGATCCCGATCGCGACCATCGTCGCGAGCTGCCAGGCGGACGCGCCCGAAGCCTTCGATCTGGCGCGGCGGGCCTTCAGCCAGGAATCGAGCCCGGAAAGGCCGAGGAAGGCCAGGCCGGCTCCGAGGAATACGAGTGCGCCGCCGCCGAAGGCCCCGGAACCCTGGGCGGCCAGATCGAGCGCCTCGAGCGTGCCGTCGATCACCAGGAAGCCGAGCAGACCGACCGTGAAGGCGATCAGGGCCGAAGTCCAGCGGCGGCCGCCGCGGCGCAGCACCGGCAGGGCGAGCATGCCGAGAGTCACCGGGATCACGCCGACGTAGAGCCCGATCAGGATCATCGACATCATGAAGTCGCCGCCCGCCTCCGGCGTCTCGACCGCTGCCGCGATCGTGTGCGGGATCACCACCCCGGTCGAGGTCAGCATGCCGATCTCGTAGGGAGACCCCTCCACCCACGGGTAGTCGAGCGTGAGAGTCTCCTCGCCGAGCCGGCCGACCGGTTGCTCCCCGCCACTGAAATCGACGTATGAATCATTGACCATGACCTGGGCGACGGTCACGGCGTCGGGGCCGGCGTTCCTCAGGGTCAGATCGATCTCGCCCGGCTTCAACACCGTCTTCTCGACCCGCAGATCCTCGATCGGCGGGCCGTTCCGCTCGGGCAGCGTGTCCCCGCCGAGCGATCCGATCGCGAACAGAACCAGCGTGACCACGGCGACCACACCCAGGCCGAGCAGCCAGAGCGGTGTCCTCTGAAGCCCGCGTGTCACTCGATCACCTCGAAGAAACCCATCCAGCCGAGCTCGGCGAACTCGGTCTTGTGGGCGTGGAACATGTACTTGCCGAGATAGGGGAACTTGATCTCGAGGATGCCGCGCTGACCCTGGACCTGGGAGATCGTGTCGGTGAACTCGGAGGACTCCAGCCGGGTTCCGGTCGGGTAGTACTCGAAGAAGTTCCCGTGGAGATGGAACGAGTTGACCGGGTCGTACTCGAGCAGGTTGGTCAGGTAGACCCGTACCAGCTCGTTCCGCTTCACCTTGACCGTCTCGTGCATGTAGGCGAAGGGGATGCCGTTGACGAAGTAGAGCTGGTTGCCGAGTCCGTCGAGCGTGGTGTTGTAGCCCGCCTGAACCATCACCATCTCATCGGCCGGGGGCCGCCCCTGCTCGGGGTCGATGATGATCGTGCCGTACATGCCGCGGGCGATGTGCTCGGCCAGCGGTTCGGCGTGGCAGTGGAAGAGGTGGAGGCCGAACGGCTCGGCCTCGAACTCGTAGACGGTGCGCTCGCCGGGCTGGATCAGGCCCGCCCCGATCCCGGGGACCCCGTCCATCTCTGCCCGGTGGATGCCATGGAAATGCATGGTGTGCGGATGGGCCGAGCCGTTGCCGAAGTTGATCCGCAGGCGCTCGCCCTCCTTCGCCCGAAGGGTCGGTCCGGGCACCTTGCCATCGAAGGTCCAGGCGGGGAACATCACGCCGGGCGCCACCTCGAGCTCCTTGTCGATCGCGTTGACGTCCCACTCGCGCAGGGTGCGGCCGTCCGGGAGCTTGCTGGTCCGGCCCCAGTCGAAGTCCCGCAGGATCTCGGTCGGATCGAAGCCGTTGGCGGCGTAGTCCACCATCGTGCCGGCCCGGAAGGTCGGACCCTCGTGGTTGCCGGCATGCATCTGGAGCATGGCGTCCGAACCCATGCTTCCCATCTGCCCCTCGCCCATGGATGCCATGTCGTGGCTCTCACCGGCCGCGGCGGCCTTCGATCCGAGGATGGCCCCGGCCCCTCCGGCGGCCGCCGTGATCCCCGCTCGCCGCAGAAGTTTCCTGCGTGTCAGCCCGCCCGTCTCATCCTTCGGGTCCGTCGGTTCCATACCGACAGTAAATCAAAGTTTAGGCGTGACTTAACTCTAGTTTGGGCATGCTGAGCTTTGAGTTCAATCCTTGGTGATCCCGGCCGAGCCCAGGCCCGCCGCCTCGATCACCTTCAGCGTCGCCTGGGGAACGGTGATCTTCGCGTCGGCGACGCCCTTCTCGGCCTCGGCGATCGCCTCCGGAACCCCATCCCGGCCATAGAAAGCGGTCAGCACCGCCTCCTCGATCATCGATGAGAGCCAGCGCTGCTGCTGGCGCAGACGCCGCTCCTGAAGCAGGCCGGTCTCCTCAAGCAGCTCCCGATGCTTCTCGATCGTCTCCCAGATCTCGGCCAGGCCGGTCTTCTCGGTGGCGGAGGCGATCAGCACCGGCGTCTCCCAGCCGGGAGTCGAAGGCGGCAGCATGCGAAGCGCGTGACGGTAGTCACCGCGCGCCCGCTTGGCCAGTGGGACACGATCGCCATCGGCCTTGTTCACGACGATCAGGTCGGCAAGTTCCATGATCCCCCGCTTGATCCCCTGAAGCTCGTCACCCGCGCCGGGAACCAGCAGCAGGCAGAGACTGTCGACCAGCTCGGCCAGCTCCGATTCGGACTGTCCGACCCCGACCGACTCGACCAGGATCACATCGAAACCGGCGGCCTCGCAGAGCAGCATCGCCTCCCGCGTCTTGCGGGCCACTCCGCCGAGCACACCGCCCGAGGGCGAGGGCCGGATGTACGCGTTCGGGCTGACGCTGAGCGACTGCATCCTGGTCTTGTCACCGAGGATGCTGCCACCGGTCCGGGCACTGGACGGATCGATCACCAGCACCGCGACCTTCAGGCCCTGTTCGATCAGCCAGAGGCCGAGCGTCTCGATCGTGGTCGACTTGCCCGCGCCGGGCACACCCGTGATCCCGACCCGCCGGGCCCTGCCGGTACGGGGCAGGAGCTCGGCGATCAGTTCCTGGGCCTGTTCCTGGTCGTCGGGACGGCGCGACTCGGCGAGCGTGATCGCGCGCGACAAGGCGCCCCGGTCCCCACTCTCGACCCCCGCCTTCAGTTCTTCGACCGAGGGGCGCTCGGACATCAGGCTGCGGTCGGCCCGTCGGAGATCGTGGCCTCCGGAATCCGGACATCGAGGTCGAGCCGATCGATCAGCATCTCGAGCAGCTCACCGGCCGCCTCGCCGATCACGGTTCCGGGCGGGAAGATCAGGTCCGCGCCCAACTCCTTCAAGGGCTCGAAGTCGACCGGGGGAATCACTCCACCGGCGACGATCATGATGTCCTTGCGATCCAGATCGTCGAGCGCCTTGCGCAGCGCCGGGACCAAGGTCAGGTGACCGGCGGCGAGGGTGCTCACGCCGACCACATGGACGTCCGCCTCGATCGCCTGGCGGGCGACCTCTTCCGGGGTCTGGAACAGCGGGCCGATGTCGACGTCGAAGCCGAGGTCGGCGAAGGCCGTGGCGATCACCTTCTGGCCGCGGTCATGCCCGTCCTGGCCCATCTTCGCGACCAGCACCCGCGGACGGCGTCCTTCGGCCTCTTCGAAAGCCTGGACCAGCATCTTGGTCTGGGAGAAAGACTCGGAACTCACGCCGACCTCCTGTTGGTAGACACCCGCGATGGACCTGATCTCTGCCGCATGGCGACCGTACTCCTTTTCCAGCGCCAGGCTGATTTCTCCGACCGTCGCATGAGCCCTGGCGGCCTTGACCCCGAGGTCGAGCAGGTTGCCCTCACCCGAGCGGGCGGCGTTGGTCAGGTGCTCGAGGGCCTCGCGGACGGCGTCGTCGTTCCGTTCCGCCTTCAGGCGCTTCAGCTTGGCGAGCTGGGCCTCACGGACCTCGTTGTTGTTGATCTTCAGCACGTTGACCAGGGTGTCGTTCTCCGGCCGGTACGAGTTGACGCCGACCACGGTCTGCTTGCCGGAATCGATCCGGGCCTGGGTCCGGGCGGCCGATTCCTCGATGCGAAGCTTCGGGATGCCGGCCGCGATCGCCTCGGTCATGCCGCCGGCCTCGTCGATCTCCTTCATGTGGGCGAGAGCCTTGAGCGCCAGCTGCTTGGTCAGGTACTCGACGTAGTAGCTGCCGGCCCAGGGATCGATCACGCGGGTGGTGCCGCTCTCCTGCTGGAGGAAAAGCTGGGTCTGGCGGGCGATCCGGGCGCTGAAGTCGGATGGCAGCCCGAGCGCCTCGTCGAGCGCGTTGGTGTGGAGCGACTGGGTGTGACCCTGGGTCGCGGCCATCGCTTCGACACAGGTGCGGACCACGTTGTTGTACGCATCCTGCGCGGCGAGGCTCCAGCCCGAGGTCTGGCAATGCGTGCGCAGCGACATCGACTTGTCCTTCTTCGGGCCGAACTCCTTGATCAGGCTGGCCCAGAGCAGGCGGCCGGCCCGCATCTTCGCGACCTCCATGAAGAAGTTCATGCCGATCGCCCAGAAGAAGCTGAGCCGCGGCGCGAAATTGTCGATCTCCAGCCCGGAGGCGAGCGCGGCCTTCACGTACTCGACACCATCGGAAAGCGTGTATCCCAGCTCCAGGTCGGCGCTCGCTCCGGCCTCCTGCATGTGGTAGCCGGAGATCGAGATCGAGTTGAACCGCGGCAGTTCCTTCGAGGTGAAACCGATGATGTCGGAGACGATCCGCATCGACGGCTTGGGCGGATAGATGTAGGTGTTCCGCACCATGAACTCTTTGAGGATGTCGTTCTGGATCGTGCCCGTGATCTGGTCGTGCGGCACGCCCTGTTCCTCACCGGCCACGATGAAGAGCGAAAGCACCGGCAGCACCGCGCCGTTCATGGTCATCGAGACGCTCATCTCCTCGAGCGGGATCCCCTCGAAGAGCGTGCGCATGTCGTAGATCGAGTCGATCGCCACACCGGCCATGCCGACATCACCGGCGACCCGCTCGTGATCGGAGTCGTAGCCGCGATGGGTCGCGAGGTCGAAGGCGATCGAGAGGCCCTTCTGGCCCGCGGCGAGATTGCGGCGGTAGAACGCGTTCGATTCCTCGGCCGTCGAGTACCCGGCGTACTGGCGGATCGTCCAGGGCTTGTTGACGTACATCGTCGGGTACGGGCCGCGCAGGTACGGGGCGAAACCGGGCTTGGTGTCGAGGAAGTCGAGCCCCTCGGTCGCCTCCGAGGTGTAGGCCGGATCCAGTTCGATTCCCTCCGGGGTCTCCCACCGGACCTCGTCGCCGCTCGGGTTGAGCGCCGCCGCCTCGTTCAGGACCTTGTCGAGTTCCCGGACCGAGGCCGGGGCGGTCTCGATACCGCCCAGCTCGATCTCGGAGAAATCGGGAATACCGTTGATGCCGCTCATGAGGGGACCTCCACTCCGAGGCGATTGAGGGCGGCGGTCAGGACCTCGACCATGTTCACGCCGTTCTTCAGAACCTCGTCGGCCCCGGCGGCCTCGTTCAGTTCCGGTGTCGAATTGATCATGTAGACGTACTCCGCCCCGGCCTCGCGCAGGCGCTCGACCAGGTCGGCCACGTCTTCCGGTGTCTCACGCTTACTGGCACATACGGCGGCGATGGTGAAACCACCTGCCTTGAAGGTCGCCGCCTGATCGGCATTGCCGTCCAGCGCGCCGGAGGGCACGGTCTCGATGCCGGACACCTCGAAGAAGCTCTTCGCCCAGTTGGCCAGGTTGACGTGGGAAGCGATCGCGCCCATGCAGGCCAGATAGATCTGCGGGCGGTCCTTGCCCGCCTGCTCATGCTCGCGGGCCGCGGTGCGAAGACGTTCGAACGGTGCGGAGTCCGGACGGGACACGATCGGTGCCTCGAGCGCGCTCTCGCCGCCGAGACCCTGGTTGAGGGCGGCACCGATCTCGTCGATGCGGGCACCGGCGGAGGCCAGAGCGGCCGCGCGTTCGAGCCTGTTCTCGGCCGGGACCGAGGCCAGACCGTCGAGGCCGGAAATGTCCGGACGTTCGGCGAGACGGGCCGCGTCGATCCTGGCGATGGCCTCGCGATCGACGGTCTCAGGCGAGGTGCCGTCGTCGCCGAGCAGCGGGAACTCGTTGATGCCGGTCATCACACGCACCCGGTGGGCCAGCTCGTCCTCGCGGATATCTGCCTGCTCGGTGAGCTTGGCCGCGATCATTCCGGAGCGCAGCGCCGCGAGGGCACCACCCTCACGCTCGATCTCGGTGAAGCGCTGCCAGGCGGCCTGAGCGACCTCATCGGTCAGCACCTCGACGTACCAGGAGCCGGCCGCGGGATCGCTGATGCGACCGAGCGAGGACTCGTCCTGCAGCACGATCTGGGTGTTGCGGGCGATGCGACGGCCGAGATCCCCCGGCTGGCCGATCGCGCGGTCGAAAGGAGTGACCGTGATGCCGTCGGCGCCACCGGTCCCGGCCGCGAAGGTGCCGGTCGTGACCCGCAGCATGTTGACCCAGGGATCGACCGCCGTGATCATGCGGGCCGTGGTCTGGCCGTAGGTGGCGGAATGGCGTCCGGCGGCGGGAACCCCGCACTCCTCGAGCACACGGGCCCAGAGGCGGCGGATCGCGCGGAACTTGGCCATCTCCAGGAACTGGTCCGGGCCTACCCCGAGGTTGAACTCGATCTGCGTGGCGGTGGTCGCCGGGTCCATGCCGACTTCGATTCCGGCCCGCAGATGCTCGACCGCGGTGGCGATCGAGATCGCGAGCTCCCAGGCGGTGCTGGCCCCGGCTTCCACGTAGGCGTTGGTGTCGACCCCGAGGGCGCGCACCTTGGCGTAGGTGCGGCTGGTCTCCAGCGCCAGGTTCGCGGCCCTGGCCAAACCATCCTCCGGGGAGAAGGGCAGGCTGCCCTCGCGGGCGAGAGTTCCGAGCGGATCGGCCCGGAACGAGGCGATCGCCTGATCGGGCGCGATGCCGTTCTCGCGCCAATGGGCGGCGAGCAGAGCCGCCGCGGGCAGGGTGGCGGCCCCGGCGTCGAGCGCGATGCCGGCCATGTCGAGATAGACGCCGTCGAGCACGATGCTGAGATCGTCGAGATTCGAGATGCCGATGCCGTTGAGGCCGCGCTCCTTCTCGAAATCAGGCGAGTCGGGGCCGAGGCCGTGACGGGCCGCCCGGTCGAAGGCGAGGGTGACCTCGGTTACGCCACCGTTCAGATCCTCGAGGATCTCGCGGTTCGCGGCCGAACGGTCGGGATGGCCGTGAACCTGGCGGATCTGCCAGTGGCGGCCGGCGCGGGTGCCGCGCACGAAGGGCGCCTCGTTCGGCAGACCCGCCGGATCGGGCGCGAGCGCGTCCTCACGGGTATAGAGCCACTTGGCTTCGAGTCCGTCTTCGAGGACCGTCGCCAGCTCGGCGCCGTCGTCCCCCTTGGTCGCCGCCTCGGCCCACTGCTCGTAGGTGACGGGCGCGAAACCTTCTGTGAAGTTGTCTTTTTCGGCGCTGGGCATCGACCCCACAGGGTATCTGCCTTCCGCGGCAGGGGGCCTCTATCCCGGGTGTCACCCCTCGGCGCGACTATGCTGCCAGCGTTGTCCGGGGACAAGAAGAAACCGCAGCCGCAGCCGATCCCACTCGATCGGTTCAAGTTCGTGAGCGTCAGCGCGGACCCTCTCCGGGCGATCATCCACCGTGTCGTGCTGGCCGTCTGCCTGCTGCTGCTGGTCACGATGATCACCTACATCGGGCGCGACGGCTACTACGACGCCCGGGGCGACAACCCGCTCACCTTCATCGACGCCTTCTACTACGCGACCGTGACGATCACCACCACCGGATACGGCGACATCGTGCCCGACACCCAGTGGTCCCGCTTCATCACGACCGTCGTGATCACCCCGCTGCGGGTCCTGTTCCTGATTCTGCTGGTAGGAACTACGCTTCAGGTCTTGGCCGACAAATCGAAATTCATGTTCCGCCTGAAAAGCTGGCAGAAGGATCTGCACGACCACATCGTGGTCTGCGGTTTCGGGATCAAGGGCCGCTCGGCGCTCGAGTACCTGCGAAACCATCAGGACGACTGTCCGGCGGTCGCGATCGACACCTCCGAGGAATCGCTGGAAGTCGCCAACTCGGTCGACGTCAACGGCATCCTCGGTTCGGCCTACGACCTCGACGTCCTGAAGGCGGCCGGCGTCCCCCACGCCTCGACCGTGATCGTGGCGCTCAGCTCGGATGAGCAGTCAGTGCTCACCGTCCTCCGGGTGCGGGAACTCGCGCCGAAGGCGACCATCGTCGCGTCCTGCCGCGAAGAGGTGAACGTGGAGCTGCTGAAATCCTCTGGGGCCGACGAGGTGATCGTGTCCTCCAGCTCGGCCGGCAGGATCCTCGGCATGGCCGCCGAGGCACCCGAGGCGGCCCGGGTCGTCAACGACCTTCTGACCTTCGGCGACGGTCTCGACATCGACGAACGCACGATCGAGACCCACGGCGAACCACTCGACCGGGAACGCGGCGAGACCGCGATCGCGGTCGTCCGCGGCGACAAGGTCCTGCGTCCCGGCGACGCCCGCTGCCTGCCCCTGGAGGCCGGCGACCGGGTGATCTACATAGACGCGCAGGAAGACGACATCACCAGATCGGAGTCGATCACTTGAGCATCCCCGAACCGAAGTACGGCGACCATTTCAAGGAGATCTACCTGAAGGGGCTGGGCGGCGAGCTGCCGAGCCTGCCCCTGGAGACCGGCGCGCTCGAAGCTGCCGCCGCCGAGGCGATGGACGACCGCAACGCCGGCTACATCGCGGCGGCCGCCGGATCCGAGCTGACCATGAAGTACAACCGGGAGGGCTTCGACCGCTGGCGGATCGTGCCTCGCATGCTGCGCGACGTCAGCAACCGCTCCCACGAAACCGAGATCCTCGGCACGAAGATGCCGGCCCCGGTGATGCTGGCCCCGATCGGGGTGCAGACCCTCGCCCACGAGGACGGCGAGCTGGCTTCGGCCCGCGCCGCGGCCGAGCTCGGCCTGCCTTGGATCACCAGCACCGCGGCCGACAAGACGATGGAGGAGATCGCCGAGGCCAACGGCGACGGCGAACGCTGGTTCCAGCTCTACTGGACCAACGACGACGACATCACCGCCTCGATGGTCAAGCGGGCCGAGGCCGCCGGATACAAGGCGATCGTGATCACGGTCGACACCTTCATTCCCGGCTGGAAGACCCGTGATCTGCAGAACGCCTGGCTGCCTTTCATCAACCAGGTCGGCGTCGCCAACTTCTTCTCCGATCCGGCCTTCCGGGCCGCGCTCGACGAGACACCGGAGGAGAACCCGGGCATGGCCACCGGCCACTACATCGGCTCATACGTCAACCCGGCGCTCACCTGGGATCGCATCGAGTGGCTGCGCCGGCACACCTCGCTGCCGCTGCTCATCAAGGGAATCCAGCATCCGGACGATGCCCGGCAGGCGATCGAGATCGGGATCGACGGGATCATCGTCTCCAATCACGGCGGCCGCCAGGTGGATGGCGCGATCGCCAGCATCGACGCGCTACCCGGGGTCGCGAAAGCCGTTGACGGCCGGATCCCGATCCTGTTCGACAGCGGTATCCGCACCGGTTCCGACATCGTCAAGGCATTGGCGCTCGGCGCCGACGCGGTCCTGCTCGGCCGCCCCTACATCTGGGGGCTGGCACTGGAGGGCCAGGCGGGAGTCGAGAAGGTGCTGAAGGCGACCCTCGCCGACTATGACCTGGCCATGGCTCTTTCCGGCTTCAACTCGCCGGCCGAGCTGACGCCCGAAGCCCTGGTGCACAACGGATGATGCTCTCTTTTCTGCGCCCATCGGGAGCAGAAAAGGAGCATCATCGCTGCTGCTGAGCGTCAGCTCAGGTCAATCGACTCGATCACCTTCGGCTCGAGCGGCTTGTCGCGCGCGTCGGTGTCGGAGGCTTCGATCGCGTCGACCGCGTCCATACCGCTCACGACCTCACCGAAAACGGTGTGCTTGCCGTCGAGCCAATCGGCGGCCGGGATCGTGACGATGAAGAACTGCGAGCCGTTGGTGTTCGGGCCGGCGTTGGCCATCGCCAGCGCGCCGCGGACGACCTTGTGCTGGTTGAACTCGTCCTCGAAGGTGTAGCCCGGGCCACCGGTGCCGGTGCCCTGGGGGCAGCCGCCCTGGATCATGAAGTCCTTGATGATGCGGTGGAAACCGAGGCCGTCGTAGAAGCCGTCGGCCGCGAGCTTGCGGAAGTTCTCGACCGTCTTCGGCGCGTCCTCGTCAAAGAACTCGATCTCGATGGCCCCGGCGTTTGTGTTCAGCGTTGCTTTGGACATTGTCTGAGCCTACAGACCGTCCGAACTCACAGCCCCAGGTCGCGCACGCCGCTTTCCTTGAAGCCGATGTGATGCCCGAGCTCGTGCCGCACGGTGCGCTCGACCTGGGAGGCGAGCAGATTGCGGTCGTGGCCGAAATCGCGGGTCAGGGTGTCACGGTAGATCACGATCCGGTCCTCGTAGAAATCCCGGGACATGCCGTCGCCGTAGTACATGCCGTAGGCGTGGTGTTCCTCACCCAGATCGGAGACGACGACCGCGACTCCTTCGATGATCTCGCGGAACTGGTCGGGCAGGTTGTCGATCGCGTCGGCGATCATCCCCTCGAACTCCTCTTCGGTGACCGGCTGGCTCATGTCCATATCTTGGCAAGCCCCGTCCCCCGGCCCGAGAGGCCGCCGGGGGCGGTGCCGTGCCGTCCGGTGGCCGGCGCTCAGCCGGCGAGGACCTTCGCCTTCTCCGCGGCGAACTCCTCCTCGGTGAGGATGCCGTTGTCGCGCAGCTCGCCGAGCTTCTTCAGCTGCTCGATCGGGTCGGCTCCCGCGGCGGCGGGGGCCGGAGCCGCGGCCTGGGGCGGGGCCTGCTGCATCGCGGCCTGCGCGTCCTGTTCGGCCCAGCGTTGACCCTGCCTGCGGGAAACGCGGTTGCTGACGGTGGTGGCGGTACCGGCGATCACCGCGGTGCGGGCGACGCCTCTGAGTAGTCCTGGCATTTCTGATCCTCCTGTTGGGCGTTGTGGAAACTCAGGCTTCGGCGGCGTCAAGTGCCGCTTCGAGAGCCTGGACCGGGATCCGGCCGCTGGCGACGAGCTGTGCGCCGGATCGCCTCACGGCCGAGGCGAACGGGGCCGCCCAGCGGTTTTCGTAGACGAGCAGCGCGGCCGAGGTTCCGGGCTCGAGCGCGAGGCCGGCCTCGGTGAAATCGTCGTCGGTCAGCAGCCCCGACGAGGCTCCTTCGAAGGCCGACAGATCGTCCGCGGCCGCGCCGAGCGCGCTGATCTCCACCGACTCGACCACGCCTTCCTCGGTCTTGACGATGAAAGCCAGATCGAGAATGCGGATCAGTCCGCGATCGACCAGATCAAGCAGGTACGGAGCCGCCTCTCCCGTGGGCTGGCGGTCCGGCCATTCGACCACCAGATAATCGATCGGCCCCATCTCTTCAAAGTCTTCGCTCACTGCTCACCCCGTCTCCTCGATTGCGTTGCGGAACCCGTTTCCGCCGCTTGCGACAAGAATACGCCCAAAAGGAGAGCGGCCTTCTCATTTCGTGTGAATCCCGTGGAAGACATCTTGCAGGCGCGCTTTCGCATGAGAGCTGCGCCCGGCAAGTTCCTATGCTGCTTCGGCGCAACCATCGGGTCGAACTCCGGTTGCGACCTGTGATGCCTCTAGCCATTCTCCGAAAGACAAACGCCCCTGCCCTCGCCGTCACCCTCGTGCTGATCGCGACGGTCGGCTGGGTCTCCCTGACCTCTCAGGCCGGGGCCCGCACGCTGACGCCCCCGTCGGGCCAAACCTATCTCGGTGTGACCGACACCGGTGAGGCCAGCCAGTTCCGGGATTTCGCCCGCGCTGTCGGCAAGCATCCCCCGGTCATCCAGACCTTCCATCCCTGGGGCAACAGCCTCCACCAGGCGATGCCGCGCTGGAAGTCGGTCAGGGCCCGTCCGATGCTTCACATCACCACCCGCGCCGACGACGGCACCGAGCTGATCACGCCCCGCCAGATCGCCCTCGGCCGAGGCGACGACTACCTGCTGCGGCTCAACACCGCCCTCGACCGCAAGAGGATCCGGGCCTACATCCGGCCGATGGGCGAGCCGAACCGCTGCCTGAACGCCTATGCCGGTGTCGATTGCTCGGGCAATGTTCGCGGCGGTTCCTACGCTTTCAAGTGGTACAAGTCGGCCTTCCGGCGGATCGCGATCATCGTGCGCGGAGGCGGCAAGCGCGGATCGATCAACGCGGATCTCAAGGACATCGGGCTGCCCAAGATCCAGAAGCTGCGCAAGAAGGGCAAGCTGCCCCGGCGCCTGCCGACCGCTCCGGTCGCCCTGATCTGGAGCCCGCTCCCGGGAGGATCGCCGACCGTACCCACGAACCGGCCGAGCAAGTACTGGCCGGGCAAGGACTGGGTCGACTGGGTCGCCACCGACTTCTACTCCCGCTACGGAAGCTGGCGTGACCTGAAGCGCTATTACGCCAAGTTCGCGATCGGCAAGAACAAGCCGTTCGCCCTCACCGAGTGGGGCCTCTGGGGATCCGACAAGCCCGGCTACGTCAAGAAGATCTTCCGTTTCATGCGCACCCGCGAACAGGCGAAGATGCTCGTCTACTACCAGGATTTCGGCACCTCGAACGAGTTCCGGATCCAGAACTTCCCCAAGAGCCGGAAGATCGTGAAGCGCAACGTGATGAAGTCGAGCTTCCCGAAGTTCGCCAAGAAGTACCCGCGCTAGGACCCACCCCAGCCTGCGCCCATGACTCGGTGGCGCCCCATGTCGCGTCGGGTGTTCTGTCGATCTTCTTGCCCTCCATATCTCGGCTATCGGCAGACAGAACCCTCGGGGTGTTCTGGGCGGTGGGACTTCTACGTGAAGGCTGAGATTCCCGTCAGGGCCTTGCCTATGCTCAATGTGTGGATCTCGTCCGTTCCCTCGTACGTGAAGACCGACTCGAGGTTGTTGGCGTGGCGCAGGACCGGGTACTCGAGGGTGATTCCGTTGGCCCCGAGCACGCCCCTGGCCGTGGCCGCCACCTCGCGGGCCATCCTCACGTTCTGGCGTTTGCCCATGCTGATCTGCTCGGTCGTGATCTTGCCCTCGTCCTTCAGGCGGCCCAGGTGGAGCGCGAGCAGATAGCCCTGCTGGACTCCGGCAGCCATATCGGCGAGCTTGTCCTGGGTCAGCTGGAACGAGGCGATCGGCCTGCCGAACTGCTCACGGGTCAGCGAGTACTCGAGCGCCGCCTCGAAGCATGAACGGGCCGCGCCGACCACTCCCCACACGATCCCGTACCGGGCCTCGTTCAGGCAGCTGAGCGGACCCCGGAGCGACTGGACGCCGGGCAGGCGGTTCGCGTCCGGAACCCTGACGTCATCGAAGATCAACTCGGACGTGACCGAGGCTCGCAGGGAGAGCTTGCCGTGCATCTCGGGCGCGGTGAACCCATCCATTCCCGGCTCGAGAAGGAACCCCTCGACCCCGGCCTCGGTTCTCGCCCAGACCACGGCGACGCCGCTGATCGTGCCCGAAGTGATCCACATCTTCGCCCCGTTCAGGATCCAGTCGTCACCGTCGCGGACCGCCTTGGTGCGCATACTGGCCGGATCCGAACCGGAGTCGGGCTCGGTCAGGCCGAAGCAGCCGATGATGCGGCCCGCCGCCATCTCGGGCAGCCAACGCCGCTTCTGCTCCTCCGATCCGTACTTCCAGATCGCGAACATCGCAAGTGACCCCTGCACCGAGCAGAAGGAACGCAGGGCGCTGTCTCCCGCCTCGAGCTCCATGCACGCGATCCCGTACGCGACCGCGCTCGATCCGGCACAGCCGTAGCCCTTCAGATGCATGCCGAGAACGTTCAGATCTCCGAGCGCCCCCGGAACCGAGGTGTCGAACGTGCCCCGCTCGAAATGCTCGTTCACGCCCGGCAGATACTTCTCGTCGACGTAGCGGGCGACCGTCTCTTTGATCAGGCGCTCCTCGTCGGAAAGCAGCCTGTCTATCTCAAGGAAATCCTCTGGTTTCACCTTGACGTCATTATGGGCGCTAGGCTTTCCCACATGCAAATCGGGGGAACGCTGGTCACAGCCATCGTGAGAATCGCCGTCCTGGCCGCGACGCTGGCGCTCGTCTACGTGTTCATCCTCAAGCCGGTCCTGAACACGACCGAGAACGTGACCAAGGGCGTCAACGCGAACATCTCCAGCGCCATGGAAGAGGTCAACCGGGCATTCGACGGTTCGAACACGACGAACCGCAAGTTCAGCCAGGTCCAGATCAAACGATCGATAACGACAACTTCCGGCAGGAAACAGCAGCGGCTCCTCAGATGCGTCCAGAACTCGAATCAGGACATCGCCAGGATCCAGCGCTGCGCCGCCCGCTTCGGTCCCTGAGCACCACCGGCAGGCATCTCGAGCCCGCCCGCGAATCGGCTAGTATCGAGATCGTTCAGATGTGAACTGCCGAGTCCGGACCCACATGGTTCCGGAGCGGGGGACCCATTGAGGTGAGGCGAAGGCCGATCCTCGGGGGCGAATCGGACCCAGGTCCGTAGCGCAGCTTCTTCAGCGCGAGCCCGTCAGCTAACCCCGTAGGCCTGACGAAGAAGGAGGCGACAATGGATCTGAACTCACCAGTAGTAGCCCCCGTAGTCGAAACGACAGGCGTTCGCGCCGTCATTGCCTACGTGGTCGGTGGTATCGCCGGGACAGCCATCGCGCTGCCCGTGCTGATCGGCGTTTTCGGTCTGTAGGCACCACTGAGCGGGACCGGCCCGGCCTCGTGCCGGGCCGGCTCCCTGTCGCCGGCCCCGGGGCCGGCCCCACTCAGACCCTGTCCCTCCGCTCCCCGGCCCCACGGCCCTTCACCCGGACCGTCACCGCCTTCGATGCCGAGGATTCGAACGGGAAATTCTGGGACGGCAGCAGGACCGCGCGCAGCCGGATCCGCGCCGAGCCGGTGATGTAGCGAAACCGGTAGGTCCGCTGGAACCGGCCGAGCCGGTCGCATCGGGCCACCAGCACCGGCCGCCACAGTCCGGAGGTCCGCTCGAGGTACTGGATCGCCACGAGACTGCCTCGTTCCTGCCGGGCCGTCCAGCGCATGTCGACCGAACCGTTCAGCCTCAATCTCCGCCCGGTTCGCAGAGCCCGGGGAACGGCATTCAGCCTGATCGACCCCTTGACCCTGAACTCGAGGGGCCCCACGGCCGCCCCGGCCAGTTTCCTGGTCTCGTCGAACCGCACGAACAGGGTCCGGGACGCTCCCGGCGCGACCGCGACCACGAAGCCGCCATGCGCGTCGGTCTGCGTAACTTCGGAGCTGGTCTGCACGATCGATCCGGGCGACGGCCGCTGCTCGACCCTGATCGTCTGCCCGGCGATTCCGGCCCCACCGGGAGTCGAAAGCCTCCCCGTGACCGTGGCCGCCTCCCCGAACGGCACGACCATCCTCGGGGAACTTTCGCCCTTCCTCGACAGCCGGGCCGAGAGCTCCGGCTCGACCTTGGGCGAGACCGTCAGGGTCATCGCCGAACCGTTGCCCCGCCGCTCGGTCACGGCACCGTTTCCCGCCAGGTCGAGCACCCTCGCCTGGAACTCGTAGATACCGGGCTCAAGATCTTCCGAGGGAAACCGGGCCTCCAGATGACGCCCCGCCAAATCGCCGCCCTGCTCGGCCGGCAGCCTCCTCCACTCATCCTCACCCTGGCGGCGAAAGGAGATGGTTCCTCCCGCGGGGCCGGAATGCTCGTCGGAGATCGCGACCCGCAGACGGTCGGGATCTTCGGACGGCGGCTCGACGAAGTAGGCGGTCGGAGCGACGTCATCCAGGCGAAGCACCGCCTCCTCACTCGCCCTCGGATCCGTGTTCCCGGCCCGGTCCGCGAGCCACACCGAGACGCGGAACTCACCCGGCCCCGGAACCCGGATGCTCTCGGTCGAGCCGTTCCCGAACCGCCAGGCCGGATCGGTGCCGGAACCCGGACCCGCCATCCGGTACCCGTACGACGCGATCGGTGCCGCCCGGCCCTGGTCCGGTTCCAACCAGCCGAGACGGAAGCCGTTCTCCCGGCGCCAGCCCTCACCGCCGTCCACATTCAGGGCCCGGGGCGCGGCGGGCGCCGTGTTGTCGGTCCGGATCGTCAGATCGGCCGCGCAGCCGGTGTTCCCGGCGAAATCCACCGCGCATTGGCGAAGCTGGTGGGGACCATCGCTGAGCCCGGCCGTCTGGACCGCATGACTTCCCGAGGCACCGCCCGAGCAGGGCTGCATCTCCGTGCCGCGCCACTGGCCCGCGATGAACGCCTTGGCACAGCCGTGCTCGGTCTGTGCCCGCTGCGCACCGTCGACGAAGGTCTGTCCGAAGCGGATCCCCGACCCGGTATCTCCCGCCGAGTAGGTGACGGCCTGCGATCCCCGCAGCCACTCACCACCGGTGAGCGGACCGCCGGCCGAGACTCCGGGTTTCAGCGAATCGTCGAGCGTGATGGTCAGGCCGCGAACACCCGCCGACGAGTTCGAACTCGCGGAACAGAGCTTGTCCTCGGCCTTTGCGCAGAGCAGGCGAGATTCGACCGCTTTCGCGAAGGGTGAAAAAGACGAGGCGAAGCCGCGCTTGACGGTGTCGGTCGAGGTGAGCTGCGCGAACGGCTCGAAATCACCGCCCGGGTCGACCCCGCCGATGCGATGCTGGAATCCGTCCCGCAGCACCTGCCACCGCTGCCCATCGACCGTCACGATCCCGGTACCGGGCGGAGCCTGCCAGCGCCAGCGGGCGAACCGCGTTCCCGCGACCGTGCTCGCCGAGTCGCGGGTCTGGCTGCTCAGATGCACCCCGTCGAAGGGATCGGCCGACTCGGGCGTCTGGCAGTAGGAGCTCCTCAGGAACTTGTCCGCGCTCGTGTCGGCCCAGGCGGCGTCCTGTCCGACGTGCCAGCCGCATTGCGTGACCGTGTACCTGACCGCGCCCGCATCCGCCGCGGTCAGGCCCGCCAGCGCGGCGAATCCGGCGGTGATCAACAGCAGAATCGCGAACGTTTTCTTTCCCATCTTCGACTCCTCGGGTAGTGGCGTATGTCCCCTTGAAGAGCCGGACGCGGGAAACTCTCCCCCTCTCTGCCAGAATTGAGGTATGGCCCTACCCTCAGAAGCACAGGTGACAGAGAAGCTCACGGCGGTGATCGACCCCGAATTGCGCCGCAACATCGTCGAACTCGGCATGGTCCGCTCGATCGACATCAAGCAGGATGGCAAGGTGGACGTGACCGTCTCGCTGACCACCCCGGGCTGTCCGATCCGCTCACACTTTCACGACGCGGTCGTCACTCAGGTCTCTTCGCTCGAGGGCGTGACCGGTGTCGGCGTCGGCTTCGACGTGCTCTCCGACGAGGAGAAGGGCAACCTTCAGCAGACCCTCGGCCGTGGCAAGCTACCGCAGGGCGCACTGGCCCAGGTCAACAACGTGATCTGCGTCGCCTCCGGCAAGGGCGGCGTCGGCAAGTCGACCATGACCGCGAACCTCGCGGCGGCGCTCCAGGCGCAGGGCCACGCCACCGGCGCGCTCGACGCCGACGTCTACGGCTACTCGATCCCCCGCATGCTCGGGATCGACGTGAAGCCGGACGTGAACGGGGAACGCAAGATCCTTCCGCCGGAAGCCCCATCCGGTGTCAAGACGATGTCTATCGGCTACTTCGTCGAGGACAACTCGGCGGTTGTCTGGCGCGGCCCGATGCTCCACAAGGCACTCCAGCAGTTCCTCGAGGATGTCGCCTGGGGCGAGCTCGAGTACCTCCTGCTCGACCTGCCTCCGGGCACCGGCGACATCGCCATGACCCTGGCCCAGCTCCTGCCCCAGGCCAAGCTCACGGTGGTCACCACCCCGCAGCCCGCCGCGCAATCGGTTGCCCGGCGCTCGGTCGAGATGGCGAACAAGGTCGATCTCGAGGTGATGGGCGTGATCGAGAACATGTCCGGATTCACGACCCCGACCGGCGAGAAGTTCTCGATCTTCGGCGAGGGCGGCGGCCAGCTCCTGGCCGACGAGATCGGCGTGCCGCTGCTCGGCCAGATCCCGCTTTCGGAAGAGCTTCGCGAGCATGCCGACGTGGGCACGCCCCTCGCGGTCGAGAAGCCGGATTCACCGGCCGGCAAGGCGATCAACGAGATCGCGAAGCGCATCGTGTCGATGTCTCCGCGTGACCTGCCGATGCTGCAGACGGCCGCCGCCACACCCGCGCCGGCGGCGCCCAAGCTCGGGTCGAAGGCCCGCGAACTGCCCGTTCTTCAGTAGAAGAACCGAAAATTCCACGGCCGGGCCGCAACGATGCGGCCCCGGTCCTGTTGCATGAGCAACGTGATGATCGAGACCAAACGCATTCTCCCTACGGGAAAGTCGTCCATGTCAATCCTCACCGCCCTCGTGGCGGCCGTCGCCCTGTGCTGCCTTGTCGGCGCCGCGACCCTGGCCGCACCGGCCCGGGCGGTGCCGAAGGCGCCCAGCGGGTTCCTCGGAATCGTGCCGCAGGAGGGCCTCAACCGGCTCGACACGCAGCGCATGAAGCGCGGCAAGGTGAAGTCGGTCCGGGTGGCGGTCGGCTGGGATCTGATCCAGCCCCGGTCGGCGGAGAAGTACGAATGGGGAGCGCTCGACGAGACGATCCGGGTCGCCGCGCGAGAGGGAGTGCGGATCATGCCCACGCTCTACGCGACTCCGGCCTGGATGAGCAAGCGCACCACCAACCTTCCCGTCGCCAACGGCAACCAGCTCGACAAGTGGCGGAAGTTCGTGAAGGCCGCCGTCCAGCGCTACGGAAGCGACGGCGAGTTCTGGGAGGAGCCGCACCAGGTCCAGTCCAAGCTGCCGAAAACTCCGGTACGCGAGTGGCAGATCTGGAACGAGGCGAACTTCCACTACTTCGCGACACCGGTGTCACCGGCCAAGTACGGCCGCTTGCTCGATGCTTCGGCCCGGGTGATCCACAACAACGATCCCAAGGCCGAGGTGGTCGTCTCCGGCCTGTTCGCGAGGCCCAAGGGCTCGAAGCGCCAGGCGATGGACGCGACCGACTTCGTCCGGAAGCTGGCCAGGTACTCGAAGAAAAGCAGCGTCGATTCCCTGGCACTCCATCCCTACGCCAAGGACACCTCCACGCTGAAGCAGATCATGAAGCAGTTCCGCAGGGCCGCGATCGATGCCGGCTTCCGTTCGAAGTCGATCCAGGTCACCGAGATCGGCTGGGGTTCCGGCCCCGCGACGAACTCGTTCCTGAAGGGCAGCAAGGGTGCCCAGGCGAGGCAGCTCAGCTCGGCCTTCGAGTACCTGATCAAGGATCGCCGCAAGCTGCGCCTGAAGAACGTCTACTGGTTCGCCTGGCAGGACACCGATCCCAAGGGCGTCAACTGCAGCTTCTGTTACACGATCGGCCTGATCGAGTGGCACAAGGGCAAGAAGCTGGTCGCCAAGCCGGCCTGGCGGAAGTTCGTCAAGTTCACCCGTGGCCGCCCCTGATTTGAGTCACGTCCGCTGCACGAAAAAGCGCCCCGGCCGGGGCGCTTTTTCGTTGTCTGAACTGATTCTCAGTTCTTGAAGTATTCGGCGTTCTTCTCCGCGAAGTTCGCCCACTCGGCCGGCAGCTGGTCCTCGGCGAAACAGGCGTCCACGGGACAGGCCTCGACACAGGCGTCGCAATCGATGCACTCGTCCGGGTCGATGTAGAGCATTTCGACCTTTTCGTAATCGGGTTCATCCGGGGTCGGGTGGATGCAATCCACCGGGCAGACCTCGACACACGAATTGTCTTTGGTTCCGATGCATGGTTCGGCGATTACGTAGCTCATGGGTTGTCATCTTAGACCCTGCCCCTCCGCAGCGCTTGGTCCGGTCGGCCGGTGAATGCCGACTACTAGACTGATGAGCATGCAGGTCCAACCACCCCAAGCCTCTTGATACTTCTGACCGGAGCGACCGGCTCGATCGGTTCCCGCCTCCTGCCCCGCCTGCTCGAATCGGGCGAAGACGTCCGCTGCCTGGTTCGCGAACCACGCAAGCTCGGCGACCAGCGGGTCAACGTCCAGATCACCATGGGCGATCTGCGCGAACTGTCGGACCCCTATCTGCTGCGGCAGGCGATGCGCGGGGTCGACACCGTGATCCATCTGGCCGCCTCGATCCGCGATCAGCCGCCCTACCGGGTCGAGGAACTGAACGGCCTGGCGACGGTGCGCCTGCTGGAGGCCGCCGAACGCGCCGGGGTCAAGCGATTCGTCTTCTTCAGCGCGCTGAACGCCTCCTCGGTCCAGCGCACCCGCTTCTTCCGTGCCAAGTGGATCGCCGAGCAGGCCCTGCTGGCGTCCCCCATGGAGACCAAGATCTTCAGGCCCTCGATCGTGTTCGATCACTCCGACCCCTGGATCACCCTGCTGCGTCGGTTCTCCTTCCTGCCGGCGATTCCCGTCTCCGGTGACGGCAGATCGATCTATCAGCCGGTGTGGGCCGACGACGCGGCGCGGGCGGTGCTCGCCTCGATGGACAGGCCCGGCAGTGAGATCTGTGATCTGGTCGGCCCGGAAACTCTCAGCTACTCCCAGATGTCGACCCTGGTCGGACGCCTTTCGGGCAGGCCACGGCCGCTGCTTCACATTCCGCTGCCGGTGGTTCACCTCGGTCTGAGCACCCTTCACCGGATCTTCAAGGAGACGGTTTTCGCCACCTGGCAGGAGGCGGAGCTGATGCGCGTGTCGATGACTTCGGAGCGAGGCACCGCCGACCTGGAGGCGCTTGGGATATCCCCGCGTTCGATGGCCGACGTGCTTTCGGAACCGGCCTGAGCCTTCACCGCAACGACAGGGGTCCTACCCTGTTCCAACCCTTGATGGACCTGAAGCCGCTAGCCAGGCTGATCCCGGCCCTGCTGATCTCCGCCCTGTTCCTGATTCCGGCGCAGGCGTCGAATGCCGCCGTTCTCGGGCCGCCCGCGGGCAAGGTGATGACCGGGGTGAGCGACAACGGGACGCTCGACGGATTCCAGAATTTCGCCGCCGCGGTGGGATTCCATCCCGCGGTCCTGCAGACCTTCCATCCCTGGGGCAATGGCCTGAATCTCGCCTACAGGCGCTGGCAGAACGCCGAGGTCCGTCCGATGCTTCACATCTCGACCGCTGACGACGAGACCCGGGCCGAGCTGATCACGCCCAGGCAGATCGCCACCGGAGTCGGTGACGCCTATCTGTTGGAGATCAACCGTTTCTTCACCGAGAAGGACCTTCGTTCGTACATCCGCCCCTTGGGGGAGCCGAATCGCTGCCTGAACCCGTACTCGGCGGTCAACTGTTCCGGTGCCCAGAAGGGCGGCGACCACACCACCTACTGGTACCGCAAGGCGTTCCAGCGCATCTCGGTGATCGTGCGCGGCGGACTTCCCACCGGTCAGATCGACCGCAAGCTCGTCCGTCTCGGCATGCCGCCGATGGTTTTCGCGAACGGTTCCCGGCCGACCGCGCTGCCCGCCCCGCCGGTCGCGATCGTGTGGAGCACCCTGCCCGCCGGGTCCCCGAGAGTGAAGGGGAACTGGCCCGGCAACTACTGGCCCGGAGCCAATTTCGTCGATTGGGCCGGGGTCGATTTCTACTCGAACTACCCCCATTGGAAGGACCTCAACAAGTTCTTCGCCGCCAAGCGCTGGCGGAGCAAGCCGGTCGGGCTGACCGAGTGGGGTGTCGCCGGTTCGGACAATGTCACCTTCACCCGCCAGGTTTTCAAGTGGATGGAGAAACGTCCACGGGTGCGGATGTTCAACTACTACCGCGGTTTCGGCGGCGCCGAGGACATCTTCAATCCGTACAACTACCCGAACGCCCTGCGGGTCATCAAGAACAAGCTGAGGAATCCGCGCTACATGCAGTACGCCTACGGCCACGCCCGCCGATGATTCTCGGCCTCCGGGCAGGTCTTACCCTCTGACGGCAAGCTAACTCGGAGGTTGAGATGTTGCTTCAAGGCAAGAACGCGGTGGTCTATGGCGGGGGCGGATCGATCGGCGGAGCGGCCGCACGGGCATTCGCCGCCGAAGGCGCACGGGTGTTTCTCGCCGGCCGGACCGAGAGGACGCTCGGCGCGACCGCCACCGATATCCGTGCGGATGGAGGGAGGGCCGAAGTCGCGGTCCTCGACGCGCAGGACCCCGAGGCGGTCGACGCCCACGCCGACATGGTGGTCGGGGAGGCCGGGGGTCTCGACATCAGCTTCAACGCGATCACCCACGGTGACGTGCAGGGAACACCCATGGTCGAGATGGAGTTGGAGGACTACCTGGCACCGGTGGTAAACGGGGTCCGCAGCCTGTTTCTCACCTCCCGCGCGGCGGCGCGGCACATGAAGCGGCAGGGGTCCGGTGTGATCATGATCTTCGGCGGATCCGGCGATCCGGTGAGGAATTACAGCCTCGGGGGTCTGCAGACCGGTTTCGAAGCGATGGAATCGATGCGGCGGCAGCTCTCGATGGAGTTGGGCGAGTACGGGATCCGGGTCGTGACCATGCGCTCCGGCGGCGTTCCCGAGGCGATCTCCGATGATTTCGAGGCGAAGGACGCGATCCGCGAGGGAATCGTGGGAGCGACCATGCTCGGCCGCGCCGCGACCCTCCGGGACGTCGGCGACACCGCCGCCTTCATCGCCTCGGACAAGGCCAGAACCATGACCGCGGCCACGGTCAACATCAGCGCCGGCAGCCTGATCGACCACATGTAGACAACCCCCGAGGAGCATCCGCGCCTTCTGGCAACGATTTCTAGTGACTATCACTAGAAATCGTTGCCAGAGCGTGCGCAGAGGTTGGTAGAACGACAAAGGCCCGGGGCAAGCCCCGGGCCTTTGTCTGCCGTTCCCGAAGGTCCGGCGAAGTCTCGGAAGAGACTTCTTACATCATGCCGCCCATTCCGCCCATGTCGGGCATGGCGGGCATTCCGGCTCCGCCTTCTTCGGCGGGCTCGGCGATGATCGCCTCGGTCACGAGGATGTTCTTCGCGATCGACGCGGCGTTCTGCAGGGCAGAGCGCGTGACGACGGTCGGGTCGAGCACTCCGGCCTTGACCATGTCGCCGTACTCACCGGAAGCGGCGTTCAGTCCCTCGCCGGTCTTCAGGCCGCGGACGTGGTTGACCACGACCGAACCTTCGAGGCCCGAGTTCTCGGCGATCTGCCGGACGGGCTCTTCGAGCGAACGGCGGATGATCTGGGCACCGGTGCGCTCATCGGCATCCTCGAACGCGTCGACGTCGAGAGCTTCCTGAGCGTTGAGAAGGGCGACTCCGCCGCCGGGGACGATTCCCTCTTCCAGCGCCGCACGGGCAGCCTGAAGGGCGTCTTCGACGCGGTGCTTCTTCTCTTTCATCTCGGTCTCGGTGGCAGCGCCGACCTTGACCACGGCAACGCCGCCGGCCAGCTTGGCGAGACGCTCCTGGAGCTTCTCACGGTCGAACTCGGAATCGGTGTTCTCGATCTCCGAGCGGATCTGCTTGATCCGGCCCTTGATGGCCTCGGCGTCGCCGGAACCGTCGATGATCGTGGTCGTGTCCTTGGAGACGACCACGCGGCGGGCCTGGCCGAGCTGGGTCAGCTGGGTGTTCTCCAGCTTGAGGCCCATCTCTTCGGTGATCACTTCACCACCGGTCAGGATGCCGATGTCCTCGAGCATGCGCTTGCGGCGGTCGCCGAAGCCCGGCGCCTTGACCGCGACACCGGTGAAGGTGCCACGCAGCTTGTTGACGACGAGGGTCGCGAGGCATTCGCCTTCGACGTCCTCGGCGACGATCAGCAAGGGCTTTCCACCCTGCATGACCTGCTCCAGAACGGGCAGCACGTCGCGGACGGAACCGATCTTCTGGTTGGCGATCAGGACGTAGGGCTCTTCGAGAACAGCCTCCATACGGTCCTGGTCGGTGACCATGTAGGGCGAGATGTAGCCCTTGTCGAACTGCATGCCCTCGGTGAACTCGAGCTCCATGCCGAAGGTCTGGCCTTCTTCGACGTTGACCACGCCGTCCTTGCCGACCTTGTCGATCGCGTCGGCGATGGTGTTGCCGATCTCGTCATCAGCGGCCGAAATGGCGGCGACGCGAGCGATCTGCTCCTTGCCGTTGATCTCCGCGGACTGCTTGTTGCGAAGGTTCTCGACGACCTCGTCAACGGCCTTCTCGATGCCACGGCGCAGCGCCAGCGGGTTGGCCCCGGCGGCGACGTTCTTCAAGCCCTGGCGGACGATGATCTGGGCGAGCAGGGTGGCGGTGGTGGTTCCGTCACCGGCGACGTCGTTGGTCGCGGTCGCGACCTCACGGACGAGCTGGGCACCCTGGTTCTCGAAGACGTCCTCGATCTCGACCTCACGGGCGATGGTGACACCATCGTTGGTGATGGTCGGAGCGCCGAACTTCTTGTCGAGTACTACGTAACGGCCCTTGGGACCGAGGGTTACCTTGACCGCGTCGGCGACGGCGTCGACGCCGGCCTGCAGGGCTCCCCGTGCTTCTTCTGCGAACTTCAGCTCTTTATGAGCCATGAATAGACCTCCTGAAAGGCTGGGTGAGGGGGGTTACTGGACCTTGGCGAGGATGTCCGACTCACGCAGGACGAGCAGCTCGTCGCCCTCTACCGTGATGTCGGTCCCGCCGTACTTGGAGTAGAGGACCTCGTCGCCTTCGCTCACGTCGAGCGGGCGGCGGGAGCCGTCTTCGGCGATGGCGCCGTCACCGACAGCCACGACCGTTCCCTTCTGGGGCTTCTCCTTCGCCGTTTCGGGGAGGACGAGGCCACTCGCGGTGGTCTCTTCTTCCTCGAAGGGCTTGACGATCAGCCTGTCCCCGAGGGGCTTAAGCTTCATTCGTTACCTCCGTTGTCATGTGTTTCGCTAGGAAATTCACGTTCATTTTGGCACTCTGGCAATGAGAGTGCCAGACCTGCCAGTGACTCTACAGGGTTGGCTTGGCCGGGAAGTGAAAGTTCATTGACTTCCCGCCGCCACTGCAAGTTTCATGCCGGGGTGGAGACGATTTCCGGCCGCTCCGGCCGGAAATCGGCTCCACCCCAGTGGGGCGTCTCGTTTTCGCGGGCAGGTCGGGGAGCTAGGTGCTGCTCGTGTGGGCCAGCCTGCCCGTCGCGAACCCTCGGATCTCGCAGCCCAGGTACTCGGCCATTCCGTTCGCACCACGTTCCATGACGTAGTCGTGGCTGTAGACGAAGACCGGGCGGGCGACCGGGTTCAGCAGCTGCATCCACTTCTTGGTGGCGACCACGTTCCACTCGAAGACGATCATGGTCCAGATGCGTTCCGGCACCTCGAGGTCGGCGATCGGCGTGATGTGCCAGGTGCCCGACCCCGACAGCTCCCCACTGGCCCTGCCTTTCAGGCACTTCAGATACTGGCGGTCGATCGTCTCGATCTCGTACTCGATCGAGTAGCCGATCGGACCCCGCCAGCGGGAAACCGCCCGCTGGCCGATGCCGTCGGCATCCCCCTCGGCGGTCTCGACCACCGACTGCAGTCCCGGCCACCACTCCGGCCAGCTCTTGAAATCGACCAGGGTGTCCCACACCGTTTCGAGCGAGACCGCCAGCTGCCAGCGCGAGATGAAGTCGAACGCGGCCGGATCTGATTCCCGGCCCGCAAGCATCAGTTCGGTGAGGGGACCGTCCCGAAACCGCCGATTCCGGCCTCCACTATCTGCGAGAAGTGGATCACGGTGACCTGGGCTTCGGGTTCGATTTCGCGATCGTAGATCTGTTCCAGGAAACCCCGGGTCTCCTCGACCCGCCGGAATTCCGGGTTGTCCCGCTCGATGTCACGGGGCGAGAGATCCGAGAGCCGCTTGACCTCGACCTCGTCGATCACGGCCGAGAAGATCTTCTCCCGGCGGGAATGCCTCGATCCGACCGTCACCCAGACGACCTGGCTGCGTTCGTATTTGGAGGACTTGTCGCCGAGGCGGATCGTCGCGGTCTTCCGTCCGCGTTTCAGCTGATCGACGAAGAGCGGTGAATAGAAATTCAGTGCGAAGAGCCCGGTTGCCATATGACCCTCAGAATATGTAGTTGCCGAGCTTGGCGGGTTCAAGGATCGTCACCTGGCCGCGGCCCGCGCGGACGACACCGGAACGCTCCAGATCGGCCAGGAACCGGCTGACGCTCTCCCGGGAGGTTCCCGCCAGCTGGGCCAGATCGGCCTGGTTCATCCGGATCGTGATCTCACCCCTGGCGCCGTCCCCGCTCTCGTCGTCAACCATCTGGGAGAGCACGCCGGCCACCCTGGACGGAACCGTCTGGAAGGACTGGCGCGAGATCCGTTCGTTCGCCGCCCGCAGGCGACGGGTCAGCGCGGCGACCATCTTGACCGTGATGTCGGGATGCTTCTCCAGGAGGGAGCGCACGTCGCTGGCCGGCAGGGCGAGCAGCTCACCCTTGCCGCCGAGAGTCTCGACGCTCGCCGAACGGACCTCGCCGTCCAGCATCGCGAGCTCACCGACGATGTCACCGGGCGCGAGGGTGGCCAGGGTGATCGCCCGGCCGTCCGGGTGCTCCCGGGTGACGCGGAAGGTCCCCGAACGCACTATGTAACAGGCATCCGAATGGTCGCCCTCGTGGAAGACACGGGTGCCCTCCGGATACGAACGGGGAACCGCCACACGCGAGAACCGCTCGAGTTCTTCCTCGTCAAGTTCCGCGAACAGGGGAACACTTCGGAGCAATCCGACAACACTTTCCTCAACCAAAGCCACAGGTGGAGTATCCCCTATGGGTGTTCGGAATCCAAGTCACGCCCGTGATTCACAGCTGGCATCCGGGACACCAGTAGGTGATCCTGCTGTCCAGACCCTGACCTTTGGCGGCGATCCGTCCCCGGCAGCGGGGGCAGGGCCTGCCGGCCTTGCGGTAGATCCGTCCCGGCCGACGGCCGGTTTCGGCGCCGGCCAGCAGCTGCCGACGCGCGATCCCGATGATCCGTTCGAGTTCTTCGGGATCGAACGAATCGACCGCCCGCCAGGGGCTGACCCGGGCCTCGAAACAGGCCTCGGACTTGAAGATGTTGCCGATCCCCGCAAGGCGCCGCTGATCCAGGAGGGCCTCGCCGAGCTCGGTCTGGCCGGCCGTGGCGAGCGCCGCGGCGGCCCGCGCGGGATCGAAGTCCTGGGCGAGCGGATCGGGACCGAGCGACCCGAGCCGGGAATCGCGGCCGAGCGCGACCTCCCTCACCAGGCGGATCGTCGGTCCGCCGTACTGCGCCACCTCGAGATCACCGAGATTCAACGCCAGCCAGGCCGCCTTCGTCCGGTGCCCCGGGGAGACGCCGTGCTCCCGGACCCGCCAAGAACCGTTCATGCCCATGTGGCTGTGCAGGACCAGCCCGCCCCGGAACCGCAGGAGGAGGTGCTTGCCCCGCGACTCGGCCCGATCCAGTTCCAGCCCGGCGAGACGGGAGACCGTGCGCCGCAGGGGGCTTCTCGGGTTGGGGGCCTCGGCACACTCGACCCTGCGCCCCTCGAAGGCCCGTTCCAGATCGCGGGCCCATCGGAAAACAGTGTCGCCTTCAGCCATGGCCCGTCTGTACCCGATTCACGCCGGAACCACCAGGCGGCGGGGCTGCCGGCTGAATCCGGAGCTGACCAGAATCGACTCGAATCCCGAGCCGATCAGCGGTTCCCCATCGAAACGCTCGACCTTCAGGGGTGCGATCAGGCCCTCCTCGGCGCAGCGGGCAAGCTCGGTCAGCATCGCCCCCAGCTCTTCGCCGCCGAGGTTCGGATCCAGACGGAGAATCCCCTTGCCGCCCTTCTCCAGATAGAGCACCGGGACACCGGCCCGCAGCATGACGTAGGCACCGGGGGTGCGGGACGGACGGCGGCGGCCCTCCAGCTTCGGCCACGAGAGGCTCGCCCCGTAGGGGTTTGCCGGATCGGTGGCGGCGAGCACCGTGAGGGCATCGTCCTCGAGCGGCTGCGATCGGAGGCGTTCGACCGCGCCAGCCAGGGCGAACTGCGCGCCCCCGAGACCCTCGATGAAGTATCCACGGCGGGCGGATCCCAGCACCTCCAGGTTCGAAAGCTCCGGATACAGAGTCGAAAAGCCTCCCGGCACCCCCTCCGCGAGTGCCATCTCCCGGGTCAGGATGCCGTGCCGTTCGAGCATCAGCTCCGCCTGCGCCCGCAGCCGCGGCCCCAGCGCCGGCGCGTTCCGGAACAGCGGCTCGGTCAGCGACCAGCGCCCCTGAACGGTCGGCCCCGCGGCCGCACGGCGGCGGGAGAAGCGGCGTCCGCCCGCCGGGAACGACGGCACCGCCCGCAGGCGGGGAGCCCGCAGCGGCGCGAAAGAGTCATTGGTGATCTGTCCGGCGAAGGCGAGGTCCCAGAGCGCCGAATGAAGCTCCTCCGCCGTCGAGTCGAGTTCGGCGACCAGATCGAGCCAGAAGGTCGGCCCCTGGAGCAGCCGTTCCCGGATCGCGTCATGGACCGGCCCCTCGGGCGGCTCCAGTTTCGCGTTGGACGGCGGCGGGCCGGCCAGGCGCACGTCCTCGCGGAAGTAGAAGGCGATGCGCCCGTCGGTGCGGCCGATCGCTCCGGAACCGATCCAGACGATCTCACCGCTGGTGCAAAGCTCGTCCAGCCAGATCGGGTTGTAGGCGCCGAGCCGTCGCGGCAGCACGTCCCGCTCCCAGGTCTTCGCGGTGAGAGCGACGCCCTGCAGCGGCACCAGCACCTCGCGCAGCCGGTCGATGCCCGCACCCGCCCGGCGGTAGCGGTCCACCCCCTGCCACGAGGCGAGGAAACGGGCATAGGTGGCCGCGTCGGCCGGTTCGACCTCCTGCCGCAGGTGGGCGAGACTGGCCCGGCGGACCCGGCGGAGCACATCGGCCTCGCACCATTCGCGTTCGGTTCCGCCGGGCAGGATCTCGCCGCGCACGACGACGCCGCCGGCCTCCAGCTGCCGCAGCGCGGAGGTCGGATCGACCCCGTAGCGCTCTCGGAGCCGGGCGGTGGGAAAGGGGCCGTGGGTGCGGGCGTACCGGGAGACCAGGGTGACCAGCGCATCCTCCCTTTCCTCGAGGAAATCGGCCGGCAGCCCGCCGGGCGGCGAGACCCCGAGCGCGTCGCGGTACAGACCGGCATCCTCACCGGCGATGAAGCGATCCTCGCCGTTGACGCGGACCTTCGCCGCCCGCCGCTCCTTGACCAGGTTCTCCAGCATCGAGCGGGCCGACTTGCCGTCCTCGGTCCGCTTCTCCGCCTCGGCCATGGTCAGATCGCCGATCCGGCGGAGGATCTGCTGAAGGCCGTCGCGATCGGTCGCCTTTCCGTGCTCGGTCAGATGCTGGAGGGAGAGTTCGACCTCCTCCAGTGCCGCCGGCTCGATCAGCTGGCGCAGCTCGTCCTGGCCGAGCAACTCGCGCAGCAGCTCCCGGTCGAGCGAGAGCGCGGTCGCCCGCCGCTCGGCGTTGGGCGTGTCGCCCTCATACATGTAGGTGGCGACGTAGTCGAACAGCAGCGAGGACGCGAACGGCGAGGCGGTCGGTGTCTCGACTTCGATCATCGACAGCTCGCGGGTGTGGATGCCGCGCAGCAGACGGTCGAGGGCCGGCAGGTCGAAGACGTCCTGCAGGCATTCGCGATAGGTCTCGAGGATCACCGGGAACCGGGGGAAGTCCTGGGCGACCTCGAGCAGGCTCTGAGCCTTCAGCCGCTGTTGCCACAGCGGGGTTCGCCGGCCCGGATAGGCCCTCGGGATCAGCAGGGAGCGGGCCGCGTTCTCACGGAACCTGGCTCCGAACAGCGCCGAGTTGCCGAGCTCGCGGACGACCAGGTCCTCGAGTTCGTCCGGCTCGATCATCACCAGATCGCTTGAGGGCGGCTCATCGGCATCGGGCAGGTGGATCGCGATGCCGTCGTCGGAGTGGATCGCGTCGGCCTCCAGCCCGTGCTCGTCACGCAGCTTGGCCGCGATCGCCATCCCCCAGGCGGAGTGGACCCGGCCGCCGTAGGGCGAAAGCACGCAGAGCCGCCAGTCACCGATCTCGTCGCGGAAGCGCTCGACCACGATCGCCGTGTCGGAGGGCACGACCCGGGTCGCGTCCTGCTGCTCGCGCAGATACGCGATCAGGTTCTTCGCCGCCATCGGATCGAGGTCGTGTGATTTCTCCAGCTCCTCCGGTTCGGCGTTCACCGCCTCGCGGGAAAAGGCGCCGATCGCCTTGCCGAGTTCGGCCGGACGGCCGATGCCGTCACCCCGCCAGAACGGAACCGCCCCGGGAACGCCGGGGGCGGGAATGACGATCACCCGGTCGCGGGTGATCTCCTGGATTCGCCAGCTCGAGGCACCCAGCATGAAGACCTGGCCGGCCCGGGCCTCGTAGACCATCTCCTCGTCGAGTTCCCCGACCCGGCGGCCATCCGGCAGGTGAACTCCGTAGAGGCCCCGGTCCGGGATCGTGCCCGCATTGGTGACCACCAATGAGCGAGCCCCTTTTCTGCCTTCGATCGTGCCCTCGGTCCGGTCCCACACGATGCGGGGACGAAGTTCGGCGAAGCGATCCGACGGATAGCGGCCGTCGAGCATGTCGAGCAGGTTTTCGTACTGCTCGATCGAGAGCTCGGCGAAAGGTGTGGTGGCGGTGACGAGATCGAAGGCATCCCGGGTCTTCCAGAGATCGAGCGCCGCCATCGAGATCAGGTGCTGCGCGAGCACGTCCAGCGGGTTCGAGGGAATCACGGTCTCCTCGATCTGGCCGTCCCGCATCCGCTGGGTGACCACGGCGCTTTCCAGCAGATCGCCGCGGAACTTGGGGAATATCCGTCCCTTCGAGGTCTCGCCGAGCCCGTGGCCGGCCCGGCCGATCCGCTGGAGCCCGCGGGCGACCGACTTGGGCGACTCGACCTGGATCACGAGATCCACGGCGCCCATGTCGATTCCGAGCTCCAGCGACGAGGTCGCGACCAGACAGGGGATGCGGCCGGACTTCAGCTGCTCCTCCACCTGGGTCCGTTCCTCGTGGGAAAGCGAACCGTGATGGGCCCGCGCGAGCACAGGTCTGTCCTCGCTCTCGTCCTCGGGAGCGGGCGGTTTCGATCTGTTCTCGGTCGCGGTGCGGTTCGGGCTTTCCGAGTTGAGGGCGGCGCCGAGATCTTCCGGTTCGGCTTCGTCGAGCTCGTTGAGACGCTGGGCCAGCCTTTCCGCGGCCCGCCGGTTGTTGACGAACACGATCGTCGAGGTGTGTGCCCGGACCAGGGCCAGCAGCTCGGGATAGATCGCCGGCCAGATCGAGCGGATCTGTTCCTGTTCGGACTCCACCTCTCCGGGATTGCGCATGTCCTCGACCGGCACGACGATCTCCAGGTCCAGTGTCTTGCGCACACCGGCGTCCACGACCTCACAGTTCCGCTTCGGCCCGACCAGGAATTTCGCGATGCGCTCCAAGGGCCGCTGCGTGGCCGAAAGCCCGATGCGCTGAACGGGTCTGGCGGTGATCGTGGGGCTATTTGCCCCACGATCACCGCCAGACCCCGTTTTCTCGGGGTTCCGCACGAGATGATCGAGGCGCTCGAGGGTCAGTGCCAGGTGGGCGCCCCGCTTGGTCGCCGCGACCGCGTGGATCTCGTCGACGATCACCGCTTCGACCGAGTGGAAGATCTCCCGCGCGCCCGAGGACAGCATCAGATAGAGCGATTCGGGTGTGGTGATCAGGATGTCCGGCGGGTTTCGGCGCATCTTGGCCCGCTCGGCCTGCGGTGTATCCCCGGTCCTCAGCGCAACCGATATATCGGCACCTATCCCCCGCAAGGGCGCCTTCAGATTGCGCTCGATGTCGTACGAAAGAGCCTTCAGCGGGGATATGTAAACCAGCTTGACCCCCGGCCCCCGGTCGGGACGCCGGGCCAGGCTGTCGATGCCCCACAGGAAGCTGGCGAGCGTCTTGCCCGACCCGGTGGGAGCGCAGATCAGCGTGTTCGCCCCACTGGCAATGGCTTTCCAGCCTTCCGCCTGGGCCGGCGTCGCCCCCTCGAAGGAAGCTTCGAACCAGCGTCGAACCTCATCACTGAAGGGTGCAAGCGGATCTGGGGTCGCCTTTTTCGCCATGACTGACCTTCGAATGCTAGACCCCGCGGGTTAAGGACTCCGATTCAGCGGGTAACGTCATCGACACCGGTCGAAAACGCACCCATCCCTTCAGCGACCGGCGTATGAAGCCCGAACCGGCCAGATCGATAAAAGTTAGTTTGAACAGAGCGCACCTTCCGCGTATTCGCATGGTTATAAGGACGAACATCAATCCAGTCTCGTCCAGAACTGGCTCTAAGGAAAGAACTAGTGAGCCAAACATCCAGCTCTAGAACCGTAAGCAGCGACAAGAAAACTTCTCCGAACGGGGGTACGCAGCGGCCACCCGCGCCCAGTCAGGGTGCCCGCTCCGCTCACAGGCTGCACCGCCTGCGACGCTGGTCGCTCGCGCTCGCCGACACGACCGGCATCGCCACCGGCATCCTGGTCGCCTCCGAGATCGGCAAGATGAGCGCGCAGAACCAGCTCTATGCGATCGGAATCGTGCCGATCTGGATCTTCGTCGCCAAGCTCTACAACCTGTACGACCGCGACGACCGCCGGATCCAGCACAGCACGGTGGAAGAGATCCCGTCCCTGCTGGCCACCGCCGCGATAACCGTGGTCCTGGCGAAGATCGTCACCGAGGTCTTGCCGATCCCGGTCTTCCTTTCTTCGGCGATGATCATCATCGGCGCGGTCGCCGTGGTGGTCTCCTTCATTCTGCGGGCCACCGTCCGCCAGCTCTACCGCCAGATCGCCGAAAAGCAGCGCACGATCGTGATCGGATCGGGCGCGAAGGCGGCGCTGGTCGCCAAGCGCCTCACCCAGGAGGTCGGCAGCGGCATCCAGCTCTCGGGATACGTGGCCGAATCCCCCAACGGCACCCACGACGGGCCGGCCAATCTCGGGGTCGAGTACTTCGGCACGATCCGCGACCTCCCGCGCATCGCCGGTGAGCAGGGCATCGCCCGGGTCGTCATCGCCGATGACAACCTCAGCTCGAAGGCGATCGGCGCGATCATCAACACCTGCCGCGAGGCTCAGGTGGCCGTGACCCTGGTTCCGGCGAACCAGGAGGTCCTCGGCCCCGACACCGAACTGAACCGCATCGCCGAAGTGCCGATGCTCGACTTCCATTTCAGCATCCCGCCCCGTTCGACCATGGCGATCAAGCGTGCCCTCGACATCACGGTTTCGGGCACCCTGCTGATCCTGACCTCGCCCTTCCTGCTGCTCTCGGCGATCTTCATCAAGCTCGACTCGAAGGGCCCCGTCTTCTTCCGCCAGGTGCGGATCGGCAAGAACGGCAAGCGCTTCACGATGTTCAAGCTGCGCACGATGGTGGCCGACGCCGAAGCCCGGCTCGACTCCCTGATCGACCTCGACGCGCTCGAAGAGCCCGTGTTCAAGATCCCGAACGATCCGCGCATCACCCGGGTCGGCAAGTTCCTGCGCCGTTCGAGCCTCGACGAGGTGCCCCAGTTCATCAACGTGCTGAAGGGCGACATGTCGCTGGTCGGGCCGCGTCCCGAGGAAGAGGCCGTGGTCGCTCTCTACGACGAGCGCCAGCGCCAGCGTCTCAGCGTCAAGCCCGGCCTGACCGGCCCGATGCAGGTAGCCGGCCGGGGCAGCCTCAACTTCGAGGAACGGCTCGCGCTGGAACGCGACTACCTGGACAACCTCACGATCTCCGGGGACATCTCGATCCTCCTGCGCACGCCGCAGGCCGTCGTCCGCGGCGACGGCGCCTTCTGAGACGCCTCGCCGGAACCCGCGCCTCCGGTCGCGTAGCCTGATCGTCTGTGAAGAGCCTTCCCGAACTTGAGGTGGTGATCGTCAGCCACGGTGCCGAGGATCTGCTGCGGCGGTGCCTGGCATCGCTGGCCGCGCATCCTCCCGCCCTCGCCTCGATGCGGGTGACCGTGGTCGACAGCGGCAGCACCGACGGAACCCCGGACATGGTCGCGCGGGAGTTCCCGCGCTTCGATCTGGTCCGCGAAGCCAACATCGGGTTCTCGGCGGCGAACAACATCGTGCTCCGCCGCAGCGAGGCACCCTTCATCCTGCTGCTCAACCCGGACACCGAGGTCTACGACGGCTCGCTCGACGCGGCCCTGAGACGCCTCGACGCCGATCCCGCGATCGGCATGACCGGCGTCAAGCTGGTCACCCCCGACGGCGGGCTCGACCATGCCTGCAAGCGCTCCTTTCCCACGCCGCTCGGCGCCCTGGCCCACTTCACCGGGATCGGCCGGCTCGACGGTGCTTCCGATTCACTCTCTCAGTACAGGGCGACCGATCTGGGAGACGACGATCCGGGCGAGGTCGACGCGGTCAACGGCGCGTTCATGCTGGTCCGGCGGGAAGCGCTGCTTCAGGCGGGGCCCCTCGACGAGGGATATTGGCTCTACATGGAAGATCTCGACTGGTGCCGGCGATTCTGGATCGCCGGCTGGAAGGTCTTCTACGAACCGGCCGGAACCGTGCTGCACGTCAAGGGCGGCTCCAGCGGCAAGCGGCGCGGTTTCAAGCAGGAGGTGGCCTTCCATCGGGGGATGGGCCGCTTCTACCGGCGCTTCGAGGCCCCGGAGAACCCGGGGATCCTCAACCTGGCGGTGTACCTGGGCATCGCCGCCAAGCTCGCGGTGAGCCTGACGATCACCGCGATCGGCCGCGGCTAGATCGGACTAGAAGGGAAGTTCGCCGGCCACCTCGGCCAGCGACGGCGCGTCGATGTCCCGCTGCGAGAGCCGTGGATCCTCGACCGGCCACTCCACTCCGACATCGGGATCGTCCCAGCGGATCCCCGCCTCGGTCGCCGGGTCGTACAGACTCGAGACCAGATAGGTGACGTCGGCGGATTCCGAGAGCACACAGAACCCGTGGGCGAAACCGACCGGCACGAACAGCTGCCGGTGCTTCTCGTCGTCGAGGACGTAGCCCTCCCACTGACCGTAGGTGGGCGAGTCCCGCCGCAGGTCCACGGCCACGTCGAAGATGCTCCCACGGGGACAGCGAACCAGCTTCGCCTGTCCGGGCGAGGTCTGGAAATGCAGTCCACGCAGGATGCCCTTGCCGGATCGGGAGTGGTTGTGCTGCACGAACTCGACGCCGACGCCGAGTTCGGCCCAGGCGTCGCGGCTGAAGGTCTCGACGAAGAAACCCCGGTCATCCCCGAACACTTGAGGTTCGATCAGGGCCAGACCTTCCAGCTTCGTTTCGATTCGCTCGGCCAAGATCAGTCCGTGAGCTCGACGCCGTACTGGCGCTGGTAGTACTCGCGATACTCGCCCGAGCGCAGAGCGCTCCACCACTCGGGATTGTCCCGATACCAGGCGACGGTGCGCTCGATGCCGTCCGCGAACCCGACCGCTGCCTTCCAGCCGAGAGTCTCGGTCTTCGCCGAAGAGAGCGAGTAGCGCAGATCGTGGCCGAGTCGGTCCTCGACGTAGGTGATCAGCGACTCGTCCCGCCCGGTCAGCTCGAGGATGATCTTGACAACGTCCAGGTTTGACATCTCGTCCGGACCGCCGACGTTGTAGACCTGTCCCGCCTCGCCCCCGGCGAGCACCGCGTCGATCGCGCTGTTGAAGTCCCGCACGAAAAGCCAGTTGCGCACCTGGAGGCCGTTGCCGTATACCGGGATCGGATCGTCGTGGAGGGCGTTGAGGATGACCAGCGGGATCAGCTTTTCGGGATGCTGCTGCGGACCGTAGTTGTTGGAGGCCCGCACGATCAGGGAATCGGCACCGTAGGTGTGGTTGAAGGCCGAGACGATCATGTCGCCGCCGGCCTTGGAAGCCGAGTAAGGCGACGACGGGTCGATCGGTGACGTCTCGGTGAACGAGCCCTCGTCGATCGATCCGTAGACCTCGTCGGTCGAGATCTGGAGATGGCGGATGCCCGCGTCACGGGCCGCCTCGAGCAGCACGAAGGTGCCGAACACGTCGGTCGTGATGAACTCGCCGGGCGCTTCGATCGAGCGGTCCACATGCGATTCGGCGGCGAAGTTAACGATCGCGTCGCAGCCCTCGATCGTCCGCCGGGCCGTGTCGCGGTCACAGATATCGGCCTCGACGAAGGAAAGCCGGTCGGACGGAAGGCCCGCGAGATTCTCGAGGCGTCCGGCATAGGTCAGCTTGTCGAGGACGACGATCTCGTCGTCGGGATTCTGTTCCAGATGGTGGTGAACGTAGTTGGAGCCGATGAACCCGGCTCCTCCGGTGACCAGAAGCTTCATGGGGAACTTTCTGTTTCGAGGCTCTTGCGCTGAGCCAGGTAGCTGGCCAGGCCATCCTGCCAGGAGGGCAGCTCGATCGCGTGCTGAACTCCGCTGACCAAAGCCGAGTGCGGCGGCCTCGGCGCCTTCCTACCGAACATCTCGGTGGTCGCCGAAAGGGTCACGACATCCATTTCCGAGAGCTTGAAGATCTCCTTCGCGAACTCGTACCAGGAGCAGCTTCCTCCGGCCGCCATGTGGTGGATGCCGAAGGCATCGGAATCCAGGAGCCGCACCAGCCCGTAGGCGAGATGCCAGGTGTAGGTCGGCGAGCCGACCTGGTCGTGGACCACGAGAACCTGTCCCTGGGATTCACCGAGGCGGATCATCGTGTTGACGAAGTTGGGGCCGTTGATCCCGAACAGCCAGGAAGAACGGACGATGTAGGACCGCCGGTTGGCCTGGGCGGTGGCGAGCTCGCCGGCGAGCTTGGTCTTGCCGTAGACCGAGATCGGATTGGTCTGGTCGCTCTCGACGTAGTCGGTGCCCTTCTCACCATCGAAGACGTAGTCGCTGGACACATATACGACCCGGGCCCCGATCTCGGCCGCGGCGGCCGCGACGTTGCCGGCGCCGGTGCCGTTGACCAGCAGCGCCCCTTCGGGATCGTCCTCGGCGCCGTCGACATCGGTCCAGGCGGCGCAATTGATCACCGCGTCGGGCCGGTCGAGCTCGAACCGGTCCCTGAGCTGGTCCGGATCGGTGATGTCCAGCTCGAGGTGGCCGAAACCGCGCACCTCATGGCCGGCGACCTCGGCCGCCTGCATGACGTCGCTTCCGAGCATCCCCCTGGCGCCCAGCACGAGAACCTTCATCAGACGATCTCGATCTCGGATCGATCACCGACCAGCATGCGCAACGTGCGCGGGGGGCCATCCGTCCGGGTGACCCGCACGTCCCGGCCGAGCAGGCTCGCCTCCATCCGGGTGCCCAGATCCTCGACCACGGCTCCGGCCAGGAGGATCGAGTGCTCGACCTCCGAGCGGCGCACGGCGCAGTTGGCACCGATCGAGGTGTAGGGGCCGATGTAGGTGTCCTCGATCACCGCTCCGGCGGCGATCACGGCCGGTCCGCGAACGACGGAGTCGCGCAGCACGGCGCCCTCCTCGACGATCACGCGGCCGTCGATCTTGGAGTTCTCGACCTCGCCGTCGAGCCTCGTGTGGATCTCTTCCAGGACCAGGCGGTTGGCCTCGAGCATGTCGGCGAGCTGCCCGGTGTCTTTCCACCATCCTTTGACGATCTCGGACTGGACGTCCCGGCCGTCCTCGATCAGGGCTTGGATCGCCTCGGTGATCTCGAGTTCGCCGCGCCAGGAGGGCTTCAGTCCGCGCGAGGCCTCCATGATCGCCGGGGAGAAGAGGTAGACCCCGACCAGGGCCATGTTCGACGGCGGGTTCTCGGGCTTCTCGACCAGGCCGACCACCCGGTCCCCGTCCAGTTCGGCGACACCGTAGGAGCTGGGGTCGTCGACCTCGGTCAGCAGGATGATCGCTTCCGGCGAGTTCTGGCGGAAAGACTCGACCAGGCCCGAGATGCCGTTCCGGAGCAGGTTGTCACCGAGGTACATGACGAAGGGCGAACCGCCCAGAAACTCTTCGGCGGTCAGCACGGCATGGGCCAGACCGGCCGGTTCGGCCTGCTCGATGTATGTGACCTCGGCTCCGAAGCGGGAGCCGTCGCCGACCGCTTCGCGGATCTCCACACCGGTGACCGGCGCGATGATGATTCCGATCTCGGTGACCCCGGCTTCGACCAATGCCTCGATGCCGTAGAAGAGCACGGGCTTGTTCGCCACCGGCACCAGCTGCTTGGCGGAAGTGTGTGTGATCGGCCGCAGCCGGGTACCCGCCCCGCCGGACAGGATCAGTCCCTTCAGGTCTTCCATCGTCCCAAGGCTATAGACATAGGATCGACCGATGGTTCCCACCGCCTACATTCCGACGCTCGATGGGCGTGAGCGTCTCCGGCTGGCTCTCGACAGCCTGCGTGGCCAGACCGTCAGGTGCGATGTCGTGGTCGTCGACAACGGCTCGACCGACGGCACCCAGAGCATGGTTCGGGACGAGTTCCCGGAGTGTCTCCTGATCGAGCTCCGGCAGAACCATGGCTTCGGATCAGCCCTCAACCAGGCCATTTCAGGCAGTGGCGAGGGTCCGATTCTGCTGCTGAACAACGACGTCATCCTGGAACCCGGGTTCGTCGCCGAGATCTCGGCGACGGCCGAGGCGACCGGGGCCGAGATGATCGCCGGCGTCCTGCTGAGGGACGATGGCAGCGGAGAGATCGACTCGGCCGGAGTGATCGCGGATCGTGGAACCCTGATGGCCTTCGATTTCCTGGAGGGCCGCCCCGCCGGCGCGGTCGACACGGCCGAGACTCCGCTGGGGCCGAGCGGCGGTGCCGCGCTCTACGACCGGGCCGCCTTCAACGCGGTCGGCGGATTCGATCCCGAGATCTTCGCCTACTACGAGGATCTCGATCTGGCCCTGCGCATGAGGCTCCGGGGATACCGCTGCGCCCTTTCGAAGAACGCGCGGGGCACCCATTCTCGCTCGGCGACACTCGGATCCAGATCCTCGGCCAAGTACGGGATCACCGGCTGGAGCCGCGGCTACCTGATCTGCCGCTACGGCGTGATGACCACCTTTTCGGGCGCGGTCCGCACGATCGTGCTGGAGGGATTCGTCTGCCTGGGACAGATCCTGGTCGAACGCACGGCCAGTGGCCTCCGGGGCCGGATCAAGGGCTGGCGGGCTGCCTCCGGGATGCCCCGGCGCCGCCTTCCCGAGGAGGGCCTCACCAGGGTCTCGACCCGCAGGGCGATCCTCGAGAGGCTCCGGCGCCTACCCTGAGACCGCGATCGACCTGAGCGATTCGGCGATCGCCGGCGCCCATGGCTGGTCGCTCTCCGCCAGCTCGGCGTTCCTCCGTCGCGCGGCCTCGGCCAGCTCGGCCCGCCGCCCGGGATCATTGACGATCTCGGCGATGAGTTTCGACAGCGCGGCGGCGTCGCCCGGCGGGAAGTACAGGGCCGCGTCACCACCGATCTCACGGTGCGGCGGGATGTCGCTGGCGATCGTCGGCAGGCCGGCGGCGATCGACTCGGAGACCGAGAGACCGTACCCCTCGTAGCTGGAGGGGTTGATGCTGCCGGCGCTCCGGCCGTACAGATCCCGGAGCTCGGCATCCGAGATCCAGCCGGTCATCCGGAACCGATCGCCGATCCCGGATTCCTCGGCCGTCGTTTCGAGCTCGCGGGCGTACTCGGGATCACCCTCGCTGTCGCCCACGCACTCGATCCTGGCCCGGCCGGCCCCGTCCTCGCCGTTCGCGACGGCTTCGATCACGCTCTCGATGCCCTTGTATCCGCGCAGCGCGCCGACCAGGACGAAGCCCGGCTGGTTCGCGGCGATGACTTCCGGCGGGACGGGTTCGATGTCACGCGGACGCTCCGACACGATCGAGACCGGACAGCCGGGACGCAGCCTCGCCTCCAGCTCGGCCCGGGAGAACTCCGAGATCGTGAGGATGTGGCTCGCGCGACGGGCTCCGCTTTTCATCACCTGCCCGTAATAGAGCTTCTCGGCCCCGGCACCGGCGGTCTCGGGTGCCGCCAGACGTCGCACGTCGTGAATCACGAAGAGCAGCGGCGAGCGGCCCCACAGCGGGGCCTGGTCACCGGGATAGACGACCACGGTCGATGCGCCGGTGAGGAAGGGGGCGATCAGCTGCTGATAGAGGATCCGCCTGATCCTCGGGCGACTGGATGCCAGCGGTGTGCGAATGCGGGTGCCCTCCGGAAAGGCCGCCCTCATCTGATCGGCGACGTCACGGGCACAGCGCACCTCGACCGGGACCCCGATCGGTTCGGCGGTCAGTCCCTCGCCGATCTCGGCCACCCGGCGTCCGATGCCGGAGAACTTCGGCGCCACCTGAAGCGCGTCGATCACGACCCGCTTGATCGGCGGATCGGCCCGCAGGCCGATCGCCCGGGAGAAGATCACGAGCGGGATGATCCAGCCGGCGCTGAACACGAGCGCGTTGGCCACGTCGCCGCGAATCAGCTCGAACACGAGCCAGAAGATCGTGGCGGCGATCACGGGCTCGACCAGGGGCGGCGCCCGCTGGGCGATCCTCCGGTCGGCGACCACGCAGAAGGCACCGAGCAGGGCCAGCACGACGACCGCTCCCAGCGGCCCGAAGTTGTAGTCCGACTCACTGACCAGAGGGGTCGCGAAGGACACGTCCTGCGCCGCGGCTCCGGGGAAGACCCGGCTGGTGAACTCGTCACCGAATCCCTGGCTCTTGTCCGGGTAGATCGACCGCGGGATCGGTTTCGCGAGCAGATCGACGAACGAGTTGTCGATGTCCAGCTTGTCGCGGTTCTCCTCGACCAGGACAGTCCAGTTGAAACTGGCGATCTGGCTGGAGTAGAGGTCCTTCCATTGGTCGGGCTGGACCCGCTCGATGAATCCGTCGAGCGTGATCTCGTTGGTGCCGCTGGCTTCGTTGCGGACGGCCTGGGTCAGGCCGATGAAGATGATTCCGAGGGCGACCAGCAGCGCCATCAGCCGCAGTCCGATCACCTTGTTGCTGAGCAGGATGGCCAGCAGCATTACCCCGAGCGCGATCAGGAACCCGCGCTGCCCGGTCGGGATCAGCAGACCGACGAACAGGACCGATCCGATCGCCGGGGTCAGGTACTCGCGGAGTTCGGCCTTGCGCCCGACCATTCCCTGGACCCAGAGGGCGAAACCGGGGACCGCGAAGGTGGCGATCACCAGCAGGTACGTGCCTCCGATCCAGAAGGACTTGAAGCTCTCCCACAGATTCTCGACCGGGAACTGGGTCAGCCCGAAGCGGAGCAGCGCGCCCGCCACACCGAGGAAACCGATCAGAACGAGGATCTTGCCGGCGCGCTCTATTCGCGCCGGCCGCCTCGGTATTCGCTCGGCGGGGGCCCGCAGCAGCGCGGCCGTGAGCAGCGCGGCCAGCATCGCGGCCAGTCCGCCGAGCCCGGTCACCATCGCCGCGTACTTGAAGCCCTTCTCGGTGCCGCTGTTGACGAAACCCTCGGCCGGGGTCACGGCGGCGACGTCGTCGGCGTCGAGTGTCTGGACCCGCTCGATCGACTTTTCGATCGGTTCCGGAACCGCGACGACCGCCGAGAAGCCGCAGAACACGACCAGGATCACCCCGAGGATCGCCGGCATGACGAAACGGCGCGAGGTGTTGACACAGCTCGCGGTGAGCAGGGTGAATCCCGCCACGAGCGTCCAGGCGCGGGCGGGCGGATCGAGCCAGAGCCCGGCGAGCGCCGCGAACAGCACCACGGCGGAGCCGAGGACTCCCAGCGCCAGACGGGGATAGCTGAGCCTGAACGGCTGCTCAGTCACGCCCTGCGGTCCTCGCGAGACATTCCGCCACCCCTGCCGAGGCCCGCGAACTGGTTCGTTGCTTCATCGTCGATCGTCCTGATGCGACCAAGTCTTGCTGAGTGGAGGCTCCGGCGTCGAGCAGCCTCCCCAGGCGATCGGCGAGTCCCGCCGCGTCCCCCGCCTCGACCCGCCATTCCGCGGGCCAGACGTCGCAGATTCCATCGACCGAACTGGCGACCCCCGGAACCCCGGCGGCGAGTGCCTCCAACGCGATCAGGGGCAGACCCTCGAACCGTGACGGGATCGCGATCAGGTCGATCGCCGAAAGGAAGCCGGGCATGTCGGAGACCTGGCCGAGCAGCGTGAACCGGTCGCGCAGACCACGCTCTCCGATCAGGCGCTCGACCCGTTCGCGGTCCTGGCCGTCACCGGCGATCGCGAAATGGAGATCGGGGCGGTCGGCACAGAGAACCGCCGCGGCCTCGATCAGGGTGTCCTGGCCCTTCTGCTTGATCGTCATCCGACCGGCCATGCCGATCACTGTGCGATCGGCGGGAAGGCCCAGCGACCGCCTCGCCTCGTCCCGGTCGACGACCTCGATCTGAGGAGTCGGCATGCGAATCACCTCCAGTGAGGTGCCGCGAGGCGCCCACTGGCCCGGATACTCCTTTTTCGCCTGCTCGGAGAGCAGACAGACCGTGTCGAGCCGGGAGACCGCACGGCGGGCGAGCTTCTCGCGCAGGCGGCCGAGCCGGAAGTCCAGATCGCCCATCAGACCGCTGATGTGCATCAGCCCGACCACCGGGATCCTCGGCCGGACGCGGGCCAGCAGCGGCGTCGAGCCGTACTCGGCGCTGGGAAGGTTGAGCAGCATCACATCCGCTCCAACACCGGAAAGTACCTTTCCTACCGCCCTGACACGACGGGGGTCGTAGAGGTCGAACGCGGCGAGCGGCAGTTTCTGCGACGGCACGTCGATCCGCGGGCCGGGACCGGCGGCAGCGGCCAGCGATTCGGCCAGTTCGGTGTTCTCCGGCGGCACGGCGAGCGAGAGCTCGAACCGTCCCTCGCCGGCCAGCCCGGCGACGATTTCGCTGAGGAGCGATTCCGCCCCGGAGAAGATCCTGCTGTCCGCGTATACGAGTACCTTGATCGGGTCCTCTGATCTTGCGCTCACGGACACATCATCCCAATGGGGACGGGCCTGCGCACTCCCGGCGAGGCCGCTGATTGACATATGCTCGGCCGTCAATGAACAGCAGATACCCGCGAAAACTCCTGATGCCGCCGGACACCTTCGAGCGGCATTCCCTGATCGCAGAGCTGAGCGGCGAACCGGACACGCTGCTCGACGTGGGCGGCATCAGAGGGGAGCTCGGCCTCTTCATGCCGAAGACCGCGATCACGACGATCAACATGGCCGGTGAGGATGCCGACGCCCACTTCGACGGCGATCGCCTGCCCTTCGAGGATGACGCGTTCGAGGTGGCGGTCAGTCTCGACGTGCTCGAGCACATTCCCGGCCCTGAGCGGCACCGGCACTTCTCGGAACTCGTCCGGGTCGCCCGCCGCAAGGTGATCCTGTGCTGCCCCCTGGGCACGCCGCAGCACATCGCCGCCGAGGACGAACTGGCCGGCTGGTATCGCGACACGGCGGGCGAAAGCCACCGGTTCCTGCAGGAGCATCTCGATACCGGTCTTCCCAGCGAGCCGGAGCTGGAGGAGCTGGCCGGCGCCTCGGGTCATCCGTTCGAGCTGAGATTTCACGGTGACTACCGCCGCGCGAACGCCGCGTTCAGGCGCAGCACCGAGCTGCGGGCACATCCCGGCCCCGGGACCGCGATCGCGTACGCGAGGGTCCGCCTCGATCCACGACGTTCTCTGACCCTGGCGGATCGCAGCGAATTTCATTCCAACCGCGCCTTCGTGGAGATAGAGACGGGAACGCCCGCCCGGGACGCGGCTTGACCGACTCACCGCTCGATTCGCCTCCGGATCCGGTTCCGGTCGTCTCGGACGGCGGCGCCGAACTGAAAAACCAGGCGGTTCGGGGAGCGGCCCTGCTCAGCGTCCGCCAGATCCTGGTCGGTGTGATCACGGTCGGGGGCATCGTCGCCCTGCCGCTGCTGCTCACTCCCGCCGAGTTCTCCCTCTACGGCTACGTCAATATCGTGATCCTGGTGGGCGCCGCTCTGGGCGACCTCGGCCTCGGTGCCTACATCATCAAGAACCGGGTATCGGACCGGGACATGAGCCGGGGCCTGGCGCTCCAGCTCACCTTCTGGCTGTGCGTGAGCGTCCTGCTCCTGGCCGGCGCCGCGATCGGCAACCCGTTCGGTTTCTCGATGCTCACCACCAGCCTGCTGGTGCTCGCGCTGCTGCTGTTCTCCCTTCAGGCCCTGCCGACCGCGCTTCTGGAGAAGGAGATGCGCTTCAAGGAGATCTCCGCGATCGAGGTGGTCCAGCGGGTGATCCTGATCTCGATCGCGATCGTACTCGCCGTGCTGAATCCCTCGGAATGGTCGATTCCCCTGGCCGCGGCGGTCGCGGCGCTGGTCGGATATCCGGCGCTCCTGGTGGTCTCACGCTGGCGCTGGCGGCCGCGGCGCGGTGGCGGTGAGCCGCTCTTCCAGGGGTTCTCGTCGCAGTGGTGGCAGGTGAGGATCGCCAATCAGGCGGCGTATGCCGCCTACCCGATCCTCGGCGGGCTCCTCTTCTCCGCACATGATGTGGGCCTGATCGTGTGGGCGCTGGCGATCACCTCGATACCCGCGTATCTCGCCCCCATGGTCGCGAGGGCGACCTTCCCGACCCTGGCCAAGGCGGAACCGGCCGAGCGGGCCGAGATCTACAGCGCTCTCTTCCGCGGCCTGCTGCTGATCGGCATGCCGCTGATCGCGGCGCTGCTGGTCGCGGCCGGGCCGCTGACCGACGACATCTTCGGTTCGCAGTGGAGCGACGGGATCCCGCTGCTCCGGCTCGAGTCGATCACGACCGCCCTCGGCATCGCCTCGACCTCGGTCATCCCGTTCCTCTTCCTGAGCTCACCGGCCCCCACCGTGAAATGGGTCTGCGTCGGGACCACGGCCTCGGTGATCCTGCTTTCGCTCGCGCTCTCCCCATGGCTCTCGTACCTCTCGATATCGGTCGCGACGATCGCGTCGGTCGCCGTCCAGCTCGTGATCTTCGATTTTCTGCTCCGACGGGACACCGGCTACAGCGCGCTGCGAGAGATGTTTCCGGCGGTCGCCGGACTCCTGGTCGGAGTGGCCGCCGGGGTGCCGATCGTCCTCGCCACGGATTCACTCGCCGCCGCGATCGGGGCGGGAATCCTGGCCGCGCTGATTCAGCTCGGCGTCACCTTCGCGCTGAAGGGCGGCATCGACCCGCGCGCGGCTCTCGCCGGCATGCGGGGCGGCGGAGCGAGCTCGGCCTGATCAGTCCGGCTTGCGGGCGGTGACCAGGTAGTTGGCGCTGAGAGAACCCCCGGCGGGTACTCGGGCGCCGGGTGGGAACCGGGCGTCGATCCACTCGGAGACGGTGTTGACCATCCGCAGCATCAGCGATCCCGGCAGGCGGCCCGGCAGTTTCTGACCGAGCTCGTCGACGAACTGGGCGACGATGTAGCCGAGGCAGGCGACGACGTTGCCCTGCGGTTCGAGGTGAAGCTCGGCGTACTCGCCGGACTGCCGGAAGATCCTCAGCAGCCCCGAGTGGGTCCAGCGCCAGTAGTCACGGTCGCTGTCCGGCGGATCCGGGTGGTAGAGGAACACTCCGTGGGTGGAGAGGAAGACCACTCCGCCCGGCGCCAGCACGCGGTTGATCTCGGCCAGGACCTTGACCGGGTCGTCGACGTGCTCGAGCACCTGGGTGCAGACGATGACGTCGAAGGAGGCGTCCTCGCAGGGCAGCTCTTCGGCAACCCCGATCGCGTCCACGACCGGTCCGTCGACCGCGTCGACACCCCAGTACCTGATCGCGCGATCGGCGAAAAAAGGCAGGTACGGCTTGTTGCCGCATCCGATGTCGAGAACCCGCAGATCCCTGCGGCCGCCGAGCGTCCGCTCGATCTCGGCGGTCAGGGATCGCGCGAGCGCTCCCAGCGCCAGATAGTGACGGTCGGATTTCGGTGGCCGGCGCCGCTCGGGCTCCGGCCACCGGGCCAGTTCGGTGCCGCTCGGAACCGAGCCGGCTTCTGATTCAGCGGGTGCGGACAAGGCGGGGATGCTCCGGGATCCGGGTCATCCGGCCTGTCCGCCTGAAATGCCCACAAACGCCTTCCAGGCGGCCTTGGGCTTGAGCGGCCGCACTCCTCCGTCGGCGGCGGGCGCCGTGTACTTGAACAGGCCGATCGTGTAACAGAAGCTGCAGTTCACACCCTTCGGATCCGTGTCCTTCCAGGCGTACCAGTACGCGCTCGCGATCTTGTACTGCTTGCGCGACTTGACGAGGAACCCGAGCGCCGACTTGAGCTGCGCGGCCTGCTTGGCTTCACTGCCCAGCAGGAAGGTGTTCGTCTTCTTGCCCGAGCCCCAGCCGATCTCGGTGACGTGGATCGGCTTCGAGCGATACCCGGCCTTGTTCGCGGACGAACGGAAGTCGGCGATCAGCCCCTTCAGCGCCGCCGTGTTCGGCGAGTACGGGTGGAGCGCGATCGAGTCGATCGTCTTCGGCTTCACGTATGCGGAGAGCTGCTTCAGGAACTTGGGGGCATCCACGGCCTTGGACGCGTTGCCCTTGGGCCGGCCGAACAAACCGGAGAGCATGACGTCGGCCGAAGGATCGTTGGCCCTCACGACCGGAGACGCGGCGTTGACCATGCGGCCGTAGTTCTTGGCCGACACCGGCGCCGCGAAGTAATGGAAGTTGACCTCGTTCCAAAGCTGCCAACTCTTCGGCGGGGTCTCCTTCAGACCGGCCTGCTCGGGCTCCTTCCAGAACTCGCCTCCGGCCCCGTAGCGCTGTACGGCGGCCGCGACGAACTTGCGCCAGGCGCTGATCTGGCCGGCGGAAGTGGGCAGGGTGGTCGTCTTGCGGGCGACCCAGGAAGGGGTCGCGTAGAGCACCGGAAGGATCGGGATGCCCGCCTCGGCGCCGGCCCGGAATGACTGGTCGTAGAGGCCCCAGTCGAAATCGTCGGCCGAGTCCGGCTGCACGATGTCCCACGAGATCGGCGTACGGATCGAACGGATGCCGCCCGCGGCCATGCGCGCGGTGTCAACCGAGGTGATGCCCTCCTGGGGGGCGATGCCGAGGAAGCCCTTGGGCGCCTTGGGGCTCGGCGCGGCGGTCGTGCCGCCCGCTCCGAAGGCCAGCGCTCCGACGATGATCGCGCCCATCAGGGCGAGCGGCACCGCCGGCTTGCTCAGCCGGCCTCCACCCGTTCCCCTGCGTGCGCGATCGCGATAGGCCTTCGCACCGAAAATCGCCACGATCAATACGATCGCGAGGACTAGGAGGAGTGGGAAACGACTGGGAGTGCCGTCTTCACTGGTAGAACTCGGGGAAGCGGTTGCTGAGATGTCATCGCTGGCCCTGGGAACCGGGTCATACTGATACTGGATTCCGGCGGGAGCCTTCTCGGCCCCGGCAGCCGGGCTGAAAGCCGCGAATGCGACCAGAGGCAGAAGCAAGACCAACAGGCAACGCTTGAAATTCTTCAAAAAAAACTCGTTCTCTCTTCATTTGGGGACCACCGCACATTGAAAGAGCGGGCTACTGATCTCTTAGGGAGTATCGAGACGAAACACGTGGTCATCGCGTCAGTTGCGGTCACGATGACGATCCTTGCATTGAACTATGGCGGGTACGGTACCGATACCGTCTCCGTCTTGGCGTTTGTCTCCTGGGGAGTGATCCTGGCCGGACTCGGCTTCGGATTCCTGCCGCGCACGAAGCTGTCCGCCATGGCCCTGGTGACACTCGGTCTGATGGCAGCGCTGACCGCCTACTCGGCCCTCGCGATCGCCTGGTCCGACGACGCCGGACTCGCTTTCATCCGCATGCTCCAGATCGCCACCGCCTCGGGCATCTTCACGGTCGTGGTCCTCTTCTCGAAACCGGGTGAGGGCTCCTCTTGGATCTGGGGGCTCACGCTCGGTTTCGCCGCGATCGTCGCCCTGGCCGCGATCAGCCGCTTCTTTCCCGGCATCGGGGATGACGCCGATCTGACCCGCCAGCTCGGCACGATCATCGGCGGCCGGCTCTCCTGGCCGATCGGATACTGGAACGCGCTCGGCATCGCCACCGCCTGCCTGCTCGTCCTCTGTGTCTGGCACGGCGGACATGCCGCCGCCCGCTGGGCGCGCCTCGCCGCCTCGGCGGCCATTCCCTTCGCCGCCGTCGTCATGTACCTGTGCTCCTCCCGTGGGTCGCTGGTCGCGACGGTCTGCGGACTCGCGGTCGTGATCGGGCTCGGCCCGAGGCGGCGCCGGCTCGCCGGAACCCTGCTGATCGGACTGATCGGCTCCGCCCCGCTGGTCATCCTGGCGGCGAACCTGAGTGAGGTCGTCCATGCCGGCGAAGGCTCGGACGCGCTGGTTCAGGGACTCATCCTGCTGGTGGCGACCGTGGCGGTCGCACTGCTCACGGTGTATCTGCGAGGCCCGGTCATCCGGTGGCTGGAGGCGACGAACCTCAACCACCGGACGAGCCTGAGGCTGGTCGGCCTGGTGGCCGTACTCGGGGTGATCCTTGTGATCGCGTCGGATCCCGCGGAACGCATCAGCGCCTTCACCAGCGTCCCCTGGAACGGGATCGAGGCCTCCGACGACTCGACCTTCGCCACCAACCACCTGCTCAGCGAGAGCGGCAACGGTCGCTGGCAGCTCTGGGAGAGCGCGATCAACGCCTTCCAGTCCCAGCCGCTGCGGGGCATCGGCTCGGGAGGTTTCGAAGCCTGGTTCAAGACCGACGGTTCGTTCTGGATGAAGACGATCGACCCGCACTCGCTGCCGCTCCAGTTCCTCTCCGAGCTCGGCCTGATCGGGATCCTCCTGATGTTCGGAACGGTCGGCACGGCACTGACCGCCGGGATCCGGAGATACCGCGAACTGGGCCGGAGCCTCAACGTGGAGGAACGCGACGCGGAGAGACGCCCCGAGATGACCGCTTTCCTCGGCCTCTTCGTGGTCGGGGCCTTCGGCTTCTCGATCGATTGGACCGGGGACATCCCCGTGCTGTATGGACCGATGATGATCTGCCTGGCCGCGCTGGCCGGTCCGATCTACGCTGCGGTGGCCGCCCCGGCCACCGCCGGACGAGAGCGGCACCCGGCACTCCGCTATGCGGCGATCGGGGCGACGATGATCTTCTGCGGAGCGGTGATGATCTCGGCCGCCCGCCAGTACGAAGCCACCCGCAACATCGCGGCCAGCCGGGAGTCGTTCGAGAACGGAGACGGGAAACAGGCCCTCGAGCAGGCGCAGCGCGCGGTGTCGGCGACCCCATGGGCCGGCGCACCCTACGCCCAGATGGCCGCGGTCCAGGAGAAGGTCGATGACCGCGGTGCGGCCCTGGCGAGCGCGATCGAGGCGACCGAACGCTCACCCAAGAACGATTCCTTCTGGATCCTGAGGAGCGATATCCAGACCAGGCTCGGGTTGACGGAACCGGCCTTCTTCTCGGCACTCACCGCGAAGAGCCTCAATCCGAACTCGGCGTACTGGAGTCCTCTGCCGCCCGAGTAGCGGCGATCCGCTCAGAGGTCGTGGGTGAAGTCGAGCAGGCGGAACCAGGCGGGCTTGGCTTCGCCCGCATTGTCGAAGAGCCCGGTCTCGAGGCAGAAGGCGCAGGTCTTGGCACCGACCGGCAGGTCGGACCAGCTGAACCAGTAGACGGAACTGAGCTTCAGCCGCTTGCGATGGTTGAGGAAACCGCGATAGGCGGATGTGAGCTGGGTGGCCTGCTTCTGGCGATCTCCCATGCCGAAGACGGTCGCCGAGTCGGAACCCCAGCCCAGCTCCGTCACGGCGAGCCTGCGGTTGCGGTTTCCGTTCCTGTCCATCACCCGGCGGATCGGGTAGGTGCGCTGGATCGATTCCCGGGTGGTTCGGGCATAGGGATGGATCGCCGCGATATCGAAGCTGGACCGGAAAGATCGGATCTTGTAGAGGCGCTTCATGTAGGGCCCGGCATCCATTCCCTTGCCGTCAGGCACGTTCGCGTAGAAACCGGCGGTCACGATCTTGGCCTCCGGATCGGCGCCACGGATGGCCGCGGCCGAGATCCGCTGCAGTTTCGCGTAGCGCTTCGGTGACACGGGATAGGCGAAATACCTGATGTTCGGTTCGTTCCAGATCTGCCACTTGGTCACCGGCTTGACCGGAATGTCGGGATTGTCGCTCCAGAAGGTGCCGTCGCTTCCGTAGCGGAGCACGAGCGCGCGCAGGAAGGTCCGCCACTTGGTGATCGCGTAGCTGCTCCAGATCGGGACCCGGCGGCGATCACCGGCCAGCCAGGCGGGCGTGTTGTAGAGCACCGGCAGAAGCTCGATGTCACGCCTGGCGGTCGCTTCGACCGCGTGGTCGAGCGCGCCCCAGTCGTACTCTCCCCTGCCGTTGTCCACCGTGCCCCAATCGACCGGCAGCCGGAAGGAGCCGAGCCTGCCCCATTTCATCGTGTCGAACTCGTCGTTCGACATGTGGCTCTGCGAGATGACTCCGTAGAACGGATCCGGTTCTGCGGCCTTGGCCGGACCGGTGAGCGGCAGCAGGAAGGCGGCGAATCCGAGCAGAACGAGCAGGGACCGGGTGGTCCTGTTCCTGATGTCCGCGGAGATGCTCATCGAACCGCAAACCCTAGCCGGGCGGGTTTGTTGCGGAGGAGATCCGGACTGACTGCCTGCGCAGGACGATCCTCGTGCCGGCCCGCTGGGGTTCCCGTCCGGCCGTGCTGAAACCGAACCGGGGGTTCAGTTTCAGAGTGTGTCCTCGAGCGAGCCGCTTTTTCGACGGGTGGCGAAGCCGAACCGTGAGGGTGGTGAATCCGGCCTCGCCGGCCTTGGCGCGATCGGGCCGGATCGTGCGGGTTCCCTTCAGGGAGACCCGGCCGGGGCCGGGCAGGTACAGGCGAACCCTCGCCGACATCCCGTTCCCCGATATCCGGACGGCATCGATCTCGAGGCTCTCCGGGCCCGGTGTGTACCGGTGGGTCCGAGTTTCTCCGGCAAGGTAGACGTCGCCCGAAGGAGCGAGTGCCATCCTGGTGATGGCCCGCCCGGGTGACCCCACCCGGGTTGTGTTCAGCGGGCGGCCGGTCGCTGAGAGACGGGTGACCGAGGCGTTGAATCCCCATGAGAGCACGAGGACCCGGCCCAGCCTGTCGACTGCAATCTGGGCCGGCTGCCTGACCGGGGCCGGAAGCTTCCAGCCCCTGATGAAATGGCCCTCCGCCGTGTATTCCTGGATGAGCGAGCCGTTCCGGATCACTACTCCGCCATTTGCGGTGAGCGCGAAAGCCGCCGAGGCCGACTTCTGGATCTTTCTCGCCCGCCACGAGGCGACGACCTCGCCTTCGGTATCGATACGACTCACGGTCAAGGGTGTGGCCGACAGGATCAGCACATCCTCGCCCTGCGGAAGCGCGTCAAGGATCTGATCCCCGTCGACATCCACGGCCGACCGGCCGATCTCGGCGCCCGTCCCCGAGTACCGGATCAATCGTCTGCCGGCCGCATCGAGGATCGCGTTCTCGTCCGATCCCAGGGGGATCGAGAACACCCGGCCCGGGAGATCGGCGGGTGTGTCGGCGAGACTTTCGAACTCTCCGGTGGGACCGAACCGCTGAAGCCGCCAATTCCCGCTGTCGGTCGCAAGCACCCGGCCGTCCGTGCCGACCGAGAGAGAGTCGATCCGGTTGAAGAGACCGTCTCCCCGGCGGTCGGCGTATTTGGGAAAGGCGGGATCCTCCAGGTTCCTGATCCGCGTTCCGTCCGCCGCCAGCTCATCGACGGAGCTTTCGGTGGCGAGCCAGAAGTGCGAGTCGGGAGTCACGGCGAGGGTGCCGGCGGGACCTGCCGGGTCGCCGAACCCGCCTTCGGGCGTTCCTGCCGGCGACAGTGACTCGACCCGGTTCGGACCTCCCTCATACGAGGCGAACACCCCGCCGTCACCGCGTGGGGCGAGTCCCTCGTATCCCTTGATCCCGACGATCTCGAGATTCGGAGAGTGGCCGATCGACGCCGTCTTCAGAGCGGCCGGGGTTTCCCATGCGGAAAGGGGTGTCCCATCGAGGCCGAAGCGGTAGATGGTCTTGGTGGCGTCCCGGTCCACGAGGGTCGTACCCGCCACGAGAAGGTGGCCATCGGCGTCACCGGCGATCACCGGATCCGAGAACCGCGTCGTCTCGAAACCTCCCCAGGAGTCGAGTTCGTTCCCGTCCGGGTCGAATCGCTTCACCTCCGAGTCCCGGAGAACGAAGATCGAGCCGGATTCGAAGGCGATCCCCCGAAGGCTCGTCGGGTTTGATGAATTCACGTACCAAGACTTGATGAAACTCCCCGTGGGCGAGTACTTCTTGACGCTCGAGTGGACCGAGTCGGCCACGTAGACGTTCTCGGCGCCATCGACCGCGACTCCCGCGGGCTCGCTCCCGAACTCCCCGTCCTCGGGCCGGCCGGTGCTCCAGCTGGTCTCGATCTGTCCGTCCGGCCCGAACTTGACGACCCGGTCGGCACCGTCGTCGGTGACGAACACGTCGCCGCTCGCCGAGGAAGCAACCCCGGATCCCGAGAAAAGCGGGCGCTGCCAGGTGCCGCCCCACGAGTCGACCTCTTTCAGCCCCTGAGATCCGCCGGCCCCGGCGGGCATCACCGCCAGCGTCGACGCAATGACGAGAATCAGCAGGAAAACGGGCGATCCATGGGAAAATCTGAGCGACATGACTTCCTCCGGTGAGTGGACGAGACTCCAAGGCTGGAACAGATCGGAATGTTCATAGTTTCGGTCTGGATCCGCATCCGAGGAGTGGGCTCTTCACCGCTCAGCGATACGATCGGCCCTTGACCACCACCCGACCCGATCCCTCATTCTGGTCCGAACGCCGCGTGGCGATCACCGGAGGCGGTGGCTTTCTCGGAAGCGTCGTCGCGCGCCGTGCCGCCGAGCTCGGCGCCGAGGTGAAGGTGATCCGTTCCGGCGAGTTCGATCTGCTCGACCCCGAGGCGGCCCGCCGTGCGCTCGATGGTGCCCAGCTGGTGATCAACCTGGCCGCCAACGTGGGCGGCATCGGCTACAACCGGAAGAATCCGGCTCCCCTGCTCCGCGACAACGTGCTCATGGCGATCAACGTGTTCGACGCCGCGATCGCGGCCGGGACCGAGAAGCTGGTGACGGCCGGCAGTGTCTGTGCCTATCCGAAATTCACCGACGTCCCGTTCAGGGAGGACGACATCTGGAACGGGTATCCCGAGGAGACGAACGCCCCGTACGGCATCGCGAAGCGGGTCGCGCAGGAGTTGACCGATACCTATCATCGGCAGTACGGCCTCGACGCGGTCATGCCGATCCTCGCCAACCTGTACGGACCGGGGGACGACTTCGATCTGGAGGACAGTCACGTGATCCCGGCACTCGTGCGCAAGTTCAGCGATGCCGCCGATGCCGGTGCCGATTCTGTCCAGCTCTGGGGGACCGGTACCGCTTCCCGCGAGTTTCTCTATGTGGAGGACGCGGCGAGAGCCCTGCTCCTCGCCGCCGAGCATCTCGAGTCGACCGAACCGGTCAATGTCGGAACCGGCACCGAGACCACGATCAGGGATCTGGCCGAGATGATCAGGAACCTGACCGGATTCAGCGGCGCGATCGAGTGGGAACCGAGCCAGCCCGATGGCCAGCCCAAACGCAGCCTCGAAGTGAGCCGGGCCCGCGACCTGTTCGGGTTCGAGTCGGAGATCGGCCTCGCCGACGGCCTCGCCGAAACCGTCGCCTACTGGCGGAACCGGCCGACCGCCTGAACGGACCTCTAGGCGGTGGCGACCGGAACGCCGGCCCGCAGACGTTCGATGTCGGCGTCGACCATCAGCCGGATCAGCGCCTGGAAGTCGGTGCGCGGCTCCCAGCCGAGCTCCCGTTTCGCCTTGCTCGGATCGGCCAGCAGCACGTCGACCTCGGCCGGCCGCAGAAGGTCGGGATCCTGCCGCACGTATGCGGCCGGGTCGAGACCAATGTGGTCGAACGCGATATCGACCAGGTCCTGAACGGAGTGGGCGATGCCGGTGCCGACCACGTAGTCGCCCGCCTCTTCCTGCTGGAGCATCAGCCACATCGCCTCGACGAAGTCGGGGGTGTACCCCCAGTCCCGCCTGGCATCGAGGTTGCCGAGCGCCAGCTCGTCCCGCATGCCGAGCTTGATCGCCGCCGCCGTGTGGGTGACCTTGCGGGTGACGAACTCCAGGCCGCGGCGGGGACTCTCGTGGTTGAACAGAATCCCCGAGGAGGCATGCAGTCCGTAGCTCTCCCGGTAGTTGACCGTGATGAAATGGCCGTAGACCTTGGCAACGCCGTACGGGCTCCGTGGATAGAAGGGCGTGGACTCCGACTGGGGAATCTGCTGGACCCTTCCGAACATCTCGCTGGACGAGGCCTGGTAGAAGCGCACTTCCGGGCAGACCTCGCGAATCGCCTCCAGCAGTCTCGTGACGCCGACACCGGTGAACTCGGCGGTCAGGGTGGGCTGCGACCAGGAGGTGGGCACGAAGGACATCGCCGCGAGGTTGTAGATCTCGTCGGGCTTCGACTCCCGGAGCACGGTCATCAGCGACTGCGAGTCGAGCAGGTCGCCACTGTGAAGCGTGATCCGGTCCCGGATCGAGGTCAGGCGTTCGAAGCTCTCACTCGACCGGCGCCTCACCATCCCGTGTACCTCGTACCCCTTGTCGAGCAGGAACTGCGCCATATAGCTGCCGTCCTGCCCGGTGATGCCCGTAACCAACGCTCTCTTCGCCATATGGAGCGCCATGCTATCGGTGAGAGATCAGTAGACCCCACCCAGCTTGCGGTGGTCCCAGCTGACCGTGCGCACCGGCCTGAACTCGATCACGGTGCGCTTCGGCGCCTGGGCCCGAAACGCCTCCAGAGCCTCGGGCGAGGGCGCCTCGCCGTCGGGCGCGTAGCGCCGGGTGAGCTGCTCGGCGAAACCGGCCACGAGATCGAGATCGTCGTGAAGCACCGCCTCGGTCTCGAGCTGGATCCCGCGGAGCTCCGAGTACTCGTGTCCCGCCTCGACCAGCACCGTGGCCCGGGGATCGCGCTGAAGATTCTTGATCTTCTGCGACTTGCGGAAAGTCCAGGCCCAGATCGTCCCGTCCCGCACGACGTACCAGAGGGGCATCGAGTGCGGCCATCCCCGCGGACCGATGCTGCTCGCGACCACGACCCTCTCCTGCTCGAGGAAGGCCAGGATCTCTTCGGGGCTCATCTCTATCTGCTTGCGACGGTTCACGGCGTGCCTCCTGACGGTCTCCGGCGGATCACTCGCCGAGGTCCGCCGGCAGACGTCCCTCGGTCTCCAATTTCTGCAGATGTGCCTCCATCACGACGTTGGCGGCGGGCCGCAGCTGCTCGTGGACATCGGACCAGACCTCATCCAGCAGCGCCATGCGCGAACGCACCCCCCGGTCCATCGCCTCGATCAGCCCGCGCTCTCTCGACTCGCGATGCTCAAGGTACTCCTCGACCTTGGCCGCCGGATCGGTGATGAAGGGACCGTGGGCCGGACAGATCAGGGACGGCCGGCGGTCCCGAACCAGCCTCAGCGACTCCATGTAGGAGGTCAGCGAGCCGCCGTCCGGCGGCACATAGGTGGATCCCCAGCCGAGGATCAGATCACCGCTGAAACAGACCCCGTCGTCGGTGAAATAGCAGAAGTGGTCGATCGCGTGTCCGGGTGTGGCGACCGCGGTCAGGCCACCGAATCTCTCGCCGTCGACATTCTCGGACAGGGGGACACCCACCGCCTCGACTCCGCCCGAGTGGTCGTGATGGGAATGGGTCAGCAGAACCCCGCCGATACCTCCCCGGTCGGCCGCCGCCTTCTTCACCGCGGCGGTGTGGCGCTCGTCCTCCGGCCCCGGATCGATCACCCAGCAGGGATCGGATCCGTACAGATAGGTGTTGGTGCCGGTGAGCGTCATCGGCCCCGGGTTGTCGGCGACGACACGGTAGATCTCGGGATGCCCGGGGGCTTCGGCGTCGGTGACTTCCATGCGCGCTGGCAGGCGGACGAAACCGGCCGCTCTAGACGGCCAGTTCCTTGCTGATCGCCTCACGGGCCTCGGGCGGATCGAGCACGACGAGGTCACCGGCACCGCGGAGAATCTCGCGGACCAGCCACGAGGTTCCCGCATAGGGCAGCTCGACCACGACCGAGCCGTCGGTGAGCTCCTCGACCACGTTCCGCTCCTCCCGCAGCCAGCGGGAACGCTCCGGCGAGACCCACACACGGGCGACCGAGGCTTCGGGGACCTCGCCGCCACTCATCCAGCCTTCGACTCCGGCCATCTCGACCGCCTCGGGCCGGGCTTCGAACGACTCCTCGGAGATGGTCGCGACCTTGATCCGGTCCAGCTTGAAATGGCGGATCGCCTCACGATCGAGGTCGTAGCACTCGACATACCAGCCTTCACGCCCATTCTCCAGGCGGTACGGCTCGACCCGGCGTTCGGAGAAGGTGTCCTCGTTCTCCTTGTAATAGGTGAGCTCCAGCACCCGGCGCTGGGCGATCGCGCGGTTGACCACACGGGCCGCTTCGGCTCCACCGGAATCGAGCGCGATCGCCAATCCCTCCCGGGCCGGATCGTGACCGAGCGCGTCGACGATCTTCCCTCGCGCCGAGTCCAGACGGGTCTGCGGCAGGTGATCGCCGACGAGGTCGATCGCCGCGACGAGAGCCTTGGCCTCGAGCGGAAGCAGACGGGCCGGGCGGGCGAAGGAATCGCCGTAGGGCTCGGAATCGACCTCGATCTCGTCACCCTTGATCTCGGCGTAGAGCACATAGGTGCCACCGCCGAAATTGACCACGTTGAGAACGTCGATGTCGTCACGGAGCTCGTCGTCGGACAGCTCGAGCCGCTGGCAGAGGTCGCTGACCGAGAGCCGTCTGTTCTCCTTGGCCGCGCCGATCAGCATGCCGGCCAGGGTGACCAGCCGCCCGAATCGCTCCGGGCGGATCGCGGCCGAGGAGCGGTCCTTGTTGCGCTGGCGCCGTTCCTTGGCCGGCGGCGCGATGCCCTCGGTGGTCGCGGCGATCTTGAAGCCGTTGACGTGCCGGTCACGCAGCAGGCTCATCCGCTCGGCCGCGAGCTGCCGCAGCTCCGGCGGATCGAGCACCTCGGCGTTCTGCCGCCAGCGCAGCACCCAGGCCAGCAGTTCGCGCTCGCTGGCGTACGAGGTCTCCAGGATGATCCCCTCGCCGCCGTCGCCGGCTTCCTGACGGGTGACCGTGCCGTGACGGCCGAAGTCGCGTTCGATCAGCCAGGCGATCCGGTCGCGGAAGAAGATCCGGGCCGTGCCGGCGGTCTCGCCCAGCTGCCAATCGGCCAGATCGGCGTAGTCGCGCCGTTCGAACTCCTCCGGCGGGGTGAAATCGTGCTCGGACTTGGTCGCGTACCCGACCTTGCCCTGGATGCGGGAGAGCCGGAAGACCCTGACCGCCTCACGCTCGTGGGCGTAGCCGATCAGATAGAACTGCCCGCCGCGGAAGACGAGGTGATAAGGATCAATGCGGCGCTCGGAGGTCTCGTCGCGCTGCATCGTGTGGTACTTGAAGGTGATCGTCTTGTGCCGAGAGATCGCGGTTTCGATCCTCGCCAGGCGCTGGGTGAGATCGCGCGAGGAGGTGGATGCGAACTTGGCCATCGAGACCGGGGTGTTGTCCGGGTCCGAGAGGGGATTCGGATGCCCCCAGGCAACCTGCTGGAGCGCGAGGCGCAGCGGCTCCGCGTAGGCGAACTCGCCTTCGGTGAGCAGGCTGAGCGAGGTGCGCAGTGCCGCCAGTTCGTCGTCGGTGAACTCGATCTCTGGCAGATAGAAGTTCTCCGGTGGCAGTGAGTAGAGCTCGGCTTCGAAGAAGCCCTCGCCCGGACGGTCGACCTGAAGCTCGATCCCGAGGCTGTCGAGCTCGGCCCGGTCGGCATAGAAACGACGGGCGAACGCGTCTTCGTTCATGACGCTGTAGCCCTCGACCTCTCGCTTAATCTCCAGGGCCGATACCGGCCTGCCCTGAGCCATGAGAAAAGAGATCAGGGAGAGCTGTCGGATGAGCTTCTCGGTGTCCTTTGCCATCAGCGTCTGAGGATACCTGTGGCGGCATCCACGGCTCCCTCAGAGCACCTATTCATCCCGCATTTTGCGGCTGCGTGAGCCTTTGTTGATCAGGATTTGCGCTATTTGCGACGGTGGGGAACTCAGCCGAGCGTGCCGCCGGCGAGTTTGGACGCGTAACGCTCGGAACGGTCGAGCGCTTCCTCCTGCTCCATGTACGGAACCAGGATCGAGTAGAGCAGATCGGGTCCGACGGTCGGCAGGAACTCGGTGCGTTCATCGACGATCTCGGCCCGGATGACGACCGCCGCGCCACCGACCACCATGCTGGATATCGATTGCGGCACGTCCTCGCGCCCGGGCATCACCTGCCGTCCGCCGTCGACGAAGGCCGCGATCAGGCGGACCGCGGACAGGTACCGCTCGAGCGCGGAGGGCCCGGCCGAGAACATGTCGACGATGCACATGCGGGCGAAGGCCGGCTCGGCGGCGAGGAAGCTGAGGCTGGTGGCGATGCCCCGCTCGATCTGCTCGGGCCAGGTCAGCTCGGGATCCTGGCAGGCCTTGATCACCTCGGTCACGAATCTGCCCAGGATCGCGTCATACGCGGCCAGGAAACAGGCTTCCTTGTCCGGGAAGATCTCATAGAAGGTCGAGCGGGAAACCCGGGCCCGGGACACGATGTCGGCGACGCTGACCTCGGCGTAGCGCTTCTCGGCGCAAGCCTGGGCCATCGAGTCGAGCAGGCGATCGCGCTGCGAGCTGACCACGAACTCCCGCGGCAGGTTGTGGCGTCCGGAGGGAAGTCTTGAAGGAGCTTGCTCGGTCATGTCGGGATCTGGGTCTCTTCCATGGCCAGCATGGCCCGGTCATGTCCGAGATAGGGCGCGACCACCATGTACATCATCTCCGGCAGCAGCTCGGGCAGTTTCTCGGCATGACCGGCGGAAGCCTCGTTGAACATCAGGGCGGACACCCCACCGACGATCACCCTGGCGACGTGGCTGGGGATGCGGTCCGGCGCCGGGTTGAGCTTGCGGCCGGCGTCGAGGAACGGAAAGAACGAACTGACCGCCTGCTGGTAGCGATCACGGGCCCGCGCGCCGGCGCCGAAACCTTCGACGATGCCGACCCGGGCGGCCACCGGATTCTGGGCGAGGTAGACCAGGAGATTCCTCACCCCGCCGCGGATCTGAACGATCCAGTCGTCCGATTCGTTGACCGCGAAGCCCTCCGCCACGTAGGTGAGCATGCGTTCCATGACGGTGCCGTAGGCGGCGATGAAGCAGTCCTCCTTGTCGGCGAACTGCTCGTAGAAGGTCGCGCGGGACACTCCGGCGTTGGAAATGATGTCGGCGACGGTGGTTTCCGTGTAGCCCTTCAGCGCCACCACGGCGATCATGGACTCGACCATGCGCTCCCGCTGCGATCGGACGACCACCTCTCGGGGCAGCCCGTGCCGGCCGCTCGGAAGCTTTCCCGTCCCGAAGGGATCCAATTCCTCCTGTGGCTGCTGCATCACGTCAATCCTAACGCCGCGTTTCGTGTCGGTACCGTCTGGTTCATGGTAGCCATACCGAGAGTTGCTCGGATCGTGACAAATCCCTGCACCTCGGCGGTCACGCGGGCCGCGGAGAAGCCGCCCACCTAGACTTCATCCTGTGATCCGTCCACCAGCCAGAAAGCCCCGCACATGAGCATCGGCATCATCGGCCTCGGATACGTCGGCCTTCCCCTCGCCATCGCCTTCGCCGAGGTCGGCGAAGAGGTGGTCGGACTCGATTCCGACCAGTCCAAGGTCGACAGCCTGAACGCGGGCGTGAGCTACATCGAGGACGTACCGAGCGACACCCTGGCGGCGCTCACGGAGCGCATCACCGCCACCACGGAGTACGGCGATCTTTCCGCCTGCGAAGCGGTGATCGTCTGCGTACCGACCCCTCTGACCGGGTCGCGCGAACCCGATCTGAGCTACCTGCGTTCCTCCGCCGAGAATCTCTCCCGGGTCCTTCGTCCGGGCCAGGTGGTGGTGCTCGAGTCGACCACCTATCCCGGAACCACCAGGGATCTTCTGGCGACGACGCTCGAGACCGGCGGAAGGGTCGCCGGCGAGGATTTCCATCTCGCCTTCTCCCCCGAACGGATCGATCCGGGACGTACGGACTTCACGGTGAGGACCACCCCCAAGCTGGTCGGAGGCATCACCCCGGCGTGCACCGAGCGGGCCAGGGAGATCTACGAACGGATCTGCGACCAGGTGATTCCGCTCTCCGGCCCGGAGGCCGCCGAGCTCTCGAAGCTTCTGGAGAACATCTTCCGTTCGGTCAACATCGCCCTGGTGAACGAGCTGGCACAGCTCTGTGACCGGCTCGGCGTGGACATCTGGGAGGTGATCGACGCGGCATCGACCAAGCCGTTCGGTTTCATGAGGTTCGAACCGGGTCCGGGCATGGGCGGACATTGCCTGCCCGTCGACCCGTTCTATCTCGCTTTCACTGCCCGCGAGCATGACTTCTATCCCGAGTTCATCGAGCTCGCCGGCAAGATCAACCAGTCCCAGCCGCTTTTCTGCGTCGGCCGCATCGAGCGGGTGCTGAACGACAACGGACGGCCGGTGAACGGCACCAAGATCCTGATTCTCGGTGTGAGCTACAAGGCGGGAGTCGGCGACGTCCGGGAATCCCCTTCGCTGAAGATCGTGCGGCTGCTCTCGGCGCTCGGGGCCGATCTCAGCTACCACGACCCGCATGTGCCGGAACTCACCGACACCGGCCTCGTGAACTCCGATCTGCCCGAAGCCCTCGAGCGCGCCGATCTGACCGTGATCGTCACGGCCCATCCCGAGTTCGACATCCCGGAGATCGTCGAGAAGAGCAGGCTGGTGCTCGACCTGCGGGGCGTGACCAGGGAGATCGACGCCGACCACGTCACCCGTCTGTAGGCGGCCGGCATGGCGTCTCCGAAGCTGCCCTTCAGATTCGGCCGGCGGCCGCGCCATTCGCATTGGCAGGAGATCAAGAGCGACAAGGCGACTGCGGCCCTCGCGGCCGGTACGCTGGTGATCGCGGTGACCGTGGTCAGCCTGCAGTACGGCCGCCTGCTCACCCGGAGGACCCATGACCGGGATTCGGACGAGAGCCTGATCACGTCGGCTCCGGCGGCCGCGGTGGACACGGTCGGGGTCGCGGTGGAGGGCTTCAGCTCCGCTCCGCGGCGCGAGGTGATCCTGTTCAACCTGCTGGCCGGTTTTCTGGGCAGCTTCGCCTCGGTCCGGCTGACCACCTGGATGATCCGCGACGGTCACGGGCCGTTCCGCAACGTCAAGGTCGGAGGCCGCCACATCCACCACTTCATCCCGGGAATCCTGCTCGCCTTCAGCTCGGGTGTGGCGGCGCTGCTGATTCCCGGAGGCACCGGCGAGAAGCGGATCGCGGTGACGATGGGGGTCGGGATGGGACTGACCTTCGACGAGGCCGCCCTGCTGCTCGACATGCGTGACGTCTACTGGACCCGGGAGGGTCTGCTCAGCGTCCAGCTGAGCATGGGCACGGTTGCCACTCTGGGAATCACGATCCTGACCATGCGCATCCTCAACCGGGGCGAGATTCGCCAGGAAGCGGCGGGAGAAATCCCGAAAGTCGCGTGACTCTTTCGTAGACGAAGGTGAATACCAACCATGAACGCCGGTGTTCCGGGAGATTCACAAACGCTGTTTCTCTATTGAGAACAGGTGAGTACCGGGCACTTTTGTCTTATCCGGAACCTCCCGCGTCTACCTGAATGAATCCGGACGGGCCGATCCGAAACCCAGCTGTCAAGCTGGATTGCGGCTCCGCATCTGGGTCAGGGCATAAAAAATGTCGGCTGGCGAGTCAGCTCAAGGGAGAGTGAGCTGACTCGCCGAGTGCCGACGAAGCGCTGCTGAGGGTAGGGAGGGACCCCAGTCAACGATGTTATCTGCAGTCCTCACGTCCAGTGATGAACTTGCTAGGACGGAAGTGTACACCATAAACGGCGTTTTATGTGCGATCGCTAATCCAAACGACCTGTTCGCGTCCCGGACCCACTCCCACGAGCTGGATCGGAACACCGACGAAGTCGCTGATGAAGGCGATGTAGTCCCTCGCGGTCGGCGGCAGATCGTCCTCTGAGCGGCACTCGGTGATCTCGTCCCCGAAGCCGGGCAGATCGACATATTCCGGAGTGGCGTTGTGCAGGATCGACTGGTGATAGGGAAACTCGTTGAGGACCGCGCCTTCCTTCGAGCGATAGCGCACGGCCACCTTCAATGTGTCGAGCCCGGCGAGCACGTCCAGCTTGGTCATCGCCAGCGAGGTCGTGCCGTTCAGCCGGACCGCGTACCGCAGGGCGACCAGGTCGAGCCAGCCACAGCGGCGGGGACGGCCGGTGGTGGTGCCGAACTCGTGCCCCTTGGCCGACATGTGCTCGCCGACCTCGTCGAAGAGCTCGGTCGGGAACGGGCCTGCGCCGACCCTCGTGGTGTAGGCCTTGACGATGCCGACGACCTCGTCGATGTCGGTCGGCCCCACTCCGGCGCCGATGCAGGCCGCTCCGGCGATCGGGTTCGAGGAGGTGACGAAGGGATAGGTGCCGTGATCGAGGTCGAGCAGGGCCGCCTGGGCGCCCTCGAAGATCACCTTGTTGCCGGCGTCGAGCTCGTTCCAGCAGAGGCGCGCCGTATCGGTGATGTGCGGTTCGAGGCGATGGCCGTAGCTCAGGTACTGCTCGGTGATCGAGTGGAGGTCGAGACGATCATCGATCGTGACCTCTTCGTCGATCGCCGCTTCCTTCTGCAACTTGCGGCGACGTACCGACAGCTCGCGCAGGACATGCTGCTTGTCCTCGAGCGCGGCCATGATCTTCTTGCGGAGGATCTTCTCGTCGAGCAGGTCCTGGACCCGGATGCCGAGACGCAGGGCCTTGTCGGCGTAGGCGGGGCCGATCCCGCGGCGGGTGGTGCCGATCGAGAGCTTGCCCAGCTTCAGTTCGCCGGCCGTGTCGAGCAGGATGTGGTACGGCATGATCAGGTGCGCGTTGGCCGAGACCCGCAGGTTGGAGATCGAGATCCCGGCGCGGCGCAGGCCGTCGATCTCCTCGAGCAGCACCCGGGGGTCGACCACGACTCCGTTGCCGATCACGCAGTACTTGTCCTCGTGGAGGATTCCCGACGGGATCAGGTGAAACTTGAACTCCTCACCATCGCGCACGATCGTGTGGCCGGCATTGTTGCCGCCCTGGAATCGCACGATTGCCGAAGCGTCCTGGGCGAGCAGATCGGTGATCTTGCCCTTGCCCTCGTCGCCCCACTGGGTTCCTACTATCGCTGTACCTGGCATGAATAGATCAGTCTACGGATCTACTCGTTGCGAAGGCGCGGCTTCAGCCGCGCGTCTTCGCCCATCAGCGGAAGTGCCTCACCGCAGATCTCGACCAGGCGGGAAACCGTACGCTCGCCGATCTGGGCCTCGAGCTGAACGTGATCGAGATTGGTCGTGACGACGATCGGCTTTTCGCGCTCATACCGCTCGTTGATCAGAGCGTAGAGCTGCTCCAATACCCATTCGGTCTGTTTCTCCGCGCCGAGATCGTCGATGTGCAGCAGATCGATGTCACAAAGGCGTTCGAAGAACTCGGCGTAGGACTCCTCGCCCATCTGAGCATCGAAGGTCGCACGGATCCGGGCCAGCAGCTTCGGCAGCGAGAAGATCGCCACCGAATGACCGCGCTTCAATGTCTCCTTCGAGACCAGCATGGCGAGGGTGGTCTTGCCGGTGCCGGTGTCGCCCATCAGCCAGAGCCCGTGACCCTCGTCGAGGTTGCGATCCATCGAGTCGATCCAGTCGCGCACGGCGTTGACCACGACAGCGTCGATCTCGGTCACCGGCGGGCGGTCGAAGGAGACACCGCGGTACCGGCGCGGGATCACCGAGTTCATACCCGAGCTGCGTGCCTTGCTGAGGCGCGGCTCCAGGCAGTCGCACTTGTGGGCCATGTCGTCCTCACCGAGGATCCAGCCGCCGCCGTCGCACCTGCCGAACGGACAGGCCCTGCTCGTGCCGTTGTCGGCGAATCCGTTGGCCATCAGTACTGCTCCGATTCCGCCCGGACCGCCTGCGGCGATCCCTCGCCGGTCGGGTGGTCGGGGGCCGGTTCGACGAACTTCGGGTATTGGGGAAGGAAGGTCAGGTGGCTGGTGCCGATCGGGCCGTTTCGGTGCTTGGCGATGATCACCTCGGCGCTGCCGTCCCGCTCCTCCTCCTTGCGATAGACGTCGTCGCGGTAGAGGAAGGCGACCAGGTCGGCGTCCTGCTCGATGTTTCCCGAGTCACGCAGGTCGGAGAGCATCGGGCGCTTGTCGGGGCGGGACTCGTTGGCACGCGACAGCTGGGACAGGGCGATGACCGGCACCTCCAGCTCGGAGGCGAGCAGCTTCAGGCCGCGGCTGACCTGACCGACCTTCTCGACCATCGACGAACGGGACTCGTCCATTCGCATCAGCTGAAGGTAGTCGACGATGATCAGCCCCAGACCGCCCCGGGCCATCTCCTGGGTGTGGAGGCGGCGGGCCTTGGCCCGCAGGTCGAGCAGGCCGAGATCGGAGGTCACGTCGATGTAGAGCGGGGCCGACTCGAGCTCGTTGCAGGCCCGCACCACCTTGGTCCAGTCCCGCTGGCCGACCCGGCCCTTGCGGAGCAGGTCGCCATAGACCTTGGACTGCGAGGCGATGAAACGCTGGGCGAGTTCGATCTCCGACATTTCGAGGGAGAAGAAGGCCACGGCCTTGTCCGCCTTGACCGCGACGTTCTCGGCCACGTTGGCGACGAAGGCGCTCTTGCCGACCGAGGGACGGGCGGCCACGATGATCAGGTTGGAGGGCTGGAAGCCGCCGGTCATCTCGTCGAGATGCTTGAAGCCGGACGGCGTTCCGGTCATCTTGATCTCGCCGCTGGCGAGCTTGCCTAGGCGCTCGACCTCGTCGTCGAGAACTTCGCTCAGGCGGCGGAAGTCACCGGCCTGCTCCTTGTGGGCGACATCGAAGAGCAGCTGCTCGGCCCGCTCGGAGAGCTGCTGGCCGCTGCCTTCGCGTTCGTTGACCCAGGCGCTGATCTGGTGGCTGGTGTCCAGCAGCCGCCGCAGGAGGGCGTTCTCCTGGACGATCTCGGCGTAATGCTTGGCGTTGCCCGGAGCCGGAACCTTGGCGGCCAGCTCCGAGACGTAGTTCTTGCCGCCGGCCTGCTCGATCAGGCCGGCCGTGGTCAGCGCCTCGTTGACGGTCAGCTCGTCACACGGCTTGTCGCTTCCGTACAGATCGACCATCACGCCATAGATCGCGCGATGGCGATCCAGGTAGAAGTCGCCTGCCTTCAGATTTACGTCATCGACCACCCGGTTGAGGGCGGGCTCGCTGACGAGCATCGCGCCGAGGACTGACTCCTCGGCTTCGATGTTCTGCGGTGGTACCTGGGCGCTTATTTCTCTTCGGCGACGATCGTCTTCACGGAAGCAATCGCGCCGCCGGCTACTTCAACGTCGATCATGTAGGTGCCGACCTGGTGGATCGGCGCGTCGAGACGGATCTTGCGGCGATCGACCTTGATGCCACGGGCGTCGCGGATCGCCTCGGCGATTTCCTTCGAGGTGACTGATCCGTAGAGCTTGCCGTCTTCGCCGGCACGATGGGTGATCGTCAGAACCGTCTTGGAGAGCAGCGATGCGTTCTCCTTGGCCCTGGCGATGGCCTCGCGTTCAGCCTTCTCGGCGGCTTCCTTGCGGCGGATGGCCTCTTCGAGAGCTCCCGGGGTGGCCGGCTGGGCCAGACCGCGGGGCTGAAGGTAGTTACGCAGGTAGCCGGGCGAGACTTCGACCGCGGTACCGTTCTCCCCCAGTCCCTCGACGTCGCTGAGCAGGATGGCCTGGGCCATTACCGCTCACCCACGTACGGGAGGAGGGCCACCTCACGGGCGCGCTTCACAGCGACGCCGAGCTGGGCCTGATGCTTGCGGGAGAGTCCGGTCACGCGGCGTGAACGGGTCTTGCCCTTGTCCGAGATGAACCGACGCAGCAGCGTCAGGTCCTTGTAGTCAAGGTTCTCGGCCGTAATCTTGGTGTACTTGCGCGGACGTACACGCTCGCTGAAGCGGCGTCCCTTGCGCGATGATCCTGCTTCTCGTGTCTTAGCCAACTTGCTTTCCGGTGCCTTACGTAGTTCTAGCCCGGGCGACCGGGCATTAACGGACTCGTGATCCTAACGGTTCGAGCGGGATTCCGGCGGCCGCGTGGGTTCGGCCGCCGGAATTGGTCGCCCCTGCCTAGAAAGGAATGTCGTCATCGTGGCTGCCGCCACCGCCGGCCGGGGCGTAATCGCCGGTGTGGGCGGGAACGTCGGACTGGCCCGCGAAACCACCGCCACCGCCGTTCTGGCCGCCGCCCGGGGCGGAACCGTCCCGTGATCCGAGGAACTGAACGGTCTCGGCGACGATCTCCACGGTCTGGCGCTTGCCCGATCCGTCCTTGGCTTCCCACTCGCGCCAATCGAGACGCCCGTCGACCGCGACCGGCCGGCCCTTGGACAGGTAGTTGCTGCAGTTCTCACCCTGGGCACCCCAGACGGTGACGTTGAAGTAGTTCGGCTTGTCGACCCACTGGCCGCTCTGGTCCTTGCGGCGGCCGTTGACGGCCACTCGCAGCGTGCAGACGGCGGTTCCGCTCGGCGTGTGCCGGAGTTCCGGATCCATGGTCAGGTTGCCGGTGATGGTGACCCTGTTGATGTTCTCAGCCATTGCGTGTTTGCTCCTTATCGTTCTTATTCGGTCATCTAGGGGTGAAGATCAGGGTCCGCAGCGAAGTGAACCCAGCACCCCGAAATTTACCGAGAGTGATGGATGCCTAAGGGGCCCAAGGCAAAACTTCGCCCCCACGTTCCGGCAATTTGCGAGATTTGACCGCGCGCCAACCAGAGATTGAGCCACCAACTCCACACCCAGCCAGCCCCGGCAACGATTTATAGT
>DATJUB010000012.1:0-106357 GCA_035502775.1 Solirubrobacterales bacterium | reverse complement strand
GCCACCAAAATCGCCCCCAGTTCCGGCTGATCGTCTTGAAGGCCGCGATGGTGGCCCACTAGGCTTCTCGTATGAGCGAACTTCGACTTGAGGGTGTCCATCACATCAGCTGCATCACCGGTGACGCGCCGGGCAACGTCGAGTTCTATGCCGGGCTTCTCGGCATGCGCATGGTCAAGAAGACGGTCAACCAGGACGACCCCTCGGTCTACCACCTCTTCTACGGTGACGAGACCGGCCATCCCGGCTTCGATCTGACCTTCTTCGAGTATCCGGGCGCCCGTCCGGGGCGGGCCGGGGCGGGCATGATCCACCGCATTCTCTGGAGACTCCCCTCACGGGAGGCGCTCGAGTTCTGGCACCGGCGACTCGGCGATGCCGGGGTCGAATCGGTGCTGGAAGGTGACGCGCTCGCCTTCGCCGACCCGGAGGGACTGACCCACGAGTTCTTCGTGTACAGGGGCGACGAGGCCCCGCTGACCGCCCACCACAAGGAGATTCCGGCCGAGTTCGCGATCCAGGGATTCGAGGGTGTGCGGGCGTATTCCGGCAATCAGGAGTTCACCGAGGAGGTGCTCGGTGACGTGCTCGGCTTCGTCAAGGAGGGCGAGGGTGTGTGGCGCCGCTCCGGCGAGGAGCGCTCCGGCGTCTACTACCTGGATCCGCCGCCGGAGGAACGGGGAATCCCCGGAGCCGGCACGGTTCACCACATCGCCTGGGCCTCGCCGCTCGACCAGCACGAACAGTGGCGTGAGCGGGCCGCCTCCACCGGTCTCTACGCGACCCCGGTGATCGATCGTTTCTACTTCAAGGCCGTCTACTTCCGGGAGCCCGGTGGTGTGCTCTTCGAACTGGCGACGATCGGCCCCGGCTTCACCACCGACGAAGAGCTCGGCCACCTCGGCGAGAAGCTGTCCCTGCCGCCCGATTTCGAGTCGGTCCGTGAGCGGGTAGAACCCAGTCTCAGAGCCCTCCCGGACATCCGGCAGTGGCGCCCGGCCGGGTCTGAATAGACCCCAAGCGGTTTCTTCATAGACTCCCCGCTGATGACAAGGTACGAACCTCGCTCGATCGAGGAAAAGTGGCAGCGCGTATGGGCGGACGAGGGCACCTGGGAGGTGCCGAACCCCGGTGAGGACGGATTCGATCCGGACAAGCCGAAGGCATATGTGCTGGAGATGCTTCCGTACCCCTCGGGCGAGCCCCATGTGGGCCACCTGAAGTGCTACTCGGTGGGCGACGCGATCGCTCACTTCCGCCGCCGCAACGGCTTCGAGGTCATCCATCCGATGGGCTACGACTCGTTCGGGCTGCCGGCCGAGAACAACGCGATCAAGACCGGAGTCGCCCCCGCGGTCGCGACCGAGAAGTCGATCGCGTCCTTCAACCGCCAGTTCGCCGAGTGGGGAATCTCGATCGACTGGTCGCGCACGCTCGCGACCCACACCCCCGAGTACTACCGCTGGACCCAATGGATCTTCCTGCAGATGTTCAACGAGGGGCTGGCCTACCGCACCCAGGCGCCGGTCCAGTGGTGTCCGAAGGACGCCACCGTGCTCGCCAACGAGCAGGTCGTCGACGGCCGCTGCGAACGATGCGGAACCGAGGTCGAGACCCGCAACCTGCGTCAATGGTTCTTCAAGACCACGGCATACGCCCAGCGTCTCCTCGACGACTTCGACGAGCTCGAGTCCTGGCCCGAGCACGTGATCACGATGCAGAAGAACTGGATCGGCCGCTCGGAAGGGGCCGAGGTCACTTTCCGCAGCGAGGAAGCCGGGATCGACTTCCCGGTCTTCACCACCCGCCCGGACACGCTCTTCGGCGCGACCTTCTTCGTGATCGCGCCCGAACATCCCGAGCTCGAGGGCCTGGTCGCCGGGACCGACGCCGAGGAGCCGGTGCGTGAGTACGTCAACTCGGTCGCCCGGGAATCGCTGCAGGAGCGGGGTGACGAGGGTCGTCCGAAGACCGGTGTCCCGCTCGGCCGAACCGTGACCAACCCGGTCAACGGCGAAGAGATCCCGATGTTCGTCGCCGACTACGTGCTGATGGACTACGGAACCGGCGCCGTGATGGCCGTGCCCGGCCACGACGAGCGTGATTTCGCCTTCGCCAAGACTTTCGACCTGCCGATCCGGCGCGTGATCGCCGCCCCCGAGGGAACCCCGGAGGAGGAGGCTGAGCTGCCTTTCACGGGCGACGGCCCGATGGTCGATTCCGGCCGTTTCGACGGCATCCAGAACCGCGAGGCCTACGAGCAGATCGTCGCCTGGCTGGCCGAAGAGGGCCGTGGGGACAAGTCGATCAACTACCGCCTGCGCGATTGGCTGCTCTCGCGCCAGCGCTACTGGGGCGCGCCGATCCCGATCGTGCATTGCGACGAGTGCGGCATGGTGCCGGTCCCCGAGGACCGGCTGCCAGTCGAGCTGCCGGAGATCGAGGACTACGCGCCGAAGGGCAAGAGCCCGCTGGCCGCCGCCGAGGACTGGGTCAACACGACCTGTCCGAGCTGTGGTGCCGCGGCCAAGCGCGAGACCGACACGATGGACACCTTCGTCGATTCGTCCTGGTACTTCCTGCGCTACCTCGACTCGAAGAACAGCGAGATGCCGTTCTCGCGCGAGGCGGCCGACCACTGGATGGCGGTCGACCAGTACATCGGTGGTGTGGAGCACGCCATCCTTCATCTGCTCTACGCCCGTTTCTTCGCCAAGGCGCTTCACGACATGGGCCATATCGGTGTGGTCGAGCCGTTCGCCAACCTGTTCACCCAGGGAATGATCACCCGTGACGGCGCGAAGATGTCGAAATCGAAGGGCAACACCGTAAGCCCCTCGGAGATCGTCGCCCGACACGGTGCCGACGCCGCCCGGACCTACGTCTGCTTCATGGGACCGCCCGATCGCGGCGGGGACTGGAACGACGAAGGGGTGGAGGGCGTCCACCGCTTCCTCTCACGCCTCTGGCGGGCCACCGAGGAGATCGCCGAAGCCGGAGGAGAGGCGGGCAACGTCACCGGAACCGAGCTCCAGGGCGAAGGACGTGCCGTGGTCGCCAAGGCGCACTGGGCGATCGACAAGGCCACCCGGGACTTCAGTCGCGGTTTCCAGTTCAACACGGTGGTCGCCGCCGTGATGGAGCTGGTCAACGAGATCTACCGCGTGAAGGATGGCCTGATCGGGGACGAGAACGGCCGGGACTGCCTCTCCTTCGCCACCGTGACAGCCGCCTCACTCATCCAGCCCTTCGCGCCGCACCTCGCGGCCGAGGTTTACGAGAAGCTGACCGGCGAGAGGATCTGGGAAGCAGCCTGGCCCGAGGCCGACCCGGAGATGCTGAAGTCCGACACGGTCACGATCGTGGTCCAGGTCAACGGCAAGGTCCGTGACCGAATTGAGGTCGCCGACGGCACGGAGAAGGACGAGATCCTGGCAATGGCGAAAGCCTGTGAGAACGTGGCCAAACATCTCGAGGGATTCGAGATCGTCAAGGAGATCGTGGTACCCGGCAAGCTGGTGAACTTGGCTGTGAAGCCCGCCTGATCCTGAACGCTCGGGATCTCCCGACGAAAACCCATTTTCAACAGTAAGGTCTTCTCCTCGGCATCGTGGGGGCCGAGTGGTGTCTGTGCCTCCTCTTTGCAACGTGGGTGAAATCAGGAGGAGATATGAAGAATCTGGGACGAATTCTGGCTATTCTGGCCGGCTTCGCGTTGGGTGCGGCAACAATCGGTGGGACGGCAAATGCCGGTGACTACACCGTAGCCCCCTGTTCATCGGTCGACAGCCCATCAAGTGTGGTGGAGTATGTGGAATCCCCTGCCAGCAATCCGGGTTTCGTTGGGGAGCCGAACTGTCCGGGGGGCAGTCTCACTCGGGTGTCGGGAGCAACATACCCGGGTGACATGGCCAGCTTGAAGGTCGAAGCGCCTCAAGGCACTGGATTCCTGGGGGTCACTTTCGACTCCTACCACAATCCGTCATACGGTGGAGTCACTTCGCGTTTCATGTTCAACAACGCGGGAGGAGCCAATACAGAGGTGGGCAACGTTCCGACATACGGGGAGCCGACGTCATGGTTCGACTGGTTCGATGTGACAGACGGTCAGCCTCGTTCGATATTCAGAGCTACGCTCAAATGCGAAAATCCGGTTGATCCTTGCGCCTCCGGTGGCGCGCGAATCGGCTTCTACCTTCCCAAATTCAAGATCCGAGACTCGTTGGCTCCCACGGCGTACTTCCTGGGCGGCACTCTGTTCAACCCCGGGACGGTCTCGGGGATGCGTACGGCCCAGCTGGGTGGTATCGACAATGGCGGCGGGGTTTCCGCGATTTCGATCAACGTGAACGATGCGTTGGCCAACTGGACGTTTCCCACCTGTGGAAGAGCGGGTCTCAGCCCTTGCCCTCGAGATCCGACCACAACCTTCAACGTCAACACCGCCGGCTCGAATTTCGTCAACGGCATGAACAAGATCTCGGTCTGTGTCCAGGACTACGCGGCCACTGGCGGAACCAATGCGACCTGCGACCACCGATACATCAACGTCGCGAAATAGATACGGACTGATCCAGCGGGATGGGTGCGCGCCCGGAGGTTCTCCGGGCGCGCGATGCCCCGACGATCAGTGATCGCGAGGATTGGCCAAGTTGCTCTGATAGCTTCACCACACATCTTCCCGTCCCGTCCCAGCAGGGGGGTGACCGGGTTCAAATTCAAGGAGGAGTAATTGTGAAGCAGATTGTTCGTGGGTTTTCGCTTCTCATGGGTGTGACGATCTTGGGTCTGGCTTTCAGTCCGAGCGCGGGGGCGGGCACCTTCACCGTGGAGGACTGCACTGTCGCGCAGCCCGATAACGTCTACATACGCCAGACCGACAAGAGTCCCGCTGCCAACACGTATGTCGTCTCGAATGGATGTCCGACCGGCTATGTCCAGATCAAGCAGGGTGCCGGATCGATGCCGTTCAACCACGCCGCGTACTTCACCTATACGGCTACCGCGGGATCCAAGTTTGCGAAAGTCTCAATGGACTACAGGGTCAGGCAGGGACTCGGATTCGTAGCGAAACTCGGTTTCGGTGATGTCGGCAGTCCTTTCAATGTCACTCCATACCTGCGTGACGAAGTGGACTATCCGAATCAGGACCAGAGCATTGACTCCTACGACTACTACTACCAAGGTTTCAGGAGCTTCCGGTTCGAACTACGGTGTTCGTTCACCGCTTCCTGTCCGGCCGCATCGGATCCGTCTCTCGCGTCGCGGGTGGCGATGAAGAACGTGATCATGACGATCGACGACTTCACGGCTCCGGTGTACGCCGACCGCACCGGTGGCACTCTGACGCCGAACACGGCGCATGCCGGGATCAAGAGCTACCAGGTCGCCGCTCATGACGACCAGAGTGGTATCGAGCGAGGTCAGGTTCTGGTCAATGGACAGGTGGCCGCCACCGCGAACGGATCCTGTGACGGCGTGGGCATGGTGCCCTGCGGCCTGTTCAGCAAGACCTTTCAGCTGGATACGCGAAACGCTCCTTTCGTGAACAACGCGATCAATGCCATTCAGTTCTGTGCCAGTGACTACGCGGACGGCGCCGGCGTCGGAAATACGACGTGTTCACCGGTGCAGTATTTCGGCGTCGTGAACTAGGCGGCACCTCGAAGGCCGATCATCGGACAGTCGTCTGAGTGTTCCGCACGGGAACTCGGGTGATTGTCCGATGATCGTTCGCCGTCCGCGTTCCCAGCGGAAATCGCTGCACTAGATTTGCAGTCGTAGAGCAACGTGTGAGCCCATATCGTGAAGGCTGGTCCCATGTTCGGGGCCAGCCGCTCACAGATCGCCGTCTATTCCGCAATCGCGGCCGTCCTGGTGTTGGTCGGAGTCAACTCGATCCGGAGTACTTCCGGATCGGGGGAGCCGACCGGCATGGAGTCCGCGGCCGGGACAAGTCACGGCCCTGATTCGGGTGGTGACTCGGTTCGGAGCGGGCTTTCGGTCTCGGCCGAAGATTCCAAGTTGGTGATCGATGTCTCCGGCGGTGTTCGCCATCCCGGTGTGTACCGGCTCGCCGATGGATCGAGAGTGATCGATGCGATTCGGCGGGCCGGGGGCGTGGTTCCACGAGCGATGCCCGGTGCGATCAATCGGGCGGCGAAGTTGGCCGATGGTCAGCAGGTCGTCGTTCCGGTCCAGATGTCGGCGGGCTCAGTCGGTGCTCCCGGCCCCGGTGGTCCGGTCGGGGCCGCAGGAGGAGCGGCAGGTACGGAGGCGCCGATCAGCCTTGGTTCGGCTACGGCGGCGCAGCTGGAAGAGATCGAGGGGATCGGGCCTGTCACCGCCTCTCAGATCATCGAGTTCCGGGACTCCAAGGGCGGGCTCTCATCGGTTGACGAGCTTGATCAGGTCAGCGGCATCGGTCCCGTGACCATGGAGGCGCTGCGCTCGCGTCTGCAGCCCTAGGAGAGCTGCTGCGTCCGCTGCGGGCCGGTGGTTGGCGGCTCGCGACTCTGGCCGGTCTCGGGGTGGGACTGGCGGTTTCTCCCGCCTGGGCTCCTTCCGCCGGTTCGATCGAGGCCGCGATCGCCTTGGCCCTGGTTCTTGTCCTGCTTGTGGAACGTGGCCGGCTCGGGGTGGTCGGGGTGATCCTGGTTGTATCGGTCTCGGCTCTGGTCGGTGCCGGGCTGGGTGGAGAACGGATCCGGGCGATCGACAGCGGGGCGCTGTTCGGCACGGCAGGGGAGCGAATCGAGATCTCGGGCTTCGTCAACGGTTCACCCAAGTCGTCCGGGGGACTCACCCGGATATCTCTTTCGAGCGGCTCGGGAAAGGTGATGGTCGAATCCGGGCGGGTGCCCGAAGGTCTTCGAGTCGGGGACGAGATCCGGGTCGCGGGTGCCCTGTGGATGGCCCCGGATTGGTATCGGCCCACCCTGGAGCGGCTCGGGATCGCGATGGTGCTGAAAGCCGACCGGGTCGCGACCTCCGGACGGAGCAGAGGTGGGTTTCCGGGTTGGATAGACGGCCTTCGGAACCGCGCCGAGGCCGCGCTCGGCCGGGCCATGCCCGAACGCGAGGCCGCCCTGGCCCGGGGCTTCGTGCTCGGTCAGGACGACGCCATCGACGAAACCACCACCGAGGATTTTCGGGATTCCGGCCTGAGCCACCTTCTCGCAGTGTCGGGGCAGAACATCGTCCTGCTCGGAATGCTGGCGATTCCGTTCATGGCGCTCGCCGGGCTCGGACCACGGGCCCGCATCGGTGTCGTGGTCGTGCTGATCGTGATCTACGTCCCGCTCACCGGTGCCGGTGCCTCGATACAGCGGGCCGGGATCATGGGTCTCGCCGGTCTCGCGGCGGTCGCGGCATCGAGACCGGGATCGCGCCTCTACGCGCTCACCCTCGCGGCGGTTCTGACCCTGGCTCTCAATCCACGGGCGAGCTCCGACATCGGCTGGCAATTGAGCTTCGCGGCCGTTCTCGGGATCTTTCTGCTGGCCGGTTCGCTCCAGCGGAGGATCGAGGTCCTGCTCGGAAACGGAGGATGGCGTTCGGGGCTGGCGGGCGGGATTGCCGTGACCTTGGCGGCGACCATCGCGACCGGGCCGCTGATCGCGTTCCAGTTCGAACGTTTTCCCATGACCACTCTGGGGGCGAATCTGCTCGCGCTTCCGGCGGTCGCTCCGGCCATGTGGCTGGGGATGATGTCGGCCGCTCTCGGCCAGATCTCGGACCACCTGGCCGTACCCCTCAATCTGATCAACTCGATGCTGCTCGGCTACATTGCTCAGATCGCGGCCTGGTGCGCGTCGCCGTCCTGGGCGGTGCTCGAGGTGAGGGTGGGAGGCATCACACGTCTCGCGATGCTCTACGCGACTCTGGCACTGGTCTGCCTGGCTTTCCTCGGCTGGTTCACACCCCGGCGGCTGGGACGGGATCGACCTCCCGAAGCCGCGTCTCGCGCGAGACGCATCGCCTTGGTCGCGGTCGCGCTGTGCATCGCCGCGGGCGCTTTCGTTTCCGTGGCCGGTCTCGGGAACGATCGGCGCGAGCTTGGTGTCCCACCGTCCGGCGGTGCCCGGATCGAGGTCCTCGATGTGGGCCAGGGTGACGCGATCCTGGTCCGGCCGGATGGCGAGGCGCCGGTGCTCGTCGATGGCGGTCCGCCCGGTGGCGATCTCGAGGGGGCGCTGGAGTCGGCCGGCGCGGACCGGCTCTCGGCCGTGATCCTCACGCACGGAGATCTCGACCACTACGGCGGTCTCACCGAGATCTTCGGCCGGATCGACGTCGATCGGTTGCTATTCGACGGGGCTCCGGAAGCATTGCTGGCGCAGGCTCGCGAAGCCGGGGCGGAAGCCTCGCGGATCGCGCAGGGACGATCGATCACCACCGGACCCGTCCGGATGGAGGTGCTCTGGCCGCCCGTCCGCACCCCGGCGTCGGCCGCGGCGGCCGTCGAGGACCCCAACTCCCGCTCGGTCGTGATCGAACTGAGCGTGAACGGGTTCGAGATGCTGCTGACCGGAGATGCCGAATCGGAAGCGGCCCCGTTCGCCACGGGAGCCGTGGACGTGCTGAAGGTCGCCCATCACGGCAGCGACGACACCGGCCTGCCGGCGCTGCTGGCGGCGGCCGGCCCGGAACTGGCGATCCTGTCCTCGGGTGAGGACAACCCGTTCGGGCATCCGACCCCGGCGACGCTCGGCGCCCTGGCGGAGGCGGGCGTGGCCACGGCCCGAACCGACAAGCAAGGAACGATCTCGCTAGTAGTCAGCCCATCCGGCTATTCGATCGAAACGGGCCAATGACCCGCAACCCAGGGTTCTGTCGCATGATCGCCCCGACCCGCGTGGGGTGGGATGCGACAGAACTCCGGCGGCGGTGTGCGGCAGCGCCGCACACCGCCGCTGAAAGGGGGAGAATGGGGGGATGGCTGACCAGATGAAACCGGCGTATCTGATCCACGGCACCGATGTGGCCAAGATCGACGAGACCCGGTCCCGGCTCCGGCGGCGCGCCGAGGAAGAGGGCGGGGCGGCCTCGCTCGAGATATTCGAGCCGGCCGAGAACCGCGGCAGCCCCGACGCCGATGCCCTGGTCGCGGCGATCGAAGCGATGTCACTCATCCCGACCCGCCGATACCTGCTCGCCGACCGGATCGAGAAATGGGGCAAGCGGCAGGCCGAACGGGTCACCGAGGCCGTCCTGGCGGCGCCGCCGGACACCACCATCGTGCTGATCGCCAGGGGCAAGGTGCCCGCGGACATGGCCAAGGTCGTCAAGAAGGTCGGCGGCGACGTGCTGAGCTTCGAGGCTCCGGCCGCGCAACAGCTGCCGCCGCACCTGATCAAACTGGCCGCGGCACGCGGCTACGAACTGACCTCGGACGCGGCCCGTTTCCTGATCTCACACCTCGGCACCAACCTCACCCGGCTGACCAATGAACTCGACCGGCTCGGCCTCTGGGCCGGACCGAACGGGCGGGTCGAGATCGAGGACCTCCAGGAGATGGTCGCCGACACCAGCGAGACCAGTTCCTTCGCGCTCGGCGACGCCCTGATCGCGGGAGATCGGACGCGCGCCTTGTTGATCGCCGAGAGCCTGATCGCCCAGGGCTCGACCGCCGGCAGCGCGGTCTACCCGACCTCGACCGGCCTGCGGCGGGCCAACAAGGCGCTCTCACGGATCGAGGCGGGCGTTCCCCCGAACCAGATCGAACGCGAGCTCGGACTGCCGCCGTTCTTGGCCCGCAAGCTGATCAACTCACTGCATGGAGCGTCGGTAGAGGACATGCGCAGCGCGACGATCGCGATGGCCGACCTCGAGATCTGGACCAGGGGCGGGGCGGACTACCCCGACGAACTGGCCCTCGACCTGGCCCTCATGGCTGCAACAGATGAAGCCGGCTGAGCCGGCTTCATCAAAGGCTGGTGGAGAATTTCCCTACGCGTCGAGATCCACGGCGCCGGTGGCGACGCGGGCTGCGCGAGACTTCTTGCGGGCACCGTTGCGGCGATGGATCGCGCCGCGCTGGACGGCTTTGTCGATCTTGGAAACCAGAGCGCGATGCTCAGCTTCCACCGTATCGGCGTCGCCTTCCCCTACCGCCGTTTCAAGGCGGGTGAAGTAAGTCTTGATCGCGCTGGTGAGACGTCGGTTTTCGACGCGTTCACGCTCGGTGCGAAGGATTCTTTTTTTCTGTGAGGCTATGTTGGCCATGATCTTTTTTCTGCTCGCTGTCGGGGGGGATCCCCTCACAAGCGGTCGCCGACTATACCGGTAGCGAACTTGGAAACGCCCCCCGACCCCAACAAGAAACCGTCCGTCCCCCCGGAACTCGATGCCTTCGAGGCCGCTGCCGCCGCGGCGGAACAGGCCCTGAGCCGAATCCACGAGCGGGCCGAAGCGGTCGAAGAGAAATTCGGTCTGGCCGAACCGGCCCCCGAATTCTGGATGTCGAAAGGGGATCTCGCCGCCGAAGGCGGGGTCAGCTCGACCCTGCTCGGCACCGCCGTGGCGGAGACCGGCAGCTTCAAGCTGCCCCCGGCCGATTCCGGGATAGATGAGAAGGAGTCCGCGCCACTCGAGCGGGTTCTGGAGACCCGAGCCGAACGAGACGCGAAAAAGGCGAAAGGTCCCGGCAAGCTGGCCCGTTCGACCGCGTTCTTCTCGATCGCCACCGCGGCCTCGCGGATCGCCGGACTCGCCCGGGAGGTCATATCGGCGAGATATTTCGGCACCTCCCCCCAGATGTCGGCCTTCACGATCGCCTTCCAGGTACCGAACCTGGTGCGGGCTCTGTTCGCCGACGCCGCCCTGCAGCCCGCCTTCGTCCCGATCTTCACCGAACAGATCGAGAACGGGAAGTACAAGGAGGCCTTCCGCATGGCCTCGACTCTGCTGCTGCTGGTCACCATGGTCCTCGGGGCGATCACCGCCTTCTTCGTGCTGACCGCCGGCGTGATCATGCCGGTGTTCGACTCCAGCTTCACCCCGGCGGTGGAGACCATCATGGTGGTCCTCTCCCAGATCATGTTCCCGATCCTGATCCTGCTCGGGATCACCGGCGTCGTGGTCGGCATCCTCAACAGCTACGACCGATTCGGTGCGTTCGCGATCTCGCCGCTGTTCTGGAACATCACGATCATCGCCGTGGTCATCGCCTGCGTGCCGCTCTTCCCCGAGGAAAAGCAGATCTACGCCTACGCGATCGGCGTCGTCGCCGGCACCGTGGTCCAGCTGCTGATCCCGACATGGGACCTGAAAAACACTCCTTTCCGCTTCACCTTCAAGGTGGATTTCAGGGATCCGAACGTGCGCCGGGTGCTGATCCTGATGGTGCCGGTGACCCTCAGCCTCGGCCTGGTCAATTTCAATCTGCTGCTGAACAGCCTGTTCGGAACACTGGTCAGTGGCGACGCCCCGGCGGCGATCGACAAGGCCTTTCGCATCTACCAGTTGCCTCAGGGCATCTTCTCGGTCGCGATCGCGACCGTCCTCTTCCCGACGCTCGCCCGGTTCGCGACGCGCGGGGACTACGAGAACCTGCGGAAGACCCTCGCGAAAGGCATGCGCCAGATCGCCTTCGTGCTGCTTCCCGCGACCGCGGCGATCCTGGTTCTCGCCGAGCCGATGGTCCGGGTCGTGTTCGAGCGCGGCGCGTTCGACGCCGAGAGCACGGCGGTGGTCACGACGGCGCTCTTCTGGTTCGCCTTCTCGTTGCCCACGAACGGCATGTTCCTCCTGCTGAGCCGTACCTTCTTCGGATTGCAGCAGCCCTGGATTCCGACGATGATCGCCGGTGGAAACCTGGCCGTGACCGCCATCGCCTCGCTGCTCCTGTACAAGCCGTTCGGCGTCGCCGGAATCGTCGCCGCGACCGCCATCGCGACGACCATCTCGGTCATCGCCCAGGTGGTCCTCCTGAGGCCGCGTATAGGCGGGATCGAGGCTCCCGCGTTCATCTTCTCGACCGTGAGGGTCCTGGCCGGCTCGGCGGTGCTCGCGCTGGTCTCCTATGAGGCCTGGGACCTGGTCGACGAGGTGGTGGGACGAGGGCTGCTCGGCCAGATCGTCTCGCTCACGGTCGGCCTCGGACTCGGCGGCATCGCCTACGTCGCGGTCTGCAAGCTGCTCAAGGTGCCGGAACTCGATCAGGTCGTGAATCTGGTCAGGCGCCGCGCTTCATGAGTTTCATGACCTACCTGGCCGGCACCGCCGGCCTGCTGCTCGGCCTGTTCTTCGCGGCCGTCCCGGCGGTCCTGGCCGCCCGCCGGCTCCTCCCGGGCTGGACCGGGCCGGTCGCGTGGACGGCGGTCCTGGTGCTCACCACCGCGCTGCTGATCCTCTCCGGCCTGCTGCTGGGGACCTTCGGGATCCTCCATGGCTGGACCCATCTGCTTCTGCTGGCGCTGATCGCCGGATGCGCCTGGGGATGGCGTGCCCGGCTGACGCCTCCCGGCGAAGGCGCACCGCTGGTGCACGTTCCCGCCCCGAAGCTGCTCTGCTGGGCCGGGTTCGCGATCGCCGCGGTCGCCTTCGGCGCCTTCTCGATCGCGGTGCGGGTGAAGCTCGGGACGGGCATGACCGGATTCGATTCCACCTGGTACCACGGACCCTTCGCGGCGGGCTTCGCCCAGAGCGGCGACACCTTCTCGCTCCACTTTCTGGCCCCGCAGTTCCTCAGCTGGTTCTACCCCCAGAACTCCGAGCTGATCCACTCCTTCGGCGTCCTCGCCTACGGCAACGACCTGCTCTCGCCACTGATCAACGTGTTCTGGTTCGCGGGATGCCTGCTCGCGGCCTGGTGCATCGGCAGGCCGTACGGCGGCGCACCGATCTCCCTGGCCGGGGTGGCCCTCGTGCTCGCCTCGGCCGCGATGGCCGACCAGGCCGGAGAGGCCCGCAACGACATCGTCGGCACCTTCTTCGTGCTGGCCGCGCTCGCGGTCCTGATCAACGCCGCCGCCGGTGGCCGCCGGATCACGATCGGTCCGGCCGTCGTCATCGGACTCGCGGCCGGGCTCGCGGCCGGGACCAAGGTCAATTTCATTCCGGCGGCGATCGCGATCGCGATCGGCGCGATCGTGCTGATGCGGCCCGAGCTGCGCCGACGGGGCGGTCTGGTGGTCGCCGGGGCGGTGATTCTCGGCGGTGCCTACTGGTACCTGAGAAATCTCATCCACAGCGGCAACCCGCTGCCCTGGATCAATCACGTCGGCCCGCTCGGCCTGCCGGGGCCGGATCAGGACGTGGGCGGTCGCGATGCCGGATCGGTCTGGGGGTATCTCACCGATCTCGATGTGATCAAGGACTGGTTCCTGCCCGGGTTCGCCGACGGATTCGGTGACGGCTGGATCGTGCTGCTCGCGCTTTCGGTGCTCGCCTTCGTCTACTGCCTGGGTCGCGAATCCGGTCCCGCCCGGCGGACCGGGGCCGCGGTCGGTGTCGCCCTGACCATCGCCTGGCTGGTCGCCCCGACCTCGGCCTCGGGGCCGCTCGGCGAGCCCAACGGGTTCGTCTCGGGCCTGCGGTATCTGGCTCCGGCCCTGGCCGTCTCGATGGCCCTGCTCGGCAGTGCGGTCGGCGCGCGGGGCGTGGGCGCCCGCTGGGTGACGATGGGCGCGATCGCCCTGCTCACACCGTTCACGGTCGCGATCGGCAGTTCCTGGAGCCTGCGCCAGATCCTCGGGGGAGTGCTCGTCGCGGGCGCGGTCTTCCTGCTGCTGTTCTCCGGCCGGGCGCTCCACCGGTCGGGCTGGTCGAAGCCGAAGCTCGCGGGCGTGGCGGGGCTGCTCCTGATCACGGTCCTCGCCGGTCAGTTCGTCCAGCGCTCCTACCTCGAGAATCGCTACGCGAATCCCGATTTCACCACCGCCGGGCTCGGCCAGGTCTTCAAGTGGGCGCAGGGGATCGAAGGCGAGCAGATCGCGACCAACGTGACCCGTCAGTACCCGCTCTTCGGCCGCGACCTCGACAACGAGGTCCAGTTCGTCGGGGTTCCGGGCAAGCATGCGGGGTTCACCAAGCCGGAAAGCTGCGAGGCGTTCCGCGCCGCGGTCGCCGACGGCGAGTACCGCTACCTGGTCGTGGCGCTCGACCGGCCCAGCCCCAAGCGGGCTTTTCCGAGAGAAGCGGCCTGGATCGCCGAAGATCCGGCCGCGACCCAGATCCTGCGCAGGGAGCCGGCCGTCGTGTACCGCCTGGACGGCAAGCCGGACCCCGCGCTCTGCGGCTGACGGCCCGCGCCGGCCAGCCGCCCAAGGGCCCGGCTCGGCATACTCACTCTCCCGCATGGAACACATTCGCAACTTCTCGATCATCGCCCACATCGACCACGGCAAGTCGACGCTGGCCGACCGCATCCTCGAAATAACCGGGGCGGTCGACCCATTGAAGATGCGCGCCCAGGTGCTCGACTCGATGGACCTGGAGCGCGAGCGCGGAATCACGATCAAGGCCCAGGCGGTGCGGGTCGAGTTCAAGTCGAAGGACGGACAGACCTACCATCTCCACCTGATCGATACGCCCGGTCACGTCGACTTCAGCTACGAGGTCTCACGCAGCCTGGCCGCCTGTGAGGGCGCCCTGCTGGTGGTGGACGCGGCCCAGGGTGTCGAGGCCCAGACCGTTGCCAACACCTATCTCGCTATCGAGAACGGCCTCGAGCTGATCCCGGTCATGAACAAGGTCGATCTTCCCGGCGCCGAACCGGAGCGGGTCGCCCAGGAGATCTCCGACCTGATCGGCGTCGATCCGGACGAGATCCTGAAGATCTCCGCCAAGACCGGCGAGGGCGTGGTCGACGTGCTCGAGTCGATCGTCGAGAAGGTACCGCCGCCGAGCGGTGATCCGGAGGGTCCCGCGCGGGCGCTCATCTTCGATTCCGAGTTCGACCAGTACCGCGGCGTGATCGCCTACGTCCGGATGATGGACGGCAAGTTCAGGAAACACGGCCAGATTCTCGCGATGCAGAACGGCACCGAGGCCGAGCTCGACGACATCGGCTTCTTCCGTCCGGTGATGACCTCCGTCGACGAGATCGACGTCGGCGAGGTCGGTTATGTGATCACCGGCATCAAGGATGTCGCCAAGCTGCGGGTCGGCGACACGCTCACCGACCTCGCGAACCCAGCCACCGAGCCGCTCGAGGGCTACCGCGACGTCAAGCCGATGGTCTTCTGCGGACTTTTCCCGATCGATACGGACCGCTACGGCGATCTGCGCGACGCGCTCGACAAGATGGGCCTCAACGATGCCGCGCTCACCTGGGAGCCGGAGACCTCCGACGCGCTCGGTTTCGGTTTCCGCTGTGGATTCCTCGGTCTGCTCCACATGGAGATCGTGCGCGAACGCCTCGAACGGGAGTACGGGCTCGACCTGCTCGCGACCAGTCCGACCGTGCGCTACGACGTCCACCTGACCAACGGCACCAGCATCGAGGTGCGCAGCCCGACCGAGATGCCCGATCCGGGAACGATCGAGACGATCGAGGAGCCGTATATCCGGGCGACCGTGATCTGCCCGAGCGAGTTCGTCGGCCCGGTAATGGAGCTCTGCCAGAACCGGCGGGGCACCCATGTCGGAATGGACTATCTGAGTCCCAGCCGGGTTCAGATCCGGTACGACCTGCCGCTGGCCGAGATCGTGCTCGACTTCTTCGACATCCTGAAGTCGTCGACCAAGGGCTACGCCTCACTGGACTACGAACCGATCGGAAACCTGCCGTCGGATCTGGTGAAGGTCGACGTGCTGCTCGCCGGCGAGTCGGTCGACGCGCTCTCGATCATCTGCCATCGTGATTTCGCCTACAACCAGGGCAAGGAACTGGTCGCCCGCCTGCGCAAGACGATTCCGCGCCAGCAGTTCGACATCCCTGTGCAGGCCGCGATCGGGGCGAACATCCTCGCCCGCGAAACGGTCAAGGCGGTGCGCAAGGACGTGACCGCGAAGCTCTACGGCGGCGACGTCACCCGGAAGCGCAAGCTGCTCGAGAAGCAGAAGAAGGGCAAGAAGCGCATGAAGAACGTCGGCCGGGTGGAAGTGCCCCAGGAGGCCTTCCTGGCTGTGCTCGAACTAGACGACTGATCCTCGCGTTTAGGCTGGCTATAGTGGGCGTTTGGCGGTAAGAGCCGCCACAACTCAATGCGTTCATGGGGGTTTCTTGAGGGGCTAGGGATGAAGCGCCTGGAGAACATAGAAATCGGGGAGATCGAGAAGGTCCTGGAACTGTCCGGACAGACCTTCTGGATCGTCGCGCCCGATGGCACGATTCTCGATGTGTCCGGCGCCCTGGAGACCGGTCTCGGCTACACGGCGGACGAGCTCCGGGGCAGCCCGCTCAGGGACATCATCGTGCCCGAGCATCTGAAGGAGGCGTCGCGCCTGTTCGATTCGGTCGCCCACGGGACCGAAGGTTCCGGTGAGTTCGAGATCGAACTGAGAGTGAAGGGTAAAACCGGCCGCGGCCACGACGTCAAGGTGATCGGCGTGGCCACCACCAGGAGGGAAAGCGGTGAGCCGGTGCTGTTCGGCCTGACCACGGACATCACCCGCCAGAAGGTCGCCGAACGGGCCCTCGAAGCCGAGAGGATGCTGTTCTACAAGACTTTCGAGCACGCGCCGAACGGCATCGTGCTGCTTCATCTCGACACCGAGCGCGGGGGCATGATCAAGGCCGCCAACGAGGAGGTCGCCCGCATGACCGGGTTCACGCAGGACGAGATGATCGGCCTCTGGCTGACCGAGGGCGGCCTGATCGACATCGACCAGGAGAAACTGGCGCGGGCGCTGGTGGACAGCCGGGCGATCCTCGCGGGTGAGAAGAGTTCGTTTTCGATCGAACGGGTGGTCAACCGGCCGGACGGCACCAGCTTCCGCGTCAAGGCCGACGTATCCGCCCTGGATGTGGGTCTGCTCGGTGATCCCGACGATCCCTATCCGATCAACGCCCTCGCCCATATCGAGGACGTGACCGACCGCCGCCAGGCCGAGGGTGAGCTGCAGCATCAGGCCCGCCACGATTCGCTGACCGATCTGCTCAACCGCCGACGCTTCATCTCGCTGCTCACCGACCGGCTCGACCGCGGATCGAAGGGTCATGGCGGCGGGGCGCTGCTGATGATCGACCTCGATGGATTCAAGGCGGTCAACGATTCGCACGGGCACCTGGCGGGCGATGGGGTGCTGCGAGAAGTGGCGGTCATGCTGCGCGAGGAGCTGCGCGAATCGGACCCGGTGGCGCGTCTCGGTGGCGACGAGTTCGCGGTGCTGCTGCCGAAGACCGACGTCAAGGGTGCCCGCGAGGTGGCCGGTTCGCTGCTGGAGCGTTTCGAGCGTTCGAGCATCGAGATCGATCACGGGGCGGGGGCCAGCTTCCTGCCGCGCGTGAGCATCGGCGCGATCATGCTCGACGGCCGTCCGGTCGACGCCGAGTCGGCGCTCAGGATCTGCGACCAGGCGATGTACGAGGCCAAGCGGCAGGGCGGCGCCCGGTACGTGATCGATCTCGGCTGAGGTTCCGCGTCTCGGCGCGAGCCGGCATTGCTAGGTTTCATCCAATGGCGATCAAGACCGATGCGGTTGGAAAGACATGGCCCCCCTTCGAGTACGAGGTCGGCCGCGAGAAGATCGGTGAGTACTGCCGGGTGATGGGGATCGAGAATCCGGTCCATTTCGACCCGGTAGCGGCGCGCGACGCGGGTTTCCGCGACGTGGTCGCCCCGCCGATGTTCTGTGTCGTCTACAGCGCCGGCGCTCTCGGGCCGGCGATCTTCGATCCGGACGTGGCGATGAACTTCGCGGCCATGGTCCACGGAGGGCAGGAGTTCGAGTGGGGCGAGCCGGTCTGCTCCGGAGACATGATCACCACCACCGGCAGATGCCTGGAGATTTACGAGAAGGACGGGCGCGGCTTCTACGTCTTCGAGTCGACATCCGTCAACCAGGACGGCGAGCAGGTCGTGCGCGGCGTCTGGACCAACATCGTGAGGGGTGTGTAGCCATGAGTCAGTTCAGTCCCGGAGACCGGATCGAGGAGCTGCGGGTGACCCCGGACAAGTACGTCCCTCACCGCTATGCCGGTGCGTCGGGGGATTTCAACCCGATTCACATCGACCCCGAGTTCGCCAAGGCGGTCGGGCTGCCCGGTTCGATCCTGCATGGTCTGTACGTGATGGGACTGGTCGCCAAGGCCGGTGCGGTCGCGGTCGCCGACGGTGACCCGCGCGCCCTGAAGAAGCTCTCGGTGCAGTTCCGGGGCATGAGCTTTCCCGAGCGGGAGATCGTGGTCTCGGGCGAGGTCACCGAATCCGACGGTGAGCGGGTCGTGCTCGACGTGGTCGCCACCCAGGGCGAGAACCAGGTGATCCGCAACGCGACCGCCGAACTGGCCGTTCCCTCCTCCTGAGCGGTCCCCCCGCGTCCCCGGGCCGTCCGGGGACCGGTCTACCTACAATGGAAAGCATGCTTTCAGAGCGACAGGAGCTCATTCTCGGCCTCTTGGTCGACGCCCACCTCGATACCGGCCGTCCGGTCGGATCGAAGGCGATCGTCGAGAACGCCGAGCTGTCATGGGGCCCATCGACGGTGCGGGCCGAGCTGGCCGCGCTCGAAGCGGCCGGATATCTCACCCATCCGCACACCTCCGCGGGCCGTGTGCCGACCGACTTCGGCTATCGCCGCTACGTCGAATCGATCATGCTGCGCCCCGTCAACCGCACCCCGGCTCCGGCCGCCGAGCCGGACGTGACCCGGTTCCGCCGTGAAGTCGACGAGGCGATGCGGGAGACCACCACCGCGCTCTCGGCCATGACCGATCTGCTCGCGCTGGTCGTGGCCCCGCCGCTGGGAACCGCCACGATCCACCGGGTCGAGGCGCTGCTGCTGCAGCCGAACGTGGTCATGGTCGTCGCGATCACGTCGGCCGGCGACGTGACCAAGCGCGCCTTCACCTTCACCGTCCCGGTCGATCCGGGACTGGTCGAGTGGGCGTCCAGCTACCTGAACGAATCTCTGGTCGGAATCGACCTCGGCGCGCGGCGGATCGCCTCGAAGCTTTCGGATGCCGGTCTCGACCAGACCGAAGCCGCTTTCATCGAGCGCATATCTCCGGCCCTGGTCGATCTTGAGCAGAACCCCGGCGAGACGCTCTACGTCGAGGGGGCGGGACGGCTGCTCGACGAGCGCCGCGCGGCCGACCTGCCGCAGATCGACCGTCTGATGACCGCGCTCGAACAGCGGGCCTCGGTGCTCCGCATGATGCGCTCTGCGATCGACGAGCGATCCGTGTTCCTTTGGATCGGAGCCGAGAATCCGCAGCCTGAGCTGCGCTCGGTGAGCGTCGTCGGGGCCAACTACGGTCTCGGTCATCGCAACCTGGGATCGGTCGGCGTGGTCGGCCCGACGCGGATGGACTACCAGACCGCGATCGCCTCGGTCAGCGAGGCGGCCTCCGAACTCTCCGCGTATTTCGAGAACGTATACGCATGAGCAGTCGCGACTATTACGAGGTGCTCGGGGTTTCCCGCAGCGCCACTGACCAGGAGATCAAGAAGTCGTTCCGCAAGATCGCGCGGGAACTTCACCCGGACGTGAACGGACACGATCCCGACGCCGAGGACAAGTTCAAGGAGGCGGCGGAGGCCTATGAGGTGCTGTCCGACGAGCAGCGGCGGCAGACCTACGACCAGTACGGCCAGGACGGTCTCAGGTCGGGCGGGTTCTCTTCGCAGGCTCAGGGGTTCGGTTCGATCGACGATCTCTTCAGCGCCTTTTTCGGCGGAGCGGCCGGGGGCGGGGGCGCCTTCGGCGGTGGGTTCGGACGCCGCGGACCGGCTCCCGGAGCCGATATCGGCGTCGCGGTCCAGATCGAACTGGAGGACGTTCTCGAGGGTGTCGAGAAGGAGATCGAGATCGACGTGGTCGCCACCTGCGAGCACTGCAAGGGCAACGGGGCCGAGCCGGGCACGCCGATCAAGACCTGTGACAAGTGCGAAGGCAGCGGCGAGTTGCGCACGGTCGCGAACACCGCTTTCGGCCAGATGGTCCGGGCCACGCCCTGCGACAAGTGCAACGGTGACGGCCGGATCGCCGAGACTCCCTGCGGTGAATGCACCGGCCTGGGACGGCGTCACACTTCCAAGAGTCTGAAGGTCGACGTGCCGTCCGGCATCGAGTCCGGGCAGCGCATCCGCATCTCCGGAGCCGGTCACGCCGGTGAGCCGGGGGCACCCAATGGTGACCTCTACGTCGAGGTGACGGTCGCCGAGCGTGAGAACGTGATCCGCGACGGCAAGGACCTGATCACGGTGATCCCGGTTGACGCGACCAAGGCGATCAGCGGCGACCGGATCGAGGTCGAAACTCTCGACGGGCCCGACGAGATCGAGATTCCCGCGGGTACCCAGCCCGGCGCCGAGACCGCGCTCAAGGGCAAGGGGCTCCCGCAGCTCGGCACCTCACGCCGCCGCGGCAACCATCGATTCGTGTTCAACGTGGTCATTCCGGCCAATCTCTCGGACGAGCAGATGAGATTGGTCACCGACCTGGACGATTCACTCACCGACGACAATCGCAAGCCCAAGGAATCCGGTCTGTTCGGCCGTTTCCGCCGGGCCCGGGCCTAGAGGGGTGATCGCATGATCCGCCTGGCGGTGCGCTGTCGGCCCGAGCAGGCCGAGATGGTCCTGGCCGAGCTGACGGTGCTCTCTCCCGGCGGGGTCGAGGAGACCGCCGGGGACGGATACACCGAGTACGCGATCTATGGAGCGGAGGGCGAGCTGCCCGATATCGGTGAGGTCGAGGCGGCCAGCGGCGATGGCCTGGTCGAGGTGGTAGCCACCGAGGTCGCTGACGACTGGGCCGAACGCTGGCGGGCCTTCCACAAGCCCCTGGAGATCAGCGCGACCGACGAAACCGGACAGCCCGTCGGGACCTCCTTCTGGCTGCGCCCACCATGGGAAGACGTCGGCCCCGGCCAGTTCGAGGTCGTGATCGATCCCGGCCAGGCGTTCGGCACCGGCGCGCATCCGACCACGAGACTGAGCCTGGAGCTCCTGCTCGACCTTCATGACCGCGGCCTCTCCGGTGGGCCGCTCACCGATCTCGGCACCGGATCCGCGGTGCTCGCGATCGCCGCGGCCAAGCTCGGCTGGGGGCCGGTCGCCGGATACGACCACGAAGAGGCCGCGATCGTGGCCGCGATCGAGAACGCCGAGGTCAATGCGGTCGGCATCGAGCTCGCGCGGCTGGATCTGAAGGCCGGGCTGCCTGATCTCGCGCCGACCGTGGTCGCCAATCTCACCGCGCCCCTGCTGGAGATGGTCGCCGGCAAGATGAGTCCGGAGACGCGTCCCGAGAGACTGGTCTGCTCCGGGCTGCTGGAACGTGAGCGCGAGCGGGTCGAATCGGCCTTCGCCGGGCTCGGGCTGGTCCCCGAGAAGTTCATCGCGATCGAGGGCTGGGGCGGGCTGCTTTTCGAGGCGAGCTGATGATCGGGGTCTTCGATTCCGGGGTCGGCGGCCTCACCGTGCTGCACGAGTGCCTGGTCTCGCTACCGGCCGAGGACTATCTCTATGTCGGAGACAGCGGCCACTTTCCCTATGGCACCAAGACCGCTGAGGAATTGCGCGGGCGGGCCCTCGCGATCTCCGAGTATCTGATCGAGCGGAAGGTGAAGCTGCTGGTGGTCGCCTGCAACTCGGCCACGGCGGCAGCCGGGGACGAGGTTCGCGCGCTCGGTGCCGCGGCCGGAGTGCCCGTGGTGACCGTGATCGGTCCGGAGGCCGAGATCGCCTCGGCGATCACCGAGAACGGCAGGGTGGGTGTGCTGGCGACCCCGGCGACGGTCGGAAACGGCGCCTATCACCGTGCTCTGGAGGAACAGAGGCGGGTGCTCGATGTGACCGAGGTCGCCGCCCCCGATCTCGCCCCGATGATCCAGACCGACCTGGATTTCGACGACCACCTGATCGGCAAGGTTCGCGGCTACTGCGATCCGCTCAAGCGGGCGGACGTCGACACCCTGATTCTGGGCTGCACTCACTACCCCTTGGTGGCGCCGGTGCTTCAGCGTATCCTCGGCCGGGACGTGCGGCTGGTTTCCGCGGGTCACGCGATCGCGGGGGCGATCCAGCGGGAGCTGGCCTCGTCGGGGTCTCTGGCGGACGGCGGAACCGAGGGCGACTACCGATTTCTGGTCACCGGCAGCGTCGGGGATTTCAGTCGGGACGGAACCCGCTTCCTCCAGCTCCCGCTCGCGGGCCGGGTCGAGGCCGTTTCGATCTGAACCCGGCCGACCCGTCCCGGGGGATAGGGTTGGCCGGTGATTCGTTATCTCTCCTGGGCCGCGGTCGGGGTCCTGTTCATGGTCGGTTCGATCGCCCCGGTGGGCAAGGTGCTGTGGATTCCCGCCGTGATCGGGGCGATCCTGCTGGCGGTCGCGAAGGTGCGCTCACCGCGGTACTTCTTCGCTTTCGTGGCCGGAATCGGTGCCACCCTGATCGTGCTCGCCCTGATCAACACCACCTACATCTTCCTGGCCTTCTACGGAACGGTCCTGCTTTCAGCCGGAATCGCGTTTTTCGCGGCGTTCGGCCCGCGGACGAGTCACGCCGATCCGCCCGAGACTTTTGACTGAAGCTCCCCGGTCGGTACGCTAGTCCCATGTCAGCTGTAGACCAGATACGTGAAGACGTCCGTGCCGCGATGAAGGATCGCGACCGCCGGCTCGCATCGGCCCTGCGCATGATCCAGGACGTGCTCCAGCAGGACGCCAAACTCGGCAACGACGACGAGATCGCGGCCCTTCAACGCGAGCGCAAGAAGCGCATGGAGGCCGCCGACGCCTTCGCCGACGCGGGGCGCTACGAGCAGGCCGAGGCCGAGCGCTTCGAGGCTGAGCTGATCACCGCGTATCTGCCGGCCCAGCTCTCCGATGACGAGCTGAACACCCTGGTGAAGGAGGCGATCGAGGCCACCGGCGCCACCGAACAGAAGCAGATGGGTCAGGTCATGGGTGCCCTGAAGGACAAGGTCGCCGGCCGGGCGGACGGCAAGAGGGTCAGCACAGCGGTGCGGGAACAGCTTGCCTCGTAGGACCCTGACTCTCGACAACGATGTCGCCGCCGAGCTGGCCGGAGAGGGAGATTCGGTCCTCCGGGCGCTGCGCGAGCGCACCTCGAGCAAGGTCCACCTGCGCGGCAACATGCTCACCCTCGAGGGTGAGAACGAGGAGATGGACGAGGCGGCGAAGCTGGTCGACGAGATGGTCGAGCTGATCGAGGGCGGCAACGCCGTCGAGGCCGCCACCGTCGAATCCGTGACCAACGCGATCCAGTCATCCCGCCGTCCGGCCGAGATGCTGAACGACGTCGTCTGGCACAACCGCAACACGCGGGTCGTGCCGAAGACCGTGAACCAGAAGGTCTATGTCGACTCGATCCGTGAGAACACGGTCACCTTCGGCATCGGCCCGGCCGGTACCGGCAAGACCTTCCTGGCGGTGGCGATGGCCGCCGCCTCACTGATCGAGGGTGAGGTCCAGCGCATCATCCTGACCCGGCCCGCGGTCGAGGCGGGGGAGAGCCTGGGGTTCCTGCCCGGCGATCTCCAGGCCAAGGTCGATCCGTACCTGCGGCCGCTGTTCGACGCGCTGTACGACATGCTCGACCCGGACCGGGTCAACGGCTATTTCGACCGTGGTGTGATCGAGGTCGCGCCGCTGGCCTTCATGCGGGGCCGCACCCTGAATGACGCCTTCGTGATTCTCGACGAGGCCCAGAACACCACTCCCGAGCAGATGAAGATGTTCCTCACCCGCCTCGGTTTCAACTCGAAGATGGTGGTCACCGGCGACGTCACCCAGATCGATCTGCCGCGGGACAGCAAGTCCGGCCTGGTCGTGGTCAAGGACATCCTCGAGGGGATCGACGACGTCAGCTTCGTCAAGTTCGGCGGTGCCGACGTGGTCCGCCACCGTCTGGTGCAGAGGATCGTCGCCGCCTACGGCGAGCACGCCGAGCGCGAGGCCGACCGGTGAGCCTCGATCTCGACGACGTGCCGGCCGAGTTCCGGTCGGCCGTTTCGGCGGCGCTCGACGCGGTCGGCATCGACGAGGGCCACCTCGCGGTGGAGATCGTCGGCGATTCCCGGATACACGAGCTCAATCGCGAGTTCCGCGGCAAGGACAAGCCGACCGACGTGCTCTCCTTTCCGGTGGACGAGGACGGCCCGAGCGCCGGTCCGCGCGAGCTGGGAGACGTGGTCGTCTGTCCCGAGTACTGCGAGAACGTGACCGAGGCCGTGGTACACGGTGTGCTTCATCTCTGTGGTCACGATCACGAGACCGATTCGGGTGAGATGTTCGAGGTCCAGGACAGGGTCATGGAGACGCTCGATGCCTGAGGTCACGCGTTCGGGATTCGTCGGCCTGGCCGGGCGTCCCAACGTCGGCAAGTCCACGCTCGTCAACGCGATCGTCGGCGCCAAGGTGGCGATCGCCACGGTGCGCCCGCAGACCACCCGGCGCGCGATCCGCGGGCTGGCGACCGATCTCGAGGCGGGCAATCAGCTGGTGCTGATCGATCTTCCCGGGGTTCAACGGCCCCGCGACGAACTCACGTCGCGCATGCAGAAGAGCGTCGAACGTGAGCTGAGCGACGCGGACGTGGTCCTGCTGGTGATCAACGGGGAGGAGGGGGTCGGCGCCGGCGACCGGTTCATCGCCGAGTCCCTGCTGGCCGCCAAGGGCAACACGAGGGTGGTCTGCGCGGTCAACAAGGCCGATCGCCTGGGCCGAAACATCATTCCGGTGCTCGCCGCCGCCGCCGAGCTCGAGGGTGTGGACGAGGTTTTTCCGATCAGCGCGCTAAAGGGTGAGGGCATCGGGGAACTGACCGAGCACCTCGGCGCGATGATGCCGGAGAGTCCCTATCTCTACCCGCCGGAAGACCACTCCGATCAGCCGGAGGAACAGCTGCTGGCCGAGCTGATCCGGGGCGAGATCCTGATCCGCACCCGCGACGAGGTTCCGCACTCGGTCGAGGTCAAGGTCCACAAGATCAGCGAGCGCGAGGACGGCCTGATCAAGGTCGAGGCCGAGATCTGGGTCGAGTCGGAGTCGCAGAAGGGCATCCTGATCGGCAAGTCCGGTTTCAAGATCAGTGAGATCGGGCGCGGCGCCCGGCGTGATATCGAAGCCGAGCTGGACGCTCAGGTTCACCTTGACCTGCAGGTCAAAGTGCGCAAGAAATGGCGCCGCGACGTCGACATGCTCGACCGTCTCGGCATCGAGTAGCCCACCTCCCGAGACCGCCCCGCGGTTTCCATAGGCAATTTTCAGTAGTGGTTTGTCGTACTGATTACACGTACGAATTTTGACTATTGACACAAGTTTTTCCTGCACCTAGCGTCGAGGTGTGATTCCCAGGAGGTTGGGAGAGGTGAAGGAAAAACGAAACGAACAGGGGACAGTGTCAGGTTCAAGCGGGTCGGCTGGCTCGGTGCCGCGGCCCTTGCTCTCTTTCTCTCTCTGAGCATTGGACTCGCCGCGGCCAAGTTCAACGCCACCACCACCAATGCGGGCAACGGTGTCAACGCGTACACGGTGCCGGCCCCGACCAACTTCCGCTGTGCCGGGATCCTCAACCTGATCAATCCGCAGCTGCTGTGGGATCCGGTGACCGTGGTCGGGGGAGCGACCGTCAGCTACCAGGTGACCGATCCGAACAACGTGGTCACCACCACCTCGGGTACCTCGTACAACCTGAAGAACACGGTGCCTCTCCTGGTCGGCACCTACAAGGTCCGCACCCTGGTGACGTCTTGGAACAACTGGACCTCGGTGGATACGACCAAGACAGTGACGGCCAATGTGCTGGGGCTGCTCTACCTCTGCCTATGAAACGACGACCAACTTCAAAAGGTGGCCCAGTGCCGCGTGGAGCCGGCAATGAGGCCGGAAAAACAAGGAGGAAACAAGAATGATCTGGAACAAGAAGAAAAAGGTGATGGCGAGCATCGCCACGGTCGGTGTGCTCGGTGCGGTCGCCGCGTTCGGAGTGTTCGGCGCGTTCTCGGCAACGACCAGCAACGACAACAACACGTTCACCGCCGGCTCGGTGACGATCACGGACAACGATGGTGGCAGCTTCCTGTACTCGGTCACCAACGCCGCCCCCGGAACCACGAACCCGGCGAACGAGGCGTGCATCCAGGTGACCTACACCGGCTCGCTCGGAGCGAACGTCCATCTCTACACACCGACCGCGGCGCTTGCCTCGGCACCCCTGTCTCCCTACGTCAACCTCGAGATAACCAAGGGAACCCAGGCCAGCCCGAGCTACAAGAACTGCACGGGATTCACCCCGGTCGGATCGGCCGGCGACGTGTTCAGTGGAACCCTGCAGACCTTCGGCTCCACCTACACCAACTTCGCCACCGGAATCGCGCTGACGAACCCGGCCGCGTCGGCGACCTGGGGAACCGGTGACGCCGTCGTGTACAGGTTCCGGGCGACGCTCAGTGCCAGCGCGCCGAACTCGGCCCAGGGAGCCTCGACCGGACTTCACACATTCACCTGGGAGGCCCAGAACAACTAGCTGATGCTCACCGACGGAAAGGAGACCGGATGAAAGCGGCACGCTTCACCGGCGCGGGCATCGGCCTGCTCGCGCTGCTGCTCGTCCTGGTCTCCGCCCGTCCGGACTCAAGAGCGCCGGATCTCGGGGCGCGGCTCGATCTGGGGATCACCGCTCCGGGCACACTCGGGATCGAGCCGGGAGCACCCGCACCAGTGCTCTCGGCCCCGAGTCTGCTGGATGGCGCGCCGCCGGCCGAGGGGCGGGCGGTGATCAGCAATCTCGGGAACCGGCCGGTCACCTTCCGCCTGGCCGTGACCGAGAAGCAGCTGGCCGGGTTCGGGCGGCTGGCGGACGTGCTCCGGCTGCGGATCGTGAGCGACCGCGGGCTGCTGGCCTATGTCGGCCTGCCCGACCTGCGAAGTGGTTCGGCCCCGGTGCGGCTCGGCGTCCGGGACTCCGCCGCCGTCTCGATCGAGGCCTGGATCCCCGCTGGAACGCCGGATACCTATCAGGGCGAGCGGGCCGATGCCGACCTCGCGGTGCGGATCGAGAACCCGGAAAGGGGTGGACCGTGAGTCCCGCCCGCGCCGGAGCTCGGAAGATCGTGACGACGATCCTGCTCTGGGCGGCGATCGCGTTCATCGGTGGCCTGTTCGTGGTGGTCGCGCTGCCGAGAGTGGCCGGCGGCCAGAGCATGGCCGTGCTGTCGGACTCGATGAGCCCGGCGGTCCGGACCGGCGACGAGGTGATGGTGCGGCCGATCGACGCCGCGTCGCTGAAACCGGGGGAGATCGCGGTGTTCGACGATCCGGATGGATCCGGACGAGCGCTCCAGCACCGGGTGCAGTGGGTTTCGTCCGAGGACGGCCGCGTCCGGGTGATCACCAAGGGTGATGCCAACAGCGCGCCCGAGCGCTGGTCGGTGCCGGCCGGCAATGAGGTCGGGCGGGTCGTCGCGAGGGTGCCGAAGGCGGGATACCTGCTCGGGCGGATGGACTCGCCCTGGTTCTTCGTGATCCTGGTCGCGGTCCCGTCGCTGCTCCTGGCGGGCAGCCTGCTCGTATCGATCTGGCGGGCGCCGGAGGAGGACGACGAGAGCTGGGTGGCAAGGTGAGACGGAAGGTTCCGCTCTCGATCCTCGCCGTGGCGCTCTGCGCGGGTGGGATCGCCATCGCCTGGGCCATCGCCGGCCCGTCGGAACAGAGCCGCGGCGGCTCGGCACCCGAATTGGCGGCTGCCGGAGGTTCGCTGAAGATCGACAACTCCAAGGAGGGAAGGGCGGTGTTCTCCGCCGACGACATGGCACCCGGATCGCCGGTCACCGGACAGGTGCGAATCGCGAACCCCAACGTGATCCCGTTCAGGATGGTGCTGACCGGCGACCGTCCGGCGCCCGGCCCGCTCGGGGAGGCGATCTCGATGACGGTGAAGAGCAGCGGCGGGGGTGCCAAGACGATCTACAGTGGCCCCATGTCGGAATTCAGCCGTCAGGCGCTGGGGACCTTCCAGCCGGGTGAGAAACGGACCTATCGCTTCTCGGCCACGCTGCCGAGGGGAACCGGCAACGATCTGCAGGGAGAATCGACCGGCATCGACCTGACCTGGACCGCCACCGCCAACGCGCCGCCCGAGCCCTGCCGCCTGCGCGCCGCCCGATCCCGGTTCTTCATCTTCCGGTCGCGGCCCGTGATGCGGCTGGTGACGAGGTACCGGGCGAACGAACCCGGCGAACTGCGGGTCGTGTTCTTCGAGCGGATGGGCATCGATCGGCTCGGCCCGAAGGTCGGACAGATGACCACTCATTTCGAACGCAGCGTCGAGACCTGGAGGATGAACCGGGTGCGCCGCCGGATGCCGGAACGGCTGCTCGAACGCCTGCGAACCGAGCCCAACGGGTTCATCGCCCGCATCTACATCCATCAGGCACCGGCCTACTGTGCCCGCCGCCTGAACCTGATCCTCTCGGATCTGCGCCGGGTGGACCGCCAGTTCGTCTGGTTTCAGCGGGGTACGTTCCGAACGATCAGGTAGGCGACCCGGCCGCGGACCCGCCAACCGGATTTCGCCGGTCCGGTCGACGCCATAGGATTGGCGAATGAAAATCAAGCTCACACTCGTATCCCTGCTTGCGATGGCCACACTCATGGCAGCCGGCTGCGGGGGTGACGACTCGTCCTCCGACAACGCGGAGGACACCGAGGCGATCACGGCGCTGATCACCGAGATCAATCGCGTCACGAAGGAAGAGGATGCCCAGGGCTTCTGCGCGGTGATGTCCCCGAGCGGCGTCAAGGAGACTTTCAACACCCAGTCGCGCTGTGTCAAGGAGACCGGCAAGATCCTCGAGCAGACCCGTGGGACCGAACCCACCCTGGAGATCGAGGACATCCAGGTTGATGGCGATACCGCGACCGTGGATCTGAAAGGAGCCTCCGGCGGGGCTCCGGTCGAGCTCGTGAAGGAGGGCGGCAAGTGGTACGTCCCCCTCAGCACGGGTACGACGTCTGACTCGGACTCTTCGGAGAACACCGATGGCTGACGCCGTGAAGGTCGAGTTCGACGCGGACGGGCTGGTGCCATGCATCGCCCAGGACGCCGACACCGGCGAGGTGCTGACGCTCGCCTACATGAACGAGGAATCACTTGCCCTGACCGAGAGCACCGGCGAGATCCACTACTTCAGCCGTTCCCGCCAGGAGATATGGAAGAAGGGGGAGACCTCGGGCAACGTCCAGAAGGTCCGCCAGCTGCGGGTCGACTGCGATGGCGACGCCCTGCTGGCTCTGGTCGAGCCCGCCGGACCGGCCTGCCACACCGGCGAGCGCACCTGCTTCTACCGTGACCTGGCCTCCGGTGGCGGGTTCGAGCCCGTGCGCGGCGAGGCCCTGGCCGAGCTGGAGCGCACGCTCCAGGCGAGGGCCACCGAGCGTCCTGAGGGCAGCTACACGGTCGAGCTGCTCGAGAATTCCGAGCTGGCGGCGGAGAAGGTGCTGGAGGAGGCCGAGGAGGTGACCCGCGCGGTGCGTGAGGAGAGCGACGAGCGGGTCGCGAACGAGGCCGCCGACGTGCTCTACCACCTCACCGTCCTGCTGAAGTCGAGGGATATCGGGCTCGATCGGGTCATGGAGGTCTTGAATGGCCGCCGATCCTGACCTGATCTCGCGGCTGGAGCCGACCCTCGAGCGGGCCAGGGAGCTCACCCCGGCCTCGAACGTCGTGCCGGTGAAGCTCACTTTCACCGACGATTGCGAGACCCCGGTCTCGGCCCTGCTGAAGCTGCGCGACGACGGTCCCTGCTTCCTGCTGGAGTCCGCCGAGCGCGGCCAGGTCGGCCGCTACTCCTTCCTCGGTACCCAGCCTCACTCGATCCTCCGCTGGAGCGGCGGCTATCTATCCGAATTCCCCGGTGACGCGATCTCGGGCGAGGGCGAGGCGATCTCCAAGGTCGACGCCCCGGACCCCTATGAGGCGGTCGCCAATCACCTGGCCCAGTACCGCGTGGCCGAGGTTCCCGGCCTGCCCCCGTTCGCCGGTGGAGCGGTCGGCCTGTTCGGCTATGACCTGGTGCGCACGGTCGAGCCGCTGGGCCCGCCGAACGACGATCCGCTCGGACTGCCGGACCTGGCCCTGATGATCACCGACGTGATGGTGATCTTCGATCACCTGCACAACCAGATGACGATCATGTCCTGCGCCTTCGCCGAGGAGGATGGCATCGACGCGGCCTACGAACGGGCCGCGGAGAAGATCGCCGCGGTGCGCGAACGGCTGCGCGGTCCGGTCCCGATCGTCGAGGGCACCGCTTCGGTCGACGCCCCGCCCTTCGAGTCGAACGTGACCCGCGAGCAGTTCGAGGCGACCGTCGCCCGGATCGTCGAGTACATCTACGCCGGAGACGCCTTTCAGGTGGTCCCTTCGCAGCGTTTCTCGGCCGAGCAGAAGGCCGAGGCGCTCTCGATCTACAGGGGTCTCCGGGCGATCAACCCGTCGCCCTACATGTACTTCCTCGAGTTCGGCGACTTCCAGATCGCCGGAGCCTCGCCGGAGCCGCTGCTGAAGGTGAACGGCGACGTGGTCGAGATCCGGCCGATCGCCGGAACCTCTCCCCGCGGCGGCACCGAGGAGGAGGATCGCGCGCTCGCCGAGAAGCTGATCTCCGATCCCAAGGAGCGGGCGGAACACGTGATGCTGGTCGACCTTGCCCGCAACGACATCGGCAGGGAGGCCGTCTACGGCACGGTCGAGGTCGAAGAGCTGATGGTGGTCGAGACCTACTCCCACGTGATGCACATCGTCAGCCGGGTCACCGGGCAGCTGCGTCCCGGCGTCGGCGCGCTCGACGTGCTGCGCTCGGCCCTGCCCGCCGGCACGCTCTCGGGCGCGCCCAAGGTGCGGGCGATGCAGATCATCGACGAGATGGAGACCGTGAAGCGCTGCTCCTACGGCGGCGCGATCGGCTATCTCTCCTGGGACGGGGATCTCGACACCGCGATCCACATCCGCACGGCGCTGATCAAGGACGGGCAGGTTCACATCCAGGCCGGCGGCGGCACCGTCGCCGACGCCAAGCCCGCCTATGAGTACGAAGAGTCGGTGAACAAGGCCAAGGCGATGTTCCGTGCGGTCGAGGTCGCCTGCGAACATCCGGATTGGGCGTGAGCGGCATGCGCGTACTGGTGATCGACAACTACGACTCATTCACCTACAACCTGGTGCAGTACCTGGGCGAGCTGGGGGCCGAGGTCGAGGTCGTGCGCAACGACGTGAAGACCGTCCCGGAGCTGCTCGATGCAGGCTACGGCCGGGTGGTGGTCTCACCCGGACCGTGCACGCCGAACGAGGCAGGGGTCTCGCTGGAGGCGATCCCCGCCTTCGCCGAAGCGGGGATCCCGGTGCTGGGCGTCTGTCTCGGACATCAGGCGATGGTCCAGGCCTTCGGCGGCACGGTCGTCCAGGCCGAGCCGATCCACGGCAAGCACGCGGAGATCGAGCACGACGGCAGGACGATCTACCAGGGCCTGCCCTCACCGCTCACGGTGGGCCGCTACCACTCGCTGATCGCCGGTCCCGACATCCCGGACGCGCTCGAGGTGAGTTCCACCTTCGGTGACATCGTGATGGGAGTGCGGCACCGGGAACTTCCCGCCGAGGGCGTCCAGTTCCATCCCGAGTCGGTCCTGACGCCACTGGGCATGTCGATGATCGCGACCTTCATCGGGGTCGAGTACGAAATTCCAAGCGAAGGAGTCGCAGTTGCCGAATGAAGTCGTGACCCGGGCGATCGACGCGGTCGCCTCCGGGAACCACCTGACCGCCGATCACGCCTCGGCCGTTCTGTCCGAGATCATGGAGGGCCGCTCCAGCGAGGTCCAGACCGGCGCGTTCCTGATCGCGCTGCGGACCAAGGGGGAGACCGTGCCCGAGCTGGTCGGCCTGGCCCGGACCATGCGGTCGCTGGCGAACCAGGTCGAGGCGGCGCGCCATGACCTGGTCGACACGGCGGGCACCGGTGGCGGTCCCTCCACCTTCAACGTCTCGACCACGGCGGCGATCGTCGCCGCCGGGGCCGGCTGCGCGGTCGCCAAGCACGGCAACCGTTCGAACACGAGCCAGAGCGGATCGGCCGATCTGCTGGAGGCGCTCGGTGTCAACATCGAGATCGATTCGGCCCGGGTCGGCGCGTCGATCGACGAGATCGGCTTCGGATTCATGTTCGCTCCCCGCCACCACACCGCGATGGCCCATGTGATCCCGGTGCGCAAGGAACTCGCGGTCCGCACCATCTTCAACTTCCTCGGCCCGCTGACCAACCCGGCGGGAGCGTCCCGGCAGGTCATCGGCGTCGCCGATCGCCGCTACCAGGAATCGATCGCCGAGGCGCTGGTCGGTCTCGATTGCGAAAGGGCCCTGGTGGTCGCCGGAGACGACGGGCTGGACGAGGTCACGATCTCGGGAAGGACCCGCATGATCGAGGTGATAGACGGCGGCACCAGGGAGGTCCTGGTCGAGCCGGGAGAGTTCGGCATGGAGACCGCGGAGCTGTCCACGGTGGCCGGTGGCAGCCCTCAGGAGAACGCGGACGCGACCCGGGCGGTGCTCGAGGGCGAGCGCTCACCGCGCCGCGATCTGGTCCTCCTGAACGCCGCCGCGGCCATCTACGTGGGCGGGAAGGCCGATGATTTCGCGGCCGGTGTCGAGGCCGCGCGCGACTCGATCGACGGCGGTGCGGCCGCAGGCGTTCTTTCACGTCTCGTAAGCTTCACCTCCGATCAGTAGTCTGTCTCCGCTAGTGGGAATACTCGAGCAGCTCATCTCGGCCGCGGGCCAAAGTGTCGATAGGCGCAGGAAGCAGGTGCCTCTGGAAAAGCTGGAGGCCGATCTCGGCCTGCGCGACAAGGATCGCCCCTTCCGTGAGGCCCTGACCAGACCCGGAATGTCGCTGATCTGCGAGTTCAAGCGCCGCTCACCCAGCGCCGGTGACATCGCGCCCGGTACCGATCTCGCGACGCAGGTCAAGGCATACGAGCAGGGCGGGGCGGCCGCATTGTCCGTGCTCACCGACGAGGTCCATTTCGGCGGCAGCCTGGAAGACCTCGCCAAAGCCCGCGAAAGCTGCGGCCTGCCGATCATCCGCAAGGACTTCATCGTCGATCGCTACCAGCTGCTCGAAGCGGCGGTGGGCGGGGCCGACGCGGTGCTGCTGATCGTCGCGGTGCTCGACGACGAGCGCCTGCGGGCCTTCCAGGCCGAAGCCTGGGAGCTCGATCTCGACTGCCTGGTCGAGGTCCACGACGAGCGCGAGCTCGATCGCGCCCTCGAGGCCGACGCCGAGGTGATCGGCATCAACAACCGCAATCTCGACACCGGCGTGGTCGACGTCCAGACGACGTATGACCTGATCACCGACGTCCCGGCCGGCAAGACCGTCGTCTCGGAAAGCGGAATCTCCACCCGCGAGGAACTGGTCGAGCTGGAAAGGGTCGGCGTCGACGCCGCCCTGATCGGCGAGAGCCTGATGAAGTCCGAGGACCCCTCGGCCAAGGTCAGGGAGCTGGGAGGCGTCAGCGACGCCACCAGCGAGCATTTCCTGCCCTGACCACTTTAGAAAAGGCTAAGAAACGTCTTAGACAAGGCGAATGCGTGGCGTCAATGATGCTGCCATGACAAGTCGAGGTGGTTCCTTCCGAAACATGTTCTTCGCCGCCCTCCTGGGCGGCCTTCTCGTTGCCGTGCTCGGCTTCGGTGCGGTGCAGGCCGGCTGGATAGGCAAGAACGAGACCACGACCAGAACCATCGCGACGGCGAATCCCGTCGCCGACAACCAGGATCAGGGACTCGTCAACCAGATCTACGAGCGGGACGGCACCGGCGTCGGCTTCATCACCGCCTCGGGCGTCTCGGAGGGCGGCTCCGAATTCGATCCGTACGGACAGTCTCAGCAGGGCACCGCGACCGGCTCCGGCTTCCTGATCGACAAAGAGGGCCACATGGTGACCAACAACCACGTGGTCAACGGCGCCAGCGAGATCAAGGTGACCCTCGGCGACTCGGACACCAGCTACGACGCGGAACTGGTCGGAGCCGACGAATCGAGCGACCTGGCCCTGCTGAAGGTCGACGCGCCGGAAGACGCGATGCATCCGCTGGCGATCGGCGACTCGGCCGACATGAAGGTCGGTGACCCGGTCGTCGCGATCGGCAACCCCTTCGGCCTCGACCGCACGGTCACGACCGGCATCGTCTCCGCCCTGCAGCGTGAGATCCAGAGCACCAACGGCTTCTCCATCTCCAACGTCATCCAGACCGACGCCTCGATCAACCCCGGCAACTCGGGCGGCCCATTGATCAACACCGACGGTGAGGTGATCGGCGTCAACTCGCAGATCGCGACCGGCGGCGGCAGCAACGGCAGCGTCGGCATCGGCTTCGCGATCCCCTCGGACACGGTCAAGTCGGTGGTCGATCAGCTGAAGACGACCGGTGAGGTCAAGCACGCCTTCCTCGGCATCAGCGGCGCGACCATCAACTCGGACGTAGCCGACGCGCTCAACCTCGACACCGACAGCGGCGTGCTGGTCCAGGAGGTCACCAAGGACAGCGGGGCCGACGACGCCGGGATCGAGGGTGGCGACACCGCCGTCACGGTCGAGGGCGCCAAGGTGCTCACCGGCGGCGACATCATCACCGCGGTAGATGGCAAGGACGTCAGCTCGATGGAAGAGGTGGTCGCCGCGATCAACGAGGCCAAGGTCGGCGACAAGATCGACGTCACCCTCGACCGCGACGGTCAGAGCAAGGACGTCACGGTCACCTTGGGCGAGCGCCCGGACGACGCGTCGGGTTCATCCTCGGGCGATTCGTCCCAGACCCCGCCCGAGCAGCAGGGAGAGCAGCCCGCGCTGCCGCCGGGCTTCGGTCAGTAGACAGAGTTTTCATCCCGCCGAAAGGCGATTCCACGACGGGAAAGGGGCCACCCACGGGCCCCTTTCCCGTTGGTCTTGCAGGCCCCGATTCAGAGCTTCCCCTACCCTAGATGCATGAAGGTAAAGGTCTGTGGAATAACGAATCTCGAAGACGCCGAAGAAGCCGTGGGGCTGGGCGCCTGGGCGATCGGCCTGATTCACCACAAGGAGAGCCCCCGGCGGGTCAAGTTCAGTGACGCCGCCGAGATCGGGGCGGCCTTCCGCAGAGATTGCGAGATCGTCGGCGTGTTCGTGAATCCGACCCTGGACCGCGTGGTCGAGGCGGTGGCGAACGCCAACCTGAGCATGGTCCAGCTGAGCGGCAACGAAGGCATGTCCTTCTGCACCGAGGTCGCCCGCCGCACCGGCGTCAAGGTGATCAAGGCGATCCACGTGGCCGATTCCGGTGACATCCGCGGGGCCGAGGCGTATCGCACCGACTACCACCTCTACGACACCGGCAAGGCCGGGCTGTGGGGCGGAACGGGCAAGACCTTCGATTGGAACCTGCTTCACAACCATCACTCCGGCGTGCCCTTCATCGTCGCCGGCGGCCTGAACCCGGACAACGTCACCGAGGCGATCCGGGTAACCCGTCCGGACGCGGTGGATGTCGCGAGCGGGATCGAGTCCTCGCCCGGATTCAAGGATCACGGCAAGATGGCCAGCTTCTTCCACGCGGCGCGCTACACCCCGGTGGCCTGAATTGGACATCCAGCACCAGCGGGTCCACAAGTCGATGCAGGAGATCCCGGGCCGGTTCGGCCCCTACGGCGGCCGCTACGTCCCCGAGACGCTGATCCCGGCGCTCGACGAGCTCGAAGAGGCCTGGGCCGATGCCCGGCGGGACCAGGAGTTCATGAAGAACCTGGCCGATCTGCAGCGGGACTTCATCGGCCGTCCGACCCCGCTCTATCTGGCCTCCCGCCTGAGCGAGCGGGTCGGCCGCAAGGTCTATCTGAAGCGTGAGGACCTCAACCACACCGGCGCCCACAAGATCAACAACGCGCTCGGTCAGGTCCTGCTGGCCAAGCGCATGGGCAAGCCGCGGATCATCGCCGAGACCGGCGCGGGCCAGCACGGCGTCGCCACCGCGACCGCCTGCGCCCTGCTCGACGTCGAATGCGTCGTCTACATGGGCAGCGAGGACATCCGCCGCCAGCGGCCCAACGTGGAACGCATGGGCCTGCTCGGAGCCGAGGTCGTCCCGGTCGAGGCCGGGGCCAAGACCCTGAAGGAGGCGGTCAGCGCCGCGATCCGCGACTGGGTCGCCAACGTGGAGACCACTCACTACGTGATCGGTTCCGTGGTCGGCCCGGCCCCCTTCCCGCTGCTGGTCCGCGATCTCCAGCGGATCATCGGCGACGAGGCCCGGGTTCAGGCCCTGGAGGCCGAAGGCGTCCTTCCGGAACGAGTCATCGCCTGTGTCGGTGGCGGATCGAACGCGATCGGCACCTTCACCGCCTTCGTACCTGATGAGAACGTCCGGCTGATCGGAGTCGAGGCCGCCGGGGAGGGAGTGGACACCGACCGCCACGGGGCGTCGCTCAGCGCAGGCCGCACATCCGTCCTCCACGGCTCGATGTCGGCGGTGATCGCCGACGAGGAGGGCCAGATCCTCGAAGCCCACTCGATCTCCGCCGGACTCGACTATCCCGGGGTCGGCCCCGAGCACGCCTATCTGCGTGACACCGGCCGGGCCGAGTACGTCTCGGTGACCGACCAGGAGGCGGTGACGGCCTTCAAGCTGCTCAGCCGGATGGAAGGCATCATCCCGGCGCTGGAGTCCTCGCACGCGATCGCGTACCTGCTCGGCGAGGGCCGCAACTCGGAGGCCGGCTATGACCTAGTCTGCCTCTCCGGCAGGGGAGACAAGGATCTCGCCGAAGTACTGGGGCTTGAAGATGCCTGAGACATTGTCGGTCGGCGCCGAACGCATCGAAGCTGCCTTCGCCCGGGCGAAAGCCGAAGGGCGCGCCGCACTGATGCCGTACATGATGGGCGGCTTCCCCGATCCGGAAGCCTCGATCCGTGTCGCCACCGCCTACGCCGACGCCGGGGCGGACCTGATCGAGCTCGGCGTCCCGTACTCCGATCCGCTCGCCGACGGTCCGGTGATCCACAACGCCGCCACGGTCGCCCTGAGCGCCGGGGTCAGGTTCGAGAACGTGCTGGACACCTGCCGGGCGGTCAGTGACCGGGTTCCGGTCGTCCTGATGGCCTACACCAACATGGTGCTCGGCAAGGATGGGCCCGGTGCCTTCGCCGAACGGGCGATCGCCGCCGGTGCCTCCGGCGTGATCGTGCCGGACCTGCCGCTGGGCGAGGACGAGCCGACCCGGAACGTGCTCAACCAGGCGGGGCTGGCGGTCGTGCCGCTGATCGCGCCTACCACCCTCGGTGCCCGCCGCGAGGAGATCTGCCGGATCGCGGCCGGTTTCGTCTACGTCGTCTCCTCGGTCGGCACGACCGGAGAACGCCGGGAGGTGCCCGTCCATCTCCGGGAACTGGTCGAGGACGTGAAAGGCAAGGCCGAGGTTCCGGTCGCGGTCGGCTTCGGGATCGGCACGCCCGATCAGGCCGGCGAGGTCGGCGGGATCGCCGACGGAGTGATCATCGGATCGAAGCTCGTGCGCCTGGTCGCCGACGCTCCCGACACCGACACGGCCGTCGCCGAGGTCACCCGGTTTCTGGCCGAGACCCGCGCCGCCATCGAGCGGTAGCCGTCCGCCCGCTTTCGCTAGGATTCCCCTGATGCTGATCCCGGTCACACTTTTCATTGCCGCCGCCGCTGCCGTCTTCTCCTACTCGCAGGGCCAGGGTGGTCCGGTGGCCGGTTGCGTCTTCTTCGCGGTCCTCTTCGGAGGCGCGTTCATCCACGTCTGCCAGCCGCTCATCGACAAGATGAAGCCGCTGCGCCCCGGCAACAAGACCGAGTAGGCCATGCGGATCGGCGTGCTGACGGGCGGGGGCGATTGTCCCGGTCTGAATGCCGTGATCCGTGGAATCGTCCGGCGCGGGGTATCCCAGTACGGCGACGAGTTCATCGGTTTTCGTGACGGCTGGCGCGGTCCTCTGGAGCTTGACTCGATACCGCTCGGGATCGACCTGGTGCGTGGCATCCTGCCCCGTGGCGGCACCATCCTCGGCTCCTCCCGGACCAATCCGGCCAAGGTCGACGGTGGAGTCGAGCTGATCGGGCGGAACCTGGAGGCCCAGGGGATCGATGGTCTGATCGCGATCGGCGGTGAAGACACGCTCGGCGTCGCCAAGACGCTCAACGACGCCGGGATCAAGGTGATCGGGGTACCGAAGACGATCGACAACGATCTCGGAGCCACCGACTACACCTTCGGCTTCGACACGGCCGTGAACATCGCGATGGAGGCGATCGACCGGCTCCACACCACCGCGGAGAGTCATCACCGGGTGCTGATCGTCGAGGTCATGGGCCGCCATGCCGGCTGGATCGCGTTCCATGCCGGCCTTGCGGGCGGTGCCAACGTCATCCTCATCCCGGAACAGGACTTCGATCTCGAACGGGTCTGCGCGTACATTGAGCGGCGCTTCGAGGACCAGTACGCGCCGATCGTGGTGGTCTCCGAAGGTGCCAAGCCGATCGGCGGCTTCCCGGCTCAGGATGAGAGCAAGACCGACGCCTTCGGTCACGCCCGTCTCGGCGGGGTGGCCCACTGGCTCGAGGAGGAGATCGAATCGAGGACGGGCAAGGAGGCACGGGCGACCGTGCTCGGCCACGTGCAGCGAGGCGGCACCCCGACCGCCTTCGACCGCGTTCTCGCGACCAGGTTCGGCCTGCACGCGATCGAGGCGGCCCACGAAGGACAGTGGGGCAAGATGACCGCCCTGCGATCGACCGAGATCGAGATGGTCGAGATCGCCGAAGCGGTCGCCGAGCTGAAGACCGTTCCCCCGGAGCTCTACGAGGAGGCCGAGGTCTTCTTCGGCTAGTCGGTGGCGATCAGGCTGCGGGCCAGGGGAGCGCCCGGGAATTGATGGAGGGCGCCGCCGGTGCGGAGGCCGCCGACGTCGATGGTGCGGAAGCCCGCCCCGGTGAAGAGTTCGCCGACCGTGTCCTTGGCCTCCTGGTCGTCACCGGAGACGAACAGGACCCGGCGGCCCTCCGGCAGGACCGGATCCGAGGCCAGCACGGAGGCCAGCAGGATGTTCGCGGTCTTGACGACCCTCGCGCCGGGCACCCATTCGGCGAAGACCTCGCTGGAGACCCGTCCACCGAGATCGGCAGGCTTGTAGTCCGGTGGGACCACCGCGTTGTTGGCGTCGATCACGATCCGGCCGTCCCACTCGATGCCCTTGACCGCACCCTCGATGTGAGCCCAGGGGACCGCGACCGCCACCACTTCGCATGAGGCGGCTTCGGCGATGGTTCCGGCCCGGGCTCCCTCGCCGAGCTTCTCGACCACGTCACCGAGGGTTTCCGGCCCACGACTGTTGGCGATCACGACCTCGTTTCCGCCGCGCAGCATCTGGGTGGCGATCGCCCGGCCGATGTTGCCGGCCCCGATGATTCCCACGGTTACGTTCGTTGTCATGTTCACTTCCTCAGCAGATTGGCGAGAGCGCCGGCCAGTTCGGGCTGCTTGAACTCGTAGCCGTTCTCGGTCGCTTTTCGTGGATAGACACGCTGGCCCTCGGTCAGGATCTGACCGAACTCGGGTCCGCGCAGCGCCTTCATCGCGAAGCCCGGAATGGGCGCGATCGCCGGTCGTCCGAGGGTCCTGCCGAGCTGCTTCGAGAACTCCCTGTTGGTCACGGGATTCGGGGCGGTCGCGTTGATCGGTCCCACCGCCGCCTCGTTGTCAAGCGCCCAGAGCAGGATCCCGATCTCGTCGTGCCGGTGAATCCACGACATGTACTGCCTGCCGCTCGCGATCGGGCCGCCGACACCGAGCTTGAAGGGAGTCAGCAGCTCCCCTAGCAGGCCGCCGTTGGGGTCGAGCACATGGCCTGTGCGGATCGTCGCGACCCGCACGCCGCATTCGCTCATCGAGTTCGCGGCGGCCTCCCACCGGACGACCACGCCGGCGAGGAAATCGTCGCCGGGCGCGGCGTCCTCGTAGAGCAGCTCGTCGCCGCGATCGCCGTAGTAGCCGACGGCAGAGCCGGAAATGAAGATCCTCGGTGGATCGTCGAGAGTCGCGATCGTGTCGGCCAGGTTCTTGGTCGCCTTGATTCGGGTCCGGGCGATCCGGTCCTTCACATCGTCGTTCCAGCGCTGGTTGATCGGCTCGCCGGCGAGATTGACGACCGCGTCGACTCCCTCGAGCGCCTTGTCGGACGGCCGCTCCATCGTCGGCTCCCAGAGATGCCACTCGACCCGGGACTGGGCGATGGCCGCCTTCTCCGGGTTGCGGCTCACACCGACCACCTGGTCGCCGCGATCGATCAGCGCGTTGCACAGCCCCGATCCGACCATGCCGGTCGCGCCGGTCACGAGAATTCGCCTGCCACCGGCATCTGAGGGGTCATGTTGCGCCATTACGCCTATTCTAGTCTGAACCGGTTCTGATTCAGACAGGCAGGACCGGGTGTTTCAAGACAATTTCCGGGTAGGTAACCAGTAGGCGCGGCGAGCCGATCGACGCTCTTCCGTGTTCCAAACAGCTAGATGCAGAATGGCAGGAATATCCCCGTGAATGTCCCCCTCAGCACCAACTTGACCCGGTTCCTCTTCGCCGTTTCGGCCGCCATGGCCCTGCTCCTCTCCGCGTTCGCGTGGAACGCCGACCCGGCCGCCGCGGCACCGAAGAAATGCTTCGGCAAGAAGGTGAACCGGGTGATCTCGGGGAACGGCAAGAAAGTCAAGCTGAAGTTCAGGGACGTCACCTGGATCAAGGGCGACCGGGTCACGGTGATCGCCAAGCCGTACAGCCGGATCTGCTCGGACGAAGGACGCCAGTACGTGCATGCCGGCAAGGGAAGGACCTTCACCAGCACCGGGGCCGACGACGACCGCGTCTACCTTCACAACAGCAGCAACAAGAACGAGGTCCAGGCCGGATTGGGCAGCGACCTGATCGTCGGCTCGAAAGGCCACGACTTCCTCTACGGATCCCCGAAGAGCAATCCGGGCGGCGCACCCGACAGCGACGTGATCTACGGGGTCGGCGGAAACGACCGGATCTTCGATTTCTCGGGTGAGGGCAACCGCCTCAACGGTCAGAACGGCTCGGACCGCATCTACAGCCTCGGTGACGCGGTGAGCGAGATCCACGGCGGCAGCGGAACCGACTTCCTGTACTCGAACGGCGGAAGGACCGACGGCGGGGTGCTGGAGAAGGTGTTCGGCGAGCAGGGCAACGACCGGCTGCGAGGCGACCAGCCGAACAACAACGGACCGGCCTACTTCGACGGCGGGGAGGGTGACGACTGGGTCTACGGCACCCCCGCCGACGACACGATCATCTTCCATTCCGGAATCAAGAAGATCTATGCCGGTGAGGGCGACGACCTCGTGGTGAGCACCTCTCGCGGCCGGGCGACCGTGGACGGCGGATCCGGCAACGACACGATCTCGTACGCGGCCCACACCCCTCCCGGAGGGCGCAAGATCACCGGGGTGGACATCGACCTTTCGGCCGGCACCTCACTCGGTTACAGCCGCTACGCCCTGTCCGGCCTGGAGAACGTGATCGGATCGCCCTTCGACGACCGGATCAAGGGTGACAACGGCAAGTTCAATGTGATCGACGGCGGCCTAGGTGACGACGAGATGATCGGCCAGGAACGCGACAGGGACGAAGGCGACGGCGGCCTCGGAACCAACGAGTGCGAAGGCTTCGCCAAGACCAGCCGCTGCAACCGCGAATCACCGGGTGATCTCGGCGGCAACGTGCCCCTGGTCGACATCAACGAAGGCGGCATCCTGACCGTGATGGGCAGCCGCAGGGCCGACGAGATCTCGGTCGGTTACGACCCCGCCGCCAACCAGTACCGGGTCTCGGTCCCCGGCCGCGGCATCCCCTCGGGACTCTGCACAGGCGCGAACCAGGAACTGAACGTCATCAACTGCCCGGCCGACGCCAACAGCCTCAACGGCATGCTGATCTACGGCAACGACGGCGACGACAGGATCTCGCTGCAGAACTCGATCCCCTCGACGATGACGACCACGATCAACGGCGGAACGGGCAACAACACCATCAACGGCGGTCCCAGCAAGGACTTCATCTCCACCGACTACGGCAGTGCCGGAAGCACGATCGACGGCGGCGACGGGCTCGACGTGATCTACATCAACGACAACGTCACGGCGCGGGGAGGCAAGGGAACGGACGGCATTCACGTACGCAATCCCTGCCTGGGCGGATCGGCATCGGGCGGGGACGACACCGACAGCGTCATCTTCGCCGGGGCGGACCGGGGTGTGAAGGCCGACATCGCCGGCGGATACGCCGAATGGAAGTCGGGTGGCTGCGCGAACCGCCTGTCGATCGGCGGTGACGTCGAGAAGCTCGAGGGAACCGCGTACGACGATCACCTGATCATCGGACGGCGGCTGGCCGCGCAACAGGGCAAATCGACCCTGCTCGGCCGGGAGGGCAACAACATCCTCGACTCCAAGAACGGGGTCAGGAACACGGTCACGACCGGGCCGGCCGCCCACAAGAACACCGTGATCGCCGACAAGAAGGACAAGATCGTGTGGGGCTGGGGCCTCGCCGCCTTCTAGGCTCTCGGGATGAGACAGGAGATCCCATATGACCAGAACGAAGGCCGCAGGTTCCACGGGCTGCTGAACTCGGTGATCGTGCCGCGGCCGATCGCCTGGGTTTCGACCACCTCGCCGGAAGGGGTCGACAACCTCGCGCCCCATTCCTATTTCACGGTCTCCAGCGTGATCCCGGCGATCGTCCAGTTCACCTCGGTCGGCCACAACGATTCGCTTCGCAACGCGGTCGAGACCGGTGAGTTCGTGGTCAACCTCGCGACCCGTCCGGACTTCGAGAAGGTCAACGCCACGGCGACGAGCTTCCCGCCCGAAGTCAGCGAGTTCGATGCGGTCGGAATCGAACGCGAACCCTCGAGCACGGTCAGGCCGCCGCGGGTGGCGAGCTCACCCGTGGCGATCGAGTGTGCCACCGAGGGAACCCGGGATTTCGGCGACTCGGTGGTCGTGTTCGGCCGCCTTCAGCACATCGCGATCGACGAGGACGTGCTGACCGACGGCCGTCCCGACATCACCAAGCTCGAGCCGCTGGCCCGCCTGGGCGGGCCGCTCCAATGGTCGGAGATCGGCGAGATCAGGGAGATCACGAGGATTCCCCACGACGAATGGCCCGGGCACTTCGACCCGGGCTGATCCGGCCGGCTAGCGCCCGAGGTCGGTGAAAGCGCCGGTCTCGACCGAGAAACGGGCGTCACCGGCACGTTTCGCCTCCTGGACGACCGCGTCGGCCACCCTGGGGGCGACGTCGCGATCGAACACCGAGGGGATGATGTAGTCCTCGGAGAGGTCGTTCTCGCTGACCACGTCGGCGATACCGCGGGCGGCGGCCATCTTCATCTCCTCGGTGATCTGCGGCGCGCCGGCGTCGAGCGCCCCGCGGAAGATGCCGGGGAAGCAGAGCACGTTGTTGATCTGGTTCGGATAGTCCGACCGGCCGGTGGCCATGATGCGCACGTACTTGGCGGCCTCTTCGGGGGAGACCTCCGGGTCGGGGTTCGACATCGCGAACACGATCGGGTCGCGGTTCATCTTGCCGAGCGACTCGGGCTGGATGATTCCCGGTCCGGACAGTCCGACGAAGACGTCCATTCCCTCGATCACCTCGTCCGGGGTGCCGAGCAGGTGGTCCGGGTTCGAGTTCTCGGCGAACCATTTCTTGATCCCGCTCAGCTCGCCCGCCTGGTAGTCCTCACGGGTGGTCGAGAGGGCGCCCTTGCGGTCGCAGCCGACCACGTGGGTGAGGCCCGCGGCCAGCATCATCTTGGTCACCGCGACACCGGCGGCGCCGAGGCCGACCATCAGCACCCGCAGCTCCTCGATCGGCTTGTCGATGATCTTCAGCGCGTTGAACAGGGCGGCCATCGTGACCACCGCCGTTCCGTGCTGATCGTCGTGGAAGACCGGAATGTCGATCGAGGCTTTGAGCCGGTCCTCGATCTCGAAGCAGCGCGGGGCCGAGATGTCCTCGAGGTTGATCCCGCCGAAAGTGGGGGCCATCAGCTCGACCGCCCGCACGATCTCGTCCGGATCCTTGGTGTTCAGGCAGATCGGGAAGGCGTCGACGCCCGCGAACTCCTTGAACAGCATCGCCTTGCCCTCCATGACGGGCATCGCGGCCTCGGGACCGATGTCACCGAGCCCGAGCACGGCGGTGCCGTCGGAGACGACCGCGACCGTGTTCTTCTTGATCGTGTACTCGAAGGCGAGATCGCGGTTGTCGTGGATCGCCGAACAGACCCGGGCGACACCGGGCGTGTAGGCCATCGAAAGGTCGTCGCGGGTCTTCAGCGGGTACTTGTTCTCGACCGAGACCTTGCCGCCGCGATGCATCTGCATCGTGCGGTCGGTGTACTCGACCACCCGGGCTCCGCGGATCGAGCCGATCCCGCGCAGGATGCTTTCCCAGTGCTCCTGATCGATCGCGTCGATCGTGAACTCACGCACCCGCTTGCCTTCGCCTCCGGCCCCCGGAACCAGGTCTACGCCTACGAGCGAACCACCGGCACCCGCGATGGCGGCGGTCAGTTTGCCGAGGGGCTCCTGACGGGCATCGAGTTCGACGCGGACAGTGACGCTGTATTGGGCGCTGACTGGAGGCATCGCCCAATCATATGTGGCAGGCGCCTTTCACTTCCCGCGGCCGCCGCGTGATCCGAATGCCTTCTTCAGGAACGGGGTCACGGTCTTCAGGAAGACGTTCTTCTCAGGGGAGGCCATCAATGGGTCCAGGTGGCTCATCCGCGGGTCCGCGTTGACCAGCTTCGTGAACCTCTTCGGCGTCTCGGTGCGGCGCAGCCAGTTGCGGGCGCCCTTGATCACGTCTCCGTCGGTGTCGTCGGTCTGGACCACGTAGAACGGCAGGTTCACATCGGCGGTGTGGAAGAGCCTCAGGCCGAGGTACTTCGCGACCGGGTTCATGCGCATCTGGTCGGCGCCGTTGGCGTCGATCGTGATCCGGGTCGGGAAGAACCAGTCGACCGCGTTCACCGGCTGCTGGGAGAAGGTGTCGGCCAGGTTCGCGATCGGAGTGATGCCGCCGTCGATCCAGTCGGCGGCTCCGCCGGGAACCTCCGGGCCGAGGCCGCCCGCGTTGACGTGCAGTGAGGTCAGCTCCGGCGGCGAGGTGTCGCGGTCGAAGTCGTAGCCGAACAGACCCTGGTTGGTGGCCGGATAGGGAGGCTTGAGATTGTCCGGCAGGAGCGGGTAGCTCTGAAGCTGGGTCGCCGGTTCGTGTGGGGCGAGCTTGGCGAAGTGGCCACCGACCCCGGCGAAGAGGCCGGCGGTTTCGGGGGGCAGGTCGTCGATCAGGCGGGAGAACGGTCCGACCGCAGGATCTTCGATCCTCGCCATGGCCGCCCGGGCCTGGGGCAGGTTGTACGGATCGAAGCTGCCCAGCAGGCCGCCATCGATCAGGACCAGTCCGTCGAGATCCCTGTAGCCGGGACGGCCATTGAAGTCCCAGGCCGCGTATGAGATCGCGAGCGAGGCCCCGACCGAGTGGCCGCCGAGCGCGACCCGCTTGCCGGCGCTGCGGGCCCGGTTCACCACCGCCCGGGTGTCGTTCAGGACCGTCTTCATGCCCCAGTTCCGGGCGTAGCTCGTCTGTGTGGTGTCGAGGAACTTGTAGCCGGGCGAGCCGCCGGTCACGCTGTTCACGAGGTAGTAGTCGAACACCTCCTGCGGGGTGGCCTCGCCCTTCATGCCCTTCTCGAACATGGAGGTGTCTTCGAGCGCCTGCTCGCGGCGATCCGCCGCCCAGACCTGGAGGTTCCGGTCACGACGGGCCAACTGTTCGGCGGCGAGGGTGAAGTCACCGGCGCCACCGAAGGTTCCCGGCATCAGGATCAGCACGTTCTTCGCCCTGGGGCTGCCGTAGGCGGTCACGAACGCCCTGTCGTACTCGGCCGGACCTTCGACGTGAGGCGTCTTCACCGTGAAGGACCGTGAGGGCGGCTTTGCGGCTGAACCCGATGACACGGCAGTGGTCATGCCCAGCGCGCAGATTGCCGCTGTCGCCAGCGCGGTCACCTTCGATCCTCCCCGAAAGCCCATCTGCCGAGCCTATGCGACGGCCCTTCACTGGGCAAGCCGAAGGGACGCATATGATCGGGCGGTGAGCGATTCCTCCGAGAACCCCGAACTCTTCCTGATCGACGGCAACAGCCTCGCCTACCGTGCCTTCTTCGCCCTGCCGGACACGATGGCGACCGCCGACGGCAGACCGACCAACACCATCTTCGGGCTCGCCTCGATGCTGGTCAAGCTGATCTCCGAGTACCGCCCACGACAGGTCGTCGTGGCCTGGGATGCCGGCATGTCCGGCCGCGAAGTCGTCTACAAGGAATACAAGGCGCAGCGGCCACCCAAACCGGACCTGCTTCGCGCCCAGTGGCCGCATCTGGTCGAACTGGTCGACGCTTTCGGCTATCCCAACATCAGGGTCGACGGCTTCGAGGCCGACGACGTGATCGCTTCATTGACCAAGCAGGCTCGGGAGAAGAACATCACGACCATGGTGGTCACCGGCGATCGTGACGCGTTCCAATTGGTCGGCGACGGGGTGTTCGTGATGACCACCGGACGCGGTATCACCGACACCAAGATCTACGATCGGGAAGCGGTCAAGGAACGCTACGGCGTCTACCCGGAAAGGGTCACCGACCTGATGGGTCTGCGGGGCGACACCTCGGACAACATTCCCGGTGTCCCCGGCATCGGCGAGAAGACCGCCGCCGCGCTGCTCGAAGAGTTCGACACGCTCGAGGACATCCTCGCCAACGTCGACAAGGTCTCCGGCAAGAAGCGCAAGGAGAACCTGGTCGAGTTCGCCGATGACGCCCGGATCTCAAAGGCATTGGCGACCATGCAGTACGACATTCCGCTGGACATCGATCTCGACGAGCTGATGGCGTCCCGCCCGGATCGCGAGGGGCTGCGGGAGTTCATGCACGACTTCGAGCTGCGGGCCGCGCTCGGCCGCCTCGAGGAGGCACTCGGGGACGACGAGATCATTCCAGGGGAGCCCGAGGGCAAGGTCGAAAAGGCCGAGGTTGAAGCCCGGGCCGGTTCGATCAGCGAGCTGGCCGAGGGTCCGATCGCGGTCGAGGTCTACGGCGGCTGGGCCGCGACCGACGGCAAGCAGTTCCTCGCCGGAAACGATCCACTAGAGGCGTTCGCCCATGACATTTCGCCGCGTCCGCTGATCGCCCACGACATCAAGGCGATCGATGGTGGCCGGAAGGGGCTGCTGACCGCGCTGGAGGCGACCGAGAAGGGGCCGAACATCGAACACGACACGATGGTCGCCGCCTTCCTGCTGGAACCGACCCGCCGCACCTACGCGCTCGACGATCTGGCTGTGGCGAACGGCCTGGCGCCGGCCGGCGGAGAGGACGACGGCCAGATGTCACTGGTCGCCGACGACAACGAGGGCGAGGTCCGCTCACCTGCCCCCGAGATCGCCGCGACCGCGTGGGAGCTGGCCGCGATCCAGAAGCCGAAGATCGAGGAGTGGGGCATGGAGCCCCTGTTCCGCGATATCGAGCTGCCGCTGATCCGTGTGCTCGGGGCGATGGAACGGATCGGCCTGAAGATGGATCCGGACAAGCTGGGGGAGATCAACGCCGGAATGTCGGAGCGGATCGCCGAGCTGGAGAAGGAGATCCACGGGCATGCCGGTCATGAGTTCACGATCGGCTCGCCGAAGCAGGTCGGGCAGGTGCTGTTCGAGGAGCTCGGGCTATCGAAGAAGCGCCGCGGCAAGTCGGGTTTCTCGACCGATGCCCGGGTGCTCGCCCAGATCCGCGAGGAGCACGAGATCGTCTCGCTGATCGAGCAGTGGCGTGAGCTCAGCAAGCTGAAGAGCACCTATCTCGACACCCTTCCGACCCTGATCGATCCCGAGACGGGACGGATCCACACCACTTTCGTCCAGGTGGGGGCCGCCACCGGCCGCATCTCGAGCATCCAGCCGAACCTTCAGAACATCCCGATCCGGACCGAGGTCGGCCGGCCGATCCGCGGCTGTTTCGTCGCCGAGCCGGGCAACGTGCTGGTCTCGATCGACTACAGCCAGGTGGAGCTGCGAATCCTCGCCCACATGGCCGACGAGGAGGTGCTGAAGAACTTCTTCCTGGCCGGCGACGACGTTCACTCGGCCACTGCCGCGCAGGTTTTCGGCATCGAGCAGTCAGAGGTTGACGTCGCCCAGCGCTCGAAGGCGAAGATGGTCAATTTCGGCATCGTCTACGGACTGACCGGCTTCGGTCTGGCCGATCGCCTGAACATTCCCCGGGCCGAGGGCGACGAGTTCGTCAAGCGGTACCTGGAGCGCTTTCCGGCGGTCAGCGCATTCCGCGAACGGATCATCGAGGAGACCACCCGGGACGGCTACTGCACGACGCTGTTCGGCCGGCGCCGGCCGGTGCCGGAGCTCAACTCGAATCAGGGCAACGTGCGCAAGCAGGGTGAGCGGCTCGCGATCAACTCGGTGATCCAGGGCACCGCGGCCGACATCATCAAGGTGGCGATGATCCGCACCCACAGGGCCATGGTCGAGGCCGGACTGAGCAGTCGTCTCGTTCTGCAGATCCACGACGAACTGCTCTTCGAGGGCCCGGAGGCGGAGGCGGAGAAGGTGGTCGAGCTGGCCAGCCGCGAGATGGTCGGTGCGTTCGATCTCGAGCCGCCGCTCGAGGTGGAGGCCGGGATCGGCAAGGACTGGCTGTCGGCGAAGTGATTCCCGGTTCGCCGACGGCTCCACCCGCTTGAACCATGAGCTGACTGTCCTCTGGGTCGCCCTGGTCGGGGCGCAGCTCGCGATCCAGGCACCGATCAACAGCGGGCTGGGGAGGACGGTCGGCAAGCTGCCGGCTGCCCTGGTCAGCTTCCTGGTCGGTCTGCTGCTGCTCGTCCTGATCAGCCTGGTCAGCGGTCATCTCGGGCAGTTCTCGTCGATCGGGGATGCCGCCCTGCCGACCCTGTTCGGCGGGCTGATCGGCGCCGCCTACGTGGCCACGGCCACGATCACGATCTCCCGGATCGGCGCCGGAGCGGTCGCGGCGGCGACGATCGCCGGGCAGCTGACCTGTTCGCTCGTGCTCGACCAGTTCGGCTGGGTCGGGGTCGACACGATCCCGGTGACCGGCCTGCGCATCCTCGGCGCGGTGCTGCTGCTGGCCGGCACGGCGCTCGTGGTCCATCGCCGGATCTATGCCGAGGACGTGGAGGGGGCGGGCCGGACCGCGATGATCGCGATCCTGGCGATGGTCGCGGCCGGGGCGATGGTCGGGATCCAGCATCCGTTGAACGCCGAACTGGCCGAACACATCGGCGGGGTCAACTCGTCGGTGATGAATTTCGCCACCGGCACGGCGGTGCTGACCGTGATCGTGTTCACCGCGGGACTGGGAGGGGGCTTGCGACGGATCAACGAGGTCCGCTGGTACTACCTGCTCGGCGGGGTGATCGGCCTGATCACGGTGATCACCGCCCTGACCGCCGTAGAGACGATCGGCGCCGCCGGTCTCACCTCGGCCCTGGTCACCGGCCAGCTGCTCTCATCGGTAGCCCTCGACCGTTTCGGAGCCTTCGGCCTGGAACGACGCAAGGTCACGGTGCGGCGCGTGGCCGGTGTGGCCCTGCTGGTGGCCGGGACCTTTCTGACGGTTTCCTGAGGTCAGCCGGGATCGTCGATCTTCGGGTCCTGCTCCGGGGTGCCGGTGCCCTCGTCGGCGCTCGCCCTCTGGCGGCGTGAGAGGTAGACGAACGGCAGGGCCATCGCCGAGATGCCCGCGCCGAGCAGGTAGGAGCTTCCGTATCCCCAGGCGTCGGCGGCCCGGCCGAGGATCGGCTGGCTGACCACTCCGCCGGTCGAGCCGAGCATCGAGTCGAAGGAGAGGATCGTTGCTCGCTGCTGAGAGGGGATCATGCCGTTCATGTAGGACTGCCGGATCGGCATCGCGGCCGCGAAGAGCAGGCCCCAGACCGCGATCAGGGCGACCACGAACCAGAACTCGTCGATCAGGCCGATCAGGACCAGGGTGAGGCTGCTGACCCCGACCGCGAACAGCAGGGCGGAGGTGCGCAGACGGAACAGGGCGCGGATGCGCGGCGCGGCGATGCCGCCGACGATCTGGGCACCGGCGACGATCGCCGCGGTGATCCCGGCGATGCCGTAGGCCTCGGGATCACCGGCCAGCTCCAGCAGGTAGGGCTGCAGCGCGTAGAAGGCGTAGATGCTGACCCCGGCGGTGAAGGGCGAGGCGAGCATCAGCCATTTCACCGACGGAACGCGCAGGCCGTAGTCCACCGAGGCGTTGAGGATCACCTTCATCTCCTTGACCGTGCCGGTGCTCTTCTTCGGTGAGAAACCGACGTCACGCATCGCGGTGAAAGCGAAGCCGAACATGATCAGCAGCACCGCCGCCCGCATCACGAACGGCACCCCGAGGCTGGTCACCTGGGCGACGAACCCACCGGCGACGGAGCCGGTCAGCATGCCGATCCCGGTGACGATCTGGCCGCGGCCGAACACGGTCTCGAGGCTGCCGGTGAACCCGGTCGCGTCGAGCGCGTCGACCAGCCAGGCCTCGACCGCGCCGGAGAAGAAGGTGAAGCCCAGGCCGAGCAGCACCGAGACCAGCGCCCAGGCCCAGAATGGTCCCGAGATCTGCCAGAGCAGCACGTAGAGCAGGGTCGTGACCATCAGCGTGATCGTTCCGGCGAGATAGGAGACCCGCCGGCCGATCGTGTCGGCGACCACGCCGGTCGGGATCTCGAACAGCACCATCCCGGCCGTGAAGAACGCGTTCGCGGCGAAGGCCTCGAAGTTAGAGAGCCCCGCGTCCAGAAGGAAGATCGTGTTGATGCCCCAGATGAAAGACGCGGCCAGCGTGTTGCCGAGCATCAACGTCAGATAGACGCGCTGTATGTGGGCGGAGGTGGGCATCGGAGGATGAGAGCGGGAACCGTGGCGGATATTGCCGAAATACTCGGCAAGATCGAGCTTGCTTCGGGACCGTATCCGACGGGCGGGCATACACTCGCCTCTTGATCAGATGGCCCGACAATTCCCGGTGGTTCAGGCGAGTTCTGCTTCTGCTCGCTGGTGTTTCGGTGGTCTTCGCGGCCGGCTGTGGCGGTGACGATGGCTCGTCCGGCATGCCGGAGACTCTGGACCCCGTCCCCGTTGAATCGCTCACCGGCAAGACGTTCAACTCGACCGAGGTGACCGGTCATGAACTGGTCTCGGGAACTGAGATAACGATCAGCTTCGGACCCGGAGCGCTCACCGCGAGCGCGGGATGCAACTCGATCCGAGGCGCGTTCGAGTTCGCGGACGACGTCCTGACTCTCGGCAAGGCCGCGGGAACATTGCTCGGCTGCCCGGGGGACCGGCAGAAGCAGGACGAGTGGCTGACCGACCTGCTCACCCGGGGTGTCGAGGTGAGCGGCCGGGATCAGGAGCTGATGCTGAAGACAGACCGCGTTTCGATCCTGATGAAGGAAGGTTCAGCGCCGGGATCTCCGCCGCCGGTCATCGGCACGACCTGGGAATTGAACAGCTACGACGCCGATGGCACCGCGGTGAGCATGAAGCCCGGGGTGAGGCTGCCTTTCGTCCAGTTCCGGGACGACGACAGCATGAAGCTCTTCGATGGCTGCAACAGCGGCACCGGCCGGGCTCAGGTGAACGAAGACGGCAGCATGGTCTTCGGTCCGCGAGCTCTCACCCGCAAGGCATGTCCGGGCCTGAGCGGCGATGTGTCTCAGGCGATCTCATCGGTCATGAAGGGCAGGACCGCCTACGCGTTCGAGGGTCAGAACCTGATCATCTCCCGCCAGGGCACGAGCCTCAGCTTCGCACCCGGCTGAGCTCACCAGACGTCGGGAATCGGCTCCGGCTCGATCCAGGACTGCGGTTCCGGCAATCCCAGCTCGTAGATACCTCCGTGACCGGTGCTCAGCCGTTCGGTCATGCCGTCGCGATCTCTGAACCGCAGGTCCATCGCCGCGATCGAGCAATTGCATACATCGTGTATATGTCCGGAGGGGGAGCCGTACTTCCAGGCCACGGTCGATGCGCGGGGTGCGGTGGCGACGATCTCGACCCGGGTTCCGGCTGCGCCGGGCAGGTCCATGCGGGCATCGCCGGGTTCGGCCTCGACCGAAACTCCGCGCTTCAGCATGCCGCCCAGCCGGTGACGTTCGCCACCCACCGAGATCGCGCCGTTGGCGACCCATGGGGTCAACCGGCCGGCCAGCTTGACCCGTCCGAGGGCAAGGTCGATCCAGGCCCCGGGATCCTCGGCGAATCCGGTGCCACTCAGCCAGATCCAGGTCCAGGCGTGCTCCGCTCCCCAGTTGTGGCCGATCATTCCGGGCCACCCGGTCAATCCGTAGCGGCGGCCGTCCACCTCGAGCTCGCCCTCGAACTGCGCGAATGGTGCGGGGCTCTCCGGTTTCGTCTTCGGCAGGGGAGAGCGGTACATCCAGCTTTTCGGGAGGTGGTGGAGAGGCCGCTCGGCGTCGGTGACTCGGAGCGACCATTGGGCGTCGCCGGCTCGTCCCTCGATCCGGTCCTGGTTCATGAACGAGTCGCCGATCGCGATCCACTCGCCGCCGGGTGCGGACAGACCCGTCGATTCCGAGTTCGCCTTGCGAGCGAGCGGACGGCCCCGATCGGCGTCGAACATCGTGAACCAGACCGATGCCTTCGGCGGCTTTCCCGGGGCCTTCTGGACCGTGTGGCGGATCCAGACCGCGACCGGGGCATCCGGGCTGACGGCCCGCATGTAGAAGGACTCGTACATGCCTGAGCCGAGGCCGGCATCGGTCCATCGCGGTCGCACGGTCATTGTGGAGAGGCCTCCATGGGAACCGAGCCTATCCGCATCGCCGGAGCGGATAATCGGCTTGGCAATGCGGACGGAAGGGCAATAGAGCACACAACGTTCCACAATTTCCACGATATGTATGGGTTAGGGGTCGCTGTCTTCGTTTTGTCTATTTTCCGGACGGGATGACCGGAGTACTCTGAAATAGACCGCATTCACCGAGGAGGCCCCATTGACCGTCACGACCGACCAGTCCACCAAGACCCTGCAGAACTACGTCAACGGCAACTGGGTCGATGCCTCCGGTGCTGAAACACAGCCGGTTCTCAACCCGGCGACCGGCGAGACGATCGCCCACGTTCCCTTCTCGACCGAAGCCCACCTCGATGACGCGGTGAAGGCTGCCCGGGCCGCACTTCCAGTCTGGCGCGGGGTAAGCACGATCGCCCGTGCCCGCAAGCTTTTCGAGCTGCGCGCCAAGCTGGACGCGAAGAAGGACGAGATCGCCCGGACCGTCGTGCTCGAGATGGGCAAGACCCTGCCGGATGCCACCGCCGAGGTCGGACGCATGATCGAGATGGTCGAGGCCGCCACCGCGATCCCGACCACGATGCAGGGCCGCATCCTCGAGGACGTCGCCCGCGGCGTGGACGCCGAGACGATCCGCCAGCCGGTCGGTGTCTGTGCCGCGATCGCGCCCTTCAACTTCCCGGCGATGGTGCCGTTCTGGTTCCTTCCTTTCGCGATCGCCTGCGGCAACACCTTCGTCCTGAAGCCCTCCGAGCAGGTGCCGATGACCCAGGCCCAGGTGTTCGAGATCATCGATTCGCTCGACCTTCCCGACGGTGTGGTCAACCTCGTGAACGGCGGCCGTGAGGTCGTCCAGGGCATCCTCGACCATCCCGGAATCGACGCGATCTCCTTCGTCGGATCCGCTCCCGTGGCCCAGCTCGTCTACGAAGGCGCGGCCAAGACCGGCAAGCGCGTCCAGGCGCTCGGCGGAGCCAAGAACCACATGGTGATCTGCCCCGACGCGGTGGTCGAGCCCACGGTCAACGGCCTGATTGGTTCGGGCTTCGGCGCCGCCGGCCAGCGCTGCATGGCCGGCTCGGTGATCGTGACCGTGGGGGAGGGACACGATCGTGTCGTCCCGACCCTGATCGAGGAGACCAAGAAGCTGAAGGTCGGCAACGGCATGGAGGACGGGGTCGACGTCGGCCCGGTCATCTCCTGCGAGGCGCGCGACCGTATCGGCGGCTGGGTCCAGAAGGCGATCGACGACGGGGCCGAGCTGGTCGTTGACGGCCGCGATCCGGGCGGAGACCCGGAGGGAGCCTTCATCGGCCCGACCATCCTCGACAACGTCAAGCCCACCGACCGCATCATCGGCGAAGAGGTCTTCGGCCCGGTGCTCACGATCGTCAACGTCGACACGCTCGAGGAGGCGATCGAGGTCATCAACGCCAGCAAGTTCGGCAACGGAGTCTCGATCTTCACCGAGTCCGCGCCCGCGGTCCGCAAGTTCCGCCACGACGTCGAGGTCGGAATGGTCGGGGTCAACATCGGAGTAGCCGCCCCGGTCGCCTTCTTCCCCTTCTCAGGCTGGAAGGCCAGCTTCCTCGGAGACCTTCACGCCCACGGACCCGACGCGGTCGAGTTCTTCACCCGCAAGAAGACCATCACCAGCCGGTACTTCTCCGGCGGCGAAAAGAGCGGCTCCTACTTCGTGGAGCGGTAGCCGTCCCCTGAACCGATCGGGTTTGTTGACTATTTCGGCAAGAACCCGATTGGTTGGGTGTCTCCTCTTGTTCCTCCACAGCCCCTCTCGGCATCGCCCGCAAGGGGTGGCGAGTAGCAGTCAGTCCGCGGTCGTGGCAGGCGGCTGTGTAGCCGAGTATCCCCGCCGCAGCTCGGCGGTGGGATCTTCTGGAGATCGATCGGGGGTTCGTAGCGGGCTATAGACCTTTCCATCGTCTTACGGTCGTACAGCCAGGCCGCCCATGCCGAGCGAGGCTTGGCGAGGCGCACCGCGCTGATACACGAAACGAAGAGGCCGATTCCCGGGGCCATGAAGAAGATGAGGGCGATTCCATACTTGCCCTTCAGCAGGTTGAAGAGGACCGAACCGACCGCGACCGATAGCACAAGGTAGATCGGTAGCTCCCACGCGCCATTCGGAATTCCGAATGGAACGAAGTCCATTCCGTCAAGATGCCCCAGAATCTCTCCATAGATCATGCGCGCACCCTATCGGGGCCAGCAGATCCGGCTTCAGGCAGACCCGGCTTTGGCCTTGGTGCCGCGCTTCGCCGCCCGCGCCTTGGTCACCCTCGCGAACTCGGGATCCATCAGGCCGAGATAGCGGTTGAAGGCGGTGCGTCCGATCGCCCCGAAGCTGGACACGGCGAGGATCGGCTTGACCAGGCGGGGATGGACCCTGGGCAGGACCTTCTGGAGCTTCAGCAGGATCTCGAACTGCCGCCGGTGGCTGTCGCTGAAGCGGGCGTAGCCCTCGAGAGCCTGCTCACGGGACTGCCGGCCCTCGTGGACCGCCCGCAGCTCGCGGCCGAGAGCGGCGCCGAAATAGAGGGCGGGGCGGATGCCCTCGGCGGTCACGGGCAGGCAGTGGCCGGCCGAGTCGCCGGCGAAGAAGACGCCACCGCCGGTCGCCTTCCTGAGCTTGTGGGGGATCCAGTTGCCCTGGTATCCGGACTTGCCGACCTCGAGGTCGTCGGCGAGCAGATCGGTGGTCGGGCGGACCGGGAACCGGGGATCGAAGGAGCCGACCCCGACCCTCACCTCGTCGGCCGCCGGGAAGGACCAGCCGTAGCCCGCCGGTACGTAGCGACGGTTGATCCAGATCTCGAACTCTTCGCTGCGGGCCGGGGGATGGACCTCCAGGCCCCGGGACAGGGGCGCGTCCGGAGGCTGGATCAGCGCGTCCTCGGCCAGGACCCGCTTCCAGCCGAGGGCGTCGACCACAAGGGGGGCCGTGATCACGCCGCGGTCGGTCTCGATCGCGATCCGTCCGGGCTCGCCGGATCCGGCTCTGCCCTCGACCTTGGCGGTTTCGAACTCGGCGTCGCATTGGCTCCAGAGCAGGTCGCAGAGCGTGCGGTAGTCGAAGGTGGAGAAGCTCCATGGGGTCTTCATCCGGGTCGAGCCGTGGGCAGTGTGGACCAGAACGGAATCGAAACGCTGCTTCTCCGACGGCATCAGGTCCAGGTTCTCCAGCCAGGCGGTGGGAATCGCGCAGGCCGAGGTCTGGCGCTCGCCGATCTCGTAACGGTCGATCACCAGAACGTCCGCCCCGGAGCCCGCCATCTGGCGCGCCACCATCAGCCCGGCGAAGCTGGCCCCGCAGACGAGCAGGTCCCGAGACCCCGAAAGGTCGGTCCGTTCATCACCGCGTTTGGTAGCCCGTTTAGCCATCGAGCCCAGAGCCTAATAAATGACGCTTCGCAAGGGCCCCGGCAACGATTTCCCATGACTATCATGGGAAATCGTTGCCGGGGCCCCGTGGGTTTGGGGTGTTTGGGGGCTTGGGTGGCTGGATTCCCGACTACAACGCGGCTTGCGGCGCTTTCTGCGATCATCCCGCGCTGTGACTACTGAAAACACACTCCTACACGCCCCAGAGGGGGTTCCGGTCGAGGGTTCCAACGGTCTCTTGATTGAGGTCGACGGCCGGATCGTTCCTAACTACGCAGCAACCATGGTCTCGTTCGAGGAAGGCGATGTCGTCAACGGCAAAGTCGTCCGCATCGATCGTGACGAGGTTCTGCTCGACATCGGCTACAAGTCGGAAGGGGTCATCCCCGCCGGCGAGCTCTCGATCCGCAAGAACGTCGACACCTCGGAAGAGGTCGAGCTCGGCGAAGAGATCGACGCCCTTGTCGTAACCAAGGAAGACGCCGAAGGCCGTCTGATCCTTTCGAAGAAGCGTGCGCGCTTCGAGAAGGCATGGCGCAAGATCGAGGCTGCCGCCGAATCCGGTCAGCCCGTCGAAGGCAATGTCATCGAGGTCGTCAAGGGTGGGCTCATCCTCGACCTCGGCATTCGCGGCTTCCTGCCGGCATCGCTGGTGGACATCCGTCGGGTCCATAACCTCGACGAGTTCATGAGCCAGACCCTCGAATGCAAGGTCATCGAGCTCAACCGCAGCCGCAACAACGTCGTTCTTTCCCGTCGTGCCGTGCTCGAAGAGGAGCGCAAGGAAGTCCGCGATCAGATCCTCGACCGCCTGCAGCCGGGCGAAGTCGTCGAGGGCAAGATCTCGAACATCGTCGATTTCGGCGCGTTCGTGGACCTCGAGGGCATCGACGGCCTGATCCACATCTCCGAGCTTTCCTGGAGCCACGTCAACCACCCGTCAGAGGTCGTCGCGATCGGCGACACCGTCAAGATCAAGGTGCTCGACATCGACCGCGACCGTCAGCGCATCTCGCTCGGTCTCAAGCAGACGCAGGAAGACCCGTGGCAGCGTGTGGTCAGCACCTACCGCTCCGGCGACGTGCTCGAAGGCACCGTCACCAAGGTCGTCTCCTTCGGTGCGTTCGTCGAGATCCTCGACGGCGTCGAAGGTCTCGTCCACATCTCCGAGCTGGCTGACCATCACGTCGAGAACCCGTCCGAGGTCGTCGAGCTGGGTGCCGCCCTCAACGTCAAGATCCTCGAGATCGATGAAGAGCGCCGCCGCCTCTCGCTGTCGATCAAGCGGGTCGAAGGCCAGAACATGCTTCTGAAGGACCTGGGTGCCGCTCTGGCAGCCGCCTCCGGAACCGCTGAGCCGGCCGAGACGATCGACACGGAAGCCACCGAGGTTCCCGACCTGGAGCTCTCCGAAGAGGTCTTCACCGAAGAGGCTCCGGCCGAGGGTGAAGCCGAGGTCGCTCCCGAGGTAGAGGCCGAAGTCGCCGAAGCCATCGCCGAGGTCGAGGTCGCCGAAGCCGCCGAGGAAGCAGCTGAAGAAGCCGCTGCCGAAGAGGCCGTCGAAGAAGCCGAAGAAGAAGTGGTCGAAGAGGCCGAGGAAATCGAGGCCGAAGCAGCCGAAGGGGACGAGCAGTCCTAACCATCGGGCTGACCGGGGGCGTCGCCGCCGGTAAGTCGGAGGCCCTGGCTGCCTTCAGCCGTCTCGGCGCCGCAACCGTCTCGGCGGACGCGATCGTGCATGACCTGCTCGATCGCGAACCGATGCTGAGCCGGTTGCGCGAGCGCTGGGGCGACGAGATCGAATCCGGCGGGATCGCCGATCGCAACGCGATCGGCGCCCGCGTTTTCAACGACCCGGATGAACTCAGCTGGCTGGAGAGCCAGATTCATCCGCTGGTCCAGGACGAGATCGCGAAATGGTTTTCCGGCATGGATCCGGAGATCGAGGTCGCCGTGGTCGAGGTTCCGCTGCTGTTCGAGGGCGAGATGTCCGGACGCTTCGACAGGACCGTCGCGATCGTCGCCGAGGAATCAACCCGCAGCGAACGGGCCCGCGCCCGGGGGCATGTCGGCATCGAGGGACGCGAGGGCCGGCAGCTCGCCCAAGATGAAAAAGCGGCGCTCGCGGACCATGTCGTGCCCAACGACGGCACTCCTGAGGATCTCCAGGATCGGCTCCAGCAGTTGCTTCGCGAGCTCACCGCCTAGACCGCAAAGTTGCCGACCGACCTCCGTGGCTAGCCTGTAGGGCCGGTATGGCCTCCAACAGAACCTCAGCCGCTTCAGGACGCCGGCGCAGTTCGGGCGCAGCCTCGCGCAAGCAGGGCGGCGGGGCCCTGCGCGCATTGCTGGTCCTTTTCATCATCGCCGCCGCCGGAGTGCTCGCGATCGTGCTGCTCTCCGACTTCTTCGAGAAGGGCATCCAGGAGGTCACGCTTCCGCTGAAACACGAGAACGTGATCCGTGAGCAGGCCGACGAGAAAGGCGTGGACGCCGCCCTGATCGCCGCCGTGATCTATTCCGAGTCCCGCTTCTACGACCAGACCTCGCACGCCGACGCGCGGGGCCTGATGCAGATCACCCCGCAGACGGCGGAGGAGATCGAGAAGCTGAGCGGCGGTTCGACCTTCGAGCTCGACGATCTCAGCGATCCCGAACTGAACATCAGGTACGGCACGTTCTACCTCGCCCATCTGCTCGACAAGTACGACGGGGACCCGGTCGCCGCCCTCGCCGCCTACAACGCCGGACCGGGCAACGCCGACGCTTGGGGTGGATCGACCATGACGATCGACGACATCCAGTTCCCCGAGACCAAGGAATACGTCAAGGGCGTGCTCGAGAAGCAGCGTGAGTACCGCCACATCTACGACGTCGAGCTGGGCTACTGATGAAACTGCGCACGATCGCCCTCGCCGGGGCGGTCGGCCTGGTCCTCGCCGATTCCTCGATAGTCGTGCTCGCTCTGCCGGAGATCTTCCGCGAGTTCGACACCAGCATCGCCGGGGTCTCCTGGGTGCTGATCATCTTCAACCTGGTGCTCGCCCTGCTGGCGGTGCCAGGAGCACGTGCGGCGAGGCATTTCGGACCCGGCCGCTCGGCCGCGATCGGACTCGCGATCTTCGCCGGAGGCAGCCTCGTCTGCGGTCTCGCGACCGGACTGGGCCCACTGCTCACCGGCCGGGCCATCCAGGCCGCCGGTGGCGCCGTAGCCGTGACCGCCGCGCTGGAGCTGATGGGCACCACGCTCGGCAGTGACCGCAAGGCGGTCGCGATGTGGGTCGGCGCCGGCGCGGTCGGAGCCGCGGTCGGGCCGGGCCTCGGTGGCCTTCTGACCGAACTGGTGTCGTGGCAGTCGATCTTCCTGATCCAGGTTCCGATCGCGATCATCGCCGGCGTTCCGCTGCGCGAGATCATCGTCGAGGAGACCCGCGAGTGGAAGATCCCGGAGAAGTTCGCGGGTGCCGACCAGAAACCTCACCTGCCGGCCAACATCGCCCTGGGGCTGGTCTCCGCGGCGATCGCCGCGACCCTGTTCCTGGTAGTCCTGCTGCTGATAGAAGGCTGGCGCCTCACGCCGATCGAGGCCGCCGCCGTGGTCACGGTCCTGCCGATCGCGGCGCTCTTCGGCGCCCGCGTGGGCCGTTCGATCGATTCGGTGCGCCTCAGGGCCGGATCCGGCGCGATCCTGCTCGGCGGCGGTCTGGCCGCGCTCGGCCTGCTGCCGGATGCCTCCTGGGTGTACGTGGTTCCCCCGCAGATCCTGGCCGGCATCGGTCTGGCGCTGGTGCTCTCCGCCCTGACCGAAGCGGCGCTCGAAGGCCGCTCCGCGGCGGCTGTTCACGGCGGGTGGACGATCGCCGCCCGGCACCTCGGCGTGGTCGTCGGGCTGCTGATCCTCACCCCGATCTTCACCCACCAGCTGGATGCCCAAAAGGACGACGCGATCGACGCCGGCACCGCGATCCTGCTCGAGTCTTCGATCGATCCGACCGACAAGCTGGATCTCGGCGGCCGCATCGTGGAGCAGGTCGACAGCCAGGGTGACCGCGTGCCCGACATCCGCCCGGCCTTCGAGCCGATGCCGACCGACCCGACCGAGCGCAGTGCCTACGAATCGGTGCTCTCCGGCCTGGAGGATCAACTCGACCGGGCCGCGACCCACGCGTTCTCCAGCTCCTTCCTGCTCTCGGCGCTGTTCGCGCTGCTCGCCCTGATCCCGATCGGCATGACCAGGCGGCTGGACCTGTGAGCAACGGACCCGACGACCCGACCGATGTGATGCCGGAAGACGACGAGGATCCGACCGAGCGGCTGGACGCGGGCGAGGACGAACCGACCCGGAACCTGCCCGGCGGCAGCGCCGATCCGAACGACCGTTTCGACAGCGCCAGGGGGGCCGGCACCGAAGAGATGCGGGTGCGCGGACTCGCGTCGGGTGACCTGCCGCCGGAGACTCACGTCACCGAGGCGAGGCCGGTCACTCCGGAACAGTCCCGGAAGTACGGCGTCTGGATGCTGGTCGCCTCGATCGCCGCGTCGGTGATCCTGGTCGGGATCTACATCGCCGCCGGCGGACTCGACTACAAGCCGGCCGGTGCGGCCGATCCCTGCGATGCCCGCGAGTGGACCGACCCCGGAAACCTCGAGGAGACCGCACAGCAGTTCGCTCTCTCGGCGACGGACGGTGCAGCCTGTGACCTGGGTGTCTCACGCGAGGAATTGATCCGGGCCCTGGCCGACGAGGAAAGCAGGGCCCGGTTCGCCGAGGAAAACGGGCTTTCGGAAAGCGAGATCGAAGAGGCGATCCGCTCGGGCCTCTTCCGCGCGATCGACGATGCCGAGAACGCCGGTGCGATCAGCGGGCTGGTCGCCACCGGCCTGCGCGCCGCGGCCAAGGTGATGCCGATCAACGAGATGATTCCGCTGATCGAAGACGCCTCCGGGTTCCTGAGCGGCGACAGCCTGAACGGCGTCAGCGACCTGATCGACGGGGTCTTCGATTCGCTGGGTGGCGATTCCGGGGATTCCGGTGACTCCGGCGCGACTGGGGACGGGGGCAGCCTCGGCGATCAGCTCCGCGACGCGGTCCCGGACGGGGTCTCCGGCGACCTGCCGAAGGATCTGACCGACCGGCTGAGGGACCAGCTGCCGGAAGACCTTCAGCGGGAGATCCCCGACTCGGTGGACGAGCGCATCCAGAAGGAGCTGGACGGGCTGCTCAACCCGTAGCTCAAGATTTTCGGTACCCAAAAACGCGAATTGCATTCGCGTCCGGGGCTGGAATACGCTCGATCTCGTCGCCGGTCGATGAGTTCGGGAGTGTTGGATGGATCCTTCCTCACCCAGAAGTCCGCTTCGGAAACTTCCGCTTTCTCTGGGGGCCACCTTCCTCGTGGTCGTCCTGCCGTGCCTCTTCGCGGTGGCCCTGCGGGTCGGAGGCGTCGTCATCTCGCCGGTCCCGCTGGTCCTCATGCCCGTGCTGCTTTCCCTCGCGCTCTCGCTCGGACTGGCCGCGATCTGGAGACGGCGGCCCGAATCGGGACATATCCGTTTCGAGGACCTGATGATCTGGGGCTGGGTGAGGGACATGCGTTTCGAGAGGCTGCTGTCCCGCAGCGAGAACTTCGTCGGTGCGAACGCGAACAGCGACCTCACCGCCGAGCAGCGCGCGAGGGAGCTGGAGCGCCTGTCCCGGGCGCTGGAAGCCCCCGACCCACGGACCTACGGACACTCGAGGCGGGTCGCACGCCACGCGGCCAGAATGGCCGAGCGGATGCGGCTGCCGGCCGAAGAGGTGGCGAGGATCCGCACCGCGGCGCTGCTCCATGACGTCGGCAAGATCGAGACCCCGCGGACGATCATCGACAAGCCGGCCAAGCTCACCGACGACGAGTACGAGGTGATCAAGCGGCATCCGGTCACCGGGGCGGTGATGGTCGAAGGTCTGGGCGATCCCGAGCTGACCGCGATCGTGCGGCATCATCACGAACGGATCGACGGAGGCGGATACCCGGATGGCATCGAGGGATCGGCGATACCGCTCGGCGCCCGGATCATCGCGGTCGCCGACACCTTCGACGCGCTCACCTCGGCCCGTCCCTACCGGGGAGCGATGGCCCATGAGAAGGCGATGGCGGTCCTCGCCGAAGAATCGGGACGGCAGCTCGACGCGGCTGCGGTCGACGCCTTCCGGCATCAGTACGGCGGTCACCGGCCGGTCGCCGCGGCGGCGACGGTTCTCGGGGTCGGCCGTCAGGTCGGCCAGGGGCTGGTCAGCCTCGGATCGGGCGCGTCGCAGGTGGCCGCGGTCGGAGCCGCGGCCACGGTGCTCGGCACCGCTCCGATCCATTCGGACGTGCCGAAGAGCGTGGACTCCGGAGAACCGAAAACTCAGCTTTCGGCTCCCGCGGCTTCGGCGACCGGCGGTGGCGTGACCACAGCGGACGCCGCTCGGGCCACGAGAGGGACCTCCGCCGGGGAACGGCCGGGCAGGTCGGACCGGAACGATCCCGGGACCGGACCGGCGGACGAAATTCCCGCGGGGTCCGGCCGGGACGGCGCCGGCCATGGTGGAGACCGTACGGGTTCGGGTGGCGATGGAGGCGGAACCCAGGATCCGGGAGGCGCCGGGACCGACGGCGGGTCGGGGTCCGCTCCGCTGCCATCCGGTTCCCCACCGATCGAGAAGCCGGCCGAGAATCCGATGGTCCTGCCACCGCCCGTACACGAGGCGCTGGATCAAATTCCGCCGGTGCCCGAGCAGGTACCGGGATCGGGCACGATCAACGATGTCGTCGACGACATCAAGGATCTGCCGGGAAAGCTTCTCGGCGGCGGCTAGCGGTCCGAATCCGGAACCGGCCGCGTCGCCAGCCAGGTGAGCCAGATCGCCAGCGGCTGCAGCGGAAGCCTCGCCCACAGCGCCCAGTTCGGGATGCCGGTCTCTTCGAGTCCCCTGATCTGGTCCGGGTTGACCGCCATGTGCACGTTGGCGGGAAAGACCGCGACCAGGAGCGCGATCAGCCACCGGCCGCCGGAACGGGCGGTGCGATCCGAGAGCAATGCCGCGCCCCCGGCGATCTCGGCGATCCCGCTGACCGCTACCGCCTCCCTGTGGAGCGGGATCCAGGGCGGCATCATCGCCAGATAGGGCTTCGGTCGGGCGAAATGAAGCGCACCGCCGATGATGAAGCCGATGCCGATCACGTAGCGAAGGATCTTCATGACGGCACCCTATTGGGCCGTGGTCCGGGGTCGCTAGAGTGACCCGGTGTCCGAATTCGTACTGAACTCAACGTACTCGCCGATGGCCGACCAGCCGAGGGCGATCGAGCAGCTGGTCGAGGGAGTCGAGTCCGGTGAACGCATCCAGACCCTGCTGGGAGCGACCGGCACCGGCAAGACCTTCACCATGGCCGGCGTGATCAACGAGGCCCAGCGCCCGGCCCTGGTCATCGCCCACAACAAGACCCTCGCGGCCCAACTCTGCAATGAGTTCCGGGCCTATTTTCCGGACAACGTGGTCGAGTACTTCGTCTCGTACTACGACTACTACCAGCCCGAGGCCTATGTTCCGGCCCAGGACCTCTACATCGAGAAGGACTCCTCGATCAACGACGAGATCGACCGTCTGCGCCATGCCGCCACCGCCGCGCTGCTGGCCCGCCGCGACGTGATCATCGTCGCCTCGGTCTCCTGTATCTACGGCATCGGCTCACCCGCCCTCTACCGCAACCAGATGCAGCTCTTCAAGGTCGGGGAGACGATCGATCGCGACAAGGTGCTGCGCAAGCTGGTCCGTCTCCAGTACGAGCGCAACGACAACACCCTCACCCGCGGCTCCTTCCGGGTCCGGGGCGAGAACATCGAGATCATGCCGTCCTACGCCGAGACCGCCTTCCGCATCTCGCTGTTCGGCGACGAGATCGAATCGATCCACCATTTCGACGTGCTCACGGGCGAGATCCTCGATGTGGTGAAACACGTCTCGATCTGGCCGGCGACCCACTACGTCACCGAGGAGGACTCGATGGAGCGTTCGCTCCAGGCGATCCGCGACGAGCTCGACTCGCGGCTGGAAGAGCTCGAATCGGAGGGTAAGGAACTGGAGGCCCACCGCCTGCGCCAGCGCACCCTGTACGACCTCGAGATGCTGAAGGAAACCGGCTTCACCTCCGGGATCGAGAACTACTCGAGGCTGTTCGAGGGTCGTGCCGCGGGAACTCCGCCACACACCCTGATCGACTACTTCCCCGAGGACTTCCTCTGCTTCATCGACGAGTCACACCAGACGATCCCGCAGATCGGAGGCATGTATCTCGGGGACAAGTCCCGCAAGACGACCCTGGTCGATTACGGCTTCCGGCTGCCTTCGGCGATCGACAACCGGCCGCTGCGGTTCGACGAGTTCCTCGACCGGACCAATCAGCTGATCCTCGTTTCGGCGACACCGGGCGAGTACGAGCGGACTGAGGCGACCCGGGTGGTCGAGCAGATCGTGCGCCCGACCGGCATCGTCGACCCCGAGATCGAGATCCGGCCGACCCGCAACCAGATCGACGATCTGATGAACGAGGTGAACCTGAGGGCCGCCGCCGGCGAGCGGGTCCTGGTCACGACCCTGACCAAGAAGATGGCCGAGGACCTGACCAACTATCTGCTGGAGCACGGCATTCGGGTTCGGTACCTGCATTCCGACATCGACACCCTGGAACGGGTCCAGATCATCCGTGAGCTGCGGCTGGGCGAGTACGACGTGCTGGTCGGGGTGAACCTGCTGCGCGAGGGACTCGACATGCCCGAGGTCTCGCTGGTCGCCATTCTCGACGCCGACAAGGAGGGTTTCCTCCGCGGAGAGACCAGCCTGATCCAGACGATCGGCCGCGCCGCGCGGAACACCGAGGGGCGGGTGCTGATGTACGCCGACAACGAAACCGACTCGATGAAGGCCGCGATCTCCGAGACCGATCGCCGCCGCGCGATCCAGGTCGCCTACAACGAACGCCACGGCATCACGCCGACCACGATCAAGAAGGCGATCGCCGAGACCGACAGCCTGCTCACCCTGGAGGACAAGGCGCCGGCCAAGCGCCGCCGCCGGGGAGACGCCGATGATTTCGAGGGACCGGAGGACCTCGAGAAGACGATCGCGGCGATGGAGATCGAGATGAACGCGGCGGCCGAGGACCTGCGTTTCGAGCAGGCCGCCCGGATCCGCGACGAGCTGCGCGAACTGAAGCGTGACCTGGAAGGCATGCAGGCCGGAGCGTAGTGTCCTAGGCTGGCCGGAACTTCCTAGGAGAGGATCGAGTTGTCCCGAGAGCCGTCGAACATCACGCGCCGTTCCCTGCTCAAACGCTCCGCCGCGGTGGGGGCGGGGGCCGTTCTGGCCGGTCCGGCTCTGCCCGATTTCGCCGATGCCGCGAAGCGCGGGAGGATCAATCCGCTGAAGGCACGGCCCGGTGGTCTCGCCGGTCTCGGCAAGCTCAGGGACTGGAACCGGTATCTCGCCGGTCTCGGCGCGAGACATACCGGCGGCGAATCGCAGGCCACCTTCATCCGGGATCTCGAGCGCGGGATGCGCGGGCTGGGATGGCGCACGGAACGCCGGTTCCAGAGCTTCGACCGCTGGGACGCGGTCTCGTTCGGGCTGAGGGTGAGCGTGTCCGGCGCGCCGATGAAACCGATGCCGGTCGCCAGTTGCTTCCCGTACTCGGGGCGGACCGGAGCCGCCGGGATCACCGCCGAGCTGGCCTACGCGGGCGCGGGTAAGGAAGCGGACTTCGCCGCCGGAGATTTCCGCGGCAAGATCGCGGTGATCGACGTTGCGGCCTTCAACCTGCCGATCGGCCTCGTGTTCAACCCGTACTTCGACCGGCCGGTGGACATCGACATGAGCCTTCCGTACGACCGTTCCTGGCTGGCCGCACCGCCCGAGCTGGACGCGGCCAGGGCCGCGGGCGCGGCCGGGGTGATCGCGATCCTGCCGATGGTTCCCGATGACGCCAAGGGTCAGTACACGCCTTTCGCCAGGAAGCTTCAGGGCCTGCCCGCGCTGCTGGTCGACAGCGAGCAGGGGGAGTCGCTTCGGGAGCTAGCGAAGGCGTCCGGCAACAGGGCCGGCCTCAATCTGATGGCGCGCCGCGATCGGGGCCGGACCTCGTCGCTCCTGGCCGTGCTGCCCGGCGCGGGCCGCGACGTGGTGGTCGTCAACACCCACACCGACGGGCCCAACCTGATCGAGGAGAACGGGCCGCTGGCGATGCTCTCGATCGCCCAGCGCATGTCGGCCATCCCGAAGGCGAAACGTCCGAGCACGCTCGCGTTCTATTTCGCCACCGGACATTTCGCCGATGGGGTGGAGTCATCCGGTGCCTACCTGACCGAGCATCCCGGCCTCGCCGCCCGAACCAAGGCGGGTGTGACGATCGAGCATCTCGGCTGCCCCGAATACGTCGACGATCAGGTCTCCAGCTTCACGAGAACCGGCAAGCCGGAGATATCGGGCGTGTTCGCCTCGAACGAGAAGGTCGCCGCGATCTCACAGGCCGCGATCGAGCGCCACGGGGTGACCCGATGCATGACGATCAAGCCCGCGCCGCTGTTCTTCGGTGAGGGCGCCCCGCTTCACGAGGGCGGTATTCCGATGATGGCCTACATCTCGGGACCGAGCTACCTGCTGGCGGAACGAAGCCGCAAGGTCCAGCTGAGGCGATTCGACGTGAGGCGCATGGCGGCGGAGACCGCGGCCTGCTCGCGGATGATCGTGAAGGCCTCGGCGGCGCCGGCGGGATCGCTGATCGGATAGAACCCGCCGGCCGCTGACACCGTCAGAGAATCTCCTTCGCTTTCGCGGAATCGGAGAAGAACTCGCCGCGGACGATCTTGCCGTCCCGGAACTTCATCAGGTGACAGAAGGGTGCGGTGACGCTGCCCTTCGCGGTTCCGACGGTCTGGGTGCCGCGCACGATGGTCCATTCGCCTCCATCGATGAACTCTTCCGGCGAGACCTCGAAGGTCGACCATGTGTTGGGAAGATCCTCGAAGGCGCCGATGATGTCGTCGGGGCCGCTGGTCACTCCGCCGCCCGGGACCTCGTCCGAGGAAACCCAAACGGAATCGTCGCTCAGCATGCCTTTGAGCGTTTCCATGTCGCCTCTGCCGAAGGCGGCGTATGACTCTTGTGCTGCGTCTACGTTGGACATTGCTGCTCCTTGGAACGTTGCTTTGGACTTGCGTTCTGTCAGAGCGTTCCCCGCAGGCACGGCAGAGCGGAAAGTCCGCCTAGTTCAAGCTATCCGATCGTGGTGGAGGTGACCAGCCGTCCGGGCAGTCCACTGCTCTAGGGTGGCGGCCATGGACGCGGAGCAGATCAAACGAACCGATTTCCCGGGGGCGGCGCACGGCTACGACCGCGCGTCGGTGGATGCTCATCTCGCCGCGGTGGCGGCACAGGTGGCCGCACTCGAGGCGAGGATCACCTCGTTCGAAGTCGAGCGCGACGCACTTCGGCGAGAGATCGCGGCGGACGCCGGCCCGGCCGAGGTCGAGGTGATCTCGGAGGCGGCGGCGCCCGCCGAACCGAGACCCCGGCCTTCCTCCTCTAAGGCCGAAGACGAGGTGTCGGCCCGCCTGATCGCGACCAAGATGGCCCTAGACGGAACCGACCGTGAGACGATTCGGGTTCGGCTCGCGGGGGAGTACGAGCTCGAGGATCTCGACGCGCTGCTCGACGACGTGATCGAACGGGTCGGCTGATCTGACCCGGATCACAGGTCGACCACCCGGTCGATCCGCACCTTCTCCCGCATCGCCGGGTCATGCGACGCGAGCACCAGGGAGCCGGTCCATCCCTCCAGCGCTGATTCCAGGACCTCCATCGCCTCGATGTCCAGGTGGTTGCTGGGCTCGTCCAGGAAGAGGCAGGCGGCGGGCCGCTTGGCCAGCAGCGCCAGCTCCGCTCTGGTCCGTTCTCCCGGCGAGAGCAGCCCCGGGGCACGGGACACCCGCTCGGGGCCTAGCCGCATCGCCGCCAGCGCGGTTCTCGCCGCGGTCTCCCCGAGGCCCGAAAGTTCCCGGAACTCCTCGATGAGCGGCCGCTCGCGGCCTTCGAGGACCCCGCCCCGCTGGGCGAGTTCGGTGAAGCGGAGGCTCGCGGGGATCTCGATTCGTCCGGCCACCGGTTCCAGCCGGCCGGTCAGTGCGGCGATCAGGCTCGACTTTCCGGCACCGTTGGCCCCGCGCAGCAGGATCCTCTCCCCGGATCCGATCGCGAGGTCGATCGGCCGGCTGTGCCACTCGTCCCTTTCGAGGATCACCTCGCGCACCACCGCGACCGCGGTGGCGTGAACCGGCTGAGCCGAATCCAGCAGCAGCCGCGAAAGGTTTTCCTTCCACGGCTTCTCCGGGATCTCCACGTTCTCGATGCGCTTGGCGATGCCGCTGGCGGCGGTGTTCTTCTGGGCCGACTGGATCGCCGCGTAGCGCACGTGCTTGTCGGTCTCGCCGCTTCGTTTCGCCCGGCGCTGGCCGATCTCGCCCTGCTGGCGGATCCGGCGTTCCAGGGTCACGAGCCGGTCACGTTCGGCGGTTGCCTCCGCGTATGACGTCTCGGCCGCGTTCCGTTCGGCCTCGCGCTCCCGGAGGTAGGTCGCCCAGCCACCGCGGTACTGCCTGGCGTGGGTCCGGTCCAGTTCGACCACATCGTGCGCCCGTCTTTCGAGCAGGCCGCGATCGTGGCTGGCGAACACGATCGCGAACTCCGCTTCGGCGACGATGCGGTCCAGCATCTCGAGGCCGTCGGCGTCGAGATGGTTGCTCGGTTCGTCGAGCAGGGCGCAATCGAGCCGGGCGAGACGCAGCGCCGCGAGCCTCACCCGGGCCATCTGGCCGCCCGAGAGGCTGCGGCATTCCCGCTCGGCCCAGGAGCGGTCCACTCCGACCGATTCGAGCGCGGGGCCGATCCGCGCCTCGAAGTCGCCGCCGCCGAGGTTCGACCACTGTTCGACCGCGGCCGCATGGGCTTCGAGCACACTGAGATCGCCGTCGGCCAGTCGGCCGGTGAGTCGGTCCATCTCCGCTTCGGCGTCGGCGACTCCGATCCGGCCGGCGAGTTCCCGGCCGACGGTGAGGCCGGCGTCCTGGCCGGAGACCTGGGGCAGGTAGGCGATGCGGGCACCGGCGACCGCCGATATCTCGCCTCCACTCGGGGTTTCGAGCCCGGCGAGCAGTCGGAGCAGGGTGGACTTGCCGGAGCCGTTGGCTCCGACCAGGGCGGTTCGGTCGCCGTCGTGGACGCGAAGGTCGATGTTGTCGAGGATGGTGCGATCGCGGTACTCGAAAGAGACCGCGGACGCGGAAACGATCAATGCTGACATGGGACTCCTGAAATCTCGGATTGGCGATGGGACAGCCGCGCACGGAGCCGAAGGCTCGGTCGGTAAGGGGGCTGTCAGATCAGAAGTCGCGCATAGACGACCCGCGAAGGGCCGAAACAGAAGGTAGCAGCCCGGGGGAAGATCGTCTGGCAGGAAGATCGTCTGGCAGGAAGATCGTCTAGGCACTCTGAGGCCCAACACTTTTGCCCATGCACGCGGCGGGTACTTCGAAATCCAATTCGCACAGCGAAGCGAAGCGATTTGGATTCCTTATTCTTGCTCTTCGAACGTGTGTTCGCTTCTGTAAGCTCTCTTCAGTGACTCGTTCAGAGAGAATCGTCATCACCGGAGCCCGTGAGCACAACCTCAAGGGCATCGATCTCGACCTGCCTCGTGATTCCCTGATCGTCGTCACCGGCCTCTCCGGTTCCGGCAAGTCGAGCCTGGCCTTCGACACGATCTACGCCGAGGGTCAGCGTCGTTATGTGGAATCGCTGTCGGCCTACGCCCGCCAGTTCCTCGGCCTGATGGAGAAACCGGACGTCGATTCGATCGAGGGGCTTTCCCCGGCGATCTCGATCGACCAGAAGACGACCTCGCGCAACCCGCGCTCGACGGTCGGCACGGTCACCGAGATCTACGACTACCTGCGCCTGATGTGGGCCCGGATCGGCCATCCGCACTGTCCGAAGTGCGGGGAGGAGATCACGGGCCAGACCCAGGAGCAGATCACCGATCGCCTGATGACCCTCGATGAGGGCACCAAGTTCATGATCATGGCGCCGATGGTCCGGGACCGCAAGGGTGAGTACGGCAAGCTCTTCGAGCGGATGCGGGCCGAGGGCTACTCGCGGGTCGAGGTGGACGGTGAGATGCGCATGCTGGACGAGGAGATCGTGCTCGACAAGAAGTACAAGCACGACATCTCGGTGGTGGTCGACCGTCTGGTGATGAAGGAGGATCTGCGGCGGCGCCTTTCGGAATCGATCGACGCGGCGGCCGCCCTGGCCGACGGCCTGGTCGAGGCCCAGGTGATCGACGGGGAGCGCATGCTGTTCTCGGAGCATTTCTCCTGTCTGAAGTGCGGTACCTCGATGCCGGAGCTGGAGCCCCGGATCTTCTCGTTCAACGCGCCGCACGGCGCCTGCCCTGTCTGCACCGGTCTCGGCTTCAAGCGGGTGATCGATCCGCAGCTGGTGGTGCCCGATCCGACTCTTTCCCTGGCCGAAGGGGCGCTTCAGCCGTGGCGTTCCGGGTATTCCGGATACTGGCGCCGGCTGATCGCTTCGGTCGCGAAGACCTACGACGTGGATGTCGACAAGCCGTGGCAGGAGCTGACCGACGACGAGCGGAACATCTTTCTCCACGGCACCGGAACCGAGCGCCATCAGATCAACAGCAACAGCCGGTCCGGGCGCCGGCGCAGCTACTCGGTCAAGTTCGAGGGTCTGGTCAACAATCTCGAGCGCCGCTACCAGGAGTCCGACTCGGAGGCGGTGCGCGAAAAGATCGAGGACTACATGGCCGAGCAGCCCTGCCCGGCCTGCCATGGCGCCAGGCTCCGGCCCGAGAGCCTCGCGGTCACGGTCGGCGGCATCTCGATCCGGGATTTCACCGAGATGTCGGCCAACGTCGCCCGCGAGTGGATCGAGACGCTCGAGTTGAACACGACCGAGCGCGCGATCGCCCGGCTGATCGTCAAGGAGATCGCCGAACGGCTCTCGTTCCTGGTCAACGTCGGCATCGGCTACCTCTCGCTGTCACGCTCGGCCCGCACCCTTTCCGGCGGGGAGGCACAGCGAATCCGCCTGGCGACACAGATCGGCTCGAGCCTGGTCGGGGTCATGTACGTGCTGGACGAGCCTTCGATCGGTCTTCACCAGCGCGACAACGAGAAACTGATCGCCACCCTGGAGCGTCTGCGTGACCTCGGCAACACCGTGATCGTGGTCGAGCACGACGAGGGCACGATGAAGGCCGCGGACCATCTGGTCGATCTCGGCCCCGGTGCCGGTGAGCATGGCGGCTACATCGTCGCCGACGGCACCCCGCTCGAAGTCGAGGCCAACCCGAACTCACTGACCGGCCGGTACCTGTCCGGCCAGGAGCAGATCGCGATCCCGGAGAAGAGAAGGCAGCCCACGGGGAACCTCACGGTGCGTGGGGCCCGCGAACACAACCTGACCGGGGTGGACGTCGAGTTCCCGCTCGGCGTGCTCACCTGTGTGACCGGGGTCTCCGGTTCCGGAAAGTCCACGCTGGTCAACAGCACGCTCCATCCGGCGGTCGCCAACCGGCTGCACAAGTCGAAGCTGCGCCCCGGGCCGCATGACGGTATCGACGGCATCGACCAGATCGACAAGATCATCAACATCGACCAATCGCCGATCGGCCGAACGCCACGCTCCAACCCGGCCACCTACACCGGCGTGTTCGATCACATCCGCCAGCTGTTCACGGCCACCCAGGAATCCCGGGCGCGCGGCTACAAGCCGGGCCGCTTCAGTTTCAACGTCAAGGGCGGGCGCTGCGAGGTCTGCAAGGGCGACGGTCAGATCAAGATCGAGATGCACTTCCTGCCCGACGTCTACGTGCCCTGCGAACAGTGCCACGGGCATCGCTACAACCGCGAGACGCTCGAGGTCCACTTCAAGGGCAAGAGCATCGCCGACGTGCTGGAGATGTCGATCGAGGAGGCGTACCCGTTCTTCGAGAGCATCCCGAAGATCAGCCGGCGCCTGAAGACCCTGAACGACGTCGGGCTCGGCTACGTGCGGCTCGGCCAGCCGGCGACAACGCTCTCGGGCGGCGAGGCACAGCGAATCAAGCTCGCCTCCGAGCTTTCGAAGGTCGCGACCGGAAACACGCTCTACATCCTCGACGAGCCGACCACCGGCCTTCACTTCGGCGACGTCCGGCGCCTGCTGCAGGTTCTGGGACGCCTGGTCGACGCCGGCAACTCGGTCGTGGTGATCGAACATGACCTCGACGTGATCAAGAGCGCCGACTGGGTGATCGACCTGGGTCCCGAGGGTGGCGATGGCGGCGGCCAGATCATCGCCACCGGAACCCCCGAAGAGATCGCCGACACTCCCGGTTCGTACACGGGCCAGTTCCTCAAGGAGCCGCTCAGCCGGGCGCTTCCGGTGGCGGCCTAGCAATGAAGGCCGCGGTGGTCACCGGGTACGGCGATCCTCCCGAGTACCGGGATTTCGCGCCGCCCGAACCGGCCGACGGGACCGAGTTGCTGGAGGTCGAACTCGCCGGCCTCAACCCGGTTGATGTCGCTATCGCCTCCGGCAAGTTCGACGCCGGAGCCCCGCCACTCCCATACGTGACCGGTACCGAGGCGGTCGGGCGCGATGCCGACGGCCGCCGGGTCTGGTCCGATGAGGCCAGGTATCCGTCCGGCTCGCTGGCCGAATGGTCGGCGATCGGCGAGGGCAGCGGGGTCGAGCTTCCGGACGAGATCTCCTCCGAGCAGGCGATCGCCTTCGGCGTCGCCGGTGTCGCCGCCTGGCTGGCGTTGACCTGGCGCGGTGGGCTGGTCGAGGGTGAGACGGTGCTTGTGAACGGTGCCAGCGGCGCGGTCGGCCAGATCGCCGTTCAGGCCGCGAGGCTGCTGGGCGCGGGAAGGGTCGTCGGTTCGGCGCGCAGTGAGTCCGGCCGGAGCAAGGTCGATGCACTCGGGGCCGACGCGGTGGTCGACACCGGATCGGAGAAACTGGTCGATGATTTGAGGGAAGCGACCGGGGGAGGGGCCGATCTGGTCATCGACAACCTGTGGGGCACCCCCGCGGTGGCGGCGATCGAAGCGATGAACCCCAGGGGCCGCCTGATCCAGGTCGGCAACTCGGCCGGCACAGGGGCGGACATCCTGGCCGGCCGTCTGCGCGGCGGGCTGATCGATATCCGGGGACACCGCAATTTCTGGGCTTCACGCGAGGAGCGCGCCGACGCGTTTCAGACGATGTGCCGCCACTCGATCGAGGGTGACCTGAAGATCGAGGTCGAGGTCATTCCCCTCGCCGAAGTCGCAGACGCCTGGGAACGCCAGAAGGCGAGCCCGGGACACAAGCTGGCCCTGAGACCGCGCTGACCTCCGGACCGGCCCGGGTTGCTCGTCCCGGACCGGTATGGGAGGGAGCGGTCAGCCGTTGCGTTCGATCAGGCTGGCCGAGGCGACGCAGACATCGCCGGGGCCGTACAGGCCGTTGCCGTTGACCAGCGTCCCGTTCTTCACGGCACCTCCGGGTTGAACCTCGATGCTGAGGCCTCCCGGCGTGAACACCTGGGTCGCGTACGAGCTGTCCGCGTCGATGTTGGCGCCGTTGGCGGTGGTGTTCAGATCGAGGATCATGCGATCGGTCTCCGCCGTATTGGAGTTGAGGAAATCCGGATCGCCGTCGAGCTCATCGTCGTCCGAATCGAAGGCGACACCGTTCTCACTGGTCTTGATGTAGAAACTGAGATCGGTGCGCGGTACCGATGTGTCGGTGGTGCATTTCGCATAGATCGTGACCGGTCCCGCCGTGAACAGGACCTGTTCGGGCGCGGCCGCGGTGGCCGCCGCGAAGTTCGGCCCCGACGTGGCGTCGAACTTCGTCTGCTTGAAGGTGCGATACCCGTCGACCTTCTTGGCGTTGTCGGCATTGGTCGCGTTGGTGGCGCTGTTCGCGAGCGGCACCGCGCTCAATGAGCTCTCCTTGACCTTGGCCCCGGTCACCGCGTCGTTCTTGATCTTCGCCGTGGTGACCGCGTTCTTCTTGATCTTCTTGGCCGTCACGGCGTTCTTCTTGAGCTGCTTGGTTCCGACGCTGTTCGCACTGATCGCCGCGTATGCACCGCCGCCCAGGGCGATGAACACGGCGACGATGCTGAGAACCAGCGCCGGGTTGACTTGTTTCCGTAGATAAGACATGAAACCCCCAAGATTTCGTGGTACGGATGGATGTGGAACGAGCCTATGCCGGTGCCGTCCCGCTGTCCAGGTCTGGGTTCAGGCCCGGCGGAGTGAGATGTCCGCGCAGGCCTCGCAGATCTCCTCGGGGATCACGCCGAGCCTCATCAAGATCGCGAACATCTTGCAGCCCACGCAGAGGCCGAAAACGGATTCCAGGGCCGCGAAGGTGAGCATGATCGCGAAGACCGCGGGCGCGGCCGCATCGACCCCGAAGGCGAACACCAGCAGGGTTCCGGCGGCCGTCACCGTTCCGCCGATCGCCTGGGCGAACCGCTTCGGCGGTCCCGGCACCAGCTTCTCGGGTCCCACTCTCGGCGCGATCACCTTGGTCGCGAGCAGGCCGAAGGGACTGAGGCGCGGACCGGCCAGGACCCGCAGCCAGAAGCCGATCGAGAGCGGGATCAGCAGCCACTGCCAGCCGCTGATCAAGCCCAGAAGGGAGACCAATGCTACGCAGGCCGCGACCGAGCGGGCGGCCTTTTCGTTCACGGGGTTGGGGAAGCCGAACATCGTCCTCGAACCTTAGCTGGGGGTGTTCGCCGGTCCGGCGGGCTAGGAGACGAGCAGCGATGCGCCGATCACGCCGCCCTCGTCGCCGAGTCCGGCGACCCGGACCGCGGGCGGATTGTCGGCATTGAGCAGATGGGCGTTCATGCCGTCGATGATCTCGGGCACGAGCGAATCCGAGAACCGGACCCCGAGACCGCCGCCGATGACGACCGCCTCGATGTCGAGCAGGTTCACCGCGGAGGCGATCCCGGCCGAAAGCGCCTTGACGGCACGGTTCAGCAGCTCGATCGCCAGTTCGTCTCCCTGATCTCTCGCGTGGGCCCAGATGGCGCTGGTCAGATGGGTCTTGCCGTGCTTCTCCATGATCTTGAAGAGGTCAGACTCGCGTCCCTTCTTCATGTCGCGGATCGCCTTGGCCTCCATCGCCTTGCGCCCGGCATACGCCTCGACCGTGCCGACCAGGCCGTTGAGACCCTTGGCCCCGCCGCGCCGGACGACCATGTGGCCGATCTCCCCGGCACGGCCCCGGCCCTTCCAGGGCTTGCCGTCGAGAATGATGCCGCCGCCGACGCCGGTGCCCCAGAAGACTCCCAGCAGGCTGTTGAATCCCGCGCCGGCACCCAGCTGGAACTCGGCGTTGGTGCCGACCTGGACGTCGTTGCTGACCGAGACAGGTGTGCCGATCGCTTCCCGCAGCGCCATTCCGAGCTGGAACCGTCCGTCCCAGCCGGGCAGGTTGCCGGCGCCGCTGACGGCGCCGGTGGAGCTTTCGACCGAACCGGGCGCGCCGACTCCCACTGCCTTCAGCTGATGGGCCTCGAGACCCGCGTCACGGGCGGCCTCCTGCATGGTCAGCGCCATCGCCCTGACCACATCGGCGGGGCCACCGCGATCGGGGGTCGGCCGGCGGCGATACGAGACGACCTCATGGTCAGGTCCGATCACGGCCGCGGCGATCTTGGTGCCGCCGAGATCGATCCCTCCGACCATCGTGCCGATCCGGGATGAGGCCAGTGGTGAGGTCGGCGGCAGGGTGGCACGGGTCGGGGGCGGGGTCGGATCCGGCAGCGGCTCGGGAACGAAGGTCCCGGTGGCCGGCGGCTCCGCGGCGTCCGGTACGGCCGGGGCATCGGGAGTATCGGGGGCGGCGGGAGCTTCGGATGCCGCCGCTTCGGACGCCGCGGAGGCATCCGGAACCTCAGGTTCCACAGTACTCTCCGGACTTTCGGGCGGGGCGGGAGTCTCGGTCACATCGGAGGCTTCCGGGGTGGCCGCCGGTTCGGGGATCTGCGGGGTCACCGCTTCGGGGGTGACCGGAACCGACTCGTCCGGCACGGGGGCCTTCGCCTCAGGGACCGTCGAGGGATCGATCGGCTGGCGTTTCGCCGCCTCGGCCGCCTTCTTCTTCGCGGTTCTACGCCTGAGCAATTTTCTCTTCCCTGATGGCCGTCATGGCCGAACCCTATCCGCCTCTGCGAGGCTGGTGGTGTGGAAGATCAATCCGGCTGGAAAATGTGGTGGGCCAAGCGCCGCTGGTACGAACGCAATCACCGTCCCATCCGGAGATTCCGGATCGATCGCCACATGGCGCGGTCGGGCGCGTACATCCGCCATCCGGTCGAAGGCGAGATTCTCGAGGGGCTGGACTCGGGCCGGCTGAAGCTCGGTCAGGGCACCATGCTGGAACCGGGCTGCTGGATCACGATGGCGCCCGAGGCGCGGATCGCGATCGGGAACGGCTGTTTCCTCAACCGCAACGTGATGCTCGCCGCCCATGAGCGGATCGAGATCGGTGATCACGTGATGTTCGCCAACGGCTGCTTCGTCGGTGACGCCAGCCATCGCTTCGACGATCCCGAGATGCCGATCACCTGGCAGGGATTCACGTCCAAGGGTCCGGTCAGGATCGGCTCCAACTGCTGGTTCGGCGTGAACTGTGTGGTCACCAGTGGAGTGACCATCGGTGAGCGCTGCGTGATCGGATCGAACTCGGTGGTCACCCGTGACCTGCCCGACGGCGTGATCGCCGCCGGGGCACCGGCCGAGGTGATCCGCGAGATCGAGTTCAAGAGCCCTAGCTGAGCGGCTCCCAGTCCCAGGAATAGCTCGATTCCAGGTCTTCGCGGTTGAGCCGCTGCCGGAGGCGCTCCAGTTCGGCGGCGTCGACGCTGTAGACGTGCTCGGGTCCGGGGAAGGCACCCGATCGGACTTCACTCACGTAGCCCTCGACTCCGCGCCTGACCTCGCCGCGCACATCGGCGAAGGTCTTGACGAACTTGGCCATGTGGCCCGCGTTGTAGCCGACCAGGTCGTGGAAGACCAGGACCTGGCCATCGGTGGTGTTGCCGGCGCCGATGCCGATCGTGATCGCGTTCAGCTTGGCCGAGAACATCTCGGTGACCGCCTGTGGAACGGCCTCGATCACGATCGCGAAACAGCCCGCCTGATCGAGTGCGATCGCGTCCTCGGCGACCTTGATCGCGACCTCCGCGGTGCGTCCCTGGGCCCGCAGGCCACCGAGCGCGGTCGCCGTCTGGGGAGTGAGACCGACATGCCCGACCACGGGAATGCCGGCACCGACGATCGCCGCCGCACGATCGACCGAGGCGCCGCCGCCCTCGAGCTTCACCGCGTCGCAGCCGGCTTCCTTGACCAGCCGCTGGGCGCTGGCGATTGCGAGCTCGTCCGAGGCCTCGTAGGAGCCGAAGGGGAGATCGCCGATCAGCATCGGTGTCTTCAGCCCCCGCCTGACCGCCTTGGTGAGCATCGTCATCTCGTCCATGCCGACCGGAACGGTGCTGTCGTAGCCGAGCACGCAGTTGGCGGCGGAATCACCGACGAGAACCATCTCGACCCCGACCTCTTCGATCACCTGAGCGGAGGGGAAGTCATAGGCGGTGATCATCGTGATCGGTTCGCCGGCCTCCTTCATCTCGGTCAGCCGGGTGAGGGTCACCGGACGACGGTCAGCTTGCTCCCTGCTTCCTGAACTCATTTGGTGCTCCTTGTTCGCTTCGTTGGCTCGATGAGGATGTTGTCGATCAGACGGGTGCCGTCGACCTTGGCCGCGACCGCGACCAGGATCGGCTCGTGGCTGTCGTCGGTCGCCGGATCGAGGGTTCCGGGATAGCGGGCCTCGAAATACTCGGGTTCGATGCCGGCGGAGGCCAGCCGTTCCCGGCCGGCCTCGAGGGCGGCGTCAAGACCTTCCCGCGGGTAGACCGTCTCGGTCTCGAGCAGCGCCGCCCAGATGGCGGTGGCCCTTTCCCTCGATTCGGGTGAGAGGTAGGCGTTGCGGGAACTCATCGCGAGTCCGTCACGCTCGCGGACCGTGGGCAGGATCGCGATCTCGGTGCGGAAGTCGAGATCCTCGGCCATGCGCTTGATCACGGTGGCCTGCTGGGCATCCTTCTGTCCGAAATAGGCGACGTCCGGATCGACGGCGTTGAGCAGCTTGGCGACGATCGTGGTCACGCCCGAGAAATGGCCCGGTCCGCGGCTGTCCTCGCTTCCGCAGAGCACTTCGGTCAACCCGGTCACCTCGACCTTGCTCGCGAAACCCGCGGGGTAGACGTCGTCGGGCTGCGGCGCGTAGATCAGATCGACCCCGGACTTCTCGGCGATCGCGAAATCACGTTCCTCATCACGCGGATAGGTGCTGAGGTCCTCTCCGGCGCGGAACTGGGTGGGGTTGACGAAAAGGCTCATCACGACGACGTCGCACTCGTCGCGAGCCGTCTTCAGCAGCGAGTTGTGCCCCTCGTGGAGATAACCCATGGTCGGCACCAGTCCGACCCGGACACCGGTCCGGCGATTCGATTCGCGGAACTCGGCCAGCTCGGCCGGGGTGCGGATGACCCTCATGAGACCGAGGCTCCCTTGGCGGTGTTCGCCATGGCTCGGGTGCGCTCGGCCATCGCGTCGTACAGCCGGAGGATCTCCGGGGCGGATACTTCCAGCGCGGCTCGGTGGGCCTCGACCGTGCCGGTGTCGCCGCGGGCGATCGGGCCGGTGAGAGCATCGGCTCCCAGGGACTCCCAGTTCGAGAGCGACCGTCGCACAAGGGGCGCCAGCACCTCGCGCGGGTTCGCCACCCCGATGCCGCCGAGCAGGTCGGCGGCCGTCTGCTCGAGCGTGACCAGATAGTTGGCGGCGATGCTGGCGGCGGCGTGGTAGATCGCCCGGTCGGACTCGGCCACCTCGAAAGGTTCCATGCCGATCTCGCCGGCCAGCGCGGACGCGGTGGCGAGGGCGAGGGCATTGCTGCCGGCGACCGCCCCGGGGCAGCCCTTCAGGTCGGTCGATCGGTCGGGCACGGTCTGGAGGGGGTGAAGCGAAAAGGCCCCTTCGGTCTGGCAGGGCAGCAGGGGGTCGAGCGTGGTCGCACCGCTCGTGTGGCCGGCGAGGCGGGGCAGCCCGCCGTCGCCGCAGATCTTCGCGATGCCCTCCGCGACCCGGGCTATCGCCGAGTCGGGCACGCAGAGCAGGACGGTCCGGGAGGCCAGCTCGTCCCGGGTGAAGTCCCGTCCGGTCAGCACGACGTCGACGCCGGCCTCCGTGGCCGCGCGGGCGATCGAGTTTCCGACCCTTCCGGGCCCGACGATGGTTAGCGCCTGCGGCGCGTTCGTTCGTTCGTTCATATGCCGTTCCAGTTCCCTTACGGTGATACCAGACGGATCGAGTTGATCTGCGTTTCGTCGCTTTCGGTGCTCGGTCCACCCCCGAGACGGGTGGCGGCCACCGCCGATTATAGGCTGCTGCCGTGTTCGCCGATCCAAGCACAGGCCGGGAAGATCCGTTCGACGTCTTCCGCGAGGCTCCCGAACCCCCTTCCGGGAGCACCGGATGAACGAGACCGACTCGATCGAATCGCACAGCACCGAGCGGACCGCCGAGATCGGCCGGCGCCTCGCTGAGGGTCTCGAGCCCGGTGATGTGGTCCTGCTCGTCGGCGAGGTGGGCGCCGGCAAGTCAACCCTGATCAGGGCGGCGATGCGCGAGCTCGGGGTGGAGGGCGCGATTCCCTCGCCGACCTTCACGATCGGGCGCAGCTACAACGGATCGGTTCCCGTCTCGCATCTCGACCTTCACCGGATCGGCTCGATCGGCACCGAGGATCCCGGCCTGCTCGCCGAATACTTCGGGGACGACAGGATCGTGTTCGTGGAGTGGCCGGGCGATGACGAGGCCGACCTGGCCGCGCAGGCCGGGCGGATCAGGAAGGTCACGCTCACCCATCTCGGCGGGGACGCGCGCAGGATCACGATCGGTCCGCCGCAGCGATCCGGCTGAGCCGGGACGTCGCCCATCGCAGATACGGCCGTCTCGCCCCCTGCGAGAATGATCGACTGTGAAAGTCCTCGGCTTCGATACCGCCACAGATGACACCGTGGTCGCCGCCACCGACGACGGAGAGGTTCTGTTCGAAAGGACGATCGGTCCCGGCGAGGATGGCCGGCCGGTCCACAGCGAAACGCTGCTGAGTACCATGAACGAGGGTGCCGAAGCTCTCGGGGGCTGGGCCGACGTGCAGCGCGTCGCGGTGGGAACGGGCCCGGGAACTTTCACCGGAATCCGCATCGGCATCGCCACCGCCAACGGTCTGGCGCTGTCGGCCGGCATCGAACTGGCCGGGGTATCGACCCTCGAGGCGCTCTCCCTGCCGATGCGCAACGGCATCGATCCGGTGCTCGCCGTGCTCGACGCCCGCCGGGGTGAGGTCTTCGCCGCGCTCTACGCGGCGGACGGCTCGGTCGAGTGGGCGCCGTTCGCCGCCAAGCCCGAGGAACTGGCACTGCGATTGGCCGATCTGGAGCGGTTGCCGCTGGCCGGTGGTCCCGGGGCGGTACGATTCAGGGACGAATTGACCCGGGTGGGCATCTCGATCGCCGCGCCCGAGGCGGACATTCATCATCTCAAGGGCCGGTCGGTCTGCGAACTGGGTGCCATCGTCGGCCGGGTCGATCAATCAATCCCCCTCGAACCCACCTACCTGAGAGTCCCCGATGCACAACTCTGGCTTGAACGAGACGCTGGCAACGGCAGCACCTGAACAGACCGCGCCGGCGCTCCGACGACTCACCTTCGCCGACCTTCCGATCGTGATCTCGATTGAACGGCGCTCGTTCTCGAGCCCCTGGTCGCCGGGGATGTTCGTGCTGGAGATGTCGAAGGACACGAGCGTGACCCTGGCCGCCGTGATCGAGGACCGTCCGGTCGGATACGCGGTCTTCTCACGCTACGACGCGGCCTGGCACCTGATGAACATCGCCGTGGCGCCCGAGCACCGGCGCCACCGGATCGCCTCGACCCTGATCGAGGGGGCACTGGCCGAGATCGGGCCGGCCGCGCCGGTGACGCTCGAGGTCCGGCCTTCGAACCGCTCGGCGATCGCGCTCTACGAAACCTTCGGATTCCGGAGCTACGGCCATCGCAAGGGCTACTACTCGGACAACGGCGAGGACGCGATCGTGATGTGGCGGGGCGACCCGGCGGCAGCCGGCGTCCCCGACCAGGCGATGTCGCCTCTTCCGGGGCGCTGAGCCTTGCCGATGCTGGCGATCGAGACCTCTTGCGACGACACCTGCGCGGCGGTTCTGGATGGGGCGAACATCCTCTCCAACGTGGTCTCGTCGCAGGCGGTTCACAGCCAGTACGGCGGGGTCGTCCCCGAGGTCGCTTCCCGGCATCATCTGGAACTGACCGCCCCGGTGATCGCTTCGGCGATGATCGAGGCCGATGTCGGAGTGCAGGATCTCGACGCGATCGCGGTGACCGCCGGGCCGGGCCTGATCGGCGCGCTGCTGGTCGGTCTGAGCACCGCCAAGGCGATGGCCGCTCCCCGCGAGATCCCGTTGATCCCGACCGATCATCTGCACGGGCATGTGGCCGCGAACTTCCTCGCTCCGGACCCGATCGAGCCGCCGTTCATCTGCCTGATCGCCTCCGGTGGACACACGATCCTCGCCGGTGTGAAGGAACACGGCGGGTTCGAGGTTCTCGGTGAGACCCTCGACGACGCCGCCGGCGAGGCGATCGACAAGGCGGCGCGCATGCTCGGCCTCGGCTACCCGGGCGGACCGGCACTGGAGCGGCTCGCGGCCGACGGCGATCCGGATGCGTTCACCTTTCCCGTCGCCATGAGCCGCGATCCGGGCCTCGACTTCAGCTTCAGCGGCCTGAAGACCGCTCTCGTCTACCGCTGCCGCGAACTGGGGGAGGCGGGCGTGGAGGAGAGTCGGGCCGACCTGGCCGCGGGCTTTCAGGAGGCTGTGGTCGATCAGCTGGTCAGCAAGCTGTGCCGCGCGATCGACCGCGACGGCTGGCCCCAGGTCGCGCTTGGCGGGGGAGTGGCCGCGAACGGCCCGCTTCGCGAGGCGGTCGCCCGGCTCTGCGAGGAACGCGGGATCGACCTGAAGCTCGTGCCGATGGAGCTCTGCACCGACAACGCCGCGATGATCGGGTCGGCGGCCCGGTTCACGCCCGCGCTCAGCTTCCCCGAGTACATGAGCTACGACGCCTTCGCCACCGGGAATCGCCGGTGAGCGGCGCGACGGTGACGGTCTACTCCCGCGAGGGCTGTCACATCTGTGTGGAAGCGCTCGAAGAGCTCCGCTCGATGGCCGCTGAGCATCCGGAACTGGAAATCGAGGTGGTCGACATCGACGGCGACGACGAATTGCTGAAGCGCTACCTCGAGCGCATCCCGGTCGTGATGATCGCCGGTGAAGAGGTGAGCGATCTCGTTCTCGACGCCGACGCGGTCAGATCCCGTCTAGGCAGCCCCTGAGATGGCCCGGACAGATACCCTGATGAGACCATGACCCCGTCGCCTAAATCTCGTTCCGAGTCCGCATCGGTTCTCGTCGGCGATGGCGAAAGGCTGTCGCTGGGAGTCGCGGCGCGGCTGTCCCGTTACCTCCAGGTGCTCACGCAGGCACGCAAGATGGGGCGTGACACGATCTCGTCCCAGGAGCTCTCGGAGTACACCCACATCAACCCGACGCAGATCCGCCGTGACCTTTCCGGTTTCGGCAAGTTCGGCAAGCGCGGCGTGGGGTACCGGATCGAGTTCCTGGTCGACGAGATCCGCAAGATCCTGCGGACCGCGGGCCATCACAACATCGCCCTGTTCGGAGCCGGCAAGCTGGGACAGGCGATCGCCGGATCGGACATCTTCGCCGACCACGGCTTCCAGATCGTGTCGCTGTTCGACGTCGACCCGAGCCGCATCGGTACCCAGGTGGGACCGCTGAAGGTCCGGGACTTCTCCGAGCTGGGGGACGCGGTCAAGGAGGAGGCGATCGTCGTGGGTGTGATCGCGGTTCCGTCCGCGGCCGCTCAGGAAGTCGCCGACGGTCTGGTCAAGGCAGGCGTGACGGTGATCTTCAACTACACCGAACAGCTGCTGCAGGTTCCGCCCGAAGTGACCGTCCACACGTCCAGCCCGGCCGTGGACCTGCTCTACGCCTTGTACTTCTACCTGTCTTGACCGAGCTTGACTGATCCCGATCTGCTTGATCTGAACGTAGCCCGTGAGGTTTTCGAGAACTCGCGGGACTTTACGATCGGCCTCGAGGAGGAGTTCGCGATCGTCGATCCGGACACGCTCGATCTGTCCGATCGTTTTCCCGAGCTGTACGAGGCCGCCCAGGCGGATCCGGTTCTGGGCGAGTCCGCCGCCGGCGAGTTGATCGCCTCGGAGATCGAGATCCGGTCGGGCCGCTCCGAGTCGATGGCCGAAGCGAACCTGCGCCAGGCGGAGCGCCGCCGGAAGCTTTTCGCCCTCGCGGACGAGCGCGGCGCGTCCCTGGTCTCGATGGGCACGCATCCCTGGGCGAACTATCTCGACCAGGAGATCATCGACACGCCCCACTACCAGCGCCTGAAAGAGGATCTGGGCTGGGTGGCGCAGCGCAACAACACCTGGAGCCTTCACGTCCACGTCGGCATCCAGGGGGCGGACCGGGCGATCCAGGTGAGCGACTGGCTGCGCGAGCAGCTGCCGATCCTGCTCGCGGTATCCGCCAACTCGCCCTTTCTCGACCGGCACGACAGCGGCCTCGCCTCGGTCAGAACCGAGATATTCACCCGCACCTTCCCGCGCTGCGGGATCCCCGGACGGTTCCACGACTGGGATGAGTACGCCGGATTCATCGACACGCTGAAACGGCTCGGATCGGTGGTCGAGGCGACCCAGCTCTGGTGGAGCGTGCGTCCGCACCATGCCTTCGGCACGGTCGAGGTGAGGATCTGCGACGCGCAATCGAGCGCCGCCGAATCGACCGCCCTCGCCGGACTGATCACCGCGGTGGTCGCCCAGACCGCGCTCGACATCGACTCCGGCGCCAAGCGGGACAGCGAGCCGCTCCGTGACCGTGAGATCGAGGAGAACTTCTGGAGGGCCATCCGCTACGGCATGGACGGCAAGATGATCGACTTCCGCGGGGGCCGCGAGATGGCGACCCGCCAGGTCCTCGAGGACCTGCTGGAGTGGACCGCACCGGCGCGCGACGGGCTGGGGATCGAGGTCGATCTGCCGGAGAAGAACGGAACCCAGAGAGCCCGAGAAATGTTCCAGGCGGGGGCCACGATCGAAGAGATCTACAAGGCCTCGGCCGAAGAGACGACCCGAACCTTCGGCACCTAGTCGGTGCCTGGATCCGCGGCAACCGTACGTTCTGTCGGCCGTTTCACCCCCTATGTGTGGGTTATCGGGGGACAGAACGGCGGTAGACTGGTTTGACCATGGCTGACGAAGAAACGACACCCTCAGATCCGACCAGCGCCGAGGCCTCTCAGGGCGAACCCCAGGGTCCGCCTCCGCTGACTCCCGAAGAGCAGGAGATGCTCGAACAGCAGATGCGTGAGGTCCGGGTCGAGGACCTGCTCACCCAGACCGTCGCCAGTGTTCTCAACCTGAGTGCCCGCCGGATCGTCAAGGAGGACGAGGTCGATCTCGAGCAGGCGCGGATCGGGATCGACGCCGTCCGGGCGTTGGTGGCGCTGCTCCCGGCCGAGGTCGGCGAGGCCGTGCGCGAACCGCTCAGCCAGGTTCAGATGCTCTACGCGCAGCGTGCCGGAACCTCCGAGGGTGACGCCGGAGCGCCGCCCACTCCCGGCCAGCAGCCGCCCACTCCCGAGAGCCCGCCGAAGCCCAAGGGGCCCGGTCTCTGGACCCCCGGCCGCGACTGAGCCGGATCTCGCGGGGCAGGGCCCCGTCGAACGATTAGTGGCAAAGCGCGCACACTCCGGGATAGGCTGGACTCCGATTAGAACCGGGTTCAAACAGTCGAGGAGGACACGCTTTGACCGACTTTCTAACCGACTACGGCGTGGTCATCGCGCTTTTCTGCGCGGCGATAGCGGTGCTCTACGGCATCGTCGTGACCCAGCGATTGCTGGCCAAACCCCCCGGCAACGACCGGATGCGGGAGATATCCGGAGCGATCCAGGAGGGGGCTTCCGCATATCTGAGACGGCAGTACCTGATCATCGGGGTGGTCGCGGTGCCGCTGGTGATCGTGCTGCTGATACTCCAGAACTGGCAGACCGCGCTCGGCTTCATCGTCGGCGGCACGCTCTCGGGGGCCACCGGATTCATCGGGATGAACGTCTCGGTCCGGGCCAACACCAGGGTCGCCGAAGCGGCCCGTGGAGGTGTGCCACCGGCCCTTGACGTCGCTTTCAAGGGAGGTTCGGTGACCGGCATGCTGGTCGTCGGCCTGGCGCTTCTGGGGGTGGCGGGCTATTTCGGCCTGCTGGTGGCGACCGGTGCGGTCGACACCGACAAGGAGGCGGTCGACGCCCTGATCGGCCTCGGCTTCGGCGGATCGCTGATCTCGGTCTTCGCCCGTCTGGGTGGCGGGATCTTCACCAAGGCAGCCGACGTCGGCGCGGACCTGGTCGGCAAGGTGGAGGCCGGCATCCCCGAGGACGACCCGCGCAACCCGGCCGTGATCGCCGACAACGTCGGGGACAACGTCGGCGATTGCGCCGGCATGGCGGCCGATCTCTTCGAGACCTACGCGGTCACTTCGGTCGCGGTGATGCTGCTCGGCGTGCTCTATTTCGATCCGCAGTTCGCACGCGAGGTGGCGATCTACCCGCTGGTGCTAGGAGGGGTCGCGATCATCGCCTCGATCATCGGTGCGCTGATCGTCAAGACGAACTCCGACAGCGTCGAAGGTGCGCTCTACCGCGGCCTGATCGTCTCCGGGCTGCTGTCGGTGATCGCCTTCTATCCGGTGACCGATTGGATGATGTCCGATCCGCTCGCGGGGGGCTTCATCTCCGCCGATGGCACGGTCGGCGTCACCGACCTCTGGCTCTGCGCGGTGATCGGCATCGCGGTCACGGCACTGCTGTTCGTGATCACCGACTACTACACCTCGACCCGGTTCAGACCGGTCAAGAACATCGCCGAGGCATCCCAGACGGGTCACGCGACCAACATCATCCAAGGATTGGCCCAGGGCATGCAGGCGACCGCGGCACCGGCATTGGTGCTCGCGATCGCCATCCTGGTCGCCAACGACCTCGCCGGGATCTACGGCATCGGGATCGCCGTGGTCGCGCAGCTCTCGCTCACCGGGCTGATCGTCGCGCTAGACGCCTTCGGCCCGATCACCGACAACGCCGGCGGTATCGCCGAGATGGCCGAGCTGCCCGAATCGGTGCGGGACGTGACCGACCCGCTCGACGCGGTCGGCAACACGACCAAGGCGGTCACGAAGGGGTACGCGATCGGTTCGGCGGCGCTGGCCGCGCTGGTGCTGTTCGCCGCCTTCAAGGAAGAGCTGGTCGAGGAGGCTCCGGAGGGCTTCAAGCTGGAGACGCTGTTCAACATGTCGAGTCCCGAGGCCCTGGTCGGGCTGATCATCGGCGGCATGATGGTCTATCTCTTCTCGTCCTTCGCGATCGAATCGGTCGGGCGGGCCGGGGGACAGGTCGTCGAGGAGGTGCGGCGTCAGTTCCGGGAGAAGCCGGGGATCATGGAGGGCACCGACAAGCCCGACTACCGGCAATCGGTCGCGCTGGTGACCGCGGCGGCACAGAAGGAGATGATCCTGCCGGCCCTGATCCCGATCGTGATCCCGCTGATCGTGGGAATCCTCAGCGTCGACGCGCTCGGGGGCCTGTTGATCGGCGTGATCGTGGTCGGCCTGTTCGCGGCGATCTCGATGACCGCCGGCGGCGGTGCGTGGGACAACGCGAAGAAGTTGATCGAGGATGGCGAGTACGGGGGCAAGGGCTCGGACGCTCACGCCGCGTCGGTCACCGGAGACACGGTCGGCGATCCCTACAAGGACACCGCCGGACCGGCGATCAACCCGATGATCAAGGTGGCGAACATCGTCGCGATCCTGATCATCCCGATCGTTCATTTCTAGGGCGACGGATCGGCGATCTGACAATTTCCTTTCCGAAACCGCTGGAAACCGACCGGATCCGGGTCGCCTGACGTACCCTGTCATTCATGTGGAGGGGAGCCTCATCTGAACAGAAGGAGATGCTCGACTGGGTTTTTGGCGCCGCGCCAAGCGGTATGGCCGTGGTCGAGTACAACCACCTGATCGGCGGCCGGCTGGTCTACGCCAACGAGGCCCTCGAGATCCTCACCGGCTACCCGATGGACGAGCTGATCGGACTGCCCGCGTACAAGCTGATCCCGGAAGTGTCGGACGAAGCGGCGATCTCCCGCAACGAGCTGGTCGCCGGCAAGCGGTCCTGGTGGTCCGATGACGCCGACCTGATCACCAAGGAAGGCAGCTGGAAGGTCGTCCGCCTGACCGTGTCCTCGCTCATCCGGATCGAGGACATGCTCTACGGGATCGCCAGCGCCGAGGACGTGACCGAACGGCGCCGTGAGAGCAGCCGGCTCGAGTTCCTCGCCGGACACGACGCCCTGACCGGGCTCCCCGGCGCCCAGCGCATGGAGGAGGAGCTGCTCAGCTTCAGCCACCGGCTCGTCGCCAAGTCCGCGCCCCGGGCGCTGGTCGTGGTCGACATGGACGGCTTCACCTACCTGAACGACCGTCTCGGATACGACGGCGGAGACCAGATCATCCGGGCGATGGCGAGCCTGATCGAGTCGGTGACCAGCGACGGGGGCCTCGCGGTCCGGGTCGGCGGCAACCGCTTCGCGATGTTCTGGCCGAACCTCGACGCGGGCAAGGTCGTGATCAAGATCAGCAACCTGCTCCAGCAGATCCGGGGAGATCGCTTCATGGCCGGGCTGGGGGAGTCGGCGAAGGGCGTCTCGGTCACCGCGAGCGCCGGCATCGCGATCATCGAGCCGGGCGACGTCTCGGTGCCGAGCAAGGTCCTGGCAACCGCCGACCAGGCATTGCGCAAGGCGAAACAGGGCGGCCGGGACTGCCTCGTGACCCTGGACATCAACCGGGCGCCGACCGGGCTGGTCGGACTGTCTGAGGTGCGAGAGCTGATCGCGCGCGGCATAGGCGATGAGGGCACCTTCTACTTCGACGCCCAGCCGATCGTCGAGATCAGCACCGGAAGGACGGTCGGCCACGAACTGCTGCTGCGTGCCCGGTTCCCCGATGGCGGCCTGATCATGCCCGACGAACTGATCCCCGTGGCCGAGGAATCCGGCCTGATCCGGCGGCTCGACCGCTGGGTGGTCCGCAAGGGAATAGAGCTCGCGGCGAGGGGCGGAGTCGACGGCACCGGCGGGTCGATCTGGATGAACATGTCGGCCCAATCGCTGGTCGACAGCCGTCTCGCCGATCTCGTCGAGGAGAAGCTGAAGCTGACCGGCACCGACCCGTCGCTGCTCACCTTCGAGATGACCGAGCGTGAGGGCAGCTCCGACTTCCGCGGTGTCGGACGTCTGGTCACGAGGCTTCGTGAAGCGGGATGCTCATGTGCCCTCGACGATTTCGGCTCCGGATACGGTGGGTTCAACCACCTGAAGCAGATCGCCTTCGACGTGATCAAGATCGACGGCCATTTCGTCGAGGATCTCGCCACCAGTGAGATCGACCAGGCGGTCGTCCGCTCGATCGTCCAGACGGCCAAGGTGGCCGGCCGTCGCACTGTGGCCGAGTTCGTCTCCGACGAGGCGGGCTACGACCTGCTCCGGGAGTGGGGCGTGGATTTCGCCCAGGGCTTCTTCATCGCCCACCCGGTTCGGGTCGAACTCTGAGCTCCCGGGAGTCCCGTGCCCCGAGAGCCCCGGCCCTCACTTGGGGCCGGGCCGGGGATCCGCCGCGATCGAGAGATTGCGGCCGTTCTCCTTGGCCAGATAAAGCGCTTCGTCCGCCCGTCGGACCAGATCCCGGATCGGTTCGCTTCCGTCCCACATGGCGATTCCTCCCGAGCAGGTCTCCTCGGACGGGACCGCTGCCCGGAGCCTCTCGACGACCTCGATCGCCTCGGCCAGCTCCGTGTCCGGCAGGGTCAGCACGAACTCCTCGCCGCCGTAGCGCGCGATGTGATCGTCGGCCCGCATGAGGCTCTGCCAGGCCAGGGCGCATGCCTGGAGGAACTGGTCACCGGCCTGGTGGCCGTTGTTGTCGTTGTACTCCTTGAAGTGATCGAGGTCCAGCAGGGCCAGGCAGAGCGGCTGGTTCTGGCGGCGGGCACGGGCGATCGAGCGTTCCACCGACTTCTCCCAGCCGCGGCGGTTGTCGATGCCGGTGAGCGGGTCGGTGGTGGCGAGTAGCTCTAGCTGTTCGGTCACCCGGTTCTGCTGGATCGCGATCGTGCCCTCGGCCGCGAGCAGGTCGATCGGGAGGAAACTCTCCTCGTCGCTTTCCCAGTCCGGCCCGTAGGCCAGGGCGAGGGCTCCGATCACGTTTCCATTCAATTCGACCGGCTCCCAGACCACGGTGCCGACCTTGACATCCACCCAGGCCATGCGCTGCAGGTTCATCTCGGAGTCCTCCGAGGTGACGATCCGGCGCTCCGCGGAGCGGATCACCGACCGTGGCGTGAGTGCCGGCCCCGAAGCCACCTGGCGCAGCATCTCGCGCTTGCCGTTCTGGGACGCGATCAGTTCCAGGCCGTCGTCGCCGACCAGATGGAACAGCGCCGCTCCCACCGCCTCGGTCACCTCGGTCGTGATCGAGCAGAGGGTCTGGCCGCCGTTGGCGCTGGTCGCGATCGCCTTGGTGATGCTGTTGAGCTGTTCGATCTGACGGCCGCGTTCGGCGGCGAGCGAACGCTCGACCCTCATCCGGGTGACCAGGTCCTGGATCGCGATCGCCAGCACGGTCGCCAGCAGGACCAGGATCGTGTCCTGCCGCCAGGCCGGGCTGAGCGCCGGTTCCTTCGAAGCGAAGATCTCGATCAGGATGACGATCGAGGTGATCGACCCGATCATCGCGAACAGTGCGTGCCTCGATCCGTACACGGCGACCGCGATCGCCGGGATCATCAGCAGCGGGCCCAGTCCCGAGTCGAGCCCATCGGTCCCGGATCGGATCAGCAGGGCACCCGCGAGGGCCCCGAAGGGCGCGATCATCCAGAACTGGGGCTTGATCATCGCGACTCCGAGTGACGACAGCGCGATGATCCAGCCCAGCGAGTAGTGCAGCCAGTTCGTTTCGTCGTTGCCCAGCAGGGAGGCCGAAAAGGCCAGGGAGGCGACGATCACGTAGGGCAGCCCGAATCGCAACAGGCCCGAGCGGTAGTGAGAAATGCTCTCGTAGCCCTCGTGTTCCTTCGACATACCCCACACTGAACGGTTTGAAAACTTCGGCTTGACGATTCTCCCGTTCTTCACCTATAGTGACTGACTTCGGAGCGAAGATCGCTCTGCTAGGGGGGTGGTGGCGAGTCTCCCTGGATGTAGACGCCGCCGCGATACTATCTAGACCTCAGTGTCAAAAGACCGAACAAAAGACATCCTCAAAGAGATCAAGTCTCTCCGCAAGGAACTGACTGGTCGTCTTGACGCGCTCGAAGCGCGCCTCGGTCCGGGCCGTCCCGGCACATCTCCACTTACCCATTCGGCGCCCGCCGCTCCTTCCCTTCCCGAGCGGGGCAACGATCCGGTCAGGTCCTTCCAGCATCCGACCGATCGTGACGTCAGCGTGATCATCCAGCCGCTCCACGATCTGAGCCTCGCCCGGGTGGTCGAACAGGCCCTGGCCGAAACCGAGGGCGTCGAGAAGTCGACCCTCAGAGAATTGCGCGGCGATTCCGCCGTGATCGATACACGAGTGGACGAGGGCGTATCCCTCATCACCTCGCTTCGCCGGAAACTTCCGGTTGCTTTTGACGTGACGGACTCCGACAAAGGTTCGTTCACGATCGCGTTGGCCCAACCACTGGGCGACCGCGCGGACGGCGTGGCCGGCCATGAAATTACGTGAGTAACGGAAACTCAAACGGAGGCGGCGGAGGCGGGGGCGGAGCCCTCGGCGCGCTCTTCTTCGTCATCGGCATCCTGATCGTGTTCGCGCTGCTTTTCAGCGTGTTCCTGATCCTGCCGTTCTTCATCTTCCTGGCGGGGATCATCGCCATGGTCATCAGTGACCGCAAGCGCGACAAGAAGAAGTCGGACGCCGAACGCGAGGAAGACCGTCACCGCCAGGAGGCGGCCGATGCGATCGACCGTGAGAACGCCAGGCAGAGGGCGCTGATCTGATGGCGACAGGGGGAGCGATGAGACTGCTGGTGCGCGACGACGTCCGTGGCGTCAGTGAGCGCATGGTCACGCTGACTCCGGCGGTGGCCCATCTGCTGCCGCTCGAGGTCTGCCGGGTCCATCACATCATTCCGGTGGAGTACAGCGACGGCTACCTGACCGTGGTCGGAACCACCGACGACGATCAGGCCGCGGCCGACGCGGTTCGCAAGGCCACCGACTACGAGCCGAAATGGGTGATCGCCGACTGGTCCGAGATCGACGGCGCGATCGACCGTCTCTTCGCCGGCAACGGCCGTCCCGAAGCTTCCGGTGACGCGGGAACCACCTTCTCGGCCGACGATCTGGTCAGCCACGGCCTGGCGATCCCGCCGCGCCTGGGCGAGAAGCTCGCCGGGCGGGGTCTGGTCAGCGAGGACCAACTGGGCGAGGCGGTCGCCGAGCAGCAGCGCACCGGCGGACGCATCGGTGAGGTGCTGGTCCATGGCGGAGCGCTCGAGGAGAAGGCCCTGCTGCGCGTGCTTTCCGAGCAGCTTCACCTGCCGACCATCGACCTCTCGCAGTTCGACGCCTCCCAGGCTCCGCGTGACGTGTTCCCGGAGCCCGTCGCCCGGCGGCTCCACATCGTGCCGATCGCGGTCGACGACCGCAACGTCTTCATCGCCGTCTCCGATGCCCTGAGCCCGGAAGCCGAGAAGGAGATCAGGCAGTACACCAGACTTGAGATCCAGCAGTTCCTGGCGCCCAGGAACGACATCGACGAGTTGCTGCGGCGGGTCCACAGCACCGCCTACACCGAGACCGCCCGCTCCAATCTGCGTGAGCGCTTCCCGGACAGCTCGGCTCACCTCGTGCTCAACGGGGCCCAGAAGGTGTTCCTGGGCATCGCGGCGCTGGTGCTGATCGGCTTCCTGATCTGGAAGTTCATCGGCACGCTGGTCGTGATCTTCGCTCTGGCCAGCATCTTCTACACGCTGACTTCGCTCTACAAGCTGGTCGCGGGCTTTTCCGCGCTGGAGCACCGCTACCAGCTCGACGCCAATCCGGAGGCGCTGGCGGCGATGGACGAGCGCAACCTGCCCGTCTACACGATCCTGATCCCGCTCTTCAAGGAGGCGGCGGTCATCCCGTATCTGGTCGACGGCATCAACTCGCTCGACTACCCGAAGACCAAGCTCGACGTGCGCCTGCTCTGTGAGGAGGAGGACGACGAGACGATCGACGCGATCATGGCGCTCGACCTTCCGCCGCACTTCCGGCCGATCGTCGTGCCGGCCTCGAACCCGCAGACCAAGCCGAAAGCCTGCAACTACGGCCTGCTCGGCGCCAAGGGCAAGTACGTCGTCATCTACGACGCCGAGGATCGCCCCGATCCGCAGCAGCTGAAGAAGGCCGTGCTGATGTTCGAGAACATCGACGACTCGATCGTCTGTATCCAGGCCAAGCTCAACTTCTTCAACCAGCAGACCAACTTCCTCACCCGCTGGTTCTCGATCGAGTACTCGATGCTGTTCGACCTGGTGCTGCCCGGTCTCGATGCGCGCAAGGACCCGATCCCGCTCGGCGGCACCTCCAACCACATCAAGCTCGACGAGCTGGTCGAGGTCGGCGGCTGGGATCCGTACAACGTGACCGAGGACGCCGACCTGGGAGTCCGTCTCCATCAGGCCGGATACCGCACCACGATGATGGACTCGACCACCTACGAGGAAGCGAACACCGCGATCGGCAGCTGGATCCGCCAGCGCTCACGCTGGATCAAGGGCTACATCCAGACCTGGCTGGTCTACATGCGCAACCCCTTCCGCCTGGCCTCCAACGTCGGCTTCAAGGGCTTCGTCTCCTTCCAGCTCCTGATCGGCGGAACCTTCATCTTCCTGATCAACCCGATCTTCTGGGCGCTGACGACAATCTTCGCGCTTTCACAGGCCGGATTCATCCAAGACCTGTTCCCGGGCTGGGTGTATTACCTCGCGGCCGCACAGCTCTTCCTGGGCAACTTCGTCTTCATGTATCTGGGCCTCGCCGCCGCGGTCCGGCGCGGAGATGACGGACTGGCCCCGTACGCGCTCTTCCTGCCGTTCTACTGGGGGCTGATGTCGATCGCCGCCTGGAAGGGATTCATCCAGCTCTTCACCAACCCGTTCTATTGGGAGAAGACCGAGCACGGAGTCGATCTCGGCTCCAGCGGCCCGAGCGCTCCCTCCGGCGGCACTCCGCGCAGGGCGAACGTCTGATGGTCGATCGCACAGCAGCCGAACTCGAGCTGGACGAGGCCATCCGCACGGGAAGGCCCGCGCCCGATCATCTCGATCGCCATGAGTCGAACGGCATCGTGGTGCCGCCGGTGCCGGAAGAGCCCACTCCGATCCGCGGCGGAGCCCCCAGAGCCAGTCTCGAGGGGTGGATCGTCGCGATCCTGTTCGCGGTCGCCTACGGCGTGGTCGGGTACTTCATGCTCACCGACGCGCGCATCATCTCCTTCGACGCGCTTCACCGGATCAACGACGCCTACATGGTGTGGTGGAACTCGCCGCCGAAGCTGGCCGCGATCAATCTCGACGCGGCCCCGCTCGGCGCGGTCGCCTTCCTGCCGTTCACGCTGATCAAGCCGTTCGCGACGTCGCTGGTCGCGGTTCCGGTGCTGACCGCGATCGGTGCCGGCCTGATGATGGCCATGATCAACTCGATCATGCGGCGCTGCGAGATCCCGGCCGCCTTCCGGTTCATCATGCTGCTGCTCTTCGGCCTCAACCCGATGCTGGTCTTCTACGCCGGCAACGGTGAGCCGGTGGTGCTCGGCATGGTCGTCGCCGCGATCAGCCTGCTCTCGGTGATCTCGTGGAAGCAGACGGGTGAGACCCGCCACCTCGTGGCCGGCGGCCTGGCGATGGGGATCGCGGTCATGGTCGACTACGGATACGCCCTCTGGGCGGTCGGTTTCGCGATCACCATCCTCGCGATCAGCGGTGGCAGCGCCCAGGAGCGCATCCGCTCGTCCCTGATCCTCTTCCTGACCCCGGTCGTCTACGCGCTGCTGGTCTGGATCCTGCTCAACTCGGTCATCCTGAAGAGCCCCTTCGGATGGATCACCGCTCAGACCGGCTTCATCCAGGTCAACACCACCGGCATCCTGCAGGCGGTCACGTCTTCGCCGTTGGACGCCCTGGGCGACCTGTTCCAGGTGGTGCTCGGTGTGGCCCCGCTCGGACTCGCAACCGTGATCCTGCTCCTGCTGGTCGGCATCCTCAAGCGGGATTCGCTCGCCTTCGGCCTGTTCGCGCTCGCGCTGCTGGCGATCGCCGTCCCGCTGATCCGGGTCCTGGTCACCGACGAGGCGCAGATGATGAACCTCGCGGTCGGGCTGCCGCTCGCCCTGCTCGCGATCGCCGGAGCCGCCTGGGTCTACTACACCGAGGAGAGCTGGCGCATCGGTGTCGCCGTGATCATGCTGATCGGGCTCGTCGCCGCGCTTCCGCTGGGCTGGGACGCGATGAAGAACTACGAGTACCAGGATCAGGCGCAGGCCTTCACCCGCTGGGTCGAGGACCGTGACAGCCAGGAGGGCACCGATTCACGCGGTGGATACACCGTCGGTATCGACCCCGAGGTGACGATGGCCCGCTACATCAACGAACAGCTTCCGCAGGACAAGAACTCGATCCTGATCGACGAGAACTTCAGCTACGGACCGATGATCCTCAGCGGCCGGCCCCGCCTGTTCCTCGACCGGGCCGACGAGGGTGAGGGTGTCTGGGAAGACGCCAAGGCCGATCCGTTCGGCAAGGTCGACTACATGCTGATCACCGTCAGCCGTGCCGGCGACCAGCTGCGCAAGGAGTTCCCGCAGGCCGTGTCCGGCGGTGAGCCCGGCATGACCCCGATCTTCCGGACCGAACGCTACGTGCTGGTCGAGGTCGCCCCGACCAAGCCGCCGAGCGCCGATCAGCAGCAGGGCGAAGGTGGCGAGAGCGGTGGAGCGCAGCCGCAGAGCACACCGCGGCCAGTCACTCCGGCGCGTCCGCTCACCCCCGGCTCCGACGGGCCCACCGAATCCGTTCCCGCGACCCCGTCCCCGCAATCGGAACCGTCCACCGGATCCGGCGCGGCGACCAGTCCGAGTCCTTCGCCGGGAGCCGGATCGGGATCGTCTTCGGCCCCTCAATTGGAAGGTGAATGATGCAGGCGTCCAGTAAATCGGGCCGCTGGCTGGCCATCTTCTCGCTGGTCGCGCTGCTCTCGGTCGGCCTCGCCGCCTGCGGTGACGACAACTCGGACAACGGCGACAGCGGCTCGAAGAGCGATTCCGCCAAGTCGGATTCGCCCAAGAGCAAGAACGCCGAAGCGACCGCCGGTCTCACCTCCGAAGAGACCGCGAACGCGGTCAACGACTCCGACAGCGACTCGATCGTCGCCGGGGGAAGGGTCTTCGCCGCCAACAGCCCCTGGAACACCGAGATCGACGGCCTGCCCGTCGACGCCGACTCCAACCGCATGCTCGACCTGGCCGAGGAACGCCGCGCGGTCCGTGAGGATCCCGGACAGCAGGGCATCGAGACGATCATCCGCCGGGTCACCGAGGGCGTGCACATCAACACCGAGGCCTGGGCGCCGCTGATCGTCGAGGCCGGGGGAGACGGCTCCGAGGTGACCGAGTTCGTGTGCCGCCAGTCGAAGTGCGGATCGGGCGATCCCAAGGTTCCGGGCTCGCTGCCGATTCCGGCGAACACGACTCCGGACCCGCGCTACGACGGCTGGCTCAGCGTGATCGACTCCGAGGCGGGAATCGGCTACGACTTCTGGCGGGCGCGCCGCCAGAGCGACAACTCGATCTCCTACCAGTACGCCAAGGCGTGGACCCTCGACGGACCGGGCTTCAGCAAGCCCGTCTCGGTCGATCCCGACCGTGCGGTCGGCGCGCGCGGATCCGGCCTGCCGCTGTTCGCCGGCGTGATCGGGGCCGAGGAGGCATCCCAGGGCAGGATCAATCATGCGCTGGCGATCGCCGTGCCCGGTCTGGCCCGCCGCAACTTCGTCCAGCCGGCATCGGTCACCGACGGCAACGGCAGTCCCAAGTCACTGCCGGCCGGAGCCCGGATCAGGCTGAAGGCGAACGTCACGGCCGAGGATCGCGAGATCAACCTGAAGGGTGCCCGGCGCCGTTCGGCCGAATCGATCCTGGTCGCGCTGCGCCAGTACGGCGCGATCGTGGTCGACCGGGCCGCGGTTCCGACGCTCTACACGCCGCGCGGCACCTCGAACGCCGTGGTCAACGGCAGTGAGCTCAGCTGGCTGACCCTCGATGACTTCGAAGTGATCGAGCTTCCCCAGCTCTACCAGGATCCGCCGCTCAGCAAGGTGAACCTCGAGGGAACCGACACATCGTCCAGCGGAGGACAGGGATAATGATCGCCAAGCGCAAACTCGCCCTGCTCCTGACCGCGCTCGGTCTGCTCGGAGTCGCGACCGGCTGTGGAATCGATTCCGATTCGTCGCCGAGCGACGCCGGTTCCTCGGGTGCCGACGCCGCCTTCACCGAGCCGGCGGACGGCAAGCCGGCCGAACCGACCGCGAAGGCCACCCCGCGCACCGAAGGTGAGATCCGGATCGCCGGCAAGGCCCAGGGATCGCTCACCGAGCGGCTCACGGACGCCTATGTGAGCGATGGCGGCACCGCCAAGATCACCACCTCCGGCGGCAACGAGCAGTCGGCCTTCGCCGAGTTCTGCGCCGGCAAGATCGACATCGTCGACTCGGCCCGGCCGATCTCGCCCAGCGAGTACCGCAAGTGCATGGCCATGGGTATCCAGCCGGTCCAGTTCCAGGTCGCCTCCGACGCCGCGGTCCTCGCGATCAAGAACGAGACCGATGTCGGCGTCGACTGCCTCAGCTTCGACGAGGTCCGCAACATCTTCCGTGCCGGCTCGCCGATCAACAGCTGGTCGGAGGTCGGATACGACCACAACGTCACGATCGACGCCAGCGCGCCGCGCATGAAGGTGGCCGGCCCCGACGAGGACTCGAACGTGTTCGGCTTCTTCGGCCAGTACGTGCTCGGAGACTCCGAACCGACCCTGCTCTCGATGCGGGGCGACTACCAGGCGTTCCCGACCGACGCCGGCGTGCGCCGGGCCGTCGTGGGATCCAACCGGGACTTCCTGGCCGCCGAGGACTACCAGACCTCACAGCAGGTTCTGGAGGACGTGATCTCCTCGATCGCTGACGCCAAGCAGGCCGTGAAGGACGCCGAAGCCGAGAAGGCGAAGGGCATCCGTGACGGACGCTCACCCTCGGCCAAGGCCCGCGACCAGCGCATCCTGGACAAGGCCGAGGCGAACCTGAAGAGCCTTCAGGCCGACGTCGCCCCCTCGAAGCGCTACGTACGCCAGAACCGAGAGGCGCTGCGCCGCATCGAGGCCGTGCGCGGCACCATGGGCCTCTTCCGCTTCTCCTACTACGAGGCCTTCGAAGAGCAGCTGCGGCCGATGGAGATCAGTTCCAGCAACGACTTCCGCAAGCCGGAATGCATCTTCCCGTCCCAGGCCACGGTCACCAACGCGACCTACCCGCTCTCCCGCCAGCTGCTGCTGACCGTGAACTACAAGAACATGAAGGACTCGGACATCAACGACTTCCTGACCTCGAGCCTGGCGAAGGCCCAGAAGCTCGCCGAGGAAGCCGCGCTGGTCCCGCTTCCCGACGAGACCCGGGACACCGAACAGAGCTGGCTCGACGGAACCTCGCAGCCCGACGTCATCTACTACAGCCCGAGCACCACAACCAACAAGGACAGCGGCACAGCCGAGGGCGAGTAGCCCGCAGAGCAGGGTTGGGAATGCCGCTACTTCCCCTTGAACGTGGGTTTAAGGGGTCGTGACACTATGAATACCGTGCCTCGCAAGATTTCACTCTTCGCTTCGTTCATCGTCGCCGCCGTCCTCGGGGCGGCGCTGTTCGCCGCGCCGGCATCGGCCGCGGGCAAGCAGTGCAAGCGCCTGCCGCTTTCGGTGAAGCTGAGCACCCACAACCCGACCGACCTGCTCGAGAAGGCGCAGGCCTGGGTCTACGTGCGTCCCAACGGCCGTGTGCACGGCACCTCGGTCAAGGTGAGGCGCGGCGGCAAGGTATTCGCCAAGGGCCGGATCTCGGGCCGCCTGGCCAGTGGCCGGACCTCGATCGTCCGTCTGAAGGTGGTTCGGGACGTGAGCCGGGGCAGATACAACGTCGACGTCAAGGCGCGCAAGGGCGGCTGCTCCAGCGCCCGGACCAAGCGGGCCAAGTGGAAGTTCAAGACCCCGACCCTGCCCGCCCAGGCGATGCCCTTCAGCACCAAGATCAACGACAACGTGAACTCGGTCCGCTTCACGATCCGGCCGATCCGCCGGATCGGCATCGGCAAGGTCCGGGCCACCCTGGTCAACAAGAACGGCGCGACCGTCGGTGAACAGGTGATCCCGGATCTGGGAGGCAAGCAGATCATCGCCGAGCTGCCGATCGGCGGAAAGCTCGCGCCCGGCGAGTACAAGCTGAAGCTCTACGGTCAGGAGACCGCCAGCGGCATCTGGCGGGGCTCGGCCCAGACCTTCCGGTTCGTGCGCGGCGGCGGGGGAGCACAGCCCGTCGAGACGACCGGCATGCAGGTCCAGAAGGTCGTGGTCGATTGGTCCGGAGGCGACTGGAAGGGCCGCCAGACCGGTGGCTTCATCGCGCCCGGAATCGGCTACGGAGAGATCGTCTGCAGTCCGGACCAGCAATGGATCCGTTTCTACCCCTCGAACGGGGGTCGGGAAGCCGCGATGATGAACTGGACCTACAAGAACTGGGGCACCTACAGCGAAAAGGCACTGCGTGAAGCCAAGTATGCCAACGGAACCGGCCCCGACTTCCGCGAGGGCATGAACAAGTTCGGTCCGCCCGAGAAGTACTCGACCGGTGAATTCGAGGGGATCATCTCCGACCGCGGTCCGATCGAAGGTCCCGGAGGCACCTCGCTGGCACCTCCGACCACCCTGAAGATGGATTGGGAATGGGACTTCAACTACCCGAAGAGCGCCCGATGCCACGTCAACGCGACCTTCCGCACACAGACCGAGCTCGAGGACAAGCCACTGGCCCGATCGGTCCAGATCGTGTGGCGCCGCGAGCGGAACGCCACCCCGCAGAACACCAACAGCACGGTCAACTTCCCCGGGCTCGGTGACGTCAGCGCGGTCTGCGAGGCCGGTCCGACCGGCATGCGTCGGCTGAGCATCGACAGCCCGGTCGGCGGCAAGATCACGACCCGTGAGGGATCCGACGATTTCTCGGTCACCCAGAACAGCGGACCGATCCAGGCCAAGCTGCCGAACAACGGCATGCTCTTCCTTCAGCTCAACAGCGGCGAACGGATCCTCGTCTCCTCCCGTTGGAAGGTGAATGATCCCGATCCGGATCAGAATTGGTGTGTTGTCTCCGCCCAGATCTATTCTCCCTGATTACTCGAGTTTTCCTGAGTAAAACAGGGATTGCGGGCTTTGCAAACCTTGCTCGCTCATCTAATATGTGACCATGGGCGATCCCCCGGAGGCGGAGTTGCAGGGCACCGAGTCGGCCGAGAACGGGCCCGGGGCCGGAGTGAGTCAAGAGCAGATCGAGAGCCTGCGGGTCTCGACCGCGGCGATAGCCCGTGAGATCCAGATGCTCGGAGACAAAGTGACCGCGCTGATCGCGTCGGTCGAGAATCTCGGCCCGGCACCGGCACCGAACGTCGTGCGGAAAAAGACCGGTGAGGCCGAGGCCGCCCCGGCCGAGGCCGACGACGGCAAGATCGTGACGGTCAAGGTATCCCCGCTTCCCGAGCTCGCGATGGCGGCGGTTGCCGAGACCACTCTGCGCAACCTGCCCGGGGTGCGCCAGGTGAGCGGTGTGAAGCGCGAAGGCGACTGGGCGGAGTTCACGCTGGAGGTCGTTCCCGGCACCGATCTGATCGCCGAGATGCGGACTTCCATGCCGGTTTCCTTCAAGGTGGACGACGCCAGCGCCGACGCCATCTCGCTTTCGCTCCAATGGGCTTGGGGAGCTTCCTGAACCAGCTTGCTTGAGCGGCCGTCTTCGGCCTGCTCAGCGGAGTAGAGTCGCCGCCGTGAGTGACAGGCTGAACCCGGCGGTTCTCATTGGCTGAGCGCATCCCGCGCGATCAGAGCCTCAGTCGTGTCTACGGCGCGAGTGCTCTGTTCTCGGCTGGCTACGGCAACGTGGGCTCGTCGATCTACTACGCCCTCGGTGTGACGGCGGCCTTCGCCCTCGGCCTGACACCGATCGCCTTCCTGATCGCCGGAGTGATCTTCATCTGCACGGCGGCGACCTACGCCGAGGCGACCGTGATGTACCCGGAGGCCGGCGGATCGTCGAGCTTCGCCCGGCACGCCTTCAACGAGATGGTCAGCTTCATCGCCGCCTGGGGGCAGATGCTGAACTACACGATCACGGTCGCGATCTCGGCCTATTTCGTGCCGCACTACCTGGCCGTGTTCTGGCCGGCGCTCGGCCATGCCCCCGGCGACATCATCGGCGGCGCCGCGCTGATCGTGTTCCTCGCCTGGCTGAACATCCGCGGCGGCCAGGAATCGGCCAAGCTGAACACGATCCTGGCGGTGGCCGACCTCGCCACGCAGGTCATCCTGGTCGGCATCGGCATGTTCCTCGTGTTCTCCCCGGAAGTGCTGGTCGACAACATCCATCTCGGGGTCGCCCCGAGCTGGTCGGACTTCGCGCTCGGCATCGCGGTCGGCATGATCGCCTACACCGGAATCGAGACGATCTCGAACATGTCCGAGGAGGCGCGGGACGCCGCCCGTTCGGTGCCGCAGGGGGTGGCGCTCGTGGTCGTGTCCGTGATGGCGCTGTACCTGTTCATTCCGATCGTCGCCCTTTCGGCGATGCCCGTGGTGCAGGACTCGGCCGGCAACTACGTCACCGAACTGGGAACGACCTTCGCCGACGATCCGATCCTCGGCATCGTCGAGAACCTCGGGCTGTCCCACGGCCTGACTGACATCCTGCGGATCTACGTCGGTGTGCTGGCCGCGGTGATCCTGATCATCGCCACCAACGCCGGCCTGATCGGCGTGTCCCGGCTCAGCTACTCGATGGGCCAGTACCGCCAGCTGCCCGAAATCGTGCGCCAGATCCATCCGACCTACCGCACGCCCTACATCGCGATCATCCTGTTCGCGGTCCTCGCGATCATCACGCTGATCCCGGGGCAGGCGGCCTTCCTGGCGACCATGTACTCGTTCGGCGCGATGCTCTCGTTCACGATCGCGCACGCCGCCGTGATCGGGCTGAGACGCAAGTACCCGGACGCGAAACGCGAATGGAAACCGAAGTTCAACTTCTCGGTGCGCGGAGTCTCGGTCCCGATATCCGCGGTTCTCGGGGGGATCGGAACGTTCCTGGCCTGGCTCGTGGTGATGGTGCTGAACCCGGTGACCCTTGCGGTCGGCTCGGCCTGGCTGGTCGTCGGCATCGGGATCTACTTCATCTATCGCCGTCACCAGGAACTTCCCCTCTCGAAGACCGTCAAGGTGCTGCTGCCGGAGCCGCTCGGGGTCGAAGAGCTCGAGTACCGCAGCGTCGTGATCGCGTTCGCCGCCGACCAGCCCTTCTCCGAGGAGCTGATGGCGACCGCGGCCCGGCTCACCTCCGACCGCCGGCGGGGCATCCACATCACCGCGCTGCTGACGGTCCCGACCCACCTGCCGCTCGAAAGCTCGATGCGCGAAGAGGAGAAGGAAGCGCAGGGCAAGATCGAGCAGGCGAAGCTGTTCGCCGGCATGCGCGTCTCGGGACGGGTGGAAAGGGTGCGTCCCGGGCAGGAGGGCTACTTCCTGGCCCGGCAGGCCAAGGCGTCGAAGGCCGAGGCGATCGTGATGGGACTCAGGTCACGCGAAGGCGTGCCGCTCTACGGCAAGACCCTGCAGACCGTGCTGCGTGAACGTCCCTGCCGGGTGATCGTGGTCTCCGAAGGGGCCGGCGAATGAAGGGCGGGGGAGCGTACGACCGTTCGGTGCGGGCGATCGCGGTGTTCTTCGTGATCATCGGGCTGGTGCTGCTCGTGATGACCCTCGCCAACGGCGGCGGACCGCTCTCGGTCGGTGTGCTGCTCGGTCTCGCCTTCGTCGGGATCGGGGTGGCCCGCTGGAAGATCCAGTCGAAGATCAGCGGGGGCCGCTCATGAAGCTGCCCGGAAGCAGGAGAGAGCATTCCGGTGCTCTGTGGCTCCTGATCGTCACCTACTCGGCGGTCGGTTTCTCGATCTACTTCGCCCTGGGTGTCGTAGCCAAGCGCGGGCTGGGCCTGACTCCGCTGATCTTCCTGGCCGCGGGCCTGCTGTTCGTGATCACGATGTTCACCTACATCGAAGGCAGCACGATGCTGCGCGAACGCGGCGGGTCCTCCGCCTTCGCGCGGCATGCCTTCAACGAACTGGTCGCGTTCATCGCCGGCTGGGTGATCCTGCTCGACTATCTGATCGTGATCGCGCTCGCCGTGATCTCGGTGCCGCACTACCTCCAGCCGATCACCGGAGACATCGACGGCACGATCTGGCCGGCGGCGATCATCGGCGCGGTCGTGCTGTACATCACGGTGCTGAACGCGCTCGACGTGCCGGCCCGGCGAAGGCCCCGGTTCCTGCTCGTGCTCGCCGGCGCGGACCTGCTGCTGCAGCTGCTGGTGGTCGGGGTCGGTGTGCTGGCCGTGATGGAGCCCGAGCGGCTCACCCAGAACCTCGATCTGTTCACGAGCCCCGGAGCCGAGGACGTGATCTACTCGGCGGTGCTGGCGATGCTCGCCTACGCGGGAATCGAGGCGGTGGCGAACCTCGCCCCCGACATGGATTTCAATCCCAAGCAGTTCGGCCGTGTCGTGACCCGCGCGATGTGGCTCGTGCCGCTGCTGTACGCGGGCATGGCCGCGGTCGCGCTGATGGCGGTGCCGGTCGTGGTCGGGCCGAACGGTCCCGAGACCGAGCTCGGCACCACCTTCATCGAGGCGCCCGTACTGGGGGTGGTCTCGGCCTACGATCCCGAATGGCTCTCAGACGCGATGCGATGGCTGGTCGCGCTGATCGCCGCACCGACCCTGATCTGGGCCGCGAACACGGCGATGCTCGGGGTGTCACGGCACACCTACACGCTCGCGGTCAACCGTCAGATACCGAGCTGGCTGGGACAGCTCGGCCGCCGGTACGAGACCCCCTACAAGGCGATCATCGGCTGTGCGCTGGTCGTGCTCGCCCTGGCACTGATCGGCGACGTCGAGATGCTGGCCGGGGTGTACGCCTTCGGGGCCACCCTCGCGATCACGATCGCCCACCTGTCGATCCTGCGTCTGCGACGCACCGAGCCCGACGCCGAGCGGCCCTTCAAGGTGCCGATGGCGATCCGGTTCCGGGGTGCGGAGACCCCGCTTCCCGCCGTGCTCGGCGCGCTGATGGGCACCCTCGCCCTCGGCTCGGTGGTGCTGCTCCACGACTCCGCCCGCTGGGTCGGGCTCGGCTGGCTCGCCTTCGGGCTGGTCGGCTACGTCATCTACCGTCGTCTGGTCGAACAGGTCAGCCTGACCAAGCAGGTCACCGTGGCGCCGCGGGCGCTCACCAGGCCGAAGATCTCGATCGAGCTCCACCGGATCATCGTGCCGATCTTCGGCACCAAGCTCGACGACGACATCGTCAGCACCGCCGGGCGCCTCGCGGCCGAGGAGGATCCGGAACGCGAGGGTTCCGGAGCGATCCTGACGATCATCTACCTGATTCCCGTGCCGCTCTCTCTCGAACTCGAGGATCCGATGCCGGAGGAGATCGAGGCCGAGGCGGTGCGGGCGACCGAACGGGCCCGTGAGATCGCCGAGGAATACGAGGACGTGCAAGTCCGGGTGGAGATCCTCCGTGTGCGTAAGGTCGGCACCGGGATCGTGTTCGCCGCGAGGCGCTGGAACGCGGACGCGATCGTGCTGGGAGCCGAGCCGCCGAGCCCGATCAAGGGCGGCGGAAATCTCGGTGGGATCGGCGAGTCGCGCCCGGCCGAGATCGGTCCGGTCACGGCCTACGTGCTGAAGCGATCGCCGGTGCGCGTGCTGCTCACCGCCCCGCCGGCGACTGAGTCAAGTCCTCCCGTGGATTCTGCGTAGTATGGGCGAATGTTCGTTCTGATAGTCGGTTGCGGCAGAGTCGGCTCGAGCCTGGCTCGATCGATGCTCAAAGACGGGCACACCGTCTCCTGCCTGGATCAAGACCCCGAATCCCACGCCCGGCTCGAGGTCGGCATGGATTGCGCCTGGGAAGAGGCCGGTGGCCTGTTCACGGTCGGTACCGCGCTGGAGGTGGAGGCGCTGGAGATGGCGGGGATCGAGAAGGCGGACTCTTTCGTCGCCGCGACCAACGGTGACAACACCAACATCGTGATCTCGCAGATCGCGCAGCGGCGCTACGAGGTGAGCACCGTGATCGCGAGGATCCTCGATCCGCTGCGGGCCGAGTGGTATCGCGAACAGGGTTTGGAGACCATCTGCCCGACCCGGGTGGCGATCGAGATGCTCGAGGACCGGCTGCGGGCCGGGTTCGCCGACGTGAACGCGCGCGGGGGAGAGGCCTGATGTACCTGATCGTCGTCGGTGCCGGAAAGGTCGGGGTCAACCTGACCAGGGAACTCCTTCAGCAGGGGCATGAGGTCACGCTCATCGAGAGCTCACGGCCCCGCTACCTCGCGGTCGAACAGAAGCTCGAGCATGCCGTCCATTACGGTGACGCCTCCGAACTCTGGGTGCTGGAACGGGCCGGGATCGAACGGGCCGAGATGGTGGTCGCGGTGACTGGAGACGACGAGGACAACATCCTCATCTGCCAGGTCGCCAAGGAGAAGTACGACGTGCCCCGGATCATCGCCCGGGTCAACAATCCCAGCAACCGCCCGCACTTCGACCTGCTCGGCATCAAGCCCGTGGTGTCCTCGACCGATCTGATCCTGAGGCTGCTCGGACACGAGGTGCCCCACCAGAACCTGGTTCACCTGCTCGACCTCGAGGCCGAGAAGATCGAGATCATCGAGGTCCGCCTCAAGGACGACTCGCCGATCGCCGGCATGAAAGTCGGTGACATCGAGACCCCGGACCGAACCCTGCTCATCTCGATCCTCCGCAACGGAGTCGGATTCGTCCCGACCGCGGACTCGGAGCTGCAGGCCGGAGACGACATCCTCGCGGTCCTGGACCCGGTCCAGGAAGAAGCGCTGAAGAAGGTCCTGGGAGCGGGAAGCTAGCCATCCCTAGGGTGCGTTGTGTAGGTCCCGGTCGGGCGTGAGGTTTTCTGGGGGCGTTTTTGGTGG
>DATJUB010000011.1:0-46762 GCA_035502775.1 Solirubrobacterales bacterium | reverse complement strand
TCCACCCGAAGCCTTGCCCGAAGCGCCCTTACCGCTGGCGGCGATCTTCACGCCCTTCGCGATCGCGGTGCCAGTGTTCTTCACCGTCACCTTGTAAGTGCCCTTCTTACCCTTCTTCACCGACTTCGGTCCCTTGACCTTCGGGGCGCTGAAGGCGCCCTTGCCGGCCTGGCCGTCGCAGGTCATCTCGGACGGAGCCGACGGGAGATTCTCATTCTGGTAGGTGCCGGTGTTCGGATCGTAGAGACCGAGCGTCAAGACGGCGCTGGCGGTCCAGGCACCCGTGGAGCACTTCGACTGCGCGTAGTTCGGATCCTGTCCGGTCGCGCCGGGGAAGTTGATCGTGAACGTGCTGACAGCCGAGTTGGCGGCGAGCGTCGGAACGGCGACGTCGAGAGTGCCGTCCTTCAGCGTGGCCTTCATCGGCACGCCGTGGCCGCCGGGGAGGACTGTGGCCGAGTAACCCTGGATGAACAGCACCGGATTACCGTTCGCGTCCTTGCCGCCGTTGAACAGGGTCAGGACCGGATCGGTGATAGGAGCGGCGACCAGACCGGCGACGTTGATCGTCGCGGTGCCATCGGCAACCACCGAGTTCGGGCATTCCGCGACCACAGCGGCGGTCGGCTTGTTGGCATTCTCCGGGTTGATCTGACCGACGTCCTTGGTGCAGACCTGGGTGCCGTTGGTCGAGAACGTGAAGTCCTTGGGCAGCGTGAACTTGACGTTGGTCAGCTCACGGAGCTTGGTTTCACCCGGACCAGGCGTGACCGTAGCCGTGAGGCTGAGGTCAACGGGCCGGAAAGCCTCCTTGTAGAGGGTGCCCTTGGGCGTGATGGCGATGTTCGAACTCACCGTCTCGTTGGCGGCGGAAGCCGTCGACGCGGTGATGCCCGCGAAACCGAGCAGCGCGATGGCTGCGATCAAAAAACTGGAAACTCTCTTCATGCGTTCTCTCCTGTTATTGCTGGATGGCTCGTAAGTTCGATCCCCGCCTGTATCTCCCAAGGGCGGTATTTCAGAATACAACAGTGAAACCCTTGTGAACGCCCAAAGTTGCGCTATGGCTGGCGGAAAACGTGCTGGTACTGCGTGGCGGGCTGCGAGGTGTCGCCCAGTGGCTCAAATGGGCCCTGTTGGACGCAGGCCGGAGCCGGCACCGCGTTCGTCTGGTTGTTGGTTCCCATCAGATACTCGATCGCGTTGTCGTACAACTGCTCTGTGGTGATTCCGAGAGTCGGCTCCGATGCCGCGGAAAGATACTTGGTGTTCGTTTGGAACTGGGCCTGCTGGATCGGCGTGAGGGCGGCCCATGGCGCGATCGTCGCGTTGAATCCACCGGCGCATTGGCTTGTCTCGAATGATTTGAGACCACCCGAGGCGATGTCAATTGCTCCCCCCGTTGCCGTGTAGGGGTTCGTGCGATTCGTCGTGAGCCTGGACGGGAAGCTCACGAAGCTCTCCGGACCGAGAGTGATACCCGCCCGCAGGTACTTGACCTTACGGTCGGCGCTGTTGCCGTAGTTGTTCTGTCCGTTCGTGGCGGAAGCCGCGTTGCCGAGGAAGGCCGCGATTTCCTTGCGGTAGTACTTGGCCGTGCTCAGGAAGGGATTGAGTTCGGCAAAGTAGTCCGGCAGACGGCCGAGCAGCTTGGGTCCGTCCTGGTCGAGGAAACCACGCAATGATGGGAACGCTTTCGGCGCCTTACGAATAACGGGCCGCAATCCGGTGTAGAGCCGCTTGCTGACCGGAGCCAGTTTCGCCGATGCTTTGAAGGTGGGTGAAAGCTGCTCCGCCACCGGAACCAATTTGTTGGTTATCGGGGTGGCGAACTCGGAGAAGTCTCCGAGCCGCTCCTGAGTCGCCCGCGATTCACGCAGGAACGTCGGGAAGACCCGGAAGAAGTCCTGCAGTTCCTGCTCGCGTTCGGCCGTTGTCTGGAAGACGGTGTTCGAGTTTCGGATGAGGCCGCTCAGTTGTCCCTGGCGTTTGCTCAGCGCGTCGAAAACAACCCCGGTGTTCTTGACCAGCTTCGAGAGGTCCTTTTCCTCTGAGTTCAGCACTTCGAGTACGTCGGTCAATTCGGTGAAAGTACCGGGGAGAATTCCGAGCAACTGGTTGAGTTCGGCACCCCGTCCCTCGGTCGCGATCGAATTGTCGATCGCTCCCTGCATGAAGGCGGCCCTGGTCTTTTCGTCGAACGTCCTGAAGATCTCGTCGAGCTGTACCGAATCGGCGACTTGGGCATCGGGGAGTTCGTCTCCATCCTCCAGCATGCCATCGCGTTTGTCGCCCGGAGTGAGCTCGATATACGCTTCGCCGAGCAGCGTCTTGGCGCGCAAGATCGCTCGGGTATCGGCCGGTACGGGTGCGAACTCCGGATCGAGTTCGAGCGTCACGATCGCCTGCCCCGCCTGGCTTCCCTCGCCGAGATCTATTCCGGTCACATGACCGACTCCCACGCCCGAGATCTTGACTTCCGACTGCTCGGCCAGCTGCCCGATCTGAGGAAGGGGCAGCTTGAGGTGGTAGCCGCTTGCGGCCAGGGGTGTCGGTCCGCCGAACGCAATCCAGACGAACAGCAGCAGAGCGAAACACGAAAGCGCGAAGCCGGTGATCGTGATCATCTGTCCGATGGAGGGTGCCTGCTTGTTCACGGGCAGATACCCCCTTCGGACGGCGTGGTCTGGGGCGGGAGCTGAGCGAGGTAGTAGCTGGTCTGGAGCTGAACAAGGCGCTGACGAGTGTCGAATGCCCGCACCGCCGTGGTGCAGTTGACCACGCTCAGAGCACGACGCACGGTACCCATTCCGTCCTGTCCGTTGAGGACGGAATTGGTGTTGTGAGCCGCCCAGGGGGCCCAGAACAGGAAGCCTTCCTGATCACCCTCGGGATTGTGAGCCGCCAAGTCGAGGAGCCTGTTGAGCTCGGTGAAGACCGCCTTGATTCGCTTGCTGGTCACATTGACGTCGGCGCTCGACTTGCCGAGTTCGGCGAACACCGGCTGAGTCTCACGCGTGAATGGCCGGATATCGTCGCGGATGGTCGGTGTCGTATCGACCGCCAGGTTCTGCAGTTCCTTGAGTGAACCCTTGAGGTTCTTGGCACCCGGAATGAGTTCAAGCAGGGTGGGTCTCAGCACCTGTGATAGTTCATTCGACTGCGCCAAGCCTCTCTGGGCCGCGGCGAGCGTCGGGGGGAATTCCTGGAGCGCTCTGCGCAGGGAAGCCTCTTCGGCCGCGAAGTTGCCGAGTGAGTCCTTGGAGTTTGAGATGAAGTCCGCTACGGCCTCATCGTTGTTACCCAACTCGGTCGCGATCTGGCTGAATGCGTGGACTCCGCCCTTGATGTTCTCGCGGCGCTTCGAAAGCGCGTTGTTGATCCTGGCCGTGTAGGTGGCGAAAGGACCGAACCGGCGCAGCGCCTTCGAAAGCTCGGGACCCTTGCCACCGAGTCCTTCACCTGCGGCATCCAGAAGGAGAACGAGGTAGTCCTGGGTATCACGGTCGAGCGTGGCCCAGAACTGGTCGAGTTGAACGTTGGTCAGACCCTGAGCCAGAGGCAGAGTTTCTCCCTCTTCGGGAGGCGGGCCCGTCGTTCCCGGATCTATCTCCACGACCATGTCGCTAAGACCCGTCTTGGGTCGCAACAGGAACTCTGCGTCCTCGTGCAGCAACTCGCGGTACTTCGGTTCGATGTCGAGCCTTACCTTGGCGACGCCGTCTTCAAGTGTCGCTGCTCCGACCTTGCCGACATTGATTCCCGCGATCACGGCCGCCTGGCCCTGTCCCGGAGTCACGGCCTGGGCCGTTTCGAACTCGGCATTGATCGAGTAGAAGTCCTGGCCGAGGCCCGGCACCCAGCCGGGCAGGGCCGCCTTCTGGTTGACCAGGATCACCAGCAGTACCGCCAGGGCCACGACGATCAGGCCGCTGATCGCGATGAAGTCCTTCAGGTGGGTCTTGATCGCGTGCTTCACGGAATCACCACCGGGTCGGGACCAGCCGAGGTCGCCTGGGGACCGTTCAGGTCGGCCGGCTCCTGGGTGTAGCACCGCTGCGAAGCATCCAGGGGAGGCAGTGAAGCCCCCGCCGGCTTGGTGCCGAGGGTCGGAGTCGAAGCCGGACCGTAGAGCTGACTCACGTTGGTGTCTGATCCCGCGCCGGGGTCACTGGTACCCACGTTGAGGTCCCCTCCGCCCGGCAGCACCTTGATGTAGCGGCCATTGCCGTCGAAGTTCTGCGATTCGCCGGCCACTCCGACCGCGGCATAGAGGAACTCCCTTGAGGCCTTCTGTCCATTGCTGAAACTGCCGTCTTCAATGACCTGTTCTCCGGACGGCACCAACGTATCGGCCAGGCAGAGCCCGAAATAGCGCAGTTGCGGCAACAGCTGGACCAGAGAATTGGTCGACGCTGCCGCATCCGGGGTGATCTTGCGCAGAGTCTGGGCCAATCCACCGAGTTCCCGCTTGGTCAACAGCTTCTGAAGCTGGTTCAGCAACGGCTTGGTCACCCGGATCGTCCTTGGAAGTTCATTGATGCCGGGACGGATCGCCACCGCGAAGCCACGTAGCGCCGGCAGCGAATCGTTCAGGCTCGCCAGCGATACCCGCGCCGTCTGCAGAGTCGGACCGAGTTCCTGAATCGTCAAGCCGAGGTTCTCCTGCTCCGCGGCGAGAGCGCCGACGAAGGTCGTGTAGTTCTGAACGAATCCGGTCAGATCGTCCCCACGCTCGTTGACCGCGCCGGTCACGCGTGCCAGACCGCGCAGGAGGTTGCCGAGATCATTGGGAGCCTCTCCCAGATACGCCTCGTTGACGATCGCGGTGCCACGCGAGGCATCCGCCCCCTCACGGTAAGCCAAATTCAATGCCTCACCACCACTCAGGCCTTGGACCATCGGCTCGAAGGTCACATCCTCGGCCGGTGTCGGCTTGCGATTGAGACCGGTGCCGAGACCTTCCAGAAGGCGCTGGATGTTGGCCCGCTCCGGGGTCTGGAGAGTGGTGAGAATCTGCCCCACCTGAACGCTCGTCGAGGTCCTCGACACAGGTATCTCTCCGTCATCCTCAAGCTCAGGTGAATCGGGCGTACCGGGATCGAGATCGATGAACCAATTGCCCTCGAGGAAGAGGCGCGGCCTGATCTGGGCCGCTGCGTCCTCACGGATCGGCCGTCCCGAATCATCGACCGTGAAGGTCACCACGGTGTTGTCACCCTTGCTCTCCATCTCGGTGACCTCGCCGACGTTGATTCCGGCGATCCTTACCGGGGACTTCACCGCGATATTCACCGCATCGTTGAAAGTCGCCTTGATCTCGTACCCCGGACTGGTGAAAGGAATGGTCTTGGTGAACGCGAGGTAGGTTCCGATGACTACGAGCAGCACGGCCAGAAGCCCGAAGAAGAGCGGCCCGGGTCCACCCCAATCGCGGAAGAACTGCTGGTTGTATCGCGAAGCCTTGCGGTGATCGTGCGACATCAGCCGTTTCCTCCCCACTTCAGCTGCTTGGCCGACTGGTCCTCGGTGATCGTTCCCTGATTACCCGGGACATTGCCGATGGAGAGCTGCCCCGCGGCATAGGTCTGGTTGCCGGCTTCACACTCGAACGGGCTCTGCCCGGGAGCGGCAGTGTTCGGATACGGGTTGTAGTGAAGGTTGCTGATGCTTCCGGGGTTAGATGCCGGAGCCGACGCGGGTCCACCCTCGGAATTGGTGGTCGGGCCGCCGAACTCGTCGGCGACCAACTTGTTCACCGGCGGGAACACGGCGGTCGAACGAACCAGGTTTCCGCCCGGGCTGGTGGTCGAGGTCAGATCCGCGACGTTGCGCAAGACCAGAGCCAGGTAGTTGCAGACGCTCTGGGCCGGCGCCACATGTGAAAGCAGGGGCTTCAGGATGCCGTTGGTCTCGATCAATGTGTCCAGACCGGCATTGACGGTCGTGCTTTCGCCGAAACGGCGCAGCGAACGAGCGGTGGGTGCCAACTGGTCATAGAGAGCCGGGCTCGAACGCAGTACGGGAATGCCGACATCGAATGAGCTGTTCACCACCGGTGCGCTGGCCCCGAGAGCCTGTGCGCCGGGCAGGAATGCCTTCATGAAGCGGGCCTGGGCGTAGAGGAAAGGCCGGATGCGTGGCGCCTCGGTCTGCGTGACCAATTGAGTCCGGTGACCTTCGGTGATCGATTCTTGGATGTACGGCCGGGCCACGTTGGCGAGCGCCGTGAACGTCGTATCGAGAGCCACGAACATCTCAGCCTGCTGATCCGCCACCGGGGCGACCTCGGCCGCGGCCTGGCTGAGACCACGGATGAACCCGTCGAGATCGGTCTTTTCCGACGAGAGATTCCGGGCCACCGGCTCCGCCAGCTCAAGCAGCGGCGGAAGTTGCCCGAGGATCTCGTTGATCGATTCTCCGCGTGCGGCGAACATGCCTCCGTATTCGGCCAAGTCATGCTGAATCGACTCGCGAACCGGCTTCTGGAACATGTTGAAGAAGTCGTCCTGATCAACCGATTCGGGTCTCGCCTGCTTGAGCGGAATCGTACCCCCGGGCTTCAGCCCTTCGTCCGACTTTCCCGGAGTGAGCAGCAGGTACTTCAAGCCGATCGCCGAACGCTGCCGGACGATGAGTGTCGAGTCCTCGGGAATCGGCTGCACACTCTTGTCAAGGGCCAGGTCCAAGTTGGCGATCGCCCGGCCGTCTTCGAGCTGCTCGGGCTTGACCGACTTGATAATTCCGACCCGGACGCCGGCGATCCTCACCTCGTTGCCTCGCACGAGGTTCGAGCCCGAGGGGAGCTCAGCATTGATCTGGTAGGTCGGCACGAACGGCAGGCCCAAGTTGGCGTTGTACGACAAGAAGACGCCGACCACGGCGATCAGGGTGGTGACCGCTCCGACCAACATGGGGCTCGAGGAGATGCGTGATTTACGCCGGCTATCCACGATCATTCACCCAACAGGTAGTCGAGGGCCGCCATGTTCACCTTGATCTCCCGCTTGCGGGCGCTGCGTAGTTCCTGACCTGCCTGGTCGGCGGAAGGAGAGATCGCTCCGTCCGTGCCGGTGACCGGATCCTCGAGCGCGCCGGTCGGTCCGGTCGGTCCGGTCAGGCCGGTGACTCCGGTCGCACCCGTCGCGCCTGTCACTCCGGTGGCCCCGGTGGGTCCGGTTTCTCCAGTCACGCCGCCCATCTCCAGTTCGCCGAGGCTCTCGAGCAGCGCGGCCTCCTGGACTTGATCCGTCTCCCATCTGGACTTGCAGCCGACAACGCCCACCACCACGTAGGGAGTACAAGCCGAAGCGAAGACGTTAGTCCGCTGATAGTGCCCATACTGGTCGTAGCCGTTGAGCGACTGCGCCGTGTAGAAGAACAACTTCATCAAGTTGTCGTAACCATCAGCCTCGCGGGTGGTACTGAGAACGTTGTTGAGGTCAGTGGCAGGCTTGCGGCCCGTGGTGGCCACCTTGCCGAGCTTCTTGACGATCGGCAGCGAAGCGACCAGGTCCGGACCCGCCGTACGGGTCGCCTTGCCGAGGCTCGTGAGCGAGACGTTGGTCGCCTTCGCGAACGGTCCCAGCTTGGTCGTGACTTCGCTGATCGCCTTGGCGTTGGGCCGCAGGCTGTTGGCGACGGGGGTCGCGTTGCTGGCAAACGTGTCAAGTGCGTTGAACGTCTTGCGCAACTCGACCAAAGTGTCGGGGAGCTCTCTCAGGTTGGCCCGCATGTCCTCGCTGCGTTCGGCCGAGGCGGCGGCGGTGTACCCGGCGCTCTTGAAGAATCCGACCAGGTTCTTGCGCTTTGCGGCGAGCGCGGTGAGGTTGCGATCGCCATCCCGGGCGAGCTGCGCCAGCTGCTGATTGTGATCGGCCAGGATCTTCAGGACCTTGTTCACCTCCATCAGGGCCGGGTTGGCTCTGGTGATGGTCTCGTTCAACTCGGGCCCACGCGTGGCGAGCCCGGCACCGAGCTCGTTGAGAATGATCCGGAAGCGCTGGGCGTAGGGAAGGCGGTAGATGTTGTTGATCAGGTCCTGATCGACGGCCTTGCCGTTGTTCTCGAGCGGAAGCAGATGCTGGCCGGCGCCGGGCTCCCCGTCCGGGATCTCGGGAAGTTCGGGCGGGGCTTCGGTGCCGACGGGTCGGGGATCGGTGACCGTGCAGTCGATGAACTTCTCACCGATCAGCGACTGTGGACGGATCAGACAGGACGCGTCCTCGCGAAAATCCTGAAAGCCCTTGTCGGTGATGTTCATCACGACGATCGCCTTGCCGGGACGGGACGGATCCTCTGGGTTCGAGGTGACGGTCTCTCCGGGCATCGACACATCGATCGAGTCGACACTTCCCACATTGGCGCCCGCAACGCGCACGTCCTCACCGGGAACGACGAAACCTCCGTTGTCGAAGACGGCCCTGACCTTGTATCCACCATCGTCGTCACCGCAGCTGCGAATGAGCAGAACCCCGCTGACGACGATCAGAACAGCGACCGCAATGAGAATGGCCTTTCTCACGGAACCTGCCCCGGATCACATTTGCCGACCAGATTTCCATTGTCGAGGAACGGGTTTGACCCGGCGATCGGCTGGGTCGAACCGCCGGGACAGCGGGTCAGGTTCGGGATGTAGTCGAAACCGCCGTAGTTCGAAACGGTGCCGGGTTCGATCGCGTTGCCGTTCAGCTGATACAGGCTGCTGGCCACGGGTCGGACACGAGCGTAGGAGCCGTTGTCATCGTAGTACCCGGTTACGGCGTTCAGGTTGGCGAAAGCGCCCCAGATATCGGGGGCATAGGCCCTGGCCTCGGACGTGTCTTCCTGCGAGGCGTCGAGCCCCTTCACCACGGCCGCAACCGCCGGCTCGGCGATCGGATGCAGAGGAATCATCGACGAGAGAAGGTCGGAAGTGTCGTTGTTGGGACCCGGGCGGGAAGCTGCGATGGCCAGGTTGTTGAAGACCGGCCTTGCCCGGTTCAGGACCGGACGAAGATCCTTCTTCAGATAGTCGGCGAGACCCGCGTCAGCGGCCCTGCCCGATGCGGCGAAGAAAGGCTCGAGATCGTCGAGAGCCACTCGGAGATTGACGAAGGTCGTGTTCGCCTGCCGCAGGGTCGGCGGAAGCTCCTGGAGGGCCTGTGAAAGCGACTCGTTCTGGCGGGCAATCGAACCGAGTGCCGTATTGGAATCACTGACCAGCTTGGTCAGGTTGTCCTTCTCGGAGGCCAGGTTGGTTACGAATCCCGAAGTGTTTCGAACAAATTCGCCGAGCTTGGCATCCTGGTCCGACAACTCGGCGAAAAGACGCTGGGTGCTGCTGAACGCGGCACCGGAGTACTTGAAGGTCTGGTTTGCTCCCTCCGCGGCATCTCCGGCATATATGGAGGCCACGCCCTGAATCCAATCAGACAGACCGCGACGCGTGGACTTGTCGAAGATGTCGAAGAACTGATCGAGTTCCACGACGGTGGTCGTCTGTCCGTCGCCCAGCGTCGCGCCATCCTCGAGCTCGGGGGCATTGTCCGGTCCCGGCGTGAGCGAAATGTAGTTGTTGTGCACACTGGAGAGAGAACTCTTCCGGATGATGGCCGAAGTGTCCTCACGCAAGGGATCGTCGACGGTGATCTCCATCTCGGCGAGGTTGTCGTCGCCGAGCTCGACCGAATCCACACTTCCGACCGGATGACCGCCGACCATCACAAGATTTCCAGGGACGATCGAACCGGCGTTCTGGAACTTGAGGGTGTACTTGTGTCCCGAGCCGCCGCCGAAGATCAGGGAGGCCACCAGAACGATCGCGCACACCAGCAGTCCCAGAGTCACCACTCTGATCACAGCGGAACTGCGGCCCCTCGCGGGACCGCGACTTGGTTTTGCTTGATTGGCAGTCGTCAATCTGAGCTACCCGGTGATTCTCCCCACCATCGGAGCCTCCTTCCAGAAAGGGGGATGCTACCTGAGCAGCCAGCGGAAACGATTGCGGTACCCCGACGCCCCGGCCGACCGGCTAGGGACCCGTGAAGCCACCGGCATGACAGGCCCCGGGAGCACAGGTATTGGTGACTCTGCCGTTCGGCGCGAGGAAGTCGGAAACCATCTGCTGAGCGGTATCGGCACGCCTCGGATCCTCATGCGGATCCTCACCGAGGATCGGTGCGACGTTCTGAATCGGAGGCACGGTATTGCCGATGAACTGGCCCGGATTGTCCGGGTCCGGACGCACCGGCCCGCTGTCCCAGTAGGCGATCGCCGAACCGTCATACGGATACCCGGTGATCGGCTCGATGCCCCACTGGAAATCCACCCCGGGCCAGCGGCCCGAGGAGATGAAGGGATTCACCGCACGGGCGCCGATCGTCCGGGCCATCACGTTCGACTGCCAGTTGGTGACCAGGTGATCGCCGAAGGCGATGTCCATCAGCACCTTGTGTCCGGGAGTGTTCGGCAGCGGATCACCGGTCATGCGATGGGCATAGCCGTTCGGTTCGCCCCGGTCCCAGAGCATCTGCGCGATGCCGAGGGCCAGCGGACGGGCCTCCTCGTCCGTGTAGCTCGGATTGAAGATGCCGCCGTAGGTCTCCCAGGCCGCCGACCTGGTCAGGAGCACCGAGTAGTTCATGGCGCTCACACCGAGCGCGGCCCGGTCGAAGTCCGGGGAGAGCGCGGTCAGCGCTCCGCCCATGATCCCGCCCTGGCTGTTGCCGCGGTAGTAGGCCCGGGCCGAGTTCGTGTCGATCACCGGATCGCTGCTCATGTCGAGCGGGTCCACCCGGAACTCAGGTGCCGAGACCAGGCCGTCGGGATGGATCATCAGGCGGGTCAGGTACATCTCGTTGAGCAGACCCTGCTGCAGGCGGTCGGCGACCTTGGGAAAGCCCGAGAGATCGATCAGCGCGTTCGCGACCGGACCGATGTCGGGCGTCGACATGCCGATCTCGTCGGTGCCGCAGATCACGAAACCGTGATCGTCGGCGAGATCGCGCTGCGGATCGGCTTCGATCTCTCCCGCGATGTTGCCCATCAGGCCGTGCCCGTAGACCATCGCCCTGCCGGGCTCGGCACCGGGCGAGTCGACCACCGCGTGGGGAACGATGCACTCGAAATTGGCGTTCCAGGTTCCGGTCTTCACCGGCATCCCGTCCGGACCGAGATTCATGGTGGCGTTCGGACCGCAGTCATCGGCGCCGCCCGGATTCTTCAGATAGCAGGGAACCTCGAAATGTCCCTTGATCCGGCGGACCACCTGCGGGTTCGGGTTCTCCTCGGTCGAATCGACCGTGAAGACCGGTGCGGTCGAGTCGTCGGGGATCGTCCGGTCGTCGAGCTTGGTGTCGCCCAGCTCGGCGAAGGCCTGGTCCCGCATCGACAGGGCGCGTGACGTGTTGTTCTCGTCGCTGGCGACCGTGAAATCCCAGGTCAGATAGAGATTGCGGCGCTGGATGCCGGCGTTGCGCAGCCGCCGGAAGATGTCCTCGAAATACGAGCGCCGCTGGTTGATCACGATCTCCCGGCTGGGCAGGATGTCGCGGTAGTAGCGGAACCCGGCCGGCGCCTCGAGCGTGTTTCCGGCCGAGTCCTTCAAATGCCGGAGAACGACGATGTAGCGGCCGGCCGAGTCGAAGTTGACCAGCGGGTGGATCATCAGCGTCGTCGTCTGGGAACTGGTCGCGTTCGAATCGATCTCGACCCAGATCGGATGGCGTTGGCCGGTCTTCGTGTTGAGCACGATCACCGGGGCGTTGGCGTCCAGGTAGCGCGAGGGGTCGGCCAGCCCGGCCGGGTTCGTCTGGGCGAGTGCCTCGGGATTGTCGAGGCCGGGAACGCGCAGGATGATTCCCTGGCCCTGACTGAAACCGTCACTCTGGTTGTAAGGGGTCGCGTCGATCGGGATGCCCGCCTGGTTCTTCGGCATCGCGTCGGTGCGGAAGTGGATTCGCCGGCCGGTCTCGGTGGTCGTGTCGGCCCGGGAATAGAAGTTGTTGGGGAAGGGCACCATGCAGAGCGGCTCCTGCTGGTCGACGATGAAATCGCAGCGCTCCGCCCGGCTCAGGTCGAGCTGCCGCGGCGCGCAGAGCGCCGACTGCCGGACCAGGGACCTGAACTTGCTCTTCACCGCTCCGGCCTGGGCCTGGATGTCGCGGTCCTCACAGCTCTTGACCGCGGTCACTCCGCCACTGGTCAGCCGCAGCTTGACCACCTTCAGCTGCCCGCCGCGCTTGAAGTGCGGCCGGGCCACCTTGGTCAGGGCGTAGTACTTGCCACGGCGGTCGAAGGTCGTCGACTTGGCCGACACCTTGATCTTGCCCTTGCGGGCACTGCGGACCTTGACCTTCAGGACGCGGTCCCGTGACAGCTGGTTCTGGTTGACCCCGACGATGGACACCTGGATCTTGCGCTTCTTCGCCTTCTTCTTGGCTTTCTTCTTGGTCTTGCTGACCTCGGCCTTCACGGCCGCGCCGCTTGCCGGGGCCGCCGCCGCGGCCGAGGACGAAAGAAAGATGGCGGTGATCGCCATCGCCAGTACAGCTGTCCACCTGTGATTCAACCGGTCTCCTTGTCATGCGGCGGCCGATCTCCCTTGTCGAGCCGCCCATCGCCTTCGAATCTACCAACCCGCCGGGCGGCCGGAAGGTGCGGCCTCGACCGGCCGGCCGGCTACCTGAGCGACTTCAGGTACGGCAGCGGATCGATCGGCTTGCCGCCCGTCTGCCAGGGGCCGATCCAGTACTCGAAGTGCAGGTGACAGCCGGATGAGGTGCCCGTGGTGCCGACTCTTCCGATCGGTTCGCCGGCCCGCACGATCTCCCCCACCTCGGGCTTGCCGGGGCGGATCATGTGCATGTAGACGAACGAGGTGTTGTCGCCCTTGTTGGCGAGCACGAGATAGTTGCCGGCGCCGTCGTCGTAGGCGTTGTAGGCCACCCGCGCCTTCTTGATCGCGACCAGGCGGGTGCCGCAGGCGGCGCTCATGTCCTGCCCCTGGTGGATGTGTCCGGGACGCCCGGCGCCGAAGCGGCTGCCGTCGCTCCCGTAGCTGAAGGGCCCCCTCACCGGGAACACCTCACGGGGTATGTCCGCCTTGGGCACGATCTGCAGTTCCTTCGGCGCGCGGTTGGATTTGGCGCCGGAACCGTCGATCACGAAGGGCCTGCCGTCGTCGGCGCCTCTCGGCACCTCGACCCTGACCGCCGTGCTGGACTTCGCCTTGTACCGGACCTTCATCCTCTTCTTCTTGCCGGGGAACACGACCTTGGTCACGCCGTCGAGGTAGGCCCCGGTGATCCGGACCGTGGCTCCGGGGGTCGCCTTGCGGACCGAGACGCATTCCTTGACGCAGTAGGCGTCCTCGATCCGCGGGTTCGGCGTGATCACGATGCCTCCCCCGCCGCGGGTGGACGAGCTTCGAGCTCGCTCTAGTTCCTCCGCCAGTGCCGGGCTCTGCGCCATCGGATCGGGGGCCGAGGCCTCCGCCTCCACCCCGGCGGCCGATCGGGTCGGCGCGCCGAACATCAGGGCCAGCGCGAGCGCGGTGAGCAGGCCGACCCCAGCCAGATGGATCGAAACGATCTTGTTCGAATTCGACATCTCGGGCACACGTTAGCTAAATACGGCTTTTCTGTGAGCTGATGCACATGATCTTGCATCCCCGGAGCCCACCGCGAACAGACCGCGTTTCTTCGGCATGGCACCGTGGCCTCTATCCCACAGGACGGTCCCCCTCGACTAACCTTAGCCTTTGGTACAAGCCCCCTCAGGAGCACCCGGAGGTAGCCTGATTCTCGCTTTTCATCAATCTTGCCATCAGGAGGAACCCAAGCAATGAGTCCCGTTCGTCACCCCAACGTAGCCGCCGCCCAGTGGGAGCCCAACGGCCTCACCATGGGGTCGATCGACCTCACCGACGAGCGCAACATCGTGTTCGGCCAGAACGTCTTCGACATCGCGACGCAGCGCGAGCGCCTTCCCGAGGACATCTTCGACCGGCTGGTCGGCACGCTGGAGCACGGCGAGGCGCTCGACGTGGACCTGGCGGACGCGGTCGCGCTGGCGATGAAGGACTGGGCTCTTGAGAACGGCGCCACCCACTACACCCACGTCTTCCAGCCGCTGACCAACCTCACGGCCGAGAAGCACGACTCCTTCTTCAAGCCGACCGGCGACGGCGGCACGGTCGCCAAGTTCAAGGGCTCGACCCTGATCCAGGGCGAGCCGGACGCCTCCTCCTTCCCGTCGGGCGGCATCCGTGCCACCTTCGAGGCCCGCGGCTACACCGCCTGGGACCCGACCAGCCCGGCCTTCCTGATGGAGAACCCGAACGGCAAGCTGCTCTGCATCCCGACCGCGTTCGCGTCCTGGACCGGCGAGGCGCTCGACGCCAAGATCCCGCTGCTGCGTTCGATGGACGCGCTTTCGAAGTCCGCGATCAAGGCGCTCCGGCTGCTCGGTGACGACGAGGCCAAGCGGGTCACCTCCTCGGTCGGCCCCGAGCAGGAGTACTTCCTGATCGACGAGCAGTACTACTACTCCCGCCCCGACCTGATCACCACCGGGCGCACCCTGTTCGGCGCCCAGCCCGCCAAGGGCCAGGAACTGGACGACCACTACTTCGGCGCGATCCCCGAGCGGGTGCTCGCCTACATGATGGATCTGGAGAACGAGCTCGCCAAGCTCGGCGTGCCGGTCACCACCCGCCACAACGAGGTCGCACCGGGCCAGTACGAGATCGCCCCCATGTTCGAGAACTCGAACATCGGCTCCGACCATCAGCAGCTCACCATGCAGGTGATGCAGAACAAGGCCCGCCAGTACGGCATGGTCTGCCTGCTCCACGAGAAGCCGTTCGCGGGAATCAACGGCTCTGGCAAGCACAACAACTGGTCGATGGGCACCGACACCGGGCACAACCTGCTCGATCCGGGTGACACCCCGGCGGAGAACCTGAACTTCCTGTTCTTCTGCGCCGCGGTCATCCAGGCCGTGAACAAGCATCAGGGCCTGCTGCGGGCCGCTGTCGGCAACCTGGGCCAGGATCACCGCCTGGGAGCCAACGAGGCCCCGCCGGCGATCATCTCGATCTTCCTCGGCGCCGAGCTGGAGAAGGTGTTCAACACGCTCGCCGCCGACAATGGCGGTGACCCGAACACCCCCGACGCGACCCTCGATCTCGGCGCGGTCGCGCTGCCCGACCTGCCGATGGACGGCGGCGACCGCAACCGGACCTCGCCCTTCGCCTTCACCGGCAACCGCTTCGAGTTCCGTGCGGTGGGTTCCAGCATGTCGCTGGCCTTCACCAACACCATCCTCAACGTGATGACCGCCGAGGCGATCGACGATCTGAGAGGCAAGCTCGAGGCGCGCGGCTCCGGCGATCTCGCCGCCGACGTGATGGCGGTCGTCAAGGAGTCGTACTCGGCCAACAAGGTGATCTGCTTCGACGGCGACGGCTACTCGGACGCCTGGCAGGAGGAAGCGGCCCGCCGCGGCCTGAAGAACCTGAAGACCACTCCGGACGCCCTGCCCGAAGTGATCTCCGCATCCACGGTCGAGACCTTCGAGAAGTACAACGTGCTGTCCGAGCGTGAGCTCGAGGCGCGCTACGAGGTCTGGGTCGAGCAGTACGCGATCGGCGCCAACATCGAGGCGGAGACCGCGGCGAACATCTCCCGCACCCTGCTGATCCCGGCGGTCGCCAAGCACCTGGCGCTCCTGGGCCAGGCCGAGGCCGCCGGCCTGGAGTCGGAGAGCCGCGCGCTGTTCGACGACCTGATCGAGAAGACCAGGGCCCTCGAGGGCGTCAACCAGTACCCCGACGGCATCGACGAGGAAGGCATCGAGCTGGCGATCTACGCCCGCGACAAGCAGCTGACCGCGATGCATGAGGTCCGGGTCGTCGCCGACCAGCTCGAGCGCATCGTCGCCGACGAGTTCTGGCCGCTGCCGAAGTACTCCGAGATGCTGTTCGTCAAGTAGAAGCTCCCACGGCTTCCGTCCAGCCGAAACGCCCGCCGGTTCTCCGGCGGGCGTTTCGCTTTAAGTCTTCAGGCGGCGATCGCCGGGGGCGATCCGGACTCGACCGGGCGCAGTTCCTCGGCGTACGAGACCGAGTGGCGCAGCAGCTGGCCGGTCGGCTGGATCTCGTAGGCGCCCATGCGCCAGAGCGGCGGCGAGTACGCGTGGATGGTGACCGCCGGGCCTCCTCCCCCATGGGTCACACGGTGGATGTCGGCGGCGCCGAACTCGACCGAGCCTCCCGGGCCGACCAGCACATCACTGGCGATGCCGCCGATCCCGAGCCGTTCCTCCCGGATCTTGCCGTCCGCCACCGCGAGGGCCCCGGATGAGATGTCGTGATCGTGGAAGCCGGTGTCGTGGTCCTTCATCCAGCAGATCAGCCAGATCCCGAGATGATCGTCACGGTGGAGCTCCTCGTAGATCCGAGCGTCCGGATCGTGCCGGACCAGATGCCTCCAGAGTTCGGGCCGCCCGGCGTACTCCAGCGCCAGCCGCCGCAGCTCCTCCCGCTCCAGATTGCGGTCCTGCGGCCGGCCGATCACGCGAGCACCGCCCGTCGGATCCTGCCGGAGAACAGCCGCTCCGGGTTGCTCGCCGCGATCGCCTCGAAGGCGGCGGGCCCGAGATCCAGCGGAGGTTCCCCGACCACGACCGGCGCGTCGGTGCCATAGACCAGCTGGTCGATGCCGACCGCCCTGATCGCCGCGTCGATTCCTCGCGCCCCATACGAGGAGGTGTCGTAGAAGAAGTTGGCCTCCGAGCCGACCGCGGGACCGCCCCGGCTGACCAGGCGCTCGCCGTGAATCGGCGCTCCCCCGGCCAGCATCGCGAAGACGACCCTGAGCGACGGATGCCGCTCTCGGCCGATCGCGACGAAAGAGTGCCAGGCCCGGTTCATCTGACTCACGTAGCCGGTCAGGGCGGGCCACCAGGCCGGATCGCCGCCGTCGGGTCCGAGCCGATCGCCGGCATAGACCGGCCCGGGATGGACGAACAGCGGGGCCGAGCGCCGTTCCAGCTCCTCGAGGGCCGAGCGCAGCTGGTCGAACCCGGCCACGGTCGAGATCGACTCGGCGGGAAGAGTGATTCCCGAATGCCCTTCGTCGAGCAGCCGGTCCACCGCCCGGCAGTCCCCGTCGAGCACCGAGATCGCACCCCAGGAGGAGAACCCGGCTCCGAGCGCGCGGACGCCCTCGTTGTAGGCCCCGAGCAGTTCGGCGGCCTCGTCTCCGGGAAGCCACTCGATCCCGAGCGGGCTCGAGATCGAAATGACCACCCGGTCGATCCCCGCGGCTTCGGCTCGCGCCAGGCGACGGCCGGGATCGTGCCACTCGGGACTGAACGGATACTCGGGTTCACCGACCAGCCTGAGGACCCACTCTCCCCCGCAGCGCCTGATCATCGGCGGGGTCTCCCGCTTCGCCAGGGCGGCAATGAACTCTTCGGGCCAGAGATGCTGATGGATGTCGGTTCTTGCTCGTCTCATCGAGACGAAACAATAACAGACTATCTTGATCAGAATTATCGGCTTTAGTTGGACAACACCAACAAAACGGGCTTTTGCCGAGTATTTCGGCAAAAGGTCGTTTGGTTCAGGGAGCGGCGGCTACGACCGCCCGGTGCGGAAGGCGGCGCTGTCGTCCGTCCCATCGCCGGCTCGGTGCTGCCGTAGGATCGGACCATGAAGATGCGCGCGGCTGTTCTGGAGGAGTTCGGTCAACCCCTGGTGGTGCAGGAGGTCGATCTCGCCGAGCCCAAGGCCGGTGAGGTGCTGGTCCGGCTCGTGGCCTGCGGGGTCTGCCACACCGACGTGTACACGGCCTCCGGCGCCGACCCCTCGGGCTACGCCCCGGCCGTGCTCGGCCACGAGGGCGCCGGTGTGGTCGAGTCGGTCGGTCCCGACGTGACCTCGGTCGCGCCCGGAGATCATGTCGTCACCCTCTTCTCGCCCCAGTGCCGCGAATGCGTGCATTGCGTGGACGAACGGACCAACCTCTGCATGGCGATCCGGGCCGAACAGAACCTCGGGCACCTGCCCGACGGGACCACCCGCCTCTCCCGCGGCGGCGAGCAGATCCGGCACTTCATGGGCACCTCGACCTTCGCCGAGTACACGGTGATGCCCGAGATCGCGCTCGCGAAGATCAACCCGGAGGCCCCGCTCGACCGGGCCTGCCTCTTCGCCTGCGGCCTCTCCACCGGTCTCGGCGCCGCGATGTACACCGCCAAGGTGGACGAGGGCACCACCTGTGTCGTCTTCGGGGCGGGCATGGTCGGGCTCGGCGCGGTCGCCGGCTGCCGCCTTCAGGGAGCGGACCGCATCATCTGCGTCGATCTCTCCGACGACCGCCTCGAGATGGCCCGCGGCCAGGGAGCCACCGATCTGATCAAGGGCGACGCCGACACGGTCCAGCGCATCCTCGAGATGACCGGTGGCTACGGGGCCGACTACACCTTCGAGGCCACCGGCCTGGTCAAAGTGATGAAGCAGGCGGTCGAATCGGCCCGCATGGCCTGGGGCCTCTGCACGATCGCCGGGGTCGCCGGCAAGGGCGAGACGCTCGACATCATTCCCCGCTGGCTGATCCAGGGCCGCCGGGTCGCCGGATCCTCCTTCGGTGGTGTCAAGGGCCGTGACCAGGTGCCGGAGCTGATCGAGCGGTACATGGCCGGAGATATCGACGTGGACCCGTTCCTCTCCCACGAGCTGACGCTCGATGAGGTCAACCGGGGCTTCGACCTGATGGAAGACCACGACGGCATCCGCAGCGTCATTCAATTCAACTGAAAGCGAGTCTGGCAATGTTCGGCCCCCTATTTGGGGGCCGAACATTGCCAGACACCACGAAAGGCATCGATTTGATCCTGCAGCGCGTAGAACAAGCGGACTGGCTGTCGAACTCCTACCTCATCTGCGATGAGCCCGGCGGCACCGCCGTGCTGATCGACGGCAACGGCGTGATCGAACCTCTCCTGGAGCGGGTCGATCGCGAGGGCCTCGATCTCACCCACATCATCCTCACCCACGATCACTGGGATCACGTGGTCGGCCTCGGCGAACTCGCCAAGGAACGGAACGTCCCGATCCTCGCCCACCCGATCACCGCCGAAAGGGTCGACTTCCCGATCGACCAGATGCTCAGCGACGGCGACGTGATCAAGACGGGTGGCCTCGAGATCGAGGCGATCTTCACCCCCGGCCACGCCGCCGGACACCACGCCATCTTGATCGACGGCACCGACGTGATCACCGCCGACGTGATCTTCAAGGGCACGGTCGGCGGCACCATGGCGCCCGGAGCGACCGGTTTCGAGGACCTGAAGAACTCGATCATGGAACGCCTCATGACCCTGCCGCCCGAGACCCGGATCCACCCGGGCCACAAGGAGCCCAGCACGGTCGCCGACGAGTGGGAGAACAACCCGTTCGTGCGCATCTGGCGCGGCCTCGACGAGGAGGGCAGCGAGATCTGCCAGGTCAAGGACAGGGGCGAAGCGACCCTGGTCCTCTGGGCGCCCGACTACGACGGGACCAACAAGGCCTGGATCCGCTTCCCGGACGGGACCGACGCGATCACCGGCGGCTCACAGATCACCCGCTGAGACGAATGCCCCGCCCGGCCCACCGGGCCGGGCCGGCTCAGTACAGCTTGGAGCCGCGGCGCTCGGCCAGCAGTCCCAGACCGAGCAGGGCGAGCAGACCGAGCACGGTCCAGGTCTCGCTGGAGATCTTGAAACCCTCCGGGGTCGGCGCCACGGCGACCGGCGGAGGCTGAGCGGCGGCCTCGCCCGGGGTCATGGTCGGGGCAGGTGCGGAGGAAGAGACCAGCTCGCCGGTGACCTCTACGAGACCATCGTCGACCGAAGGTTCGGGCTGAGGTTTAGGTTCGGGAGCGGCGGGCATCGGAGTTCCCGCACCCGGTGAGGTGCCTGTGCCACCTGGGTAGCCGCCATACCCACCGGTTCCCCCGGGGTAGGAATAGCCGCCGTAGCCGCCGGTATCTTCATCGGCGGGGGGATCTTCCTTGTCCTTCTTTTTCTTCTTGTTCTTGGGCTTCTCGACCTTGCCTATCGTGATGGTCGCGGCATCCTGACCGTCCTTGAACCCGGGTCCCGAAACCGTGACGGTCACCCAGAACGACTTGTTCTTGCCTCTGAACGTGTGACCGTAGTTGCCCGTACTGGTCTGATCTTCATTTCCGTCACCCCATATCCACTCGTACTGGAGCGGCTTGCCACCTGCATTGGTGACCGTGGCTCGAAAATCAACGCGATCTCCACTCTCGATCTCCTTCGACTTGGGCGAAAGCGTCACGTTCAGTGCGGGGATCTTTGATGGATCGTAGATCTTCGGATTCGCTTTTTCGAAGGCCACCGAGATGTTTCCTGGGAGCAGGATGTATGTCCAGCCACCTTCACCGACGAAGAATCGCGCGAGCTTGTCCTGCCTAGATGAGTCTCGGATCTGACTGCCCGAGTACGTGACCAGTTCACTCTTCGGGTACGCGATCTCAACCTTGGGAAGCGCCGCCAAGTCCAACTCGGATGTGCTGCTCTGAGCCTCGGTCAATATTTCAAGCAGGCTGAACACCTTGCGATCTTGACCATCGACCTCGACGGTGGTGCCCCCGCCTAGCGAATTCAGATTGACCCTCGCCGAATCCCCGCTCCACGAGTAACCGTCGACTTCGACGATCCCCTGATCAACCGCACGTGCGGGAGAGCTGAAGAGCAACATGGTTGCCAAGACCCCGAAAACAATCCCCAGGATGCGCTTGCCAGAGGCTGACGTCATGGCGTGGTCAACGAAATCGTGAGATGCCCGAAATCGGCGCCGGGCATATAGAAGTCGGCGAAGATTCCGGATGATCCTTCGGGGACGAATCCGGGGATCTTCGTGTAGGTGGTGGTGTTGCCGACGATCTGGACGCTTTCGGCCTGGTTGAGGCGGAGTCCGACCATGACCGCGCGCGAGTCGGGGAAGGCGGTGCCGTCGGTGCCCTGGACCCGGAAGATCATGCGGGAGAGGTCGCCGTTCAGTTCGATCTCGGGGTCGTGGACCACGAAGTTGATCGTGTTGCGGCAGTAGCGGAACGTGACCCCGCCGCTGCCCTTGATCAGGCTGCTGTCGGTGACCGGGTCGGTCCAGCCGGAGGTGAAGGGGAAACTGAAGTTGTAGACCAGCGGAGTGGCCCCGTCGACCGCCTCGGCCGGTCCTGGGATCGCACCGTCCACGGCGCCGGCACCGTCACCGCTGCTGACGTAGCGGATGAACGAATCGCGGACCCGCCACTCGATCGTGGCCGAGCTCAGGTCGGTGGCGCCGGCGGGCTTGGTGGCCACCGGCGGCTCCACCGGCGTCTCCGCCTCCGGATCCTTCGGTGGGGTCGTCACCTTGTAGAGCGAGTAGAGATTGACCGGACCCCAGTTCAGGCCGTTCTTCAGAGCCCGGTACTTCTTCAAGCCGAAGCGCTTCCTGATCGCCTTGGCGGCGGTCCCGGTCAGGGCCGCGCGGCCGTTCTTCAGATAAAGCTCACCTGAGGCGGTGTCGCGGGTCACCTTGCCGCCCTTGACGGTGAACAGCTTCTTCGATCCGCCGCCGAAACGGGCGGTGATCACGCTGTCCCCCTTGGGTCGGATCGTGGCGGCCATGCCGGTGAAGCTGAGCCGCTTCGACTTCTTCCCGCGCAGCGCGAGCGCCCCGCCGAGGCCGATCCGGGAGGTCGCCTCGCCGTACTCGACCGAGGCGACCGGGAACGAAGGACGGCCGGTGAAGTTGTTGGCTGGCGCTTCGAGAGCCATGCGCACACCATCCGCGCGGAGCTTGCGCTTGACCGCGCTCTTCAGCTCGATCGTCGCGGTGCCGTCGAGCTCGGTCACCGGACCGGTCGGAGGCGGGGTCGCCACACATGGCGTGAGGGTGGCCGCGCCGGCCGGAGCCGGTGCCAGCCAGAACGCACACAGCGCCACGAAGCCGGCCACGGCAAGGGCGGATCCGAAGCGGATCGCCCTCGTCGTGGCCGGCCCTGCGGCGGCGGAGTATGCGGTGAATCGGTTCAGCGGTTACTCCCCGGCCGGAAAGGAAGCCCTGATCTTGGCGCCGTCGAGGCCGAGACCGGCGACGTAGGCACCCTTGCTGAGCATGTTGACGACGGCCTCACCGTCGGCGGTCAGCTCGACCGGCCCGACGGCCGGCGCTCCGACCGCGTCCGGGAAGGCCCAGGTGACGGTGGTGGTCTCACCGACGGTGGACTCGTTGACCGTGAGGCCCGGGTCGTTCAGGTCGAGCGAGGCGATGTCGACCGTGCCGCGCACCCAAGAGAGGCGGTAGCGGGTCGCGACATCCATCGTGATCCGCGAGTCGGCCCCGTCGATGACGATGGTCGGCTCGGAGAAGACGACTCCGTAGGCCTGCGCGCCCTGGGTCTGGCAGAACGCGACCCGGCCGTCGGTCTTCAGGACGAGACGGTCATCGGCGTTGCCGGCACCGGCCGCGTCGTAGAAGCCGCCGGTCGTCGCGGCCGGCCAGGTGAAGAACTTGCCGGGGCCGCTCATCTGACCGGGACCGGGCACCACCGGGCGCGGGAAGACCGGGGTCTCGCCGCCGTTGCCGTAGTACGGGGTGTTGCTCGCGGTGGCGCCGAGCGCCGGGTTGAACTCACCCGTGCCGTTGACCGAGCCGCGCAGGCTCGAACGGAAGCCCCAATCGAGCCCACCGCCGGTGACAGCGGTCTCGGCGGAGAGATCCGGGACCGCGGCGGCCGCCGCGGGCTCACCCTTCCAGACCGGGGTGCCGGCCGGGTCGGAGGCCTGGCCCGCGTCGATCGTCTTCGGATCGGGCAGGGTCGGCAGGGTGCATCCACCGGCCGTCGCGGCCGTGATCGGGAAGGGCAGCTCGGTCTCGACGTAGGTCGCCAGGGCGGCCAGGTCGCCGGTGTCATACGGCGTCTTCACCGAGACGTCGATCGGATCGAGGTCGGTTCCCGCGGTGTAGCTGCAGGCGGCCTGCTCGCCGGTGCCGCAGATCGCGTCCGCGCCGGCCTGGGTGAGAGTGACCGGAAGCTCGCCCCAGCTCACTTCGGATCCGCTCTTGTTGTAGAACGGCGTCGCCCCGGAGAGGTCGATCGTCGCCAGGTCGATCTTCTGGCTGGGGATCCAGACGTTGGTCAGGTTGGCGTCGACATCGGCGACGATGCGGGAGTTCTCACCATCGATCACGATCGTCGGGTTCGAGATCGCGACCCGGAATTTGTGCGTGGTCGCACAGAACAGCGAGGTTCCGGTGCCCGGGATCACGGCCTGATCGTCGGAGGTGTCGATCGGATCGTTGGCGGCGTACTGACCACCGGAGACCGGGAACTTGAATCCGGGTGAGACCGGCATGCCGGGCAGGACCGAGGCGCCATCGACGGCCTTCAGGCTGCCGCCCGCGCCGAAGATCACGTACTGGCGGAAGCTCGACTTGAAGCCCCAATCGACATCGGTCGGGCCGACCGTGTTCTTGGCGCCGGCGATAGTCGGCAGCGGAGCGGCGACCGGCAGTGAGCCGTTGACCTTGCTGGTCGCGGCGACACCGCACTCGGCCAGGTACGGATCCTCCAGCGGGATCGGCGGGCAGTTCGGTCCGGTCGGATCGGCGATGCAGGGATCGACCGGGTTGCAGCCCTCGGCGTTCGGATCGACCTCACAGGGCGGAAGGTCTTCCTTGACCTGGCCGAAGAATCCGAAGCGGCCGATCTCGCCGGAGGGACGGGTCTTCAGCTTCAGGGCCTTGCGCACGGCGCGGCCGGCGGCGTTGGTCAGGGTCAGCTTGGCGGACCCGACCTTCACGGTCTTGCCGGTGACATCGATGTTCGCCTTGCCGGTGGCGAAGAAGGCGGGGATCAGCCTGCCGCCGACCTTGCCCTTGATCACGGTCTTGCCCGAGCTGATCTCGAGCGTCAGGCCGGTCACGGCCACCTTGCGCTTGCCGCGCTGGAACCGGACGCCGCCCTTCAGTGTGGCCTTGCTCTTGGCGGCGACGGCCAGGGTCTTGACCGGGGCCAGCACCTGAGCGGTCTTGCCCTTCTTCTTGCCCTTGGCCGGGGCGATCGCGCTGACCTTGCCCCCCTTTGCGGAGAGAGCCTTGCCGGACTTGCCGGTTCCGACCGTGATCGTGGCCGTACCCGTGGTCTGGGCGGCGGAGGCTTTCACCCCTCCGTACACGACGAAGAACATGGCGACGGCCGCGAGAACGGCGAAGCCGGATGTGATGCCGCGCGCGGCAAGGGACGATTTCATGCTTTTCGAAGCTCCTTGAGGGAAGGTTGAGGGGCTATTAGGGAAGCCTTATTCAATTCACACTAACACGATGGGGATTAGGTGCGCCTTCTGCCTCGATCCGGCTTCATCCGGCCCGGTTCAGCGGCGCTCGAGCCATTCGACGTGGAGTGCCGAGCGGCCCGAGTGATCGATCAGTTCCGCTTCCACCTGCCAGACCTGACTGATCAACTGTGGTGTCAACACCTCATGGGGGCCTCCGGTTGCGATCGAGCGTCCTTCGGAGATCACCAGGACCCGGTCGGCGATCGCCGCCGCGAGCGCGAGGTCGTGGACGATCAGCACCACACCGAGGCCGTCGTCGACCAGTTCTCGCAGCAGTTTCGAGACCGCGGCGGTGGCCCCGAGATCCAGCTGGGCGGTCGGTTCGTCGGCGATCAGCACCGGTGCGCCCTGGGCGAGCCCGATCGCGATCTGGACCCGCTGCATCTCACCGCCGGAAAGTGTGTTCAGCTGCCTGTCCTCGAAGCCCGACATCCGCGCCCGTTCGAGCGAGGCGGCGATCTCCGCCTTGTCCTCCTTGGTGAAGGACTGGAACGGCTTCAGGTGCGAGGAGCGGCCGATCGAGACCGCGTCGTGGACCGAGACGCCGTTCGGCACCTGGGCCCGCTGTGGTACGAAGGCGCGCAGCTTGGCCAGATCACGGCCCTTCAGAGTGCTGATGTCCCGGCCGGACCACCTGACCGAACCGGCGGTGGGCTTGCGCAGTCCGCAGATCGCGCGGGCGAGGGTCGACTTGCCGGCGCCGTTCGGTCCGACCACGGCCAGCAGCTCTCCGGATTCGAGATGCAGGTCGGCGCCCTTCAGGATCTCGGTGCCGCCGATCGTGACCCGCACGCCGCTCGCTTCGATCAGAGGCTCGCTCATCACACGGCCTTCCGCAGCAGCCAGAGAAAGAGGGGCACTCCGAGGATCACGAGGAACGGCCCGACCGGCATCTCGATCGGTGCCCTCAGGGTTCGGGCCAGGGTGTCGGCCGCGGTCAGCAGCACCGCGCCACCCAGCGCCGAGACCGGGATCACGAAGGTGTGGTTGTTGGTGCCGCCGGCCATCCGGACCACATGGGGCACGACCAGCCCGAGGAAGGCGAGCAGCCCGGCCACCGCGGCGGCGGCCGAGGCGAGGATCGCGGCGGCCGCGGCGGCGGCCAGCCGGATCAGCCGGGGCTTCGAGCCGAGCGAGGCGGCGACGTCGTCACCGAGCATCAGCCGGTCGAGCGGCCGGATCAGGAAACAGGTGAGGATGCCGCCGACCGCGAAGTAGGGCCACACGGTCTCCAATGTCTCCCAGCCGGTCGAGGTGAGCCCGCCGACCAGGAAGAAGATGCCGGAGGGAACCCGGTCGGGATAGGCCGCCATGAGCGCGGCGGTCGCGGCCGAGAAGAGCGAGGCGATCGCGATGCCGGCCAGGATCACCCGGCCGATCCCGCCTCCGGTCGAGCCGGAGAAGCCGATGATGAAGACCAGCCCGGCGGCCAGCAGCCCGAAGAAGAGCGCGCTGACCGGCAGCAGGTGGATCGATTCCGGGTACAGCAGGATGATCAGCATCGCGCCGAAACCGGCGCCGCCGGTCACGCCGATCACGTCCGGAGAGGCGAGTGGGTTGCCGAGCGAGCCCTGGAGCAGGGCGCCGGCCACGCCGAGCGCCGCCCCGACCACCATCGCCTCGACCGTGCGCGGCATGCGCAGCACCTCGACGATGCGGACCTCCGGTCCGGGCGCGTCCTTGCCGAGCAGGATGTCGATCACATGGCCGACCGGAATCTTGACCGCTCCGAAGGCCAGGGATGCCGCGACCGCCGCCGCCAGGGCGACGAGCAGGAATATGACTATCGCGGTGCGGCGCACTCCCCCAGCCCGTTGACTAGTTGTTCTTCAGATACTGCGACCGGATGGTCCGGATCACCTTGGCCGGATCGACTCCCGCCTGGAGCAGCGAGTTGTCGGTCGAGACGTAGAGATCTTCGTTGTCGACAGCGGTCGTTTCCTGCCATGCGGGATTGGTCTTCATGTATTCGATGAGACCTTCGATGTCGTTCTTGATCGCATGAGGCACGGCGATGATCACTTCCGGATCCGCGGCAATCACGACCTCATCGGAGATCCGGGCAAATCCACTGCTGTTGCTGGCACCACCGGTCAGGAGGTTGCCACCGGACCGCTTCACGATCTCACCGCCCCAGCTGTTGTTCAGAAACGCGAAGGGAGTACGGCCGACACCCAGGATGACCATGACCCTCTTCCTCGCTCCGATACCAGCCGTGGCCTTCTTGACCTTGGCCTTCGTCTTGGCTATGTAACGCTTGGCGGCCTTCTGCTTGCCGATGACCTTCGCCACCTTCTTGAACTCTGAATAGATTCCGCCAAGCGTGATCGGTTCCGACTTCTTGACCTTGATTCCAAGGGACTGCATCGCAGACGTGCCCTTCGACCACTGCGGCGAGGTGAACACCAGCTTCGGATTCAGCTTCGCCAGCTTCTCGAGGTTGGGACCGTTCGGATGGGTCAGCAGGAGCTGATCGATACGCCGCCCGCGAATTCCGGATTCGATGGCAGGGACGAATGACGCTGCGGTATCGGAAGTGTTCAACACTTCGCCGACTGCCCGCGGCATCACGCCCATGGTGCCCATCGCGTTAGCCGAGAAAGGAGTGAGCGCCACGATCTTGTTGCCCTTGATCGGGGCCGCCGAGGCCGATTGCGCGAGACCCGCGAAGGAGATCGCGATCAGGATGACGGCGGTCAGGCCGGCGATCAGGGCGAGGGGCAGGCCGTTCTTGGGCTCGGGCGCTATCGAAAACTTCATGTGGCGGACTCCTTTGAGGGGAAAGCGAGTGAAAGACTGTTGATCGGAGAGGATTAGAACTGCCTAATGTAATCCCCATGCTTCTTGTCGGGATAGGGTAACCTAATCTGTTCCGCGAGTATTCCCAGCCCCTGAACCACCCCGAAAGAGAGATTCCGGTGTCGAGCCAAACTCAGTCCAAGGCCGTAGTGGGAGACCACGACCTTCCCGAAGGAATGGCGATGCCCTCCGTACCGCCGATGGCGTTCAACGGCAACCGCCGCTCCGCCGCCGAGGAGGCCCGCACCCTGGTCGCCGCGACCAACTCCGGCACCCTCGCCACGATGAGTGACGACGGCACCCCCTGGGCCTCGCTGGTCACGTTCGGCACGCTCGCCAACGGCTCCCCCGTGCTCTGCCTCTCCACCCTCGCCGAGCATGCCCGCAATCTCGAGAAGAACCGCCAGGCTTCGCTGATGGTCGCCGACGCCAGCCACAAGGGCGACGCGCTCGCCGGTGGCCGGGTCACGCTCGCCGGCAAGGTCGTGCGCTCGGACGAGTTCCACGACGAGAAATCAGCCCGCGAAGCGCACCTCGAGGCGGTTCCGAGCGCCGCGATGTACGCCGACTTCAACGACTTCACCTTCTGGATCCTCGAGGTCGAAAGGGTGCGCTGGGTCGGTGGCTACGGCCGCATGGACTCCGCCACCGGCGACGGCTACGCCGAGGCCGAGCCCGATCCGGTCCAGCCGCAGGCCGCCGACGCGGTCAGCCACCTGAACCTCGATCACCCCGACGCCCTGCTGGTCATGGCCCAGGCCTTCGGCGAGTACCCCGACGCGACCGAGGCCAAGTGCACGCGCGCCGACCGCTACGGGCTCGATCTCGCCCTGGTCACCCCCGAGGGCAAGAAGGCCACCCGGGTCAGCTTCACCGAGGCGATCACCTCACCCGGCGGACTGCGCGCGGCGACGGTCGACCTGGCCCGGCGCTCGCGCCAGGCCCAGGCCTAGACCACACGGAAGCTGGCGGTCAATCGGCCGCCAGCATCACGATCCGGGTTCGCCACTTGGTGAAGTCCGGCTCACTCTTCGGATCGCCCAGGTAGAACTCGGCGCTGGCCACCGGTCGCGTTCCCGATTCGGTCCTGGTCTGGTCGAGCTCGATGTCCCGGTCCTTCGCCCAGGACAGGACCTTTGCGACCGCATCCCCGAGGTCGTCCAGTTCCTCATGCCTGAAAGGTCCGACGTGGGTGTAGGTGACAAAGCGCCCGGCGGGCAACTCCCCCGCCACCAGACCATCCCCGGGTGACACCGGCTCCCCGACCGGCGCACAGAGTTCGATCCGGGCGGGGTTGCCGGCGTCGTCCAGGGCCAGGTATCGGATGAACGGGGCACCGGCCGGGGCCATTCCCTGCGAACCGAGCCACTCGAACGGCTTGGAGAAACTGGTGTCGACGAAGCCCCGAAAGGTGTCTGGCGAGACGTCACCCCGGATCGCCACATAGGGCTGCGATCCGAGGCTCTCGATGGCCGGCTGTTCCGATTCACTCATGGTTTCCTCTCGGTGGTTTGCACTCAACCACCAAGACCCGAGTTCTCGGTGAAACTCATCGCATCCGCCGTGTCTAGGGCTTCATCTCGTATCCGCCGGCGAGCGCCCGGGTCTTGCCCCAGACCGACTGGAACCGGTCGGTGTCGACCACCGGCTTGGTGATCGCCGAACGGGCCCATTCCTGCTGGGCCTCGGTCGCCGAGGTCTTGCCGTGAAGCTCGGCCGCGTAGCCGGAGAAGTCGCGGATCAGCACGTCGAAGATCTGGTCGAGCGTGTCGAGCGGCAGGCCGATGTGGGCGGCCTGCTCACAGATCAGCTGTCCGTACGGGATCAGGGTGAACAGCTCGCCCAGCGTGAGCAGGTAGTCGAGATCCTTCTGCTGGGTCTCGTCCGGTCCGGCGTCGACCAGGAACTGCGTGAAGGACTCCGCCAGTTCGACGAACTTGGCGACGTTCGGCACCTCGGCGAACGGTTCGTAGGCGTCCCGCCAGGGGCTGAAGCGGATCTTGCCCAGCCCCCGCGCCGGACCCTGTTCGAACAGGAACTCGTCGTCGCCCGGCTCCAGGGTGCGCGGCGGCGCGGCCAGATCGGGATCGGCGTTGAACAGGTACGACCCCATGAACTTCAGGACCAGGGCCATGTTGACGTGGACCGTGCCCTCCAGCTTCGGCAGGGCGCGGATGTCGCGGGCGGCCATCTCAAACCACATGTCCCGCTCGAAGCCCTTGGCCGCGATCACGTCCCAGAGCAGGTCGACCACCCGCTCGCCCTCGGTCGTCACCTTCATCTTGGTGAGCGGGTTGAACAGAAGGTAGCGCCGGTCCTCGAGTGAGGCGGTCCGGAAGTAGTCGATCGAGCGGTAGGCGAACAGCTTCATCGCGACGAGGCGGGCGAAAGCGTCGGTGAAGGCCTGGCTGACGTGCGGGAAGTCGGTGACCCTCATGCCGTAGAGCACCCTTGAGTCGGCGTGAGTGATCGCCTCCCAGAGCGCGTGCTCGCAGATCCCGATCGAAGCGAAGCCGAGGTTGAACTTGCCGATGTTTACCGTGTTGAGAGCCGCGTCGAATGCCCCGGGGCCGGTGTGGAGGACATCGGCCGACTCGACCGGATAGGCGTTCAGGTTGAACTGGGAGACGTAGCTCTGGGAGTTGACCACGTTGCGGACCAGCTCATAGTTCGAATGGGTGGAGCTGGCCGAGAAGAAGGCGTATCCGTCCGCTCCCTCGATGCCCTCGACCCGGCCGAAGACGGAGACCATAGCCGCCTCGTTGCCGTTGCCGATGTAGTACTTGCCGCCGGTCGCGGTGTAGGTCTGCCCCGCCCCGTCGTCCCCGGCGGGCCGCAGCACCATGTCGGTCGAGTAGATGTCGGCGCCGTGCTCGCGCTCGGAGAGGCCGAAGGCGAAGATCGAGCCGTCCGAGAGCAGCTCGGCAGCCTTCTTCCGGGCCGCCTCGTTGTCCGACTGGAAGATCGGGCCGAGCCCGAGGATAGAGACCTGCCACGTGTACCAGTACGGCAGGCCGTAGAAGGCGGAGAGTTCGTTGAAAGCGCAGATCCGCTGGGTGTCCCAGCGCCGCTCGGGGTCGCCCCCGGCGTCGCGGGCCGGGGTGAGGAAGGTGGCGAAGATGCCCTCCTTCGCCTGCATCTCCAGGAAGTCCGAGTACCAGCGGTACTCACGGTCGTCGTCCTTCAGCTTCTTCTTGCCGCGGGCCTCGAACCAATCGATCATCGCCTTCAGGCGGGCCTCGTCAGCCGGGTCGAGATGGGGAGCCGAGTAGCTGCCCGGATTGAGGATCAGGCCGTCGCCGGGGGTGCCGGGCTCGATCGGGGAGGACTGGGCTTCGGGACTCGCTGAGGGCTCCATGACCGGAGCATATTCCGGGTTCGTCCCACCAGAGCGAACCGATCGGGAAAACAACGACTATCTCGTTGTTTTCCCGATCGGTTCGGGGCCGGCCGCTCCGCTCAGCGGCCGCCGGAGGCAGCGCGGTACTTCGCCACCGCCAGCGGCGAGAAGATCGCGAGAATGATGAAGGACCAGGCGAATGCTCCCCAGACGCTGTTGCCGGCGGGGGCTCCGACCCAGAGTGCGCGCATCGCGTCGACCACGACCGTGAACGGGTTGATCTCGGCGAACCACTGGAGCGCGCCGGGCATCGAATCGACCGGCACGAAGGCGGACGAGATGAAGGTGAGCGGGAAGACCGCGATGAATCCGACCGAGTTGGCCGACTCCGGTGAGGAGACCAGCAGGCCCAGCCAGGCGAACACCCAGGAGAAGGCGTAGCCGAACAGGAGCAGCAGGATGATCCCGAGGATGACCTCACCCGGTCCGTTGTCGAAGCGGAAACCGATCACCAGTCCGGTGACGGTGAGGATCACGACCGAGAGGAAGTTGGTCGCCACGTCGGCGAGGGTCCGGCCGGCCAGCACCGCGGGCCGCGCCATCGGCAGCGAGCGGAAACGGTCGATCAGGCCCTTGCTGAGGTCCTCGTTCAGGCCGACCGCGGTCACGAAACCGCCGAAGGCGATGTTCTGGACGATGATCCCGGGCAGCAGGAAGTCCTTGTAGTCGTAGCCCGGCGTGACGATCGCCCCGCCGAAGACGTACACGAACAGCAGCAGGAACATGATCGGCTGGACCGTGAAGGCCAGCAGCAGATCGGGTGCCCGCGGCAGCCGGATCAGGTTGCGCTCGGCGATCACCAGGGTGTCCGAAATCAGGCGCTTCACTGTCCGTCCTCCTCTTCGACTTCTTCATCCGTTTCGAGCGCGTGTCCGGTCAGGCTGAGGAAGACCTCGTCCAGGGTGGGACGGCGCAGCCCGATGTCATCGATCGCGATGTCGGCCCCGTTCAGCTTCTGTACGGCCTCGGCGATCGCTCCGTGACGCCTGCGCACCGCGAGCTTGACCGACTCGCCCTCGACGAAGGGATCCTCGTCCGACATCGAAGCGAGCAGCTCGATCGCCCGCTGGTTCATGGTCTCGTCGTTGAGCTTGACCTCGAGGCGCTCGCCGCCGACCCGGTCCTTCAGCTCGTCCGAGGTACCGTCGGCGACCACCTTGCCGTAGTCGATCACGGCGATGCGGTCGGCCAGGCGATCGGCCTCGTCGAGGTACTGGGTGGTGAGCAGCACGGTCGTGCCGTCGGCGACCAGCCCCTCGATCATCTCCCAGAGCGCGATCCGGCTGCGCGGGTCGAGCCCGGTGGTCGGCTCGTCGAGAAAGAGGATCGCCGGCCTCGCCACCAGGGCGTCGGCCAGATCGAGGCGGCGGCGCATGCCCCCGGAGTAGGTGCGGGCCGGGCGATCGGCCGCGTCGAGCAGGGCGAACCGGTCGAGCAGCTCGAGCGCGCGGGCCTTCGCGTCGGCGCGTTTCATGCCGTAGAGGCGCCCGACCATGGTCAGGTTCTCGGTGCCGGTCAGGTTCTCGTCGACTGCCGCGTACTGACCGGCGAGGCCGATCTTCTCGCGCAGCGCCGCGGCTTCCTTGACCACGTCCATCCCGGCGACCCGCACGGTGCCCTGGTCGGGCTTCAGCAGCGTGGTGAGCACCCGTACGCAGGTCGTCTTGCCGGCGCCGTTCGGCCCCAGCAGTCCGAGTACGGAGCCGGTCTTCACCTCCAGATCGACACCGTCGAGCGCGCGTACGTCACCGAAGGTCTTGACCAGTCCCTCGACGGTGATCGCGGGCTGATCAGAAGGCGCGTGCATTCTGTGAGTTTCCTGTGATGACTGGTTCACAGTCGGGGAAGTTACAGGGGATGTGCCGGGAAGAGAAGAGTTCATTGTGAGGTGAGACCAGGGCCCACCGCGAAAGTAATCGGTCCGGGGGCGAGAAACCGCACCTATTGGCGATACCGAGCGTTGTTCAATAGAGTCATCGGGTCAGGGAAACCAATCTTTGGGGAGCTCAATGTCGAATCGCCGCCTTTTCGCCACCGTCATCGCCGCGCTTGCGGCCCTCGTGCTGCTGCCGGCTTCTGCTTCGGCCCTGAAGTTCGAACCGGGAACCGGCGGGACCATCTCCCAGGTCGGTGCCCCCAGCGACGTCGCCACGGCGGACTTCGACGGAGACGGCCTCGACGACATGGCGGTGGCCAGCGGCTCCAGTACGACCAACAACCACCCGGGCATCAACATCCTGCTCGCCTCCGGCGGCGGAGAGTTCGAAAGCAACGGCACCCTCGACTGCGATCTGACCGGCCAGGGCTGCTACTCGCTCGGCGTCGGCAACTTCACCAGCGGTGACGACGACGTCGACATCTTCGGGTACCCCTACCAGTCCAACAGTCCCGTCTACACATACGTCGGCGACGGCAACGGCGGCTTCGGACCGCGCCAGGCCATGTTTCCCAATGCCACACCCATGGCCCGCAACTCGATCGCCATCGGCGACATCAACCAGGACGGTCTGGACGACATCGTCTACGGCTCCGACGGCAGCGAATACGGGGTCGGCATCGCCCAGGGAACCGGCTCGTTCCTCTTCACCACCGGTCAGATCCCGGGGGCCGGCAACCTGCACTCGGCGACCATGGGCGACTTCAACGGCGACGGAGATCAGGACGTCGCCTTCGGCAACGCCGCGAGTAGCGTCTACGTGATCCTCGGCGACGGCAACGGATCGTTCACGACATCGACCCACAGCCCCCTCGTCCTGGCCGGCAGCACCAGGACCGTCAACTCGATGGTCACCGCCGACTTCAACGGCGACGGCAACGACGACGTCGGTGCCGCCAGCGCGGTCGCGCCCGATTTCTACGCCAGTTCGGTCCAGACCCTGCTCGGTGACGACACGAACGATCTGGTGACCAATCCGAACCCCTCAGGAACGATCTTCAGCGGGGTGACCTTCGAGGGGCTTCGTTCATTCAGCGAAATCGTCACCGCCGATTTCGACGGAGACGGCGACGCCGGTGACCTTGCCTACCTGCAGATCTTCCAGCCGAACGGACCGCGCCTCTACCGGGCGGGCATGCTGCTGAGTGGAGGCGACGGGGGTTTCACAGTGGCTCCCGGTTCGCCCTTCGATTATCAGCGAAACCCCAATGAGTCCCACAACCTGTGGGGACAGGCCCAGGGTGACTTCAACGGCGACGGCGCCCCGGACCTGGCCGCGGCCGATGTCGGCGGTGGCGGCTGCTCGGGCTGCGGGGTTCCCGTGCTGATGAGCTTCGCCGACGTTGCCGCCGATCCCGGCTCGGTCGACTTCGGGAACGTGGTGCTGGGAGACACCGCCGGCCCCGAAAGCGTGAGCCTCGTCAATTCCGGTGCCCCCGGAGCGGACCTGTCGGGATTCACCATCACCGGCCCCGATGCCGACCAGTTCTCGATCGACAACAGCACCGCCTGCACCGCCACGATCAGCAGCCCCTGCGAGAAGCAGGTCTCGTTCGAGCCGACCGGTACCGGCGCCAAGTCGGCCACTCTGAACATCTCGAATGCCGACGGACCCAACCTGACGGTGTCTCTCAGCGGCACCGGGGTCCAGCCCCAGGTCACCGTCGACCCCAACCCGCTCGAGTTCGGTGAGGTGCCGGCGGGAGCGACCAGCGAGGCCAAGACCGTGACCGTGAACTCGACCGGCACCGCACCGCTGCACATCGGCCAGGTCGCCGAAAGTGCCGGAGATTCGGGCAGCTTCGAGATCGTCGGCGGCAGCGACACCTGCACCAACCAGACGATCCAGCCCGGCGGCAGCTGCGAGTTCAAGATGGTCATGACCCCCGTGCTCGCGTTCGGGCTGGGCAACAAGTCACTGTACGTCGATGTGCCCAGCGACGATCCCGACTCGGGCGACCAGCAGATGACCGTCACCGGCACGGCGATCAATCCCGGGATCTCGCTGACTCCCGCCAGCCACGACTTCGGCAATGCGACGATCAATGACGGCATGGTCAGTCACGGGTTCACGGTCACCTCGAACGGCACCACCTCGCTCACGATCGACGACGTCGGCCTGACCGGCCCCGACGCCGCCGACTACGAACTCGGCGACATCACGGGATGCACGAATGCGCCCATCGCCACAACCCAGACCTGCACCATCCCCGTGATTTTTGACCCGGAATACAGCGACCACGCCACACGGACGGCCACCCTGGTTGTCGACTCCAACGCGGCTTCCAGCCCGTCGCAATCGGCCCTGACCGGAACCGCGGTCTACCCCGACGCCACCGTCACTCCCGAGGTGGCCGAGTTCGGTGAGGTGCGGATCGAACAGACCAGTCCGGTGAAGACGCTCACGGTCACCTCCGCTGGGACCACCGCCGCCGAGTTCTCGGATGCCGCGATCTTCGGTCCGGACGCGGCCGAGTTCGAGATCGCCTCGAACACCTGCGACGGTCAGACCATCGCGATCGGTTCCACCTGCCGTTACGGGATCACGATGAAGCCGGGCACGATCGGCGAGAAGGAGGCCGTACTCGTGTTCGACACCCAGTCCTCCGACATCGCGGTCGAGCTGTTCGGCACCGGCATCAATCCGTCCGGGACGCTCACACCGGCGAGTCGCGACTTCGGTGAGATCACGATCGGTGAGAGCGGACCCGCCATGCCGTTCACCATCACTTCCGACGGAGACAACCCTCTGACGGTCGTCTCCGCCGCGATCAGCGGGACCGACGCTGGATCCTTCAAGCTTTCCGATCCGACTGCCTGCGACGGCGTCAAGAACCCCGGAACGACCTGTGACTACAGCGTCACGTTCACCCCGGAGTTCGGTTCGGCGACCAGCCGTTCGGCCCAGATGACCGTGGTCACCGACGCCGGCTCGTTCTCGTCCACCCTGACCGGCACCGCGGTCGCCGTTCCGGTCCCACCGCCGGCGAAGATCACGGTCAAGCTGAGCGCGGCCAAGAAGGTGAAACGGGGCAAGAAGCTGAAGGTCACCGCGACGGTGAAGAACACCGGGGGCACGGCCGTCTCGGGGCTGTCGCTGAAGACCGCGGTCACCAAGAAGCTCGCCAAGGCACCCAAGGCCGTCATGGTCGGCTCGCTCGCTCCGGGGGCCACCGCCAAGCGCACGATCAAGATCGCCGTGAAGAAGCAGGCGAAGGCCGGCAAGAAGCTGAACGTGACGGTCACCGCGAGCGCCGCCGGCAAGAAGCTCGCCTCCGCCAAGCGCACCGCGAAGATCAAGAAATAGGAACACCGGGCGGGCCGAAAATTTAGGAAGGACAGAACTCGCCGCTGCTAGGTTGAACCGGTGAGGAGAACCCATCGATCGATCGGCCCGGCCCTGCTTCTGCGAGGCCTCACGGTGGACCGGCGCCGCCCCGACATCGAGGCCCTGGCCCGCGAGAGCGACCCTGAGCGTTTCGTGTGGCGGATCCTCCCCCATGCGGCCCGCAGCTTCGGCGCGAGCATCGTCGTGCTGCCCCGCGAGCAGGCGATCGCCTCCGCGGTCGCCTACCTGTACTGCCGGATGCTCGACACCTACGAGGATCTGATCGACGACCCCGAGACATGCGCGGCCGAGCTGGCCCGTTTCGCCGGACGGTTCGACTCACCGGACCTGGCCGCCCCGGCCGGCCTGCCGCGATCCGCGGCGAGAGGCGAGCGGGACCGCGTCTACCTGCTGCTGATCGATCGCCACGATCTGGTCGACTCGGTCTTTCGGACCTTCACCCTGCCGGTCCAGCGGCAGATCGTGCAGCTGGTGCGCTCGATGGCCGAGGGAATGATCTGGTCTACCGAGATCTTCGATCGCCAGGGCGGCGTGCTGGCCGATCAGGAGCAGTTGGCCCTCTACTGCCGCAACGTGATCGGCTACCCCGCCCTGTTCACCCTGGGTCAGGTCGCCGACCGGGACCTGACCGACGGGGCTCGAGAGGACGCCTTCCTGGTCAGTGAGATGATCCAGCTGGCAAACGTCACCCGCGACATCGAGCGGGACCTGGAACGAGGAATCGGCTATCACCCTTCGCTGAAACCGCTGCTCGGGATGTCCGGTCACGAGGCCGCCGCGAAGCCGGTGGTGAGCGAGGTCCGCGAGGAGTTCATGGCGATGGCGCTCAGCCGCGCTCCCGCCTACCGGCGCCTGTTCGAGGGCCTGCACCTCGGTGGCACCGCGGCCGTCCGGACCGCCGCCGTGCTGATGCTGCTCTTCACCGACCTCCACTACCGGAGCTGCGCCCTGAAAACGGGCAATGCCCCGTGGCCCGGGCCGAGTGGGCGCCTTCAGGTGATCGCCAAGACCCTGCCCTCGGTGATCTCCCAGGCCTGGGCCGGCAACACGATCCGCCGGGTCGAAAACGACTTCCTCGACGCCGAGATCGGCCTGCTCAGGTCATCCGGGGCCTGGGCGGTCTAGCTCCCATGACCAAGATTTGCCGGGACGACCGACAAGCTTTGAGTTTCGGACGCTAGACGTGGAAATACGCTCCGATCCCGACAAGGACCGGAGAGGGACAAAGGAAACTACCGAAGGACTTGTTCAAGTGGCCGGAGACGAAGGTTTCGACCGGGTTGGCTCCGGAGTATGTCCCACTCATTCCAGGAACGTTGTACCGGCAGTCGATGCCGAAGGTTCTGACCTGGATGACACCGCTGACCCAAGCCGCACCACCAAACGCGAATGACACCGTCAGGGTGGTCGGTGGTTCGGCAATCGACGCCGAGCAGCCCGATGTCCCGAAACTGCTCAGGGTCGCAGGAGATCCCGCTGGTGGAGCCGGGTTGCCCGCACCCGTGTTCCAGTCAAAGGTGACCTGGCACTGCGTACCGTCAATGATCAAGTCCATATCACCGCTGCCAGTCGCAGCCGCGGCCGGTCCTGCGGCTGAAAAGGCACCGAGTACCATGATCATCCCAATGAGAGTGAGCAGCTTGCTTGCGGGCTTCATGCGAACTTCTCCTCCAGTTGGCTCACCTGACCTTCTGGTCTTCGACTCTCCTGTCGCCCCGACCGGGTGAACGAACGAATTTCCGGGGATTCAAAGAACGTAGCCGATTGCTCAGGAAATCTCAATCAAAACTGCGCTCTCGACCTAGGCTTGGTCGTCAGGAACCCTGGATGTACCGGCAGTGGCCGCGTTCGACACGGTGGCTGAGGCGGCGGCCGGGACCTCTTCGGCGGTTGCCGTCGCCTTGCCGGAATCCTTGTTCTCACCGGCCATCGCGCCCTTGAACTCGCGGAAGGTCTGACCGGCGGAGCGGCCCAGTTCGGGAATCTTCTTCGGACCGAAGATCACCAGGGCTATGGCGACGACGATCGCGATTTCCAATGGTCCGATATTAGGCAAGACGTTCCCTTCGTTGCTGAATTCCACTGTCGAGGATAGCGCGACGAGGGTCCGTGGCTGTGAATTCGGCGCGCCCGGTCCGGTCCCGATTCGCCGCCGATGGCGCCAATACTCTTCCGGACAGGGAGTACGTCACCCCGGTCTCGTCCGGATCGGGTCTTTCCCAGTCATGGAGGAGAACTGAATATGAAGCTCGTGATCGGCATCGTCCGACCAGAGATGACCAACGATGTGCTGGAAGCACTGTTCCGCGCCAAGATCCGCGGTGTCTCGATGAGCAAGGTGCAGGGCCACGGCGGCGAGCTCGAAAGGGTCGAGACCTACCGTGGCACCACCGTGCGGATGGGCCTCTCCGAGAAGGTGAGATTCGAGATCGCGATGTCAGACGAGTTCGTCGACGACGCGGTCAAGGCACTCAGCGAAGGCGGGCGGACGGGCGAGGTGGGCGACGGCAAGATTTTCGTCCTGCCCCTCGACGCCGTGGTCCGGGTCCGCACCGGCGAGACCGACGATGACGCCGTCACCCCGGTCGGGTCGTAGGAGCGAAACATGATCGACACCGGAGACACAGCCTGGATGATGATGGCGACAGCCCTGGTCATTCTCATGACCCCGGCCCTCGGCCTGTTCTACGCGGGACTGATCCGCTCGAAGAACACCCTCAACACCTTCATGATGAGCATCGCCGCGCTCGGGGTGGCGACGATCTCGTGGGCGGTGATCGGCTACTCCCTCGCCTTCGGAGGTGAGGGCGGATTCATCGGCGGTTTCGAGTACGCGTTCCTCAACGGGGTCGGGTTCGACCCCCGTGAGGGCACGACCATCCCCCACCTGCTCTTCATGGTCTTCCAGGGAAGCTTCTGCATCCTCACGGTCGCGCTCGTCTCAGGAGCCGTGGTCGAGCGGATCCGGTTCGGCCCGTACATGCTCTTCGTCGCCCTCTGGTCCACCCTGGTCTACCCGGTGATGGCGCATTGGGTGTTCGGCGGCGGGTTCCTGGCCGAAGCCGGAACGCTCGACTTCGCCGGGGGCGTGTCGGTCGAGATGGCGTCCGGCTTCTCGGCGCTGGCCGCCGCTCTGCTGATCGGACCGCGGAAGGACTACGGACGCCAGGCCCTTCTGCCCCACAACTCGGTGTTCGTGCTGCTCGGGGCCGGCCTGCTGTGGTTCGGCTGGTTCGGATTCAACGGAGGCAGCGGCATCGGCGCCAACGAGGCCGGGATCCTCGCCTTCACCAACACCCTGCTGGCTCCCGCCTGCACCCTGGTCGCCTGGTTCGCGCTCGATCTGGCGCGGGGCGGCAAGGTCACGGCGGTCGGCGCCGCCACCGCGGTCGTGGTCGGCTGTGTCGCGATCACCCCGGCCGCCGGCTTCATCAGCCCGATGTGGGCGATGCTGCTGGGCCTCATCGCGGCGATCCCCAGCTACCTGATCATCGTCTGGCGCCCACGGACCCGGGTCGACGAGACGCTCGACGTGCTCGGCGCTCACGGTGTCGCCGGCATCTTCGGCATCCTCTACATCGGTCTCTTCGCGCAGGCCGATTGGAACGGGATCTCGGACGGCCTGTTCTACGGCAACCCGGCCCAGCTCGGGCATCAGGCATTGGCCGTGCTGATCTCACCGATCTATGCGTTCGTCTCGACCTACGTGATCCTGCGCCTGGTCGGAGCGGTGACCCCGCTGCGGGCCACCGAGCGGGAGGAGGCGGTCGGCATGGACGTCGCCCAGCACGGCGAGCAGGCCTACGTCTCCGGCGAGGGTGCCCTGCTGATCAGCGTCGGCCCCAAGGTGGAGGCGGAACTCGTCTCGGAGCTCGATACCGAGGCGGTTCACTGAGCCGATTCTCAGAAAGTTAGTTCGTAGAAAAGTGAGCGCGAGTTGTCGGCGCCTTCGATCTCATTGACGAAACCAGCGCTTTCATAGAGCCCGCGGGCGGCGGTGTCGTCCTCCCCGGTCACCACCTCCAGCCCGGCCACACCGCGCCGGCGGGCGTCGGCCAGGATCGCGTTCATCAACTCCCGGCCGGCGCCCTTGCCCCGGCGGCCGGGACGGACGTAGAGCTCGTCGAGGTGACCGACCGGCTCGTCTGCCCAGATCGAGGCGATGAAGTCCATCTGGGCGAAACCGAACGGGTCATCGCCGACCAGCAGGTACATCTTCGTGTCCTCCTCGATGAAGCGGCGCACCCGCGGCTCGAGCACGCCGGGGCCGGGGGTCGGCTCCTCGAACTCCTCGTTGAAGTCGTGGAGCATGCCCGCGATCACCGGCGCGTCCTCGGGATTGGCCCGCCTCACCATGAGCCGAGACTACCGCCGGCTCGGCCCTCTCATCGGGTGTCGGGGGAGATTCGGGAGCTATTTGCTGCCGGATCTCCCCCGACACACCGGTAACCTGCGGTCATGGCCATCAACGCAGCAGGCGAGGCGCCGCCGAAGGTCCGTAAGCCCAAGTTGGTTCAGGCTTGGAAGCTGGCTCACGCCCAGAACTCGATGTTCGATGAGGCCCGTTCCAGCTACGGCGACGTGTTCGAGCTGAACCTCGGGCGGAACAAGTGGAACATCCTCGCCCATCCCGACGCGGTGAAGCAGGTATTCACGGCGCCGCCGACCGTCATGCATGCCGGCAAGGGCAACGAGATCCTGGCCACCGCGCTCGGTGACCACTCGGTGCTGCTGCTTGACGAAGGCGAACACATGCGACAGCGCAAACTGCTGCTCCCCTCCTTTCACGGGGAGAAGCTGGCCGCGCAGACCGCGACGATCGAACGCATCGCCCAGCGTCAGGTGGACAGCATCCCGCACGGCACCCCGTTCATCCTCCGTGACCAGAGCCAGGAGATCGCGCTCGAGGTGATCCTCGAAGTGGTCCTGGGCACGGCCGCCACCGGACAGCAGCATGATCGTCTCGCGGACGCGACCAAGAACATGCTCGAGTGGATCTCCTCCGGTCTCCGGCTGGTGCTCTCCCAGATGATCGGTCCCCGGCACCCGCTGATCAAGCGCATGTACCGCCCGGTGCTGGCGCCGCTCGATGCCGCGCTCTATGAGCTGATCGCGGAACGGCGTGCCGCGACCGACCTCGACCGGCGCGACGACATCCTCTCGATGCTGGTCGCGGCCCGGGACGAGGACGGCAAGCCGATGACCGATGTCGAGATCCGGGACGAGCTGGTCACCCTGATCGTGGCCGGGCACGAGACGACCGCGACCGCGCTGGCCTGGGCCTTCGAGCGCCTGACCCGCACCCCCGACGGCGCCGCCAAGCTGCATCGGGAATCCCTCACCGATGAGACCGAGTACACGACCGCGGTCGCCCGCGAGGCGCTGCGCCTCAGGCCGGTCCTCGATTTCGTCCTGCGCAGGGTGAACGAGCCGATCGAGATCGCCGGATACGAGTTCCAGCCGGGCGACATCGTGGCCCCCTGCATCTACCTCGTCCACAGGCGCGACGACGTCTACACCGATCCGCTCGAGTTCCGGCCCGAACGCTGGATCGGCGAGAAGCCGGGCACCTACACCTGGATCCCTTTCGGCGGTGGTGTGAGGCGATGCATCGGCCTCTCGTTCGCCATGGCCGAGATGGAAGTGGTGATGCGCACGGTGGCCCGGGCCGGGGTGCTCGAGCCGGTCGGCGCCGACGAAAAGGCAGTCTCGCGATTCATCACGTCCTCGCCCGAGCGTGGCGGAGAAGTGCGCTTCGCCGCCTGAACAGTCACTCCCTGACAGGTTCTTTCAAGGGATCAACGAGCCCTTCACCGAACCCTGACTATTTTCATACAACGCTCATGTAACCAGGGATGGTCACTGGAATATGGGTGCTCATGAGCGAAGAACGCATGGATGTGTTGGAACGGAGAGTCCGCGATCTGGAGTCCGAGATTGCCGAGATCCGGGGGGAGCGCGCAAGGGCCACGCCGGCCAGGACAGTTCCGGCACCGGCACCGGCACCGATCCCGACCCCCGCCCCGGCGGCCCCCGGGCCAATGATCACCGGAACCCACTCGGCGCCCCCGGCCTGGGTTCCGGCGGCCGAACCTCGTGTCCGATTGACCCTGGAGGATGTGCTGAGCCCCCGAAACCTCGCGGTGGCCGGGGCGATCGCGGTCCTGATCGGACTGGTCTTCCTCGTCTCCTACGGAATCTCGAACGGCTGGATCAGCGAAAGCCTGCGGGTGACGGGCGCCGCGATCTTCTCGCTCTGCCTGGTCGGAGCCGGAGCCTTCATCCAGGAACGCCGCCGGGCGGGAGCTCCTCCCCAGGCGCTGGCGGTGGCCGGCACCGGGGGCCTCTTCCTGGCTCTGGTCGCGGCGACCCGCCTCTACGACCTGATCGACCCGACCATCGCCCTGGTCCTTTCCGGTCTGCTCGGAATCTTCGGAGTTCTGCTCGGAATGCGCTGGCGAAACGAGGTGGTCGCTGGGGCGATAGTCGCTACCTCACTCGTCTCTCCACTTCTGCTCGAAGTGACGTATGACGTCGGGCTGCTCTCCTTCCTCATCCCCGTTTTCATGGTCGCGGTCGCGGCCGCGATCCACAAACCGTGGAGCAACACCTTCACCCTGACCGCGGCTCTCTTTCTCGGATCGCTCATCGCCTGCGTGATCGATGCCGAGGGAGGCAGTACGATCGCCGCGTTCGGCCTGGCGACCCTGACCCTGCTTCTCTGCGCCGCCGGTTCGGTCGGCCATCTGCTCCGGAACCCCGAGGCAGCCGAGCACACCCAGCCGGTCACCTACGGCGTCTTCGTGGCGGCGGCAACCGCACTCGGCATGTTCCTCGTCTCAGGTTCTGACGGTTTGGAGATCTCCGACTGGGGTGCGGCCTGGTTCACCGTGTCGGCCGCGATCGGCGGAGCCGTGTGGTGGATCGCTTTGGTGCGAGACCGGCAGGCATTGTCGATCACCGCCTTCTCCCTCGCCTCCGCTTCAATCGCCGTCGCGCTCGGATTCCTTTTCGAGGACGGTCCGCTGCTGTCGGCGGCGTGGTCGACCCAGGCTGCCTGCCTGATCGCCTTCGGCCGCACCGGGTGGCAGCGCTGGGTCGGCTACGCCGCCCTCTGTCTCGCCGCGATCGTCGTCGGCATCGAGGTCCCGTTCGAGCTGCTGCTGAATGGCAGCGAAGAGTTGGCCAAGGACCTGGCGATCACCGCACCGCTGCTGCTGCCGCTCATCGCGATGGCCTGGAGGCCGGATGGGCTCGAACGTCAATGGGGAGCGGCCGGTGCCGTGACCGTCTGCGCCTACATGGGACTGCTCACCTCCGGTGCCCTGGTCAGCCCCGAAAGCGTGGTCAATCTGGTGCCGCTCGCCCTCGCCGCGGGCCTGCCGATGGTCCTGACGCGGGGCGACTGGACCAAGGTCCTGTTCCTGATCTTCGGCGGGGCCGCGATCATCTTCATCCTGCTGACCGCGATTCCGCCGGATGCCCTGATCGACGGTGTTCCGTCGGTTCTCGATGCGGCCATCTCCTGCCTGATCCTGGCGGCCGTTCTCGCGGTGGCCCATCTGCGTGGGCCGGACGAGTGGCGCCAGCCGGCCCTCTGGTCGGCGCTCGGCCTGGTCCTCTACATCATCTCGGCCCTGATCGTCGACGGGTTCCAGGGAACCGCCCAGACCGAAGGTGGCCTTCCGGGCACCGCCCAGGGACAGGTGATCGTGTCCTCACTCTGGGCTCTCTGCGGGCTCACGCTGATCGTCGCGGGGCTGCGGCGCCACCGCCCCAACTGGCGCAAGGCCGGACTGGTCCTGCTGGTCCTCTCCCTGGTCAAGATCACGCTCTACGACCTTTCGTCACTGAGCTCGGCCGGACGGATGATCTCCTTCATCCTGGTCGGCCTGGCCCTCCTCGCGGCGGCCCTGGCCTACCAATGGATGAGCCGGCAGGAGAGCGATCCCGCCTAGATCATGTGGGCAGGTCCCAGCCGAAATAGACCTCGATCTTGATGATCTTGTCCCCCTCGAAGGTGAGGATCTCGGTGTTGCGAAAACGGCTCTGATCGGGACGGGTGGCCTCATAGGTGACCACGACCTCGTCGCCCGCCTCGATCAGCCGGACGAACTCGAACTCCATGCGGCTGCCCGCCCCGGGCCAGCAGCGTTCGAAATAGCCCTCGCGGTCGAGACCCGGGTCGGGCGGACTGAAGAAGGTCAGCCCGGGAGCGAACAGGTCCTCGACGATGATCCGGTCATCCGCCGCGAACGCCTCGAAAACGGCGCGGGCACTGTCGATTCGATCTGAGCTCTGAAGCATCTGGTCCTCCGTCTCGTTGGATCTTTCAATGGTGGAGACCGTTGGAACACCCCCGAATAATCGGTCGGCCCGCAATGGACCGGAGCGCGTGAGCGCCACGAAGACCCGAGACATCTAGCCTATCCCCCGCCCGCCCTTTCATCGCGAAACCAACAGGAGGACCCATGGGTCACTACAAGAGCAACGTCCGCGATATCGAATTCAACCTCTTCGAAGTCCTGAACCTGGACGGTGTCCTCGCCGGTGACGCCTACGGCGACCTCGACGGGGACACGGTCCGCATGATGCTCAGCGAGGCCTCCCGCCTGGCCGAGGGCCCGATGACCGACAGCTTCGTCAGCTCCGACCGCAACCCCCCGACCTTCGATCCCGACACCCATGTCGTGTCCCTGCCCGAGGACTTCAAGGAATCGATCCGGACCTGGGGCGAGGCCGGCTGGCTGAACCTCGGCCTGAGCGAAGCGATCGGCGGCGTGCCCGCCCCGCCGATGGTCGCCTGGGCGGTCAACGAGTTCATAGTCGGCGCCCTGCCCGCCGGATTCTTCTATCTCGCCGGACCCTCGTTCGCCAGCCTGCTCTCCGAGATCGGCAACGAGGAACAGCAGCGCTGGGCGGCACTGGCGGTAGAGCGGGACTGGGGCGCGACCATGGTCCTGACCGAGCCCGACGCCGGATCCGACGTCGGAGCCGGCCGCACCAAGGCGATCGAGCAGCCCGACGGCAGCTGGCACATCGAGGGCGACAAGCGCTTCATCACCTCGGGTGATTCCGACGACCTGTTCGAGAACATCCTTCACTACGTACTCGCCCGCCCCGAGGGCGCGGGCCCGGGCACCAAGGGCCTCAGCCTCTTCCTCGTGCCCAAGTTCCTGTTCGACCCCGAGACCGGCGAACCCGGTGAACGGAACGGCGCCTTCGTCACGAACCTCGAGCACAAGATGGGCCTGCGGGCATCGGCCACCTGCGACCTGACCTTCGGTGCGCATGGCGTTCCGGCCAAGGGCTGGCTGGTCGGCGACGTCCACAAGGGCATCAGCCAGATGTTCAAGGTGATCGAGTTCGCACGCATGATGGTCGGAACCAAGGCGATCGCGACCCTCTCCACCGGCTACCTCAACGCGCTGGAGTACTCCAAGGAGCGGGTCCAGGGAGCCGACCTCACCCAGATCATGGACAAGACCGCGCCGCGGGTCACGATCATCCACCACCCCGACGTACGCCGGGCGCTGATGACCCAGAAGGCATACGCCGAGGGCCTTCGCGCCGTGTATCTCTACGCGGCCGCCCATCAGGACGAGGTCTCGGCCAGAAACGTCGACGACGTCGACGCCGAGCTGGCCGAACGGATCAACGACTTCCTCCTGCCGATCGTCAAGGGCGTCGGCTCCGAGCGCTCATATGAGGTCCTGACCGAATCGCTGCAGACATACGGCGGTTCCGGCTTCCTGCAGGACTACCCGATCGAGCAGTACATCCGGGACTCGAAGATCGACAGCCTCTACGAGGGCACCACCGCGATCCAGGCGCAGGACTTCTTCTTCCGCAAGGTGATCCGGGACGACTCGACCGCGATGAACCACCTCTTCTCGAGGATGGAGGCGCTGATCGCCGACGACGACGGCACCTTCAGCCGGGAGCTGGCTCTGCTCGCCCAGGCGCTCGAAGACGTCCGGGGAATGAGCGCCACGCTCACCGGCTACCTGTTCGGGGCGCAGGACGATCCCAAGAGCGTCTACAAGGTCGGCCTGGGTTCGGTCTCCTTCCTGATGGCCTTCGGCGATCTGATGATCGGCTGGCTGCTGCTGCGCCAGGCCAAGGTCGCCGCGGCGGCGGTCGATTCCGCCAAGTCAGACGCCGATCGCGCCTTCTACGAGGGCAAGGTCGCCGCGGCCGAGTTCTTCGCCCGGAACATGCTGCCGAAGCTGAGCTCAGCCCGTACGGTCATCGAGGGAATCGACAACGACGTGATGGAGCTGAGCGAAGAAGGCTTCTAGCCGGCAGGCGTCGCGAGGAACGGGAGAGAGGGATCCTCGCGACGCCCGCCAAGTTTGAAAGTCAGCTGTTCATGCCGCCGAACGATCCGCCGGTGACGTTCAGGACCTGGCCCTGCACGTAGTTCGACAGACCCGAGGCGAGGAACATGACCGGTGCCGCCGCCTCCTGGGGAGCCGCCGCCCGACCGAGAGCGATCGCGGTCGGCGCCATCGCCCGAAGCTGATCCGAGATCCCCAGAGGAATCACTTCCCCGTCGGGTCCGGTGACGGTCTCGCCGGCTTCTTTGGAGGCGGTCAGTCGGGTTTCGACGAACCCGAAAGCGACCGCGTTCACGTTGATCTTGAACTGGCCCCATTCCTTCGCGAGGGTCTTCGTCAACCCGACCACCCCGGCCTTCGCGGCACTGTAGTTCGCCTGGCCGGCGTTCCCCATCGTGCCCGAAACGGATGAGACGTTGATCAACTTGCGAAAAACCTCACGGCCCTCCGCCGCCTCCGCCTTCGCGGCCTCACGCCAATAAGGAGCGAGAGCCCTCGCGACCCGGAACGGCACGACCGTGTGAATGTCAAGCATCGCCTGGAACTGCTCATCCGAC
>DATJUB010000010.1:0-31635 GCA_035502775.1 Solirubrobacterales bacterium | reverse complement strand
GCTCCCGGATCGCCCCCAGTTGTCCTGGCGCTCGTTTTCCGGGGTGTTCTGGGTCGAATCTGATGGTTCTCTGGTGGCCTATTCGACCCAGTTGCTCTTTTCTTTTTGGCGATTTTGTTAGCTATAGAGCCGAGAAGTGGCTCGTTTTGGGGTTTGATTTCAGATTGTCCCTTGACATTTCGGACATCCGTAATAAATTAACCGGCCATGGAGGAGAACGGCGCCGTCCGGCGCACTGACGATGGAACCGCGGCGGTCACTTCCGTGGACGAGACGCTTCGAGCAAGGGCTTCCCGGGTCGTTCCCGGTGGCATGTACGGACATCTGAACGCGGCCGAGCTGCCCCGGGTGTTCCCACAGTTCTACGTATCGGGCGAAGGCTGTCGGATACTCGACGTGGATGGCAATGAGTACATCGACTTCATGTGCTCCTGGGGGCCGATCGTTCTCGGCCACAACCATCCCGCGGTCGAAGCGGCGGTCGCCGCCGAGACCCTGCGGGGCGTCTGCCTCAACGGTCCCGGTGAAGTCCTGGTCGAACTGGCCGAACTCCTGACCGCCGAGGTGACCCACGCCGAGTGGGCGATGTTCGGCAAGAACGGCACCGACGCGACCAACATGGGACTGCGCATCGCCCGGGCCGCCACCGGCCACTCGAAGGTGCTGATCGCGCGCCGCGCATACCACGGCATCGGCACCTGGTCCCTGCCTCCCGGATCCGACGGCGTCACCGAGGCCGACCGGGCCGACACCATCTACTTCGAGTACAACGACCTCGATTCGCTCGACGCCGCGATTGCCGAGGCCGGCGATGACATCGCCGCCGTGATCGTCACCCCGATCCGCCACGAGGTCCACCGCGACCTCGACCTCGCCACCCCCGAATTCGCCGCGGGCGTGCGTTCCCGCTGCGACGCCACCGGGGCCCAGCTGATGATCGACGACATCCGCTGCGGCTTCCGCATGGACCTCGCCGGAAGCTGGGAGGGACTGGGCATCCGGCCCGACCTGACCGCCTACAGCAAGGCCCTCGCCAACGGCCACCCGCTGGCGGCGCTGGTCGGCTCCGAACACCTGCGCGAAGCGGCAGGCCGGATCACCGCCACCGGATCGTTCTGGTTCGCCGCGCCGCCGATGGCCGCCGCGATCGCCACCATCCAAACGCTGAAGGCCGAGGACGGCATCGCCCGCATGGCCGCCTCCGGACTGAAGTTCCAGCAGGGTCTTCGCGACCAGGCGAAATCCCACGGCTTCGAGGTATCGGTCACCGGCCCGCCACAGCTGCCTTTCATGTCGTTCGCCGCCGACGCCAGTGAGGAAAAGGCCTTCGCCTGGACCAGCGAGTGCGCCGCGCGCGGTGTCTACCTCCACCCATTCCACAACTGGTTCCTGAACGCCGCCCACGACGAACCGGCGATCGACGATGCCCTGGCCCGCACCGACGCCGCCTTCGCCGCTCTGCGCACCGGATTTGGATCCGACTGATGGCGATGCCCTTCGAAGATCCCAAACTGGCGGAAGCGGCCACGGCCGTCCGCGCGGCATCGGCCGCGATCGCCGAAAGCGGACTGGTCAGCGCCTCGTCCGGCAACGTCAGCGCCCGTGTCGGCGGAGAGATCCTGATCACGCCCCGGCGGGGTCGGCTCGACGCGATCGAGCCGCAGAGCTGCCGGCGGGTGCGAATCGAGGACGGGGCGGAGATCACTCCCGATCCAGCCTGGATGCCGTCCTCCGAAACCCCGCTCCACCTCGCCGTGTACCGGGCGAGCGACGCCGGCGCCGTCGTCCACACCCACTCGACCTACGCCACCGCGCTTTCAACCGTGACCGAAGAACTGCCGCCGATCCACTACCTGATGGCCGCTTTCGGCGGTCCCATCCGGGTCGCTCCGTACGCGACCTTCGGCAGCGACGAACTCGCCGAAAACGTGCGGGCCGCCCTCGAGGGACGGCGCGGCGCACTGCTCGCCAACCATGGGGCCGTGGTCTACGCCGACCGGCTCGAGCGGGCCGTGGACCTCGCCCATCAGCTCGAGTGGTTCGCGAAGCTCTATCTGCTCGCCCTCTGTGCCGGGCAGCCCGCCCTGCTGGACCAGGCCGAACTCGATCACGTGTCCGAGCGGGCCGCGACCCTTCGCTACGGGATCGACGGCTGATGCGGACCGGAGGCAAGATCACCCTGGTCGGCGTATGCGTGATCGACATCCTCGGCCGTCCGATCGAAACCCTGCCGACCGGCCAGGGCTCCCATCCGCTGGAGGAGATCAAGGCGACCGTCGCGGGCACCGCGGCCGGAACCTCGATCGATCTCGCCCGCCTCGGGGCCGACGTGACCGTGGTCGGCGCACGCGGCAACGACCTGCTCGGCGACCTGATGGAGGAGGGACTGCGCCGGGAAGGTGTGACCCCGATCCTCAGCCGCAAGCAAGGCGTCCAGACATCGGCGACCATCCTGCCGATCCACCCCGACGGCAGCCGCCCGGCCTGGCACGTTCCGGCGGCCAACCGCGAACTCGGTCCTGAGGACGTTCCCGCGGACGCTCTCAGGGACCGCGACATCGTCCATTACGCGGGGCTCACCGCCCTGCCCGGACTGGACGGCGAGCTCGGCGCGGCGATGCTGGCGACCGCCCGCGACAACGGCGCCTTCACGACCGCCGACTGTCTCGGCATCAAGCGGGCCGACACCGACCACCTGCTCGAGGCGATGCTGCCCGAGGTGGACCTCTTCATGCCGAACCGCGCCGAGGCCCTGGCACTCACCGGCGAAACCGATGTCTTCTCCGCGGCGCGCCGCCTCCGCTGTCTCGGCGCCGCCTCGGTGATCGTCACCTGTGACTCGGCCGGCTGCGTGATCGCCGATGCCGATGGCGAGCGCACCCGGCCCGCCTTCGTCGCCCCGGTCGTCGATTCGACCGGCTGCGGAGATGCCTTCTCGGCCGGGGTGATGGTCTCGCTCCAGGCGGGGAAGAGCCTCGACGACGCCGCGACCTTCGGCCTCGCCGCGGCCGCGCTGATCCTCGGCAAGCTCGGCTCGGTGGATGGACTGCGCTCCTACGACGAGACGATCGCCTGGATGGAAAACGCCGAAACCTCAACCGAAACCCTGGGGGTGAACTGATGCCCAAGAAAGTTGACCAAGACCAGCGCCGGGCCGAACTGCTGGTCGCCGTCTGGCAGGTGATCGCCAGAGACGGCATGGAGAACGTTACGGTCAGGACCCTGGCCCGGGAAACCGGGTTCTCGGCGGGCACACTGGCCCACTACTTCGCCGACAAGGACGACATCCTGGTCTCGGCGCTCCGCCTGTCCCACGAGCAGATCGCGGCCAGATGGGAAGAGAAGCTGGAAGGGCTCCGCGGCCTCGAGGCGTTCCGCGTCCTGGTGCTCGACAACCTGCCGCTCGACGACGAGCGCGAACTGGAGACCCGGCTCGCGATGAACTACTGGGTCCGCGCGGTGACCCACGAGCATGTGGTCAGTTCGCAATGGCGCAAGGGTCCGCCGCTGTTCAGCCGCCTGACCGACCTCGCGGCCGAGGGCCAGGAACTGGGCCAGATCGTCCGGGACGAAGAGCCCGAGGCGATCGCCGAAAGATTTCACGCACTCATCGATGGTTTGAGCCTTCATTCGCTCCTCTACGCCGATCGCCTCAGTCGCGATCGGCAGGTCGAGCTGATGGAGGTGGAGTTCCGACGTCTGGAAATAAGTGATGGCACGACCGCCATCGGGAGAGAAAACACAATGGAGGAGAGAGATGCGTAAGTTGGGATATTCAGTCTCGGCGCTGTTCGCCGTCATCGCGGCGGGGTTCGCCCTCGCGGCCTGCGGTGGTGGATCGAGCAGTTCGACCGGGGATACCGCGATACCGAAGGAGGCGCTCGGCAACGCGGCGACCACGATCGGCGAGTGCTCGGCCGATCCGAAGAGCGGCGGCACCCTGGTGTACTCGCGCCGGGCTCAGGCCCAGGATCTGAATCCGCTGGTGGTAAGCGGCGGCAACGGCGACATCTTCGTCGTCAACCAGATCTTCGACCAGCTGGTCACCTCCAACCCCGACGGCGGCTTCGAGCTGACACCGGCGATCGCCGAGAGCTGGGACATCTCGGATGACGGGAAGACCTACACCTTCCACATCCGCAAGGGAATCAAGTTCTCGAACGGACAGCCGGTCACGGCCGAGGACGTCAAGTTCTCGCTCGATCGTTTCGCCGATCCGAAGCTCAACCTGATCCTCGCCGTGGCGGCGGTCGGATACGAGAAGTCGGTGGTGGTCGATCCGCAGACCGTGCGGGTCGAGCTGAGCGAGCCGGTCGCGGCGTTCCTCTACAACATCAGCATCTACCCGGCCTCGATCGTGCCGAAGGATCTGGTGCTGGAACAGGGCGACGCCTTCTGGGACGCGCCGGTCGGCACCGGACCCTTCATGGTGAAGAAGTTCACCCGGGGCTCGAGTCTGACCTTCGCCAAGAACCCGCATTACTGGGAAGAGGGCAAGCCGTATCTCGATACGGTCAAGTTCAACTTCGCCGAAGAGGACAACAGCCGCATGCTGGACCTGAAGAGCGGCAAGGCCCAGATGGTGGACGGCGTGCCGTACTCGCAGATCCCGTCGGTGCTCGATGATGATCAGCTGCAGCTGCAGGTGGTCGAGGTGCCGCAGTTCCTGGGTCTCTGGCTCAACCATCAGCGTCCTCAGATGGCCGACGAGAAGGTCCGCCAGGCGATGCAGTACGCGCTCAACCGGGATGAGATCGACACCGCAATCTACCGTGGCGTCGGATCGACCCCGAACAGCGTCCTGCCGCGCCTGAAGTTCGACGCGCCCGCCGGCGAGGTCGAGCCCTATCCCTACGACGTGGAGAAGGCCCAGACCACGATCGCCGAGTCCAAGTACCCGGACGGCTTCGACATCACGCTGAAGTACCCGGCCGGCTTCGAGGACTACAAGCAGCTCGGGCTGTACCTGCAGCAGGCATGGGAGCAGATCGGCATCACCGTGAAGCTCCAGGAGCTCGACCAGGCCGCCGTGGCCGACGCGTTCTACGCCGGTGACTACGACATGACGTTCCCGTACGCACAGTTCACGAGCGACGTGACCGTGCCGGACGAGTACGCCAACCTGTTGAACGATCCGGGCAGTGGCACCGACGGCTTCTTCTCGTGGTGGCACGACGAGCCGATCTGGAAGAAGGTCAAGGAGTTCACGACCACGATCGACGAGGACACGCGCGCCGAGCAGTGGCCCGTGATCCAGCAGGAGATGCTGGATACGAGCCCGGTGATCAACGTGCTCAACCTCCCGTTCGTGAACGCGCACCGCGAAGGCGTCTGCGGCAGCAAGGTGGACGCCCTCGGTTCGGATCAGCTCCAGGACACCTGGCTGACGAGCGCGGAGTAGGCGCGTAGATCACGAGACGAGAGAGGAGTTGGCCGACCGATGAGCACCTACATACTCAAGCGACTGGCGATCAGTGTCGTCGTCCTGTTCGCGCTCGCGGCGGCCAGCTTCCTCCTCATCCATCTCGTCCCGGGTGACCCCGTGCGCCAGATGCTGGGCAGCGGGGCCACTCCGGAGAACATCGCGTCGGTCCGGTCCGATCTGGGACTGGACCGGCCGATGATCGATCAGTTCGGAACCTTCATGGGGAACACGTTCACCGGACAGTTCGGCGATTCGATCACCCTGCGCACACCGATCGGCGATCTGATCTCGGAACGCATCGGCCCGAGCGTGCTGCTCATCCTCTACGGCGTCTTCTTCGCCCTGATCATCGGTGTTCCGCTGGCGGTCGCGGCGGCGCTCCGTCCGCAGGGCTTCGCCGACAACGTGATCCGGATCGCCACCACTTTCACCTTCGCGATGCCGACTTTCTGGCTGGGACTCGTGCTCGCCCTGATCTTCGGTCTTCAACTCGGAATCTTCCCGGTCTCCGGCTACGAGACCGGCGTGGGCGGCTTCTTCAGGACGCTCACCCTGCCGGCCCTGACCCTGGGCCTCTCGCTGGTCGCGATGGTGGTCCGCACGCTGCGGACCCAGCTGCTGGTGGTCCTCGGCAGCGAACACATCGAGGCGGCCCGCGCGCGCGGGCTCACCGAGCGGCGGGTCGTCGGGGTGCACGCGATCCGCAACTCGATCATGACCACGATCACGGTCATCTCGGTGCAGATCGGCTTTCTGATCGGCGGCACCGTCGTGCTCGAGTATGTCTTCCAGATCCCCGGCATGGGGACGCTGCTGATCGACGCGGTCACCAACCGTGACTTCCCTCTGGTCGCGACGATCACCGTGCTCGCCGGAGCGACCGTGATCGTGGTCAGCCTGATCACCGATCTGATCCAGCTCGCGCTCGACCCCCGGGTCAGGCTGGCCGATTCATGACCGCGCTCGCTCTCGTGATGCGCCGCCCGTTCACCGCGCGGAGCTCACTTCACCTCAATCTCACGGTCAAGATCGGCGCCGTGATCGTCGGGCTGATCGTGCTCGCCGCCTTCCTGGCTCCGATCATCGCCCCGTACCCGCCGAACGAGGCGAAGTTCCTGGATCAGCTGCAGGCACCGTCCTTCCAGCACCTGATGGGCACCGACAGTGCCGGGCGTGATGTCTTCTCGCGAACGCTCTACGGAGCCAGGGTGGACATTCTGGTGATGCTGTTCGTCACTTTCGTGCCGTTGCCGATCGGGGTGCTGGCCGGGGCGATGGCCGGCTACTTCGGCGGCTGGGTGGATCTGGTCATCTCACGACTCGCCGACCTGATGATCGCCTTCCCGTTCCTGGTGCTGGTGATGGCGATCATCGCGATCGTCGGACCGGGCCTGAAGGGAGTGATGATCGGCATTCCGCTGGCCGGCTGGGCGCTCTACGCCCGCATGGCCCGGGCCGAGATGCTGGTGGTGAAGGAACAGAACTACATGGTCGCGACCAAGACCCTCGGCTACTCGCGGAAGCGGGCGATCTTCCGCCATGCCGCGCCCTCGATCCTGCGGACCAGCCTGGTCTACTCGACCCTGGACATGATCGTGAACCTGCTTCTGATCGCGGGGCTTTCCTACCTCGGTCTCGGCATGCAGCCTCCCGGGTCTGAACTCGGCACGATCATCGCCAACGGCCAGGTTCACCTGCTCGATGCCTGGTGGATCTCGACCCTGCCGGGACTCGTCCTGGTCGCGCTCGGGGTGGGACTCGGTCTGATCGGGGACGGGCTTTCCGACGGTGATCTGCTTGGCAAGGAGGCGCGGTGAGCGGCCCGGTTCTCAACATCGAGGGTCTGCGTATCGAGATCGGCTCGGGCGAGGACGCCAAGGCGGCCGTGCGTGACGTCTCGATCGAGGTCGGCCAGGGGGAGATGGTCGGCCTGGTCGGCGAGTCCGGCAGCGGCAAGAGCCTCACCTGCCGTTCGGCGATCCGCCTGGTGCCCGCGGCCGGCCGGGTCGCTGCGGGTTCGATCCGGTTCAACGGACACGACGTGATGGCGATGGACAGGGAGGAGCTTCGCCGGATGCGGGCGCTCGACGTCGGCATGGTGTTCCAGGATCCGTTCAGTTCGCTCGATCCGGTGTTCCGTGTCGACCGGCAGATCCGCGAGACCCTGAAGTCGAATCTCGGCATGGGCACTCCGGCCGCGAAGAAGGAGACGATCCGACTGCTCGATTCTGTCGGCATCCCCGATCCGGAGCGCTGGGCGCGGGCCTATCCGCATGAGCTGAGCGGCGGCATGAGGCAGCGGGTGATGATCGCGCTGGCGACGATCGGCGAGCCGAAGCTGCTGATCGCCGACGAGCCGACGACCGCCCTGGACGTCACCACCCAGGCCCAGATCCTCGATCTTCTGCGCCGGCTGCGCGACGAGCGCGGGGTGGCGGTGCTGCTGGTCTCCCATGATTTCGGGGTGATCGCCGAGACCTGCGACCGTGTCGTCGTGATGTACGGCGGCCACGTGGTCGAGACGGGCCCGGTCGGTGAGACCTACGAGAAACCGCAGCATCCGTACACACGAGCCCTGCTCGCCTCGGTGCCGACCATCGAATCGGCCGGAACGCACCGTCGCCGCGAGGCGATTCCCGGGCGTCCGCCGGAGCTCGGCGAGAAGCTGCCGGGCTGTGTCTTCGCGCCCCGCTGCTCGTTCGAGCGGGAGGCCTGTCACTCGATCGACATGACCTTGGAGCAGGTGTCGGCGAAGCAGCGGTCGGCCTGCCCGTTCGTGCGGGCCGACGGGGCGAGGAACGACACCGTCATCGGAGGAGCGCCGTGAACGCCGCCGATCCGGTGCTGCGGGTGGCGAACCTCAGCAAGACCTACCCGATGAGACGGACCGTGGCCGACCGCCTGCGCGGCAAGCCACGCGAGGCCCATCTGGCCGTCGACGGCGTTTCATTCGACCTGAATGAGGGCGAGATCCTCGGCATCGCCGGGCAGTCGGGCAGCGGCAAGACCACGGTGGCGCGCTGCGTGACCAAGCTGGTCGCACCCGATCCCGGTGCCGTGATCAAGCTCCAGGGCCGTGATGTCGTGCGGGCCCACGGCGAGAAGCTGCGCGAGATGAGGCGGGACATCCAGATGATCTTTCAGGATCCCTACACCTCGCTCAACCCGCGAATGACGATCGGCGCGGCGATCCTCGAAGCGGGCCGGGTTCACCGCCGCCCGGGCAGCGACCGCCCCGAAGAGTTCGTCGGCGCGCAGCTCGAACGGGTGGGCCTTCCGGCCAGCTCGGCGGATCGCAAGCCCAGAGAGCTTTCGGGTGGCCAGCGGCAGCGGGTCGCGATCGCCCGCTCGCTCGCGGTCCAGCCGGTGGCATTGATCGCCGACGAAGCGGTCAGCGCGCTCGACGTCTCGGTCCAGGCGCAGCTGCTCAATCTCTTCCTGGATCTCCGTGACGAGCTCGGACTCTCGATCCTCTTCATCTCCCACCAGCTGGCCGTGCTCGCTGAGGTCGCCGATCGCATGGCGATCATGAATCTGGGACGGATCGTCGAGATCGGCGAGGCTCGGGACGTGCTCTCGAACCCGAAGGACGCCTACACCCGCCGGCTGCTTGCCGCGAACCCGAATCCCGATCCCTCGAAACGTGGAGAAGTGACCGCATGAGCCATGTCCAGACAGTCACCGGCCCCGTCGATCCCGCGGAGCTGGGTTTCACCCTCCCGCACGAGCACATCCACCTGGAAATGTGGAACTCGGATGGTGAGGGCTGTGTCAGCCAGATCGACGACGATGAGGTGCTCGCCGCGGAATTGGAGGCCTTCGCCGGGGTGGGGGGAACCTGCCTCGTCGATCAGACCCCACGCGCCGCCGGCCGCCGTCCGGAGCGTCTGCGCGGACTCTCGGAGCGGACGGGGATCAAGATCGTGGCCGCCACCGGCTGGTACACCGAGCCCTACTATCCGCCGGCCGAGGAGCTGGACCGCAGGCCGGTCTCGGAGATCACCGCGATCATGCTCGGCGAGATCGAGAACGGCATCGGCGATTCCGGGGTGAAACCGGGCCTGATCGGTGAGATCGGCGCCTCCCAGAACTGGGTCTCACCGGTCGAGGAGAAGGTTCACCGGGCCGCTTCCCGGGCGCAGGTCGCTACCGGACTGCCACTCGCGACCCACACGCTCCACCACGGAGCAGGCATTCACCAGATGGAGATCTTCGACGATGAGGGCGTCGATCCGTCCCGGGTCGTGATCGGCCACTGCGACACCTCACCGAACCTGGAGTACTGCCTGCGGATCGCCGAGTGGGGCGGATATGTGGCCTTCGACAACATCGGCTTCCAGCTCGGGGATCATGAGAACCACCTGGTGCGGATCCTCGGTGAGCTGATCGGGCGCGGGCACTCCGAGCGGATCGTGCTTTCCCAGGACATGGGCCAGATGCCCGAACTGGGCTCACGCGGCGGCCGCGGTCTCACCTATCTGGCAGAGACCTTCCTGCCGTTGCTGGCAGAGGCCGGTATCGGCGAAGAGACCCGGCACCAGATCACGGTCGAGAACCCGCTGCGCTGGCTGACGATCGCGGGCTGAACTCAGTTCCAGGCCGGACGGGCATCCGGGTCATGCTCCGGAAGCCGGGGCGGGGCGGTGCGGTATGCGGCCGGGCTCTCGGAGAGTCCGATCGGATTGCGGGTCAGCCGCACCGGGCTGCCATCTTCGTCTGAGACCTCGACCACCGGATCGAGGCCGAGCGATTCCGCGAACCCGAAGGCTCCGGCGACATCGTTGACGATTCCGGCGGGTACGCCGCGGGCGGAGAGTTCGCTCACCCAGGCGGCCGGCTCCCGTTCGCCGAGGCGCTCGATCAACTCGGCCCGGAGGGCGTCCCGGTTGGCGACCCGGTCGGCGTTGGTGGCGAAGCGCGGTTCGGCGGCGAGCGTTTCGCCATCGGGCAGGATCTCGCAGAGGGCCCGGAACTGACCGTCGGTGCCGACCGCGAGCACCAGATCCCCGCCCTTGCAGGGGAACAGTTCGTACGGGGCGATGCTGGGATGGGCGTTGCCCATGCGACCCGGGATGGAGCCCCCGACGGTGAAGGCCGAGGCCTGGTTGACCAGCCCCGCGAGCAGGCTGGAAAGCAGGTTCACCTCCACCTTCTGGCCGGTTCCGGTGGTCTGCCGACGCTGGATCGCGGCGAGGATGCCGATCGCCGAGAACAGTCCGGCGATCACGTCGACCAGCGCGACACCGACTTTCTGGGGCTCGCCGTCCGCTTCGCCGGTGATGCTCATCAGACCACCGACCGCCTGGACCAGCAGGTCGTAGCCGGGCAGCGCGGCGCCTTCGCGGTCGCCGAAACCGGTGATCGAGGTGTAGATCAGGCCGGCGTTTTCGGGGCTGAGGTCGTCGTATCCGAGACCGAGGCGATCCATGACTCCGGGCCGGAAGTTCTCGACCACGACGTCACATCCGGCGGCGAGCTCACGGGCGTAGGCGATGTCCGCCGGGTCGCGCAGATCGAGCGCGATGCTGCGCTTGTTGCGATTCACCGACTCGAAATAGGTGGATCGTCCGCGATCGTCAACCGGCGGTTTCCACCCCCTGGTGTCATCTCCGGCCCCGGGCCTTTCCACCTTGATCACGTCCGCTCCGAGATCGGCCAGGACCATGGTGGCCAGGGGGCCGGCGAGGACGCGGGAGAAGTCGAGGATTCGGACCGGGCCGAGCGCACTTGTCATTGGTCGAGAATACCCATATATTGCAAATATTCTCAGATTCGTATGAATATCTTCGACAATTGACAACCACGCCGAATAGGATCCGATGAGCGCCACCGCAACCAAAGCCCCTCTCAAGCCCGAGGATTTCCTCTCGGCCGACACCCTGCTCACCGACGAGGAGCGTCTGATCCGCGACACCGTCCGGTCCTTCGTCGCCGACAACGTGACGCCATACGTCGGTGAGTGGTTCGACCAGGGAACGATCCCGATCGAGATCGCGCCCCAGCTCGGCAAGCTCGGGCTGCTCGGCATGCACCTCGAGGGATACGGCTGTGCCGGTGCGAGCGCGACCGCATACGGCCTCGCCTGCATGGAACTCGAGGCCGGCGACAGCGGCATCCGCAGCCTGGTCTCGGTGCAGGGATCGCTCGCGATGTTCGCGATCCACCGCTGGGGATCCGAGGAACAGAAGAACGAGTGGCTGCCGCGCATGGCGGCCGGCGAGGCGATCGGCTGCTTCGGCCTGACCGAGCCCGACTCGGGTTCCGACCCCGGCTCGATGCGGACCCGGGCCCGCCGCGACGGCGACGACTGGATCATCAACGGCTCGAAGATGTGGATCACCAGCGGCTCGATCTCCGAGGTGGCCGTCGTCTGGGCCATGACCGACGAGGGAGTACGCGGATTCGTGGTGCCGAAGGGCACCCCGGGTTTCACCACCCAGGACATCAAGGCGAAGATGTCGCTGCGGGCCTCGGTCACCTCCGAGCTGCTGCTCGACGACGTGCGCCTGCCGGCCGAGGCGATGCTGCCCAAGGCCGACTCGCTGCGCGGCCCGCTGTCCTGCCTGAACGAAGCCCGCTACGGGATCGTGTGGGGAGCCGCCGGCGCCGCCCGCGCCTGTTTCGAGTCCGCCCTCGAGTACAGCAAGGAGCGGATCCAGTTCGACCAGCCGATCGGCGGATTCCAGATCGTTCAGGAGCGGCTCGCGAACATGGCGCTCGAGGTGAACCGGGCCACCCTGATTGCCCACCAGCTGGGACGCCTGAAGGACGCCGGCCAGCTGCGGCCCGAGCAGGTCAGCATGGGCAAGCTCGGCAACGTCAACGCCGCGCTCGACGTGGCCCGCTCCGCCCGCCAGGTCCTCGGAGCCAACGGCATCACGCTCGAGTACCCGGTGATCCGGCACATGAACAACCTCGAGTCGGTGGTGACCTACGAGGGCACGGCCGACATCCACGCCCTGGTCGTCGGCGGGGCCCTGACCGGAATCCAGGCGTTCCGCTGAGGTGACCGTGGGCCCGGGCGAAACAGCACTCTCGCAGGCGGTCGCCTGGCTGCGATCGGCGATCGTCGCGGGGGATCTGCGGCCCGGGCAGCGCGTGATCCAGGACCGGGTGGCCGAAGGCACGGGACTCAGCGTCGCACCCGTGCGCGAGGCCCTGCGGGTACTGGAGCAGGAGGGCCAGCTCCAGTACATCCCGCGCCGCGGCTACTTCGTGACCAAGCTCGAGATCGCCGATCTCGAGGAGATCTATGCCCTGCGGGCCACACTCGAGCCGATCGCGATCCGCGCCGCCCTGCCGCAGCTCGACGAGGATGACCTGGCCCGGATCCGGGCCGCGGCCGACGAGTGCGCCGAGGCGGCCATGGACGGGGCGGTGTCACAGGAGCTCGCGGCCAACCGGAGTTTCCATTTCGGCATGATGGAAGCGCCCGGCCAGAGCCATCTGCTGCGGCTGATCGCGATGTTGTGGGACTCGACCGAGGCGTACCGCGCGCTCTATTACAACTTCCCGGACGAGCGGCAGGCGGCGGTGCTCGCCCACGAGGCGATGCTGGACGCGGCCGAGCGGGGTGCGGTCGAAGAACTGATCGAGATGCAGGCGGCACACCGTGAGCGGGCGCTGCTGCTGCTCCGGGGGCTGCTGGCCGCCGGAGACAGAATGAACGGAGATGGAAAATGAGTGGCGAATCGCATCACGACCTGCTTGACAAGGGACACACGATCTTCATCGGAGGTGAATGGTCATCGGGCGCCGGTGCCTTCGACGTGACCGATCCGGCCGCTCCCGCGGAGATCACCGCACGGCTGGCCACCGGTCGCCCCGAGGACATCGACGCCGCCTATGCCGCGGCCGAGGCCGCCGGTTCCGAATGGGGCCGATCGACCGCCCAATACCGCAGTGGGATCCTGCTGGCGGCGGCCGATCTGCTCGAAGCCCACCTGGACGAAGCGACCGAACGCCTGACGCTCGACATGGGCAAGGCCCACCGCGACGCGCGGGCCGAAGTGTCGCGCGGCGTGGCGATCCTGCGCTACTTCGCCGGGGACGTGCTCCAGGCGAGTGGAGAGGTCTATCCGAGCGCCGATCCCGAAACGACCCTGATGACGATCGAAGAGCCGGTCGGAACCGTCGCGGTGATCACGCCCTGGAACTTCCCGGTCGCGATCCCGCTCTGGAAGATCGCGCCGGCGCTTGTCTACGGCAACACGGTGGTCTGGAAGCCGGCCTCGGCCGCGGCCGGATCGGCTGTGCTTCTCGCCGGCATCCTCGGCCGGGCGGGACTTCCCGACGGAGTGCTCAACCTGGTCACCGGCAGCGGTGGCGAGCTGTCCGAGGCGATCACCTCGGCGTCCGGAATGAGAGCCCTTTCTTTCACCGGATCCGGCGCCACCGGGATGAAGATCCAGGCGGCCCTTTCCGGAACCACGGCGAAACTGCAGCTGGAGCTGGGCGGCAAGAACCCGGCGATCGTGCTCGCCGACGCCGACCTGGCCGACGCCGCTGTGCAGATCAGCAGGGGAGCCTTCCTTTCCACGGGACAGCGCTGTACGGCGACCAGCCGGGCCTACGTGGAGCGGGCGGTGTTCGACCATTTCTCCGATCTGCTCCGGGCCGAGGCCGCCGCGATGGTCGTCGCCGACCCGCAGGACCCCGGCACCGATGTCGGTCCCGCCGCTTCCGCCGCACAGTTCCGGACCGTGAACGAGTACCTCGACCTGGCCCGTGCGGAAGGCGCCACTTTCCTCTTCGGTGAGGATCGGGTGCCGGCTGCGGACGGCGGCTACTTCATCCCGCCGACGATTCTCACCGGCGTCGATCTGGAGAGCCGGCTGGTCACCGAAGAGATCTTCGGCCCGGTGATCTGCCTGATTCCGGTGGATGGATTCGAGCAGGGGATCGAGCTGGCCAACGACACGGAGTTCGGCCTCTCATCGGCCGTCTTCACCAGCGATCTGAAGGTGGCGATGAAGTTCGCCCGTCTCACTGAGTCAGGTGTCGTTCACGTCAACCGTGAGACCGCCGGGGTCGAACCTCACGTCCCGTTCGGAGGCCTCAAGGGGTCGAGCAACGCCCAGCGGGAGCAGGGAACGGCGGCCCGCCGCTTCTTCACCAACACGAAGACGGTCTACATACGTACGCCTTGACCCAACCAAACGCGATTTTGCCGAGATAGTCGGCAAAAACGCGTTTGGTTCGCTCACAACCGCCGGCCTAGTACCCGTGGCCGGTGTGTACCGGGGGCGTCGGGTTCTTTCCTTCGCGCTTCTTCCTCAGGTAGGCGATCGAGCTCTCGAAGTCGTCGCACAGCGCGTCGACCAGCTCCCTGGTCTGGCTTGACTTGACCAGCATTCGCATGATGCGATCGTTCTCGTTGTTCGGCGGCATCTGGTAGGCCGGAACCATCCAGCCGCGCCTCCGGGCCAACTCACCGACCAGATCGTTGCTGTCGAAGGGCTCGTTGTCGTTGGTCTTCGCGATCAGTAGCGGCAGGGTCGGGTTGTCGTCGTCGTAGATGGTGAGCGCATCCATCTCTCGCAGGCGATCCGCCAGCGCGTGGCGGTTCATGGTCATCGCTCTCACCACCGAGGCGTATCCGTTGTGGCCCAGGCGGATGAATTGGTAGTACTGGGCCAGTACGAAGGAAGAGCTGCCGGAGAAATTGAGAGTGAAGGTCGGATCCTTCTCGCCGAGGTAGTCCTCGTAGAAAATCAGATCCTCGGGGACCTGGCTGTCGGTGCGGGTGATCAGCCAGCCGATGCCGGGATAGACCAGGCCGAACTTATGGCCCGAGGTGTTGATCGAGACGACCGACTCGAGCCGGAAGTCCCAGGTGAAGTCGGGATCGGAGAAGGGAAAGACGAAACCGCCCGAGGCACCGTCGATGTGCATCGGCACCTCAAGGCCCTTGCCCTTCAGCTCGGTCAGCATCCGGTCGATGCCGACCACGTCGTCGCACTGGCCGGTGAAGGTGGTGCCGACGACCCCGACCACGCCGATCGTGTTCTCGTCGATGTGCTCGCGGAAATCGTCCGGACCCATCACCGTCTCGCCCTTGCGGATCGGGATGTTGCGGGGCTCGACGTCGAAGTAGCGGCAGAACTTGTCCCAGACCACGTGGACATCGGAGCCGTAGACCAGGTTCGGCCGGTCAGTCGGCTTGCCGGCCTTCTTCCGGCGGTTCTTCCAGTTCCATTTCATCGAGAGCGCGCCGAGCATCACGGCCTCGGAGGATCCGGCGCAGGCGGTGCCGGGGGAGTCCTGTCCCTCGGGGCCGTTGAACAGGTGATGGATCATGCGCACGCAGCGCTTCGAGATCTCGGCCGTGCGCGGGTACTCGGCGTGATCGATGTAGTTCTTGTGGAGGCTGTCGTCGATCAGCAGCCTGGCCTCGGGCTCCATCCAGGTGGTGACGAAGGTGGCGAGGTTCTTGTTCGGATCCCCGTCCAGCTCCATCTCTGAGGAGATCACGTTGTAGGCGGCCCGCGGAGTCACCCCGAGCTCCGGCATCCGATGGCTGGCGGCCGGCTCGGTGAAATAGCTCTCGACCAGCATCTCTTCCTTCTCAGGATTCATCTTCTGCTGCGGGGTGGGACCGTCGGACTGGTTCATCGCTCTCCTCGGTTTGGTCGGACTGAGGACAACCTACTTGCGCCGGGTCAGGAGCGAGTGAAAATTTTCACCGTTCGTCACGAAGTTTCAGGCCGCGCCTGCGCAGGCGCCTCGCCGTCTTCACATCCTTCGCGGTCACGCCCTTCTTGTCCGGTCTGGGCGTTTCCATCGTCGCGGTCAATCCCTCGAACCTGGGCTCGGAGAGGAAGAGGGCGAGCGACTCCTTGCCGATCTCACCCTCGCCGAGGTCGGCGTGCCGGTCCCGGCGGGAATCGAAGGGGAAGACCGAGTCGTTCAGGTGGAGGGCCTTCAGCCGCTCCAGCCCGAACCGGGAGTCGGCGTCGTCCAGCACGCCGTCGATGCCCTCGATCGTGCGGATGTCGTATCCGGCCGCGAACAGGTGGCAGGAATCGAAGCAGACGCCGATCCGGTCGCCGCCTCCGGCCGCCTCGGTGATCGCCTCGATCTCCTCGAACGAGTGGGCGAGGATGCCCTTGTGGCCGGCCATCTGCTCGATCAGCACCGGGCACTCCTCGGACTCGCCGATCGCCTCCTCGATCATCTGGCCCGAACGGATCATCGCCTCGACGATGTCGGCGTCCTTGCGCGATCCGGGGTGGAGCACCACACCCGCGGCGCCGATCCCGTCGCCGATTCGCAGCGCGTGGATCAGTGAGGCCCGCGACTTGTCCCTGAGTTCCTTGTCCGGCGCGGCGGTGTTGATCAGATAGACCGCGTGGATGATCACCGACTCGACGCCGGAATCGTCCATCGCATCCCGGAATTCGGCGAAGTCCTCCTCGCCGTAGGCGGTCGGCTTCCAGGCGCGCGGGCTCTGGTTGAAGATCTGGATCGAGGAGCAGCCGATCTCGGCGCCGCGGTGGACGGCCTTCGCCAGCCCGCCCGCTGTGGAAACATGAGCCCCGATGAGCATCGTTGAGAGTGACCTCCGAGTTAGATTCGCCCCTTCGCCGACCGGTGCGCTGCACATCGGCGGAGCCAGAACCGCACTGTACAACTGGCTGGCCGCCAGGCATGGGAACGGGGCCCTGGTGCTGCGCATCGAAGACACCGACCCGGAGCGGTCCACGGAGGAGAACGTCGCCCAGATCCTCGACGCGCTCGAGTGGCTCGGGCTGGATTGGGACGAAGGTCCGCTGTCACAGGTGGAGCGCGCCCCCAGTCACGCCGCAGCGCTCGAGCGCCTGCTGGAGAGCGGCGCCGCCTACCGCGACGCGGCCACCGCCGACGACGTCAAGGCGTGGAAGGCCGAGCACGGGGCGGATCGGGGCTACCGGGGGACTCCCAGCGCCGACGGGACCGGCGCGATCCGGCTGCGGGTTCCCGACGAGGGAGACACCGTGGTCGAAGACCTGATCAGGGGCGAGGTCCGTTTCCCGAACCGCAGCTACGACGATTTCGTGATCGCCCGCGGCGATGGTTCGGTGCTCTACAACTTCGCGGTCGCGGTCGACGACGCCGAGATGGGCATCACCGAGGTCATCCGCGGTGATGATCACCTCTCGAACACTCCGAAGCAGCTGCTCGTGCTCCGGGCCCTCGGTTTCGAATCGCCGCGCTACGCCCATGTGCCGCTCCTTCACGGTCCGGACGGCAAGAAGCTCTCGAAGCGCCACGGCGCGGCCTCGGTCCAGGAACTGCGCGACGCGGGCTACCTGCCCGCCGCGATCCGCAACTACGTCGCCCTGCTCGGCTGGGGACCCGGCGACGACGAGACCCTGCTGTCCACCGAGGAACTGGTCAGGCGTTTCCGGCCCGAGGACGTCGGCCGTTCCTCGGCGGTGTTCGACGAGAAGAAGCTGCGCTGGATGAACGGCCGCTACATGCGGGAACTGCCGCTCGGCGAGTACACCGCCGCGGTCGCCGCCTTCACCGGCCGCGAGCCGGACGAGAAGCTGGGCGAGGCCTGCGCGATCGCGCAGGAGAAGGCGCAGACCGTGGCCGAGGTGTGGCCCCTGATCCGCTTCATCTTCGAGGAGCCGGTCGAGGACGAGAAGGCCTGGCGTAAGATCATGAAGAACGATGCCGGAACCGCCTTGGAAGCGGTGAAGGAGGCTCTGCGTCCGCTGGATCAGTTCACCGCGGAAGCGGTGGAAGGTGTCATCGGGCCGATCCCCGAACGGCTCGATCTGAAGCCCGGCAAGGTCTACCAGCCGATCCGGGTCGCGATCACCGGAACCACGGTCTCACCGGGGATTTTCGAGTCGGTGGCGGTGCTCGGCAAGGACGAGACGATCGCCCGCATCGACGCCGCCCTGGCCAAACTGGCCGATTCACCACCTATTCCTGACTGAGTTAGTCGTCTTTTACTTGCGCGGTGTTGTAAAAAGGGGGGGTGATCTCGGTCACCTCCAAATCCCGCTACGCCGTGGTCGCCATGGCGGAACTCGCCCGGTCGGGGGATCGGCCCCTGTCGGTCAAGGAACTGGCTGAGCGGCGCGACATCCCGGACCAGTTCCTCGAACAGCTCTTCTCGACGCTGAGGCGCTCCGGCCTGCTGACCAGCCATCGCGGCAGCAAGGGCGGGTACACGCTGTCCCGTCCGGCCGACGAGATCACCGTGCTCGAGGTCGTCCAGGCACTCGACGGCAAGGTCGGCCAGGAGGCCGACGAGGCCGGCGGGATCTGGGCCGATGGCGTCGGCGCGCTGCGCAAGGTGTTCAGTGAGACCAGCATCGCCGACATCGAACGGCGCGAGGCCGAAGAGGCCGCGGCGAGGATGTACTTCATTTGATCGCGCCACAGGCGTCGGCGACGGTCGGCGGCACACCACTCGTGTCCCTCGCGCGAATCGGACAGGGAGCCGGGGCGGAGGTCTGCGCCAAGCTCGAGTACTTCAATCCGGGCGGCTCGGTCAAGGACCGGATCGGTGCCGCGATGATCGGTGCGGCCGAGGCTCAGGGCAAGCTGGTCCGGGGCGAATCGGTGATCGTCGAGCCGACCAGCGGCAACACCGGTATCGCCCTGGCGATGATCTGCGCCGCCCGGGGCTACGAGTTGATCCTGACCATGCCGGAGGGCATGAGCCGTGAGCGGGCCAAGCTGCTCAGGGCATACGGGGCCGAGGTCCAGGAGACGCCTTCGATGGGCGGCATGGACGAGGCGGTCAAGCTGGCCCAGCGCATCGCCGAGCAGCGCAAGGGCTTCATGCCCCAGCAGTTCTCGAACCCGGCAAATCCCGAGGCCCACTTCCGGACCACCGGGCCGGAGATCTGGACCGACACCGGCGGCGACATCGCCGCCTTCGTCTGCGGGGTCGGCACCGGTGGCACGATCACGGGGGTGGCCCGCTACCTCAAGGAGCAGGGCTCCGAGGCGAAGATCGTCGCGGTGGAGCCGGCCTCGTCCCCGGTGCTGTCCGGCGGCCGGATCGGTCCTCACCGGATCCAGGGGATCGGTGCCGGATTCGTGCCCGAAGTCCTGGAGCTCGAACTGATCGACGAGATCCTGCCGGTCACCGACGACGAGGCCCTGAAGACGGCCCGCCAGCTCGCCGGGCGCGAGGGAATACTCGGAGGGATCTCGGCCGGAGCCAACGTGTTCGCGGCGCTCCAGCTCGCCGAACGGCCCGAGTTCGAGGGTGGGCGGGTGGTCACCATCGTCTGCGACTCGGGCGACCGATACATGTCATTGCCCTTCTTCGCCCCCTGACCGCGACGGGGCATGAGTACTCTCTGAACCGTGGCACGTCCCGATCTGATCATCAAGGCTGTGAACGGAGTCAGAGCCCAGGTGGCGGCGGCCCGCGGCCGTGACCCGGCGACCGCCAACGCGTCGACCGTCGAGATCCTCGCCACCTGGCCCGGAGTCCAGGCCCTGCTGGCCTATCGCCTGGCCCACCGCCTGTACGTCGGCAGGGTGCCTTTCTTTCCGCTGGCGATCTCGTTCGTGAGCCGGGTCGTCACCGGAATCGAGATCCATCCCGGCGCTCTGATCGGCAAGGGGTTCTTCATCGACCACGGGGCGGGAGTCGTGATCGGCGAGACCGCCGAGATCGGCGACAACGTGACGCTGTATCAGGGCGTCACCCTCGGTGGAACCGGTTTTCAAGCGGGTAAGCGGCACCCCACGATCGAGGACAACGTCACGATCGGTTCGGGGGCGAAGCTGCTCGGACCGATCAACGTCGGCCACGGCGCCAAGATCGGCGCCAACTCGGTCGTGGTCGAGGACGTACCCGCCTCCTCGACGGTGGTCGGCAACCCGGGCCATCCGGTGCGGATCGAGGGCCGCAAGGTCGAAGGTCCCGACGCCGATTGGATCCACCTTCCCGATCCGCTCCAGGACGCGGTCAAGTCGCTTTCGGCCCGGATCAAGGCCCTGGAGAAGCAGGTCGCGGACCTTTCCGGGAGCGAGGATCCGGATTTGGATCATCCGGTGAGCAAGCCCCGCAAGGGGCGTTCCTCGGCCGGCGGCTGAGCCGGTCCTCTCCGGGCGGGCACCGCCGCTCGCATCTATATCCTCGGTTGGTGACTGAAGCAGCGCCAATCATCTGATGGAGGTCGTTTCGAACACGACCACCGGTCTCAATCCACCTCAGCAGGAAGCGGTAGAGCACGGCGACGGACCGTTGCTGGTCATCGCCGGGGCGGGATCGGGCAAGACCCGGGTCCTCACCCACCGGATAGCGCACCTGCTCGCCAGCAAGCGGGCGCGCCCTGGCGAGATCCTGGCGATCACTTTCACCAACCGCGCCGCTGCGGAGATGAAGGACCGGGTCGAGGAACTGGTCGGCCGTCGCGCCCGGGCGATGTGGGTGACCACCTTCCATTCGGCCTGTGCCCGCATGCTGAGGGCCGACGCCGAGAAGCTCGGCTACTCGAAGTCCTTCACGATCTATGACCAGTCGGACTCCCTGCGCATGATCAAGCGGGTCATGGAAGAGCTCGACATCGACCCGAAGCGCTTCCCGGCCAGGGCGATCCAGTCGAACATCTCCGGCGCCAAGAACGAGTTGCTCGATTCGGTCTCCTACGCCGAACGGCAGGGTTCCTACTTCGAGGACACGGTCGCCCAGGTGTACGAGCTGTACGAGAAGCGCATGCTGGAGAACAACGCGATGGACTTCGACGACCTCCTGGTGCGCACGGTCAACGTGCTGGAGCTGTTCGAGTCGGTCCGTGAAAGGTGGCGGCGCACCTTCCGCTACGTGCTGGTCGACGAGTACCAGGACACCAACCATGCCCAGTACCGCTTCCTCCAGCTGCTCTCGGCCGAGCACCGCAATCTGACCGTGGTCGGCGACGAGGATCAGTCGGTGTACGGATTCCGTCACGCCGACATCCGCAACATCCTCGATTTCGAGAAGGACTTCCCGGACGCGAAGGTGGTCAAGCTGGAACAGAACTACCGTTCCACCCAGACCATCCTCACCGCCGCCAACGCGGTGGTCGAGAACAACCGCGACCGCCGCCCGAAGAAGCTCTGGACCGAAGCCGGCCAGGGGGATGAGATCGAGGTGGTGCGGCTCGCCGACGAGCACGAGGAGGCCCGCTGGGTCGCCGGTGAGGTCGAGCGACTGGTCGGGGACGAGGGCGTGAAGATGGATGAGATCGCGGTCTTCTACCGGACGAACGCGATGAGCCGCGTGATCGAGGACACCCTCGTCCGCTTCGGCACCCCCTACCAGGTGATCGGCGGCACCAAGTTCTACGAGCGGGCCGAGATCAAGGACGCGGTCGCCTACCTGCAGTACATCTCGAACCCGCGTGATTCGGTCTCCTTCAGCCGGATCGTCAACACGCCGCGGCGCGGCATCGGCAACACCAGCCTTGCCCGCCTGATGTCGCATGCGAACACGACCGGCGAGGACATCTGGGACGTCGCCCAATCGGCCGAGACCGTGCCCGGACTGGGTGGCGCCGCGGTGAGGGCCGTGACCGAGTTCCAGGCGACGATGTCGGGGCTGAGAGCCAAGGCGGAGAAGTCGCCGGTGTCGGAGACGCTCGAGGCGGTGCTCACCGAGACCGGGTATTTCGAGTCGCTGGAAGCCGAACGCACGATCGAGGCCGAGGGCCGGATCGAGAACCTGCGGGAGATGATCGGGGTCGCGACCGAGTTCGATACTAACCGCCTGGTCGAAGGCGAGAGCGACGTGTCCGCGCTCGACGAGTTCCTGCAGCAGATCTCGCTCTACACCGACCAGGACAAGCTCGAGAAGGAAGAATCACTGCTGACCCTGATGACCCTGCACAACGCGAAGGGTCTCGAGTACGACACGGTCTTCATCGTCGGCATGGAGGATGGCGTGATCCCACACTCCCGGGCGCTCGACGAGGGTGAGGAGGAAGAAGAGCGGCGCCTCTGCTACGTCGGCATCACCCGGGCCCGCCAGCGGCTCTACATGACCAGCGCCCGGACGAGGCGGCTCTACGGAGGGCGGGCCGAAGCGACGATGCCATCCCGGTTCCTGGACGAGCTGCCGGCCTCGCTGACCCACCACCAGGGATCGCAGGTGGGTGGGAGCCTGGGGACCTCGGGAACCTACGGTTCGCTCGGCAGTGGCGGGTTCGGCGGGGGCTCCGGAGACTTTCAGCCGGCCGCCGATCCGATCCAGCCCTCGACCCCGGTCGAGGTCTCGGTCGGCGACGACGTGGTTCACGCCTCCTTCGGCGAAGGGGTGGTCATCGGCTCCGAGCCCGGCGGCGTGGTTATCGTGCGTTTCTCCGCGGATGGAACCGAACGCAAACTGATGGCCGAGTACGCGCCGATACAGAAGAGGTGAATGAGCTTTGACGGCCAGAATCATTGATGGCAAGCAGGTTTCCCAGCAGGTCCGCGACCGGGTGGCGGAGAAGGTGGCGGCTTTCGTCGCCGAGGGCGGCAAGGTCCCGACCCTGGCGACCGTGCTGATTGGGAACGATCCCGCCTCCGAGATCTATGTGGCCAACAAGCATCGCGCCAGCGAGGCGGCCGGCATGCGCTCCGTGCACCACGGACTGCCCGAGGACACCCCGCAGGACGAGCTGATCGCCCTGGTCGAGGAGCTCGGGGCCGACGACGAGATCGACGGCATCCTGGTCCAGCTGCCGCCGCCCGCCCATATCGATCCGGATGCCGTGGTGGCCGCGATCAACCCCGCCAAGGACGTCGACGGCCTGACCCCGGCCAGCGCCGGCATGCTGGCCTCCGGCCGCCCCGGACTCGTGCCGTGCACCCCGGCCGGCGTGATCGAGCTGCTCGATCACGAGGGCGTCGAGATCGCGGGTGCCGAAGCGGTGATCGTCGGCCGTTCGAACCTGGTCGGCAGGCCGCTGTTCAGTCTGCTGCTGGGAAGGAACGCGACCGTCACCATCTGCCATTCGCGCACCAGGGACCTGGCCGAGGTCTGCCGCCGGGCCGACATCCTGGTCGCCGCGGTGGGCGTGCCCGAACTGATCGGCGGGGATCACGTCAAGTCGGGGGCGGTCGTGATCGACGTCGGCATGAACCGCACCGACGACGGCCTGCGTGGAGACGTCAACTTCCCCGAGGTGTCGGAGGTCGCGTCCGCGATCACGCCGGTGCCCGGAGGGGTCGGTCCGATGACGATCGCGATGCTGCTGGAGAACACGCTCACCGCCGCGCGAGCGCGATAGCCTCTCGCCAAATGAACCGGGGGAGAGCATCATGAGTTTCAGCCGCGTGCGTGCGGGAGAGTGGATCGCGTCGCTTTGCGGCGCGCTGATCCTGGTGGCGCTCTTCATGCCCTGGTACGGAGACGAATCCGCGCTTGCGCAGCTCAGCCTGCTCGATCTGATCCTGCTCGCCGTCGCGGTCGTGGCGGTCGCGCTGCCGCTCGTTCTCGCACGCAGCCGGACCACGAACGTCCCGATCGTCACCGAGACCTTTATCTCGACGATGGCGGTGATCGCCGCGATCCTGCTGCTGATCAGGCTGATCTGGGCTCCCGACGGCGGCCTGCGCTCCGGCTTCTATCTCAGCCTCGCCGGTTCGGTGCTGCTCTCGATCGTCGGCTGGAAGAACACCTCGCGAGAGTCCTGAACTGGCGCCGGGCTGGGTCCCGGCTCCGGTGCTTTCCAAATAGACTCACCTCCGTGATCGAGCGCGAACAGGTACTGCACGTGGCCAAGCTTTCGAGGCTGAAACTGTCGGATGAAGAGGTCGGACGGCTCGAGGGCGAGCTTTCCTCGATCCTCGACCACGTCGACCGGCTGGCCGAGATCGACATCGAAGGGGTCGAGCCGACCTCGCACGTGGTGCCGCTCGAGAACGTTCTGCGCGACGACGTGCCGAGGCCCAGCCTCGACCGCGAGGTCGCCCTCGACCAGGCTCCCGATCCGTACAACGGCGCCTTTCGTGTCCCGTCGCCGCAGGCCGAGGGCTAGGCGATGAGCGATACGAACCTTCTGACGGTCACCGCGGCCGAGACCGCCCGTCTGATCCGGGACGGCGAGGTCTCCGCCGCCGAATGCCTGGACGTGTGGCTCGAGCGCACCGCGGCCGACGACCTGAACGGCTACCTCTGGAAGGCGGACCGTGAGGCCGCCGTCAAGGGCGTGGACGGATCCGCGGGTGGTCCCGTCGCCGGCGTTCCGGTCGCGATCAAGGACATCTTCGTCACCGAGGGAGTGCCGACAACGGCCGCCTCGAAGATCCTCGAGGGCTACCGGCCGCCCTACAGCGCCACCGCGGTGACCAAGCTCGCCGAAGCGGGCATGCCGATGCTCGGCAAGACCAACATGGACGAGTTCGCGATGGGGTCCTCGAACGAGAACTCCGCCTATGGCCCGGCACTGAACCCGTGGGACCGGGCACGGGTACCCGGTGGCTCCTCGGGCGGGTCGGCCGCCGTGGTCGCCGGCGGCCTGGCGCCGTGGGCACTCGGCACCGATACCGGAGGCTCTATCCGCCAGCCCGCCGCGCTCTGCGGCATCGTCGGCCTGAAGCCGACCTATGGCTCGATCTCCCGCTACGGAATGATCGCCTTCGCCTCCTCGCTCGACCAGTGCGGGCCACTGACCCAGGACGTGACCGACGCGGCCCTGCTGCTGGCTCAGCTCGAGGGCAAGGACGAGATGGACTCGACTTCGACGGGTATCGACGGTGGCATCGAGCCGCCCTCGGCCGAGAACCTGGAAGGACTCACCTTCGGTATCCCGAGCGACCTGATCGGCGACGGAGTGGATCCCGGAGTCAAGGCGGTCTTCGATCGCACCGTGAGCCGGATCGAACAACTCGGAGGCAAGGTCGTCGAGATCGACCTTCCGCACGCCGGACACGGCATCTCGGCCTACTACGTGCTCGCGCCGGCCGAGGCATCGACCAACCTTTCCCGGTACGACGGGGTCAGGTACGGAATCCGCGACAGCGACGCCGACCTCACCTCGATGTACGAGGTGACCCGCGGCGATGGATTCGGTCCCGAGGTCAAGCGCCGCATCATGCTCGGCACCTACGCGCTCTCCTCGGGCTACTACGACGCCTACTACGGCCGGGCGCAGCGGGTCCGCACGATGATCGTGCGTGACTTCGACGCGGCCTTCTCGAAGGTCGACTTCGTGATCACCCCGACCTCGCCCTCGGTCGCGTTCGGCCTCGGCGAGAAGACCACCGATCCGCTGACCATGTACCTCAACGACCTTTTCACGGTGCCGATGTCCCTGGCCGGAATCCCGGCGATCTCGATCCCGGCGGGCATGGCCGCGCCGGAGGGCGGTGGCCCAGACATGCCGGTCGGATTCCAGATCGCCGCTCCGGCTTTCGGGGAGCAGAAGCTGCTGGAGGCATCGCTGGCACTTGAGACCGCGATCGGCTTTGACCGCAGCGGCGGGAGGGTTGCCTGATGGCTCAGGAAATGGAAGCGGTGATCGGCCTGGAGATCCACGTCCAGCTCGCCACCGAAACCAAGATGTTCTGTGGCTGCGCCCTGTCATTCGGCGACGAGCCCAACGTCCACACCTGCCCGATCTGCCTGGCCCATCCGGGCACGTTGCCGGTGCCGAACCGCAAGGCGATCGAGTTCGCGCTGCAGATCGCGGCGGCTCTGGATTGCGAGGTCGCTCCCCGCTCGATCTTCCACCGCAAGAACTATTTCTACCCGGACAGTCCCAAGGCGTACCAGATCAGCCAGTACGACATTCCGATCGCCGGGGCCGGCCGTCTCGGGGACGTGCGCATCCATCGCGCCCACCTCGAGGAGGACGCCGCGAAGATGATCCACGTCGGCGAAAGCGGCCGTATTCAGGGCTCTGACGCCTCGCTGGTCGACTTCAACCGCGGCGGTACGCCCCTGGTCGAGATCGTGACCGAGCCCGACCTGAAGAGCGGAGCCCAGGTGCGCGAATGGGGCCAGCTCCTGCGGGCGACGATCAAGCAGCTCGGCGTGTCCAACGTGAACATGGAAGAGGGCAGCCTGCGCTGCGACGCCAACGTCTCGATCCGCCCGGTCGGGTCGACCGAGCTCGGCACCAAGACCGAGATGAAGAACATGAACTCGTTCCGTTTCATCGAGCGCGGCATCGAGGCCGAGATCGAGCGTCAGAAGGCGCTGGTCGCGGCCGGGGGCAAGGTCGTCCAGGAAACCCTCCATTTCGATCCCTCGACCGGCGAGCTTCACTCGCTGCGCTCGAAGGAAGAGGCCCACGACTACCGCTACCTGCCCGAGCCCGACCTGGTCGCGATCGCGCCGTCCGAGGAGATGATGGCCGCGGCGAAGGCCTCGCTGCCCGAACTGCCGGCCGCCCGCGCGGCCCGGTACCGGGATGAGCTCGGGGTTCAGGACAGCGCCGCGCTGCTGCTCTCCTTCGAGACCGACTGGGCCGAGTTCTTCGAGGGCGTGATCGCCCACGACGACTCGATCGAGCCACGGGTCGCCGCCAACTGGGTCACCGGCGAGTTCGCGGCCGAGCTGCGCCGCCAGGACGACCAGCCGCTGGCGGACAGCAAGGTGACCCCGGAAGCGCTCGGCGCCCTGGTCGCGCTGGTCGGCTCGAAACGGGTTTCCCATGCCTCCGCCAAGGACGTGCTGGAGCAGATGGTCGCCGAAGGGTCGGATCCCCTGGCCGTGGTCGAAGAGCAGGGCCTGGAGCAGATATCCGACTCGGGTGAGCTCGAGTCGATCGTCAAGGCCGCGATCGAGAACAACCCGAAGCCGGCCGAACAGGTCAGGAGCGGCAACGAGAAGGCGATCGGAGCCCTGGTCGGAGCGGTCATGCGCGAGACCAAGGGACGCGCCGACGGCGGCGAGGTCACCAGGCTGCTGCGCCAGGAGCTCGGGCTCTGAACGAAGGGCTCCGAGCCCGGCCGGTCACCTCTTCAGCGAGACCCTGAACTTGCGGGTGATCGTCCGGGCGCTTTTCTGGCCGGTCTGATCCACCGATCGGACCTTCAGCGAGTGAGTGCCCGGGGAGAGGCGGGAGATCGGCGTGCGAGACCGGCACGGCTCGAACGGGCGCTGGTCGAACTTGCATAGGTAGGACAGTGGAGTGCTCGCCTCGCCGCCGAACTTGAACAGCACTTTCCGCTTCTTCACCAGGCGGGGAGGGCTGTACTTGAACTCGACCGTGGGTGGGATCGCGCCGCCGACGCCGTCGTCCGTGTAGAGCCGCTTCGCGGCCCCGGAGAAGTACGAGGCGAAGGCGTAGCCGCACAGATCCGGCGAATCATCGCAGTAGACGTAGCTGAAGACCGCGTTCAGGTAACCCCCGGTCATCCAGCCCCCGCCACTGGCGCCGTGGGTCATGTTGCAGGGATAGGCCCCGATTGGCCGCGGGCTGCCCTTGTCGCGGGTGACCACAGATGCTCTGCAGCCGACCAGGCGCTCACCGTCGTAGGGAGGATTCGGCATGCCCGGGTAGCCGTAGATCGTGTAGCTCCGACCGTTCGCCGCCAGATCAAAAGCGACCTTTTCGGCTCCACCGAGATCGGCCGCCGGGGTCCCGGCCAGGGTGGCGGTCGCGATGTCATGTGAGAAGCTGGACGACTCCTTCCATCCCTTGGTCGACGCGAGCAGGGTAGCGGCGTAGCGCCCATGCGGCTCGGCGCCGTTCTCATATCCGGGTACGAACACGAAATCGGTGGCCCATTGCTTTGTGGCCGGGTCGTAGACGCAATGTCCGGCCGTGAAGATCGAGTTGGCGTTCTTCGATTCGACCAGGGTTCCCGAGCACTCGTATGCGATTCCGCCCATCCGGAAGAAGACCTTGCCGTGGAGGCTTTGGGGGAGCTGATCCACGTTCTGCGGGTAGAAGTCACCGGGGTCGGCAGAGACCTTCGCTTCGGGAAACCGGGGGAGGTCGAAGGCGGCCCCAGGTGATCTGCGGGGCTCGGCCGGACGGGCGTTCAGGAAGTCGGCGGTGGTCCAGCTAGCCTCGATCGCCCGGGGTGATTTCTCGACCTCTTTCGTGACCGCGGGGGCGGCGATCGCGGGCGTCGCACCGATCGCCAAGGCGATGACCATCGCGCCGAGCAAAGTTTGTAACACTTTGTTACTAGCGCGATATACTCGGTGACATGGCATGGAACATTGTTATCGCAGGTGGCGGATTCGCGGGTGCTTCGGTCGCGCGGGAACTCGAAAAGCTACTTCCCCGGCAGTCGGCCCGGCTGAGTCTGGTCAACGACGTCAACTTCCTGCTCTACACGCCGTTCCTGCCCGAGGCCGCGGCCGGCACGCTCGAGCCGCGGCATGTCGTGACTCCGCTCCGGGACATCCTGCGCCGCGCCAATCTTCGCCTCGGTGTGATCGATGCCCATGATCCCGCGAACAAGACCGTCGGCATTCGCAGTCACACGGGGGAGAGTGAGACGCTTCCCTACGACCATCTGGTCCTGGCGCCGGGCTCGATCTCCCGCTTCCTGCCGATCCCCGGGCTGAGCGAGCACGCGGTCGGCTTCAAGAGCCTCGCCGACGCGATCTACCTGCGAAACCACGTGATCGAGACCCTCGAGCTGGCCAACGCCACCGAGGACGCGGCCCTCCGGGACGAGCTGCTGACCTATGTCTTCGTCGGCGGCGGATACGCCGGGCTGGAGGCTCTGGCCGAGCTTCAGGACTTCGCCGCCGACGCGATGCAGCACTATCCCCGGGCACGCCTGCACGGCATGCGCTGGGTTCTGGTCGAGGCGGCCGAACGGGTGCTTCCCGAGATCGACCTGAGTCTGGCCGAGTACGCGGTCCGGGAACTCCGGGGGCGGGGCATCGACATCAGGATGAGCACGACCCTGGACGAGGTGACCGCGACCAGTGCCAGGATCTCCAGCGGTGAGGTGATCCCGACCCGGACCGTGGTCTGGACCGCCGGGGTCGCCCCGCACCCGAGCCTGAAGATCCTCGACGTGCCGCTCGACGAGCGTGGCAAGGTGAAGGTCGACTCGCACATGCGGGTGGAGGGTTTGGATGGCGTGTGGGCGCTCGGCGACGCGGCCGCGGTGCCGGATCCGACCGGTGGCGATTGTCCGCCCACCGCCCAGCACGCGGTCCGGCAGGCGCCGGTCGTCGCCGCCAACATCGCCGCCCAGGTCGGGATCGGCGAGGCGCGGGCCTTCGAGTATCGCGGTGGAGCGGCCTTCGTCAACCTCGGCCGCTACAAGGCGGTCGGCAAGATCGGCAGCATGACCTTCCGCGGGTTCCCGGCCTGGTGGCTGGCCCGGTCGTACCACATGAGTCAGATTCCCGGCCTGGCCCGCAAGATCAGGGCGGTGCTCGACTGGACCGCGAGCCTTCCCTTCAGCCGGGATCTCTCCGAGGTCGGTTCGATCGGGCGCCGCGGCACGCTCAGTCCCGACCAGTACGAGCAGGGCGGTTCGCACCGGCCGGTCGAGTAGGCCGACCGGGGCGCCCGTCGCGGGAGACGCCGAGACCGCCGTTCCGCGACAATGGAGTCATGGGTTACGAATGGGTTTTCCTGGCGATCTTGTTCGGTATCGCCACCGGCATCATCGGCCGCGCCAAGGGCGGTTCTTTCTTCATCTGGTTTCTGGTCGGATCGGTCCTGCCCGTACTCGGCCTGGTCGCCGTCGTTCTGATCCGGAACGAGGAGGAGGAACCGGAGCGGCAGTGTCCCAACTGCCACAAGATCCTGAAGCTCTACGTGCAGGTCTGCACGCGCTGCGGGACGGATCTGTATCTGCCCGACCCGTCCCAGACCAGGATGCCGCCCCGCAAGTAGATCGAGGTCGCCGGGTTCAGCTCATGTCGAGCTCGGCGAGGATCTTGAACATTCCGGTCCAGCCCCGCTCGTAGTTCTCACTGGGCAGCTCCGCGGTGATCCCGGAGTGGGTGAGCCGCAGATCGGTGCCGCCACCGGCGGCGGTCAGCACGACCTCCACGGTGGTGGTCCCGGGAAGCACTCCGAGCTGCGAGTTGGTGTAGCCCCAGGTGAACACCACCCGGTTGGGAAAGTCGAGTTCGACGAACTCACCATGCATGAAGTACGGACCGTCCGGATCATCGGGCTCGCCGGGATGCGTCTGCTGGTTGATGCCGCCGGGCCGGGGATCGGTGGTGGCCTCGGTGCAGAGCCACCGGGTCATCTTCTCGGGCTCGGTGAAGTAGCTGAAGACGACCTCGGGCCGTGCCCGGAGGTGGATCTCCTTGGTCACGGGCTCGGTCGATGCCGCTTCTCCCGGCTCGCCGGCCGGCTGGTGCGGGCTCATCGCGGAGCCTCCCCGAAATCGAGCTTGGCGAGGTTGGCCAGATGGAAGTCCCAGCCGCCACTGTCCTCGGCGCGCTGATTCCCGGTGAAGATCCCCGAGTGGGTGAGTCGCAGATCGGTGCCGCCGGATGCGGGTGTGAGCACGACCTCGACCAGGCCGGGATCCGGTTCGTGTTCGCCGTTCTGGTCGAGGAAATCGAAGGTGAACGTGACCCTGGTCGGGGGCTCGACCTCGACGAACTCTCCCCGCAGGAAGTAGGGGCCGTTCTCGCCGGGATGCGTCTGGTGGTTGATGCCTCCGGGACGCGGATCGGTGGTCGCCTCGGAGCAGAACCACCGGGTCAGCTTTTCCGCTTCGGTGAAGAATCCGAACAGGGTTTCCGGGGTGGCGTCGATGTGGATTTCCTTGACGATCGATTCAGTTGTTTCGGGCATGGCTGGTCCTTTCTTCCTGTTCTGCGGCTGTTTTCAGCAGCTCGAGACGCTCGTCCCAGAAGGAGTCGAGGAAGGAGCGGAGGTCGGCGAAGCCGGCCGGATCGAAGCGATAGAGCCGCTTGGTGCCATCCCGGCGTTCGGAGATCAGACCCGCCTCGCGCAGCACCCGCAGATGCTGGGAGACGGCGGGCCGGGAAACGTCCGGAAAGGCCTCGGCGATGTGCCCCGCGGGCAGCTCGGTGTTTCGGATGAGAGCGAGGATGTCGCGGCGCCGGGGTTCGACGAGTGCTTCGAAGGTCTGCTGCATGAAATAAACGTTAGCAGATACTTACGTAAGCAGCTACTTATTCAAGTGAACAAGCCGGGTGGTTGACCGGGCGCATGGGTTTGGTCGGGGCCCGGGGTATTGCGGTTGGCCGGTGACCAGAGGTGGGTGGGTTTTCTGCGCCATAGGCGCAGAAAACGCACCCACCCTCGGACCTGGCCCCAGGTGTCGTTCAGGTTGGTGGTTGGGGTGGAGACGTTTGCCGGCCGTATCGGCCG
>DATJUB010000009.1:0-23372 GCA_035502775.1 Solirubrobacterales bacterium | reverse complement strand
GCTCGGAACCTTGATCCCCGGCAACGGCTGCGGATCCGGCTCGGGCTCCGGTATCACCGGCTCCACGTACTCGACCGCGCCGATGTCACACTTGCCCGGCGCCCTGACCGTACCGACCTGATCGGCTTCGGGACAGAGATCCGGTGCCGTCGAACCACCCGCGTCAATCACCGGGGAACCGGCCATCGGCATGTGGGTCGGCGTCACGCCGCCGTTGTCGGCCAGGGGAGAGAGCTTCACGTCCGGCACCGTCTTGTTGGTGCCGGGATCGAAACCGACCAGGCAGCCCGCCTGCCCCATCGCCTGGGTGCTGACCACGTACCTCGGAAAGAAGTTCGGTCCGGTACGGCAGTCGGAGAACTGATCCGCCGGGTCAGGGGACAGATCGCTGTTTCCGGCGTTGATGGTGTTGACCAGGGTCACCGAGGCGTCGAAGGCGGTCGCGTTGATGCCGCCGCCGTCACCGATCCCGTTGGCGTCACTGTCGGCGACGTTGCCGGTGATCGTCGAGTTCTTGACCGTGATGCTGGATTCGTCGTCGACCGCGATGGCGCCGCCATCGATCTCGGCCTTGTTCCCCGAGATCGTCGAGTTGACCACCGTGCCGGTGGAGCCCTGGTTGACCACACCGATGCCGCCCGCGATCTTCGCCGAGTTTCCGGTGATGGTCAGACCGCTCAGCTCGAAGGATTCGCCGAGCAGGATGCCGGCGGAATCAAAGGCGTTGCCGTTCATGATCGTCATGTCCCGGATCACGAGCTTGCCCGCGCCGGCGAGCTGGTGGAAGACTCGATCGACTCCGTTGGCGTCGATGATCACCTTCGCGTCGGCGCTCGCCGGAACGATCGAGAGATCGTCGGCCCAGAAGACGTCGAAGTCACCCCTCACGCCGAGGTTGTCGGGTCCGGCGATCTCGATCTTGTAGGTGCCACCCGGCACCGAGACGACGTCGCCGTCCGTGCCCGAGGGACAGCCGTCGACCGGCTGGTCGTAGTTCGCCGCGGAGATCGCCTCGCGCAGCGAGCAGGTGGTGGGATCGTTCTTGAAAGTATCGGCGGTCGTGTCGACCGGAATCGTCACGGCGGCGGCGGTGCCCACCGAGAGAGTCACCGCCAGCAATGCGGTGAGAGCCGCGATTGTTATTTTCAGCTTCTTCATGGAAACGCTTACCTTTCGGCCTGGATGACGGGCACCACAGGCGCCCATCGGTGTCATTGAACTTGCGGACACCAAACTCCCAGCCATCGGGCCGATACGCATGGGGGTGCATCCCCCTGAGTATTCGCGTGGGGGATGGAAAAGTGAGAAGCAGAGCCGATTGGCTCGCTCAGAGAGCTTCAGCCAACTCGCGCCGGGACTTGACCCCGAGCTTCGCGTACACCCTGGTCAGATGATTCTCGATCGTCTTCGGCGTGACGAAGAGATCCTCGGCGATCTCCCGGTTCGTGCTGCCCGCGGCGGCGTACTCGGCCACCCTGCGTTCCGAGGCTGTGAGCTCGTCGAAACTGAGGCGCTTGGGCGATGCCCCCGAGATCTCGAGCTCCTGGTTGGCAACCGTGGCGAGGCCACGGGCCTTGCAGGCGAGAGCCAGCTCCAGGCCAGACTCGAGCGCTTCCCGGCCGTCGCGCCTGCTGCCCGCCCTGAGCAGTGAGATGCCGAGATCGACCCATGCCTTGGCCTCCTCGGTGCGCAGCGCCGAGGAGGACAGAGTCTCCACCGCCTCACGCATCCTCTCGGTGCGCAGCGAAGGATCACCGGCCAATGCCATCGCGCGCTGAGCCACACCTAGCGCCGCCGGACGTCCCCACCCCTCGGCCCACTCGAGATGCTCGGTGGCGAGACGCTCGGCCTCCTCGCTGTATCCCGAGCGGGAAAGGGTGCGGGCCAGCAGAGCCCGCCACCAGAGCGCCTTCATCGAGCGGTTCGCCTTGTCATCCTCGATCAGCGGGGCCACATCAACCCTGACCGCTTCGAAATCTCCCTGGGCCTCATGGAGCACCGCCCTCGACCAGGTGGTCCAACGGAAGACCGTGGGACCTCCGGGGCCGAACTCGATTCCGCCGTCGATCATCACCTTCTCGGCCTCGTCGATCTTGCCCTGGTCGACCAGGGCGCGGATCGTGGTCGAGGTGTTCACGTCCCTGAAGATCGGCGGGGTCGGCCCCTCGGCGACACTCAGCGAATCGGCCTCGGCGTCGGCCGGACGGCCCTCGTTCAGTGCCAGCACCGCCCTCGCGCCGAGCGCCCCGGCGGTGCCGAACGCCGAACCGCGGCGCCGGCCGTCGGCGATCGCCTGCCTGATCGTCTCCCCCGCGACCTCCATCGACTCGCAGATGATCAGCACGTACACGGCCAGATACCAGGCGAACGACTCCGAGGTGTCCTCCTCGATCAGGCGTCCCCCGGCGAGCGCCCGCGTCGCGAGGTCGATCACCTGCGAGGAATGCATGCCGGACAGCTGACCCTCCTGGGCCAGCAGCGCGAGCATCGTGCGCTCGGCCCTGGTCTCGCCCCGCACGTCCAGATAGCGGCTGAGGTCGAGTCCGTGGTCCACCCCCGACAGCCAGGCGATCGTCGCCAGGTCCGCCTCCAGGACGAGAGCCCGGCCACCGCCCGTGTCGTCGCGCCCGGCCAGGGCCTCCTTGATCAGCTCCCGGGCCCGGTCGAGACCGCCGCTGGCGAACGCGGCGAACATCTGGTCCCGGAGGAAGCCGTCCCGCAGCTCGTCATCGTCAAGGTCGGCGTGGGCCTGCGAAAGGTGACTCATGCCATCCTCGAAGGCACCCATGCGAACCTCGGCCCTCCCCAGCGCGGCCACGATCTCGGCCCGTTCCTCTCTCGGCGGAGGTTCGCTGAGTGCCCGGCGCAGGTGAACGGCCGCCGTGGACGGGGCACCTGACCTCATCGCACGCGCCGCCGTGCGCCTGAGCAGGGTCACCAGCTCGGGATTGCCGTTCGGCTCCGAACTGAGCGCGTGAACGGTCAGAAGGTCGTCGCCCGCACCCTCCTCCCGCAGGATCTCGAAGGCCCGGCGATGGGCGGCGGACCGGCGGGAATCGGGAATGTCCTCGGCGACCGCGGCCCGCACCAGCGGATGGGCCATCTGGAGCGGCCTTCCGGCCTCTAGGATGCCGCCGGCCACGAGCGCGTCGGCGGCGACCGCGGCGGTGTCGAAATCCAGGTCGGCGATCGTCGCGGCGTGGCGGAGCTCTCCCTCCCCGCCGAGGATCGCGACCGCCCAGGCGAGGGCCCGCGCCTCGTCCCCCAGAGATCCCAGCCGCAGGAGCAGAGAGCGCCTGACCGCTAGCGGACCGAACTCGAGAGCCTTGTTCTCGTCCAGCCGGTTGAGATCCGGGTAGGCCGAAGCCAGATCGAACGACAGCTCGGTCAGGAAGAAGGGGTTGCCGCCGCTGGCCTCCCGGCAGGCCTCGACCAGCCGCGGCGGCACCTCCTGGTTCCGGAACGCGCGAGTGAGTACTCCCGCGACGGCTTCCGAGTTGAGTGGTGCGGGTCTGATGTGCACGACCTGGTCGGGTGCCGCGACCGCGGTCATCGCTTCGGCCCGGGACTCCGGCTCGTCGGTTCGTATGCCCGCCATCATCGCGATCGGCAGGCCGTCGAGCCTCCTGGACAGGTAGCCGCCGGCGGCCAGCGACTCGGCGTCGCCCCAGTGAAGATCATCGAACACCGCCAGCACCGGAGCTTCGGACGAGAGATTCACCATGAACCAGTAGAGGCCGTGATAGACGTTCTCGAGATTGTCCCGGCCGGGACCCAGATCCTCGGTGCCATCGCCGATCCCGACCGCGAGCCCGGCCGCTTTCGCCGGACCCGAGAGCAACCTTTCCCGCCGTTCCGGAGAGCTGGTCAGGAGGGTCTTCTCGATCAGCTGCCTGACCACACCGAACTCGAGGTCACGTTCGAGCACGCCCCCGCGTCCGCGCAGAACAGTCATCCCGTCCTCGGACGCTCTGTACATCGCCGTGCGCAGAAGGGCGGTCTTACCGATTCCGGCCGGGCCCTCGATGACCGTGAGGGATCCGTCCCCTGCCCGTGCCCTGTCCAACTGCCTATCGATTACACCGAGTTCTTCATTCCGGTCCAGAAGTTCGGATGTCGAGCCTCGCATTCAGGGCGATTGTATGCGGATCCCGGCGCATTTCAAGGTGGGTCGCGCCGAAATGACCGGGAGCTTCAGGAATGCGGGACCTCGGAGGCGGTTTCGGACTCGGCATCCCGCTGGTCGCGCGCCTGATCGCTTTTCGCGACCGTGACGATCGCCGCCGCGAACTCCACCCATCCTTCGAACGAGATCGCCTTCCCCCGGACGCCCTGTAGCTGACCGCTGATCCGATCGCTGACCTCGTCGATTCTGCACTGGATGTTGACCACTCCGTCGATCACCGTGGGTCAATTCTTGTCATTCCGGTGCGGTTCTCGTGAGGGAACACCCCCCTGACTTTCAATTCAGGGGGTGGTCAGACCGCAACTTTCGCACGGTCCGCGAGACTCGGTTCGGGCCGCTCCGAGATCGGCATCGTGAACTTCTGGACCCGGTGATTCTCGGTGTCGGCGACCAGCAGCGATCCGCGCCGGTCGACCGCGAGTCCCTGCGGTCCGCTGAGCTGGCCGAGCCTCGATCCGGAGTCGCCGAGGCAGGCTCGGTGCCTGCCGTTGGCCGAGAACTTCTGGATGCGATGACCGAGGGTGTCGGTCACGAAGACCGATCCCCGATCGTCGGCGGCGATCCCATGCGGGAAGCTGAACTGTCCGGGCCCGATGCCCTTGACCCCCCACTCGGTGACGAACTCTCCGCCCGAAAGGAATTTCTGCACCCGATGGTTGAAGGTGTCGGCCACGAAGATGATGCCGTCCAGGTTTACCGCCAGCGCATGCGGGAACCGGAACGTGCCGGGCCCCGAGCCTTCGCTTCCCCAGGTTCTGACGAATCGGCCCTCACCATCAAAGGTCTGAATCCGATGGTTCTCCGTGTCGGCGACGTGAACCAGACCGATCGCGTCGACGACCACTCCTCGCGGATACCTGAATTCGCCGATACCCGACCCGAAGCCGCCCCAGCCGCCGGCCGCGACACCATCGGCCGTGAATCTCTGAATCCGGTGATTCGAGGTGTCAGCCACCAGGATCGCTCCGGTCGCGTCGGTCGCCAGCCCTTTCGGCTCGTCGAGATCTCCGGGCCCTGATCCCCGGCCGCCCCAGCTGTGGCTCATCCGGTCACGATCATCGAAGGCGACGATCCGGCAGTTTCCGGTGTCGGCCACATAGGTGATCCCGGATGGATCAGCATGCACTCCGTGAGGCGTTTCCAGCGCGTCGCAGCGACTCGTGCTGATCCGCCAGGTGCTCAGGAACTCGTCGTTCGGCGAGATCTTCTGCACCCGCTGGTTTCCGGTATCGCAGACGAACAGATCCCCCCTCGGATTGAAGGCGAGATCCCGGGGTTCGCGGAACTCGCCGGGACGGTCCCCCGAACCACCCATCTGGGACAGAAACCGGCCGTCGGCTCCGAACATCTGGACCCGGTCGTTGCCGGTGTCGGCAATGAAGACGCATCCGGCCGGATCCACAGCGACGCCTCCCGGCGAGTTCAGCTCGCCGGCCGTTTCGCCATGCCCTCCCCAGATCTCCAGAAGAGTGCCCTTGGGATCGAACACCTGGACCCTGTGGTTGCCGGTGTCCGCGACGTAGATCGAGCCGTCGGGGCCGACCGCGATCCCGCCCGGACTCCGGAACTGTCCCCGCCCGCATCCCAGCGATCCCCACCTCGTGATGTAGGTACCGGTCGCGGTGAACATCTGCACCCGGTGGTTGTCCGAATCGGCGACGACCACGTTGCCGTTGCCGGCCACCGCGAGTGACACACGGGTGCCGAACTGGCCGAGCGAGCTGCCGCGCCGTCCCCAGCTCCTGCCCCTGCCGACGGGATCGCCGGTCCCGTGGATCCGGATCGATCCGTCCTCACCGTCGGCCACGTAGACCTGGCCGCCGGGGCTCGCCGCGACGGCGATCGGACGACCGCCGAATCGGTCGGGCCCGAGCGTCGCGGACCATGTCTCGGCCGGACTTCCGTCATGCCAGTGGAGCTGGACGCATCGATTCGCCAGATCGATCACGAGCACCCGGTCCGCCGTACTGGCGATCGCGTGCGGCAGCGAGGGGCGATCCTCGATGCCGGCGATGTGGATGGGGTCCTGAACCCCGTTCATGCGCAGAGACACGCCGGAAGTACTCATGATGAATCGAAACCTTTCCCTGGGCGGCGGGCGCATCGAATCCGGTCCCGGCCGCGGATCATTGCCCGGCCAAACTTTCCGGCCGAAATATCCAGGAGGCTGCCGGGGTTCTCATGGGGGTGCTCCCCCCTGTGACCGAGGGGGTTGGGGCACCTACGGCTAGAGCGCGGTTGCGAGCTCTCGTCTCGAGTCGATGCCGAGCTTGGAGTAGACGCGGGTGAGATGGTTCTCGACGGTCTTCGGGGTGACCAGCAGCTGCTCGGCGATCTCGCGGTTGCTGCTTCCCGCGGCCGCGATCTCGGCGACCCGCCGTTCCGAGGCGGTGAGCACGTCGAAGCTGAACCGTTTCGGCTCCACTCCGCATTCCCGCAGGTGCCGCACGGCCGTTTCGGCGACCAGCCTGGCCCCGCATTCGACCGAGAGCTCCAGTCCCGACTCGAGTTCCTCACGGGCCATGTCGGCCCGCCCATCGGCCAGCAGCGAAACACCCAGATCGACCCGGGCCCGCGACTCCTCCGCCCTGAGCGAGGAGCGTCCGAGCGTTTCGACCGCGGCACGCATCCGGTCCGATCGGAGGTCGGCGGATCCGGAAAGCGCGAGGGCTCGCTCGGCCACCCCGAGCGCGCCGGGACGGCCCCACCACCCGGCCCACTCGAGATGCTCGGCGGCCAGTGCCTCGGCCTCGTCGCTCGGCCCCTCCCTCGCGATGGTCCGGGCGAGCAGGGCACGCCACGAAAGCGCTTTCATCGACCGTCCCGCCCGGTCGTCCTCGATCATCGGGGCGACATCCTCCCGGACCAGATCGAGCTTTCCCTGATTCTCGTGGAGCACCGCCCGGCCCCACGGAATCCAGCGCAGCACGGTCGGACCACCGGGACCATGCTCGATGCCGGCCTCGATCATGACCCGCTCCGCCTCCTCGAGCTTGCCCTGCTCGCTCAAAGCCCTGACCGTGAACGACGCGTTCACCGGCCTCATGATCGGCGGCAGGTCACCGGAGGCGGCGACCAGCGCATCCGCTTCCGCGGCGACGAGCCTGCCCTCGTTCATCGTCAGTACCGAGCGACAGCCGAGCGCTCCCGCCACCGCGAATGAGGAGCCGCGGCGATGGCCGTCGGCGAGCGCCTGGTCGATCGTGACCCGTGCCTCGGCGAATGCCTCGCAGGTGAGCAGCGAGTAGGTCGCCATGTACCAGGCGAGGGCTTCCGAGGTGTCTTCGGCGATCATCCTGCCACCGCCGATCGCGCGGTTGGCCAGATCGACGACCAGGTCGGGATGCCCGCCTGTCGCGTGCTCTTCCTGGGCGAGCAGGCCGAGAATCGTCCGTTCGGCCGCGGTCGCGCCGGTGACGCCGAGATGCCGCCGCAGATCGATGCCGGAGTCCGACCCGGAAAGCCAGGCCAGGGTCGCGAGGTCGGCCTCGAGGCGCAGCGCGCCCTCGGTGTCCCGGTCGCCGATCTCGGCGAGGGCATCGACCACCAGATCGCGGGCCTTCTCCATTCCCCCGCTCGCGAACGCGGCGAACGCCCGGTCCCGGTGAACCCTGATCCGCGCCTCGACATCGGTCAGCCGCCCGAGTGCCTCCTCAAGGTGATCCATTCCGCCCGCGAACTCGCCGACCCGGATCTCCGCCTGTCCCAGTTCGGCCATCACCCGCGGTGCCTCGTCCGCATCGGGAGGTTCGGCCAGCGCCCGGCGAAGATGCATCACCGATATCTCGGGGCTTCCGGTTCTGAGAGCGCGGTCCGCGGTCCGCCGGAGCACCGCTGACACCGCGGGATCGGCCACGGGATCGGCGCCCAGCGCATGTGCCACGAGTGCGTCATCGGTCGATCCGTGTCCCTGAAGCTCCTCGAAGGCGCGCCGGTGGATTTCCCGGCGCCTCGTTTCGGACAGATCGTCCTCGACCGTCGATCGAACCACCGGATGCACCATTTCGGGAACCGGTCCGGGCCGGAGAATCCCGGCCGCCACAAGAGTCTCCATGGCCGAGTAGGCCCGGTCCGGTTCCAGCTCCGCGACCGCCGCCACCTGCCCGGCGCTGATCTGACCTCCGGTCAGCGCAACCGCGGCCGCCAGCTTCCCGGCGTCCTCCCCCATCGAACCGATCCTCAGCAGGATCGAGTGCTTGAGCGATTCCGGGCCCGACTTCACGATCGTCGCGAGATCGGCCGCGGTGGGCTCCTTGCCGGATGCGCCCAGATCGATCGCGAGCTCGGTAAGGAAGAAGGGGTTCCCGCCGGTGGCTTCCCCACAGGCGGCGACCAGGTCCGACCCGATTCTCCGGGCCGGGAGCCTGCGTCCGAGAATCTCGCCGATCCCCTCCGCGGACAGCGGTGCCGGCCTGATCACCATGCCGTCCGCCTCGGCGACCACCGCCGACAGTTCCTCGGTCGGAAAGCCCGGTTCCTCGGTCCGGGTGCCGACCACCAGCGCGATCGATTCCCCCTCCACCCGCTTGGCCAGATGGCAGATCGCCAGCAGGGAGGCGCGATCCGCCCAATGCATGTCGTCGATCACCGCCAGCACCGGAGCCCGCTCGGCGAGATTGACCAGCAGCCAGAAGATCCCTCGATGGATGGGGTCGGCGGTGCTCTGTCCCGGGCCGGGATCCTCGGGAAGCTCACCGAATCCGAGGATCGCTCCCGCGGGGGCGGCCGGACCGGCGAACAGGCGCCGCGGAACATCCGGATCGGCGGAATCTAGTTCAGTTTCGAACAGTCTCCTGAGCAGGCCGAACTCGATCGGATGTTCACGCACACTGCCCTCGGCCCTGATCACGGTCATTCCCTTCTCGTGACCGGCCGAGACCGCGGCGTCGAGCAGGGAGGTCTTGCCGATCCCGGCCTGACCTTCGATCACCGTCAGCGAACCGAGTCCGCCGACGGCGGCGTCGAGCTGGGCCGAGATCATCTCGATCTCCCGTTCCCGCTCCACCAATGGACTCCCTGAAGCCATCACCTATCGGTGATTCTAGCGGCGTGTCCGCATCTCAGGCGCGAAATCGCGCCGATCCGGTCAGGCTGCCAGGGCCGGTTCCCCGCCGAACACGGTGAACTCGGGATCAGGCACGGGGCGCCCGAAAAAGAAACCCTGCAGTTCGTCGCAGCCGGTCGTTCTGAGGAACTCCGCGCAGCGCCGAGACTCGATTCCCTCGGCCACGACCGTGAGACCGATCCGGTGGGCCATCTCGATGATCGAGTCGATCACGATCCGGCTCTTGGCCGAGCTCTCCACGCGCGAGACCAGCGAGCGGTCCAGCTTGATCTCGTCGATCTCGAGGTCACAGAGATGCGCCAGTGAGGTCGCCCCCGCCCCGAAATCGTCGAGTGAGAGCGCCCCGGCGACCGAAGCCAGCTCGGCGATCACCGGCGCCGGGTCGCATCCTCCGGCGAGCACGAAGTCCTCCGAGATCTCGAAGGTCACCGCGTCCAGGTCCGCGTCGGCATCGTCGGCCAGTGTCCTGATCCTGTCCGGCAGGCCCGAATCGTTCAGATCGACGGCGGAGAGATTCACCGACAGTCCGCCCTCCCAGCCGTTCCGCCGCCAATGGGCGCTCGCGAGCATCGACATCCTGATCACCTCCGAGGTGATCTCGCCGATCATCTGCTCTGCCTCGGCGACCCCGAGGAAAGCGGATGGTCCCAGCAGACCCCATTCGGGGTGTCGCCACCGGACCAGGGCCTCACAGCCGACCACCCGCAGATCGGCGGCGCGGACCTTGGGCTGGAAGTGAAGTTCCAGTTCCCTGCGATCGATGCCACGGCGGAGGTCGCCGGCCAATTCGTTGCTCACCTGTATCTCCGGTATTCGCCTTGTCTGAAGTTCCAGCCGACACATCGAAGCGCGCCCCAGGGAGTTCTCGGGGAAGGGCGCGCTCCGCTGCGTCGTGTCCATGGAGCGGGATCCAAGGGAGTTGGATTCCCTGCCGGCTCTCTCGATGCCGGTAATCACATCGAACCACTCTCGCGGCCCCGTCTCATGGGGGAAAGCACCCCTGAATCACCGATGGTGGGGTACCAGGGGTGCCTAGAGCACCCGCTTCAGGTCCCGCCGGGTCTCGATGCCGAGCTTCGCGTAGACCTTGGTCAGGTGATTCTCGACCGTCTTCGGGGTCACGAACAGCTCCTGCGCGATCTCGCGATTGGTTCGTCCCGACGCGGCGATCTCGGCGACCCGCCTCTCCGACGCGGTCAGTTCGTCGAACTTGAGCGAACGGCTATTGAACCCGAAACTCTCGAGGCCGGCGCCCGCCAGCTTCGCGGTGTGCCGCGCCCCGGCGGCCATCGCGAGCTCAAGGCCGGTCTCCAGCTCGGCTCGGCCGTCATGCGGCGAGCCGTTCCGGCAGAGCTCGGAGCCCAGCTCGACCCGGGCCCGGGCCTCCTCGGTCCTGAGCGCCGAACGGCCCAGGCTGTCGACCGCCAATCGAAGGCGGCCGGTCCGCTTGGCGGGGTCTCCGGCCAGGGCGAGTGCCCTCTGGGCCGTGCCGAGAGCCGCCGGACGGTCCCACCACTTCGCCCAGGCGAGATGTTCCTCGGCCAGCGACTCCGCTTCCTCGTTCGGACCTTCCGCCGCCAGGGCACGGGCCAGCACCGCACGCCACGGCAAGGACTTCATCGAGTACTCGGTGCTCTCGTCCTCCTCGATCGAGGCGACGTCGAGACGCACCAGATCGGGCCGCCCCTGGGCTTCCCGCAGCAGGGCCCTCGACCAGGGAATCCACCGGAGAGCGGTCGGACCGCCCGGACCGAACTCGATTCCTCCCTCGACCATGCGCCGTTCGGCTTCGTCGAAACGGCCCTGGTCGATCAGGGCCCGCATCTCCAACGCGACGTTCACCGGCGCCATGATCGGCGGCACCCCACCCTGTTCGACGGTCAGCGCGTCGGCCTCCGCGTCCACCGGCCTGCCCTCCGCGAGGGCCAGTACCGCCCGGGCACCGATGGCACCCGCGGCCGCGAAGGCGGAACCTCTGCCGCGACTGTCGTCGATCGCCTGATTGATCGAGTTTCTCGCCGTGTCGTGCGCCTCGCAGGTGAGCAGCACGTATACCGACATGTACCAGGCGAGCGATTCGGAGGAATCCTCGTGGATCATGCGTCCGCCGCCGAGTGCGCGCGTGGCCAGCTCGACGATCCTGCGGGGATGCATTCCGGTGGACTGGCCGCGCTGCGCCAACAGGGCGAGCAGGGTCCGCTCCGCTCTGGTGCGCCCTTCGACGCCCAGATGGCGTTCCAGATCGAGATCGTGCTCGCCGCCGGAAAGCCAGGCGAGCACGGCCAGGTCGACCTCGAGCTGAAGCGCCTGGTCGGCATCGCCGTCGGCCATCTCGGAGATCGCGGAAAGGACCACGCCGCGGGCCTCCTCGATGCCCGATCCGGCGAAGGCGGCGAAGGCGCGGTCACGGTAGATGTCCGCTCTCAGCCCGGGCTCGTCCACTCCGGTCAGCGAAGCCTGAAGGTGGCTGAGACCGGCGTCGAAGGACCCTTCGCGAATCTCTGCTCTCCCCAGCTCCGAAATCACCTTCGCCTTCAGCTCTGGTGGCGGCGGTTCGGCCAATGCCCTGGTCAGGTGGATCGTCGCCGAGGAGGCCGAGCCCGAGGCGAGCGCCCGGCTCGCGGTCCGCCGGAGCAGCCGCACCACCGACTCGCTGCCGGATGGATGGGAGTTGAGGGCGTGCACCGTCAAGACGTCGTCGGTGCTGCCGTCCGCCTCGAGCACCTCGAAGGCCCGCCTGTGCGCGAGGGCCCGGGTGGCGTCCGGGATCTCGCCGGTTACGACCGCCGTGATCAGCGGGTGCTGAATCCGGAGGGGCCGGCCCGACTGCAGGATCCCGGCCGCGACCAGAATGCCCGCGGCTCTGATCGCCGTCTCGGAATCAAGCTCGGCGATCTCGGCGGCATGCCGGATCTCCCCCTCGCCGCCGAGGATCGCGACCGCCCTCGCCAGGCGCTTCTCACCCGATCCGAGCTTGTCCATCCGCGCCAGGATCGATCGGCGGACCGCCATCGGACCGCCTGCCTCGAAAACCTGATCGAGGTCCAGTTCGGTCGGATTCGCCCGCAGCTCGGCGAGGGCGGTGACCAGCTCGGAGAGATAGAAGGGGTTACCGCCCGTGACCCGTAGACATGCGTCGATGAGCTGTGGCGGGGGCACACCTTCGGTGAACGCACCGCCGAGCAGCTCGTTCACGGCCTCCCCGGAAAGTGGTGTCGGCCGGATCGTGACCGCGTCGGCTTCGGGAGCGATCGCGGCATGCTCGGCGATACCCGATTCGGGCTCGTCGGTGCGGAGGCCGACCAGGATCGCGACGGGAAGCCCGTCGATCCTTCGCGATATGTAGCTGCCGGCCAGCAGCGAGGCCTGATCGGACCAATGCGCGTCGTCGATCACGAGCAGCATCGGACCGTCGTCCGACGCGTTCACGAGCAGCCAGTAGAGCCCGTGGAAAACGTTCTGCATCATTTCCTGGCTGAGTCCCGGGATCTCCGGCATGGCTTCGAATCCGATCGCCGCCTTGGCCGAAACCGCGGGGCCGGCCAGGAGACGCTCGCGGCGCTCCGGTGAGGACGAGACCAGCCGTTTCTCGATCAGCTGCCGGATCACGCCGAACTCGAGGTTGCGCTCGAGCACGCCTCCCCGGCTGCGCATCACGTCGAAGCCGCTGGCCTCGGCCATGACGCAGGCCTCCCGGAGCAATGATGTCTTCCCGATCCCGGCCGCGCCTTCGATCACGGTGAGTGACCCGAACCCGTTGCGGGCCTGGTCGAGTTGGTCGGCGATCACCTCCAGCTCGGCCCGGCGCTCGAGCAGGGGCGAATCGACCGGGCGGGTGGAGGGATCTTCGGCGACCCTATTCGGAAAGTTCATCGGTCCGGCTCGTTCGCACCTTGTACACATGGAAGATGGTCGACCGGCGATCCGTGCGGATCACCTGCCGGGTGAAAAGCAGCTTCCTGTCCAGTTGGGCCATCGCCCGGATCCCTCGCCGGTACCGGGCCTTCACGACAAAGGTCACCCGCTTCCAGTGGCCCGCGCGAATCGTCACCCTGACCGGCCGTGCCATCGGCTTCCCCCGCCTGGATCTGAGCGTCACCGGCACCGCGGTGCTCCGGCATTTCGGCTTGAACCGAGCCGGGCACTTGAGACGGATGTGCAGGTTTCTGCCGTCGAAGACCGAAACGGTTCGGGTGGGCTCGTCGGGTTCTTCGGGTTTGGGCGGTGGAATCACGACGGGCTGGTGAACGTACTCGGCCGAATCACCGGAGCAGCTCGAACTGAGACCGTCCCCGGCGATCGCGGTGGCGTGGATCACCGTTTTCGACCCGGCGGGCACCACGAGTGGCAGGCCCTCCGACGAAAAGAGCTCGCCCGGGCCCTCGGCAACCGGGGCCGAGGAGCAGTCGGCGGTCGTGAAGAGCCTGACCGTCTCGTCGACTCCGGCCTTGCCCCTGACCCGGATCGAGGTCGCGGTACCGGGCGATCCCGGATCGCTGGTCAGACCCGAAGGCGCCGCGGGTGGGTAGGCGAACTTCCGGATCCGGTCGTTGCCCGAATCCACCACGTAGATCGATCCGTCGGCACCCACCTCGACGTCGGCCGGCCGGTTGAACCCATCCACCCCGGAACCGGTGACCCCCCACTTGCCGAGATAGGTCCCGGTCGCGCTGAATATCTGGATCCGGTCGTTCCCGTTGTCGACCACATACGTCTTGCCGTCCGGCGCGAAATCGATACCGGATGCCTGCCCGACGACGTCGCTGAAATTGAACTGGCCGTCCTCCGAGCCCGGCTTCCCCCAGGTCTCGAAGAAGAAGGTCCCGCCGGAGCTGTACTTGCTGACCCTTCGATTTCCGGAGTCCACCAGGAACACCACGCCGGTCGGGCTGGTATCGATCGCCAGAGGCCGGACGAAAGGAGCCCCGAGCCCGACGATGTCGTTGACGAAATCTCCCTGGGGATTGAATCTCTGGATCCGGTCGTTGGCGCTGTCGGCGACGAAGATCGAGGTTCCGTTGACCGTGACGTCGGTCGGCTGGGAGAACTCCCCGTCGGCCGTGCCGGTGATGCCCCATCGGTCGAGGTACTTCCCCGAACCGCTGAATTTCTGGATTCGGTCGTTTCCCATGTCGGCGACGATCACATTGCCGGCGGGATCGGTGTCGATGCCCAGCGGGACGTTGAACCGTCCGGCTCCGTCCCCCGAGTCCCCCCAGGTGGTCAGGCGCGTTCCCGCGGCGTCGCACTTGACGATCCGGTCGTTGCCCGAATCGGAGATGAACAGGTCACCCGCCGGTCCGATCGTGACGGCGGACGGATACTCGAGCGGCCCGCAGGCATCGGCGGGCCACACCGGCACCGGGAGGGGTGCCGGTGTGGACGCCGCGGACGCGGAGCCGCCGATCTGGCCTGGAGCCAGAGTGGCGATCGCGGCCAGAAAGGCCACGAAGATCGAGGTTCGACGGCGGGGAGACATGCTCGATCAGTCCTTGACCCGCACCTTGTAGGTGTGGAAGACCACCGAGGGACGCTTGGCCTTGCGATACCCGACCCGCTTCGAGCGAATCACCTGCTTGACCGTGAGCAGCTTCTCGTCCCGGTAGGTCATCGCGGCGACCTTGGCCCGGTACTTCGGCTTGATCGCGAACCGCACTCGCACCCAGCCACCGGACTGGACGGAGACCTTCACCTTCTTCGCCATCGCCCGGCCCTTCCACGACCTGAGAGTCACCGGCTGCGCCTTGCTCGCGCAGCCCGGACGGAACCGTGCCGGACACTTCAGGCGAACATGAAGGTTCTTGCCGTCCCACATCGCCTTCGAACCGTTCGGTCCCTTGATTCCGGGAAGAAGCTGTCCCTTTCCGGTGCCCCGGTTGACGAACTTGACCGACTCTTCGGAACAGGCCGAAGCGAGCCCGTCGGCTCCGACGGCGGTGGCCTTGAAGACGGTGGTCGAACCGGCCGCGACCTTGACGGTGAGACCGGGATCCTTGAACTTGGCCGCCGGTCCCTGGACCACCGGGCTGCCGGAGCAGTCCGCGGTCTTGTAGATCCTGACCGATTCGGAGGTTCCGGCGTCTCCCTTGATCCTGATCGAGCTCACCTTGCCCGGCGATGCCGGATCGGAGGTGAGAGCGGTCGGAGGAGCAGGCGGAAACGCGAACTTCTGCACCCGCTTGTTGCCGGAGTCGAGCACGTAGACCGCTCCGTCGGAGCCGATCGTCAGGGACTGGGGTGAGATGAACTCCCCCGGATCGGTTCCGACCGTTCCCCACTCGGCCAGAGGCTCACCGACGGAAGAGAACATCTGGACGCGATGGTTGTCACGATCGGTGGTGAAGATATTGCCGTTCTCGGCGATTCCGATTCCCCTGGGCGAGTCCATGAACTGGCCGGGAGCGGATCCCTTGGAGCCCCATTTCCCACCGAAGCTCGCGAAACCGTTGAACTTCTGCACACGGGAGTTGCCGGTGTCGCCGACGTAGATCCTGCCGCTCGGATCCGTCGCGATTCCACGCGGTTCGTTGAAGAATCCATCGCCCATGCCGAACATGCCCCACTTCGTCACGAACACTCCGTTCGATTCGAAGACCGAGACGCGGTTGTTGCCGGTGTCGGCGACCAGCACCCGACCGTCGAGACCAGGCGCGATATCGGCGGGTTTCGAGAATTGAGTGTCGCCGTTGCCGGCGGTGCCCCACCTGTCCAGGTACACGCCGTCGGCGCTGAACCTCTGGACACGGTTGTTGTCGGTATCGGCCACCCACACTTCGCCGGAGGCGGTGACGCCGATGCCCCGCGGATTCTTGAACTGGCCGTTGCCCATGCCGACGCCGCCCCATTCGTCCAGGAGCTGGCCATCGAGCGTGAACTTCTGGACCCGGCTCTTGGCGACATCGAGCACGTAGAGGTGCCCGTTGGCGTCGGCCGCGATATCCCCCACGGAATCGAACAGGGCGGCGTCGCCGAAGGAGGAGACGTATACGGGCGGGTCCGCGGCTTCCGCACGCGGCGCGAGGATCAGGATCGCGGCGAGCAGAGCGATCAGAAGACCCGGCACGGACCATCGGCGGAGGCTCTCGGGTTGAAGACGAATGTCGGAAACGGAAAACACTTGTTGGATCCCTCTCGTTTGCTGCGGCCCCGTCGAGTGGTGACCGGCGATTTCGGATGCGGGACCAGTCTGGGATGGGCGGGGGAGATCCTCATGGGGGGTCACCCCCCTGACTTCGGGGGTTGGGGCTCGCGAACGGATATGGTCGGCGGGCTCGAGTTCCGGCACCGCCGGGCCCGGACCTATCGCCGCCCGAGAGCCATATGCCCGACGGAAGGCCCGATCGGCATCAGTAAGCTGGACATGGAGACCTGGCGTATCCTCCGCGCAGGTTTCGAAATCAACCGTGGTTGGTAGTGAGATCAGGGAGACGAATACGTGACACGACTAGCCGAAGGACGCACCACCCATCTGGACCGCTCAGAGATCGCCGTGGAAACGCTGCGACTCTTCGACGAGGGCCATGATCCGAGCATCCGCCAGTTGGCGAAGGTCCTCGGCGTGACGCCGTCGGCCATCTATCACCACTTCGACTCGAGGGCAGAGATCGTCCACGCCGCGGTCGAGCTCGTGTGGCACGAGATCCTCGCCGAGTCCTTCGAAGAGGTCGGCAACCCCTTCGACGCCGATCCGGTCGAGTTCCTGATGGTGACCGCATTCGTCACGAGGCGAGTCTTCTCCCGCCACTACGCGATCGCCCCCTACCTGACCGCCACACCCCAGTCGGATGAGCTTTCGGCCGGCACACTGGCGATCATGGCCAATGTGTTCGAGCGGTTCGGGCTCTACGGAACGGATGCGGCCGAGGCCTTCCATGCCTACGCGTCCTACACCTTCGGCAACTCGCTCTTCGCCGCGAGCCGCCTCGCCGCCAACGCGGAGCTCGACATCAGTTCGGTCGAGGCCGGCCGGCTGGAGCGGTTCCGTTCCGAGGTCGATCCGGGGGCGGCCCAGTTCTCATCGGCCGAGACCCGGGAGGCGATCGACGGGGTGATGGACATCTCGATGGTCGATCCCGAGCGGGACATCGAGCTTTTCGGGATCGGGCTTCGCCGCCTGATCGAGAGCATGGCCCCTTCCTGAGCGGTAGCTTCGTCGGATGGAACTCATTCGACTGACCAGAGAAGGTCCGCTGGCGATCCTCACGATCGACAGTCCGCCGCTCAACCTTTTCGACGCCCGCCTGATCTCCGAGCTGAAGCTGGCCGTGGAGGAAGTGCGGGCGGATCCGCCCCGTGCCCTGCTGATCCGGGCCGACGGCAAGGTGGTCTCCGGCGGAGTCAACGTCCAGGAGTTCGAGGGCCTGACCGCCGCGCAGGGATCGGCCCTGTGGAGCGATCTGCTCGGCCTGGTGGATCGGATCGAGGCACTGCCGCTGCCGGTTCTCTTCGCGGCCCACGGCCTCACGCTCACCGCGGCCTTCGAACTCTCGCTCGCCTGCGATCTCATCATCGCCGGAGAGTCGGCCAAGTTCGGTCTGGTCGAGATCGTGGTCGGCCTGACCCCTTCGATGGGCGGCCCACAGCGCCTGGCGGAACGGGCGGGTTCGGGTCGTGCCCGGCAGTTGGTGATGACCGGCGACCTGTTCGACGCGGCCACGCTCGAACGCTGGAACGTGGTCAACGAGGTGGTCGCCGACCAGGATCTGCGAGAGCACGCCGAGCGGCTCGCGATCCGTCTGGCCAACGGTCCGACCCGTGCCCACGCCATGACCAAGCGGATCCTGCGGGCCTATGTCGAGGGCGGTGTCCCGGCTGCCGATAGAGTCACCCGTCGAGACGCGGCAGACCTGTTCGAAACCGAAGACCTGCGAGGAGCGGTACGTACTTTCCTCGAAGAGGGTCCGGGAAACGCAACCTATGAAGGGAAGTGATCCGATGAGAAAGAGTCCGAGAGTTCTATTCGCGCTGATCGCCTTGATCGCGCTGTCCGCATTCACGATCGCCGCCTGTGGCGGCAGTGACGACGATTCCGGTGATGATGTAACCACCGCCGAGTACATCGCCCAGGCGGATGCGATCTGCACCGAGGCCGACAAGGAGAATGATGCCGCCGTCAAGACTGCTTTCGGCAACGAGCAGCCGACCAAGGAAGAAGTGACCTCCTTCGTATCCGAAGAGATAGTTCCCACCCTGGAAACGCAGCTTTCCGATCTGCGGGAGCTGACACCTCCGGAAGGCGATGCCGACACCGTAAACGGAATCTATGATCGCTTGGACACGGCGATCGCGGAGGTCAAGGAAGATCCGGAATCGTCACTGAACAAGGATCCCTTCGTCGATATCTATGCCGACGCAAAGGCATACGGCTTTAGATCCTGCGGCGTCAACTGATCCCAATCCGATCGAGAATAGAGGGCCTCGCTCCGGCGAGGCCCTCTTCGGGCTATTCCTCAGGCATGTAGGGAGCCGGCTTCGGCCTGTGCCTGCCGCCGGGGAAGGCCAGGCGGAGGATCGTGCGCTGGACCATGGTCCATTGCTGCAGGAACGGACCCGTGTTGTACGGCAGGCCGTAGCGTTCGCAGATGTCCTTCACCCGCGGTGCGATCTCGGCGTAGCGGGTGCTCGGCATGTCGGGATAGAGGTGATGCTCCACCTGGTAGCTGAGGTTGCCGCTGGCCACGTGGAACAGCGGTCCGCCATCGATGTTGGCCGCACCGGCGAGCTGGCGCACGTACCAGGCTCCCCGTGACTCGTTCTCGACTTCCTTCTGTGAGAAGACATAGGTCTGATCCGGGAAGTGGCCGCAGAAGATGATCGCGTTCGACCAGAAGTTACGGACGATGTTGGCCGTGAAGTTGGCTGACGCGGTGGACTTGAAGCCGCGCTTGGCGGCGGTGAGCGCGTCGTCGATCGCCTTCCGCCGCTCCTTCCTCCTCCGGAACCGGCCCGTGGCCGCACTGACCGCGACGCTCGCCGCGGCCCCGGCCAGACCGGAGACGGCGGGCCAGGCGACATAGTCCTTGAGGATCTGGTCACGGGCCTTGCCGAGGATGTCCTTGACCTCCTCCTTGACCTGCTCCTTCGATTTCTCACCCTTGCGGATCGCTTCGAAATCGAGATCGTGGGTGGCGACGCCCCACTCGAAGAAGGCCATCAGGATGATGTTGTAGATCGGCTGGGCCAGGTAGACGGGATGCCATCGCTGGTCCGGGTCGATGCGCATGATCTCGTAGCCGAGATCCTTGTCCTTGCCGAGGATGTTGGTGTAGGTGTGGTGGACGTAGTTGTGGGAGTGCTTCCAGGCCTCGGCGGTGGAGGCGGTGTCCCAGTCCCAGGTGGTCGAGTGGATCTGGGGATCGTTCATCCAGTCCCACTGCCCGTGCAGGACGTTGTGGCCGATCTCCATGTTCTCGAGGATCTTGGCTGCCGAGTTGGTCGCGGTGCCGGCGACCCAGGCGGCGCGGTTGGGAGAGGCGAGCAGGAGCAGACGGCTCATCACGGCCAAGCGGCGGTGCAGTTCGATCATGCTCTGGATGTACTTGCGGTCGCGGGCCCCGAGGTCCGCGTAGACCTCGTCGTGGATCGCGTCGAACTCCTTGGCGAGTTCCTCCAGCTGCGTCTCACTGAGGTGGGCCAGGGGACTGCGGATCTGGTCCGCTCCGCCGGCCGGCGGATCGGGAATCGTCGCGGTGGCTGGGTTCATGGTTCGGCTCTCTTCCTCTGGTTCAAGTTCATGTTCAAAGTTTGATTTCGACGGGACCCTCGGGGGCGTTGACGCAGGTGCGGACGATCTCGCCCTCGCCGCCGTGCACCTCGCCCGTGCGGAGATCCCGCAGGCGGCCCGAGCGGAGGGTGCCGACGCAGGTCCGGCAGATGCCCATCCGGCAGCCGTAGGGCAGGTCGGCACCGGCTTCCTCTCCGGCCACCAGGATCGGCTTGCCGGCTTCGCATTCGGCCGTGACTCCACTCTTGGTGAAGGTGACGCTGCCGCCCGCGCCGATTCCCGGATCGCCGCCGATCACGGGCTGGAACCGTTCCAGCTCGAGTCGTTCGGGGATTCCGTTTTCCTTCCAGTGAAGGACCAGGTCATCTAGCATCTCCCCCGGCCCCGAGGCGAAGGTCCGGCGCTCACGCCAATCGGGGCAGAGTTCGTCCAGGTGTCCCGCCGTGAGGCGGCCCTCGGAGCCGGTCTCTTGGATGTGGAGGTCGAGCCAGGGACGTTTCGCGGCGAGCGTGTGAAGTTCGTCGCCGAAGATCACCTGGTCGCGGTCGCGGGCCGAGTGGACGTGCCTCACATCGGTCGGGCGACCGCCGCGTTCGATGCTTCGCAGCATGCTCATGATCGGGGTGATGCCGCTGCCGGCGGTGATGAAGAGCAGCCGCGGTGGCGCGGGTTCCGGCAGGGTGAAGGTACCTTCGACCCCGCCGAGCCTCACGATCTCACCGGGCTTCGCGACCTTGGTGAGCCAGGGCGAGACCTTGCCGGATTCGACCAGCTTGGGGGTGATCGCGATGCATCCGTCGGGACGTTCGGCGTCGGAGGTCAGCGAGTATGCCCGCCAATGGTGGATGCCGTCGACGACGACGCCGATCCGCAGGTACTGGCCGGGGCGGTGTCCGCCCCACTTGTGGCCGGGCTTGATCACCACGGTCACGGCACCGTCCGCTTCGGGATGGATCCGCTCGATCCGGCCACGCAGTTCCTGGGTGGACCAGAGCGGATTGATCAGCTCCAGATAGTCGTCGGGCAGCAGTGGCGTGAAGAACGTGCTGACCGCTTCCAGGGCTCGGCGGCGGTGCTTCGAAACGTTGGGAAGGGCTCCTCTCTCTGCCATGGACGGAACTATGACGATTTGAGAACGTTTGTCAAACTTCTGTTCACATGTCACATTGACCAGCTAGCATTGGGGCATGGCCAAGCCAGCTCCAACTCCGGTCCGTGGCGCGGATCTGAGGAAATCGCGGGAACGGGAACTGATCGCGGTCACCCGCCGCCTGTTCGACGAGCGCGGAGTGCAGGAGGCCCCGATCGAGGCGATCGCCAAGGAAGCGGGCATCGCCCGGGGACTGATCTATCGCCAGTTCTCCTCGAAGGAGGAGCTTTTCGTGGTCACCGTGTCCGATTACCTGACGGAACTGGCGCACGAGCTCGAGGACGCCCGGTCCCGGGGCGGCGACCCCGAGGCTCAGTTGGAACGCGGAGCCCGCGCCTACGCCCGCTTCTGCGTGCGCTATCCGGCCTTCCTCGACTGTGCGCTGTCGCTGATGAAACAGCCCCCGGAAGGACTCCGCGAGATCGTCTCGGACGCCTACTACCTGCGGCTCGGCCAGGGCATGTCCCGCTGTGTGGCGACCGTGGCCGCCACCCTCCACGAGGGCAGGGACGCGGGTCGGTTCGAGATCGAAGATCCCGACTATCTGGCCAATCTGCTCTGGACCCAGGTGCTCGGCGCGATGCACCTGTCACGGCTCGGGGTCGGAGTCCGCCAGCCGGCACCGGGAATCCCCGAGCTGTTCCCGATCGATGCCGAGCGCGTGGTCGAATCCTGCGTCGAGAGCGCGATGCTGCTCGCCAGACCCGTGAGCGGATAGCCGGCACGCCCACTCACTCGGCGTGATTTCGCGATCAGGATCGCACAGCGAAGCGAAGCGATCCTGATCCTTTTTTCAGACGCCGGCCTCGCAGGGCAGGCGGCCGGACTTGACCGCCGCCTCCAGGGCCTCGAAGTCCCGTTCAGCCTGATCGGCGTAATCGTGACACCAGGTCGCGACCGCCCGGTCGAAGACATCTGATCCTCCGAGATATCCGAGGATCGCGGCCCAGCCGGGGCTTTGGCTGTGGGCCCGCGCCAGCAGCCGTGCGCAGACCGTTCCGTATCGCTCGAACTGAGCCTCGGTCAGAGTCTCGAGATCCACCGAACCCTTCATGTCACGGAACTGGCGTCCGTAGTAGTCGACGCCACGCACCCCGCTCACCCAGCCGAGGAAGGGATCGGAGGCGGCCTGCAGCACCTGCTGGCTGGAGACGACCCGGTACCCCTGCTTCTTCGCGTCGCGGTCGCCCAGCCCGGTCAGCGGGACCGGAGGGATCTTGCCCCAGGTCTCGAGCACGGACCGCTGGGCCTCCTTCAGCTGGATGAAGACCGGCTCACCCTGCGGGCCGACCAGCAGGATGATGAAACACCTGGTCCCGACGCTGCCGACCCCGACGACCCGGAGGGCGTAGTCGACCAGCCGGAACTTGGAGAGCAGCAGGGCGATGTCGGGACGCAGCGTCTCGCGGTACTTGTCGACCACCCTCTGCACCTCCTCCCGCGGGACGAGATCGCCGATGTGACGGAGGATCGGCGGCTGGTCCGCGATCTGCAGCTCACCGTCGTCGAGGGTCGTGACGATCTTGCCGAGGACCCGCTCCGAGGTGCGTTTCCTGGCCTTCTTGACGGTCTTTCGGATCAGCTCGGCGCCTTCCGGGTTGGCCGCCAGATCCTGGTAGGTCTCGATCTCGGCCCGGTAGTAGTACCGGTCCAGGGCACTCATCTCGGCCAGCTCTGCCAGCGTCTCCCGGTACGAGCGGGCAGCCGAAAGGCAGGCCCGCCGGGCCGACTCGGCGGAGAATCCCCGATGCCTGAAACCGACCTCCACCGAGGCGACCAGGCGCTTGACGTCCCATTCCCAGGGACCGGGGCCCGACTCGTCGAAATCGTTGAGATCGAGCAGCACCCGGCGATCGGGGGCCGCGAACAGGCCGAAGTTGGCCACGTGCGCGTCGCCGCAGGTGATGATCTGGATCCCGGTGCGCGGTTCGTCGGAGAGATCGTGGGCCATCGTCGCCGCGGTCCCCCGGTAGTAGGCGAACTTCGACTGAAGCATGCGGCCGATCCGGACCGGGATCAGTTCCTGAAGGCGGGAGAGGTTCTGCTCCTCGATGATCGCCACCGGGTCACGCTCACCGGCCAGGAATCTCGCATGATCCGAGCGCTTGATCTGCGACCGAAGGGTTTTCCCGTACTTCCGGGCGTCCTCGAAGGTGGCGATGGTCCCGTTCATCAACGAAGAATACTCGCCTTCAGATCAGCGACCGAAAAGCCAGGGGTGGAGACGATCAGCACGCTATATGCGTGC
>DATJUB010000008.1:0-41116 GCA_035502775.1 Solirubrobacterales bacterium | reverse complement strand
GTCAGCACCCAAAACACCCCCAGAACCAAAGAACCCCCACGCGCGCAGCGCGGAGCGAAGCGACCCGGCACCCGACCCTCTGCCGTAAACGCCCCATACCGAACCGGCGCCCGGAGCCACACACGCAGGGGTGGAGACGTTTTCCAGCCGATACGGCCGGAAAACGTCTCCACCCCAACCACCCGCCAGCCGAGACACCACCAACCACCGGCAAGCCGAGACACCACCAGCCAACCACCGCCACCCGAGACACCACGCACCTACAAACACCCTCCCACCAACTTGATCCACGATCGTTGCCAGGGCACCGTTCACAACCAACCTCTGTCGCCCAGACCATCTGCCCCGATCCAACTCCACCCACAGCCCAACCCGAGCGCCCGAGACGCCTCCCCAGTGCCCGAGACACCACCCCGGCCCGAACTCAACCTTGCCCCCGAGACTCGGCTGTTCAACTCCACCTAAGAGTGGTGCACGGGGCGCTCCTAGGCTCGCCTGGCGAGGACCGGAGCGACCCGGCGAAGCGATTTGTCCCATGACAATGAGCGAGCCCGGTGAGCGACAGACGAAGCCAGGCGTGCATAGGAGCGCCCCGGGCGCCGCTCGCCCACCGTCCCAAATAAAGAAAAGGGCCGCCCCACCGGGGCGGCCCTTTCGACACTTCAGCCGAAACTAAGGCAACAGCCCTACACAGCGGGTGGTGGTTCTTCCTCTACCACGAACGTCTCCTCGACCTCCATGACCACACCTTCCTTCAGGTCGCGGAGGCGGTAGTAGAGAACTGTCGAGATGATCGCGATGTATGGGTAGAGCAGGACTCCGAGGATGATCAGGAGGATCACTCCGAGTACCGGAACGGCGGCCACGAGGACTGCGCCGACCAACGCGATGACGATGTAGGCGGCGAGGATCATTATGCCGATCCAGAGGATGCGCATGCGGTTGTCGCGGGTCAGGTCGGAGCTGCGGGACATCGAGTCGAAGACGCCGCCTTCTTCGACGATCAGGGCGGGCAGTGAGACGACCCACATCAGGGTGAGGATCACTCCGGGAATGATCAGCAGAAAGAAACCGATCGCGGTGAGGATGCCGACCACGATCTGGAGCAGGATGATCGGGATCAGGCGGGGCCAGACCGAACCGAGCAGCTCGCCGACCGACATGTCGACCGTGCCGTCGGTCTCGACGTCCTGGACGATACGGACGACCGAACCGGCCAGCCAGGCGGAGGCGGCGATGCTGACCAGGGATCCGATCAGCCCGAAGATGAGGTCTCCGACCAGCGCCTGGATGATGGCGGACGGGATCAGCAGGATCAGGGCGACGATCCAGACCGTGCCGAAGCACCGCTTGTAGATCTCGGCCGTGGCGTCGAAGACCCCGCCGACGTCGAGATGACCGGTTGCACCGCTTGCGTTCATTTTGGCTCCTCCTGGTTGACTGGTCGGCCGATCGGCCGGAAATCACTGCCTCTGGGCCGACCCTATCCTCTCCGGTTACATGAAACGGGCGGAAATACCGGGTGGGGACAGGATCTGCATCGTCGGTGGCTATGGCCATGTGGGAATCGAGCTCGCCCGGCTGCTCGCTCCCGCCTATCCGGGACGGATCCTGCTCGCCGGCCGCAGTCTCGTTTCGGCGGAGGCCGCGGCCGCCGAGATCGGCCACGGAGCTTCCGGTATCGCTCTGGACGTGAGTCGCGGGCTCGCCCCGGAGAACAGCTCCGCGGTGATCATGTGCCTCGATTGGCAGGATCCCTCTTTCGCCGCGGACTGCTTTTCGAAGGGGATCGATTACGTGGACATCTCGGCCAAGGGCCCGGTGCTGGAGATGCTCGAGGGCCTGGACATGAAGGCGAAGCGCAACGGCACCTCCGGTCTGATCGGGGTCGGCATGTCCCCGGGCCTGACCAACCTGCTCGCCGCCGAGCTCGTGTCCGGCAATGCTCCCATCGCCATGCTCGACATCTTCATCCTGCTCGGTTCCGGGGACGATCATGGCCTGGCCGCGCTCGAGTGGACCCTGGACAATCTCGATTCCGAGTTCGAGATCGTCGAGAACGGCCGGAGGCGGCGGGTCAGGGCGCAGCGCGAGACGAAAACGGTCGAGCTGCCGGGACGCCGCGGCGGGATCTTCGGTGCCCGCTTCGATTTCCCGGAGCAGCGAACCCTGGCCCGCACGCTGTCGCTGCCGACGGTCAGCTGCTGGATGGCGACGATGCCTCCGGCGGCCGCGCGGCTGATGCGGGCGGCGACGATGGCCGGTGCCTCGGAGCTGACCCGCCGCCCGAGGTCACGCAGGGCTCTTCTCTGGGCGCTCAGCCGCGAGGCGAAGGGCAACGACGAGTGTGGCGCGATCATGGTCGCGACCCGCCCCGACGGGACCGAGACCAGGGCCTCGTTCCACTCGCACGGACAGTCGAGACTGACCGCGATGGCGACCTACCTGATGGTTCTGCCGCTGATCGAGGGCGCTCTCCCGTCCGGTGTCCATCAGAGCGATCAGGTCCTCGACCCGGGCTCGATCTTCACCGGCCTGGCGGATCTCGACCCGCGGATCGAGATCGAGCTGCCACGGACGCCGGACTGAACGCTTACGCTCTTCCCGTGTCCGGCCAAACGATGAACAGTAGGAGCACCGTTCTGGTGACCGGCGGTTCGGGTTTTCTCGGGGGATGGTGTGTGACCGAGCTGCTCGCACGCGGCCACGAGGTGAGAACGACCATTCGCGACAGGTCCCGCGAGACCGAGGTCAGGGAACGGCTCGCGGCCGGCCCTGAGGATTCCTCCCGGCTGAGCTTCTTCGAGGCGGACCTGAACGACGACGCGGGCTGGACCGATGCGGTCTCCGGCTGTGAGTTCGTGCTCCATGTCGCCTCGCCGTTCCCGGAATCCCAGCCCAGGGACCCGGACGAGCTGATCGTCCCGGCTCGCGACGGCGCGCTGCGCGTCCTCGGGGCGGCCCTCGCCTCGGATGTCAGGCGGGTGGTGCTGACCTCTTCCAGCGCCGCGGTCAGGAACGGCGGCGAGGAGCCCCATCCCGAGCCCTACACCGAGGCCGACTGGACCGACCCGGACATGCCCGGCCTCACGCCCTATGCCCGCTCGAAGACGATCGCCGAGCGCGCCGCATGGGACCTGGCCGCGCAGAACGGGGCTTCCGACCGTCTCGCGGTGGTCAATCCGAGCGCGATCCTCGGTCCGGTCCAGGGCGACGAGTTCTCCTTCTCGCTGCAGATCATCCAGCGGATGCTGAAGGGCATGCCGGGAGTCCCACGGCTCGGTTTCGGTTTCGTCGACGTTCGCGATGTCGCCGATCTTCAGATCCGGGCGATGAGCGATCCCGCCGCCGGTGGTGAGCGTTTCATCGCGTCCGGCCCCTTCCTGTGGCTCTCCGAGGTCGCCGCGATCCTGCGGGAGAGATTGCCGAGGGAGGCCGCCAAGGCGCCCGGGCGGGTGGTGCCCAAGCCGCTGATCCGTCTGATGGGCCTGTTCGATCCGAGTGTGCGCTCGATCGTCGGTGACATCGGCAAGAAGGCCACGTACTCGGCCGAGAAAGCCAAGACCGTCCTCGGCTGGGAACCCCGGCCGATCGAAGATACGATCGCCGACTGCGCCCGCAGTCTGATCGCGAAGGAGAAAGCATGACCAGACCCGTCCCCAAGATCCTCATGCTGCTGCTGCTTTTCGCGGCGGTCGGCTTCGGCATGCTCGGCTCGTCGGCGAACGCCGACGAGAGAGGCGCCGCCCAGCGCCTGAACCGCATCGCCTATGAGCCATCGAAACTGCGGGATTTCCTCTGGGACATGCCGAAGGGCACCGATCTCCACACCCACCTTTCGGGGGCGGTCTACGCCGAGTCGATGATCCGCTGGGCCGCCGAAGACGGCAAGTGTGTCGACCCGGTCACCCTGATCTCCTCCTTCCCGCCCTGTACCGCGGATCAGAGGCCGATTGCCGATGCGTTGACCGACACTCGGCTCTACGACGACATCGTTGCCGCCTGGTCGATGCGCAACTTCATTCCCGGCCCGGAATCTGGGCATGACCACTTCTTCGCGACCTTCGACCTGTTCGGCGGTGCCTTCAGCGGCCGCACGGGCGATGGCCTGGCCGAGGTGACCAACCGCGCCGGCCGCCAGAGCGTCCAGTACGTCGAACCCCTGATCACACCGCAGTTCGGCGCGACCTCGGCGATCGCCAATCAGGTGGGCTACAACCCCGATTTCGCGGTGATGCGACAGCAGATGCTCGATGCGGGACTGCTGAACGCGATCCCGGCCGCGGGCCTGACCGCCTCCTCGGCGATCACCCGTCAACGGCAGCTGCTCGATTGCGACGGTCCCAACCGCCAGCCCGGTTGCGATGTCGCGGTGAATTTCGATGTCCAGGTCCTGCGGAACCAGCAGCCAGCGGTGGTCTTCGCACAGCTGCTGTTCGGCTTCGAGCTGATGGCCGCGAATCCGAGCTGGGCCGGCATGAACATGGTCCAGCCCGAGGATTCGTCGCTCTCCACCACCTACTACAAGCTCCACATGCGGATGATCCGCTTCCTGAAGGCGATCTACCCTGACGGCAGGGTCACTCTGCATGCCGGCGAGCTCGTTCCCGGCCTGGTGCCGCCGGAGGATCTGCGGTTCCATGTCCGCGACGCGGTCAACGTCGCCGGTGCCGACCGGATCGGCCATGGCGCCGACCTGAAGTGGGAGCGCAACCCTCAGGGGCTGCTCAACGACATCAAGCGAAGGAACGTCTGTCTGGAGATCAACCTGACTTCGAACGCCCAGATCCTCGGACTCGAGGGCAGGCGCCACCCGGTCGGTGACTATGTCAGGGCGGGTGTCAGGGTGACGCTCTCAACCGATGACGAAGGAGTCTCCCGGACCGATCTGACCGACCAGTACGCGCGCGCGGTGCGGGTCCAGGGCTTCGGCTACCGGCAGATCAAGCGCTTCGCCCAGACCGGCCTGCGCTGTTCCTTCATGGCCCCCGCCCAGAAGAAGGCCGCGGTCGCGAAGCAGCAGAAGCTCTTCCGGAAGTTCGAGAGCCGCTTCAAGCCACGTCGCCTCCGGGTCCCCCGCCCCGTGATCGTGACGCCTATGGGTTCAGGGCCCCGTTCAGCACCGGCTCCGGGTTGAGCAGCCTTCCCCGGGAGCGCATCTCGATGTGAAGGTGGCAGGGGGTTCCGGCGGCGTTGCCGGTCTGTCCGATCGTGCCGAGCCTCCTCCCCGCCCTGATCTTCTGACCGACCCGTACGGGCGCGGGGCGCTCCATGTGCGCGTAGAGGTAGACCCGCCGTTCGCTCCGCCCCTTGTAGACCACGTAGTTGCCCTTCAGCTCGGGGTCGTAGGCACTCTTCAGCACGATGCCGGCGCGCATCGCGACCAGGGGCGTGCCGCAGGCACCGGTCGCGTCGAAACCTTCGTGGGTCCGGTTGTCGACCCGGTCCGCGCCGAACTCGCCGACCGCGCCACGGGTGCCGTGCGGACCCGCGATCGGGAACCGGTACCGGTGGAGCCGCAGGCGCGAGAGCCTGCGCAGCGGGCCGCCCGCCGGGCCGACCAGCACGCGGTACTTTCCGGCACCGACCAGCCTGCCTTTCCCGTCCAGCCCGTCCCAGGCCTGTCGCTGCCAGCGGCCGGGCCGCCGGGGCCCGGTCCGGAACCGCCGGACCGTGCGGCCCTCTCCGAGCTTGACGATCCGGATCGAGAGCTCCACCGGACGCGATGCCCGGAAGCGGAACACGATCCGCTGCGGATCGACCGATTCGGGGACGGCCTCTTTCGGCACCACCGTGCCCCGCACCAGTTTGAAGCCGAGCGGGCCCGCCGGGTCCGGAGTCCCGGGATCCGGCGCCGCGGCCGTGTTCGCCGCACCGAGCCCGAAAAGCAGAACGGCCACCGAGAAGGTGGCCGTGAGACTGCGAAAAATCATGCTCGAAACCGGATCAGTGCTTGTCGATGACCCGGTCGACGATGCCGTACTCCTTGGCTTCCTCGGAGCTCATGAAGTAGTCGCGCTCGGTGTCGTGCGTGACCTTCTCCAGGTCCTGGCCCGTGTGGTGGGCGAGGATCTTGTCGAGGCGGCTGCGGGTGTCGATGATCTCCTTGGCGTGGATCTCGATGTCGGTCGCCTGACCGGAGAATCCGGATGAGACCTGATGGATCAGGATCTTCGAGTTCGGGAGTGACATGCGCTTGCCGGCCGCGCCGCCCGAGAGCAGCAGGGCGCCCATGCTCATCGCGATGCCGACGCAGATCGTCTGGACGTCGGGCTTGATGAACTGCATCGTGTCGTAGATCGCCAGTCCGGCATAGACCGAACCGCCGGGCGAGTTGATGTAGAGGCTGATGTCCTTGTCCGGATCCTCTGACTCGAGGTGCAGCAGCTGCGCCACGATCAGGTTGGCGATGTCCTCGCTGACACCGGTGCCAAGGAAGATGATTCGCTCGTTGAGGAGCCGGGAATATATGTCGAACGAACGCTCACCGCGCGAGGTCTGCTCGACGACCATGGGGACAAGTGGACTCATTGCGGCGAGTTTATAGAAGGGCGTCGTCGGGCCACCCACCCCGGTGAAACCGGGATTGGGTCAATCTGCCCCAAGCGGCGCGAGAAGGCGGTTGGGCCGGAGGCCCAACCGCCGGACGCGGCGCCGCCCTAGTGGGTATGACCGTGGTGGTCCCAGAGCTTCTCTTTTGCGTCCTCGGCCGACATCGGAACGGCCTTCGCCGACTCGGCGATCGCGTCGATCGCCTTGCGCACGCGGATGTCCGCGGCGATCATCTCGTGGCGGCCGTCGCGCTTCAGGCGCTCCAGCAGCTTCGCGGCGGTGGTCCGCTCGTGGCTCGCCATGTGCTCGAGCTCCTCTTCGAGCTCGGCGTCGCTCACCTCGACGCCCTCGGCATCGGCGACCGCGACCAGCACGGCCTCCCGCTTGATCTCCCGCTCGGCGTCGGGCAGTGACTCGTCGATGATCTCGTCGCGGGTCTTGCCCTGCATCTGCAGGTAGGTGTCGGGGTTCATGCCCTGCTGGGCCATCTGCCGTTCGACCCGGTCCCAGCGCTCCTGACCACGGGCCTTCTTGATCTCGTCGGGCAGATCGACCGTGGCGTTCTCGACCGCGGCGTCGACCGCGGCGATCCGGAAGTCCTGTTCGGCTCTGACCTCGGCCTGCTCGGACATCTTCTCGCCGATGTCCTTCTTCAGTTCCTCGATCGTGTCGAACTCGGATGCCTCGGCGGCGAAATCGTCGTTCAGCTCGGGCTGCTTCTTCTCGCGGACCTCCTTGACGGTGACCGCGAAGACCGCGTCCTGCCCGGCGAGCTCGGCGGCTCCGTATTCCTCGGGGAAGGTGACCTTGACCTCGACCTCGTCACCGGCCTTGGCACCGATGATCTGCTCCTCGAAATCGTCGATCAGCTGACCGCTGCCGATCTCGATGATGTGGTCGTTGGCGGCTCCGCCCTCGAACTCGACTCCGTCGAGGCTGCCGACGAAATCGACCAGCACGTGGTCGCCGTCCTCGGCCGCACGCTCGACCGTGTCGAGGCTGGCCATGCCCTCGGCGAGACGCTCGAGCTCACGCTCGATCACGTCATCGGGAGCGACCGTGTCGGGCTTCTCGACATCGAGGCCGAGGTACTCGCCCAATTCGGCCTTGGGCCGCACGCCGACTTCGAACTTGAACTCGACCGGCTCGCCTTCGGCGGTCGGGGCGCTCGTGACCTCGACCTCGGGATCGCCGATCGGAACGACGCCGGAGTCGTACACGGCCGCCTGGTACCACTCGGGGAGCGCGTCACGCAGGGCCTGTTCGAAAACGGACTCGAAACCGAGGCGCTGGATCACGAGCGAGGGCGGCGCCTTGCCCTTGCGGAAACCGGGAAGTCGCATCTCACGCGCGAGGCCGCGGGCGGCGCGCTGGGTCTGAACGGCTACGTCTTCGGCCGGGACCTCGGCCTCGACGCGCACACGGGAATTCTCAAGTTCTTCAACAGTCGTCTTCAAGATGGCTCTGACACTAGCGAGTTTGCGTCCCGAACTACTGCTGGCGCTTGGCTTTCCAGAGGGTCCAGACCGCCTTGCCGAAGTCGAGGAAGAAGCCGACGAAACGCCCGACCGGGCCGGTCACCAGCCACGCCCTGAACGGCGTCCGCTTCACGGCCGTCCGTCACTCATTGGCGAAACCGAGCAGCGAGAGATCGACCAGCCACTCGACCGGTGCCTTGTCGTCGGTCCACACGTCCCCACCTGTCAGGGCCGGCTCCAGGCGGGCCGCGGTCTCTTTCGCCAGCAGAGGCAACGGAGCGGGCAGATCGGGAGCGGCTTCGCGCAGGTTCGCGGCAGAGATCGGCGCCTCGGAGGCGACCAGCATCGTGTTCGTGTCGTTGACCGGATCCCGCAGGATGCTCGGCAGCGACTCTGCCACGGTGGTGCTCAGGGTCCGTTCCAGATCATCGTTGCCTTCGGGATGGCCGACGTTGATCAGCAGCGTCCCGCCCGGCTTCAGGCGCTCGCGAACCAGATCGAAGAACTCGGTGGTGGCCAGGTAGAACGGGATGTACGGCTGGCGGTAGGCGTCGACCATGATCGTGTCGTAGACCGGATCGGCCTGGCGCAGCCATGGCCGCGCGTCCTCGTCGAAAACCTCCATGTTGGGGTTGTCGAGATCGAAGTAGCGGTACCCGAGTTCGGTCAGCTCACCGTCGATCTCGACCGCGTCCACCTTGGTTTCCGGGAAGAAATGGCCGTACGCGCGGGCGACCGTGCCCGCCGCGCTGCCGAGGATCGCGACCCGGCCAGGAGGCTTTTCCCCCGTGCCGGACACAAACGGAAGCACCAGGTTCTCGTCCCAGTACCCGCCGACCAGATAGGTGCCCGGTCGGTAGATCGAGTGGACCGCCTGGCCTTCGTTCAGCTCCAGGGTCCGCTCACCGTCGTCGTCCTCGATCACCCGCGCGTACTGATGCGTGGTCTCGGCCTCGAACAGCACCTTGCCGTCACCCGCCGCCTTGATCGTGCCGACCGGGATCAGCATCGCCCCGGCGACGATCAGCGGCACCGGCGCCCAGCGCCAGCCGAGCCCGGCCAGCCCGACCACCGCCACCACCAATGCGAAGACGAGAAAGGTGCGCTGGGTGCCGAGCAGCGGGATCGTGACCAGGGCCGAGATCATCGTGCCGACCAGCGAGCCGGCAGTGGAAAGGGCGTAGAGGCGGCCGGCCAGCTCACCCACGTGCTCGACGTCCGCCATTGCGATCCGCAGCGCCCAGGGCGAGACCGATCCCATGATCATCACGGGGATCGCGAGCAGCACCAACACCCCGAGCAGTGATCCGGCGAAGGTCCCGATCGAGACGGTGTCGAAGGCGTCGACCGACGCGCCGAGGAACGGGCGGGCGAGGAACGGCACCAGGCTGATCAGCAGCGAGCCGCCGAGCACCACCTTGCAGAGCGTCTCCAGGCGCGGATCGCGATCGGCGAACTTGCCGCCGAGCCAGTACCCGACCGAGAGCGCGACCAGCACCACCGCGATCGTGTTCGCCCACACGATCGTCGAATCCCCGAAGTAGGGGGCGAGCAGGCGCGCGCCCGCGATCTCGGTGCCCATGGTGCAGGCACCGACGACGAACACGAGCAGATAGAGGTAACGCCTACCGGGCTGAATCGCCACTCAGTTCTCCCGCGCGGATGCGCTTCTCCAGCAGGTCGGCATGCCCGGCCTTGACCGCGCGTTCGATGCGCGCCTCATCCAGATCGGCCCCCTCGAGGAAGGCCAGATCGATCAGCTCCTGTTTTTTCATGCTCTGTCTGGCCGATTCGAAGTAGGTCCAGGCGAGAACGCCCAGGATGAGGAAGGTGCCCTCGACCATCATGATCACTCCGGCCGTGCTTTGGTCCTGGATCGCCGAGATCCCCCACTTCAGCTGGCCGTCCGCATAGTTGTCGTAGAGCGTGAACTGGGTCCACATCAGGATGTTGCCGAGGATCGCCGCCGCGAACCGGACGATCACCGTGTAGATGATCTTCCAGCCGGGTCCGAACCATTTGGGCGTCGGCAGCGGCCCGAAGACCGGCATCCACATCATGCAGCCGAATGCGAGGAAGAGCCCGTGCTCCAGGCCGTGGACCAGAGCGCCGCCATATGCGGTGTCGTAGAGCGCCGGGATGTGCCAGACGAAGAGGTTGATCGCCCAGAGCGGGAAGGCCACGAACGGGTTGGCGAGCACCTGGAGGCGGCCGATGTACGGCAGCGCGAGGATCGGCTGCAGGATCGACCTGGTCAGTCCGAGGACCAGGAAGAGCGAGGCGATGTCGCCGATGACCAGGTGTTCGATCATGTGGGCGATCACGAGCTCTTCGGCCAGATATCCCCAGGGGCTGAACAGCACGAAGCTGGCCAGGAAGAGACCGATGCCGAAACAGACCTGGCGCCAGACCGGCACCGGCCGTCCCGCCCACGACAGATTCATCGCGCGATGCCAATAGAAGACGACGGCCGCGGTGAGGGGAATCAGTTCGAGGCCCGCGACGAATGTGGGGCTGAGTTCAGCGAAAAGCGGTGTGAAAGGCGGTGACACGGCCATCCAGCGTAGCGACGGCGGCGATCCGTTGGACGGTCGCCAGCGGCGATGCTAGGTTGACCGGGATGTCGCTCTCGCCATTTCCGGGAATCGGAAGCTACGGGTTTCTCTCCGATTGCCACACGTCCGCGCTGATCGCTCCCGACGGTTCGGTCGAATGGCTCTGTGTCCCCCGGTTCGACTCCCCGAGCGTGTTCGGTTCGATCCTCGACCGTTCCGCCGGCCATTTCCGTTTCGCGCCCAAGGGTGTCGCGGCCCCGCTGAGCCGCCGCTACGAACCGGGCACGCTGGTCCTGGAGACGACCTGGTCCACGGACAAGGGCTGGGTCGTGATCCGCGACGCGCTCACGATCGCCGAGTGGAGCCCTTCGGGTGATGACGGCGAGGCCGGCGTCCGCCACGAGGCCGATCTCTGCCTGGTCCGGACCGCCGAGTGCATCGAGGGCGAGGTCGACCTGGAGATGATCTGCCGGCCGCGCTTCGCCTACGGCAAGGAGGACGCTTTCTGGATCGGCGGCGAGCTCGGCGAGGCCGTGGCCCAGGCCGACGAGGGCGCGACCAAGCTCGCGCTCGCCACCGACCTCAACCTCAATCTCGACCAGCAGGGCACCGCCATCGGGGAGCTGAAGCTGAAGGAGGGCGACAAGGCCTTCTGCGCGATCTCCTGGGGTGAGGGCATCGACTCCCATCCCCGCAGTGCTCCCGAGTCGGCGGAACGGATCGACACCACCCAGGAGTACTGGCGCGAGTGGCTGGTGCAGGGCAGCTTCCCGGACCATCCCTGGCGGGTCTATCTTCAGCGCTCCGCACTGGTCCTGAAAGGACTGATCTACGAACCGACCGGCGCGATGCTCGCGGCGGCGACCACCTCGCTGCCCGAAACCCCGGGCGGGGAACGCAACTGGGACTACCGTTTCAGCTGGATCCGCGATTCGACCTTCGCGCTCTGGTCGATGCATTCGCTCGGCTTCGACGAGGAGGCCGCCCGCTTCCTGCGGTTCGTGCGGGACCGGGCCGAAGAATCCGACGGCGACCTGCAGATCATGTACGGGATAGGCGGCGAGCACGACCTCACCGAGAGCACGCTCGATCACCTAACCGGATACGGCGGAGCCAAGCCGGTCCGGATCGGGAACGGCGCCTTCGATCAGCATCAGCACGATGTCTGGGGCGCCCTGCTGGACGCGATCTACGTCCACCGTCTCGCCCTCCAGGGCATCGAGGGTCCCGACGACACCCAGAAGGCGCTGGTCAGGCAGCTGGTCGAGGACGCGATCGCGGCCTGGCCGACACCTGACCAGGGAATCTGGGAGGCCCGCGGCGAGCCGCAGCATTACGTCTCCTCGAAGCTGATGATCTGGGTCGCAGTCGACCGCGGCGCCCGCATGGCCGAGCGATACGGCGATCCGAAAGTGGCCGCCGGATGGCGTGTGAAAGCCGACGCGTTCAAGGCCGAGATCATCGAGAAGGGCGCGATCGACGGCATCTTCCGTCAGCACTACGACACCGACGCCCTCGACGCCTCGGTCCTGCTGATGCCGCTGGTCCGGTTCCTGCCTCCCGACGACGAACGGCTGAAGAAGACCATCCTCGCGATCCAGGACGGGCTCGACGACCAGGGATTGATCCTGCGATACGTGACCGAGGAGACCGACGACGGACTCCACGGCAAGGAGGGAACCTTCCTGATCTGCTCGTTCTGGATGGTCTCGGCCCTGTCCGAGATCGGCGAGTTCGACCAGGCCCGCCGCCTCTGCGAACGCCTGATCAGCGCCGCCGGATCACTCGGCCTTTTCGCCGAGGAGCTGGAGGCGTCGACCAACCGCCACCTCGGCAACTTCCCGCAGGCATTCACTCACCTGGCCCTGATCAACGCGGTCTCCCACGTGATCGCCGACGAGAAGCGTCCCGATCGAACCCCCGGGGAACGGACCGCGGTCTTCTCCGAAATGCGGGACTGAGACCGAGTGGCACCCGAAGTCACCGAATCGTTCGACCCCGAAACGATCAGGGCGAACATCGCGACCGTGCGGGACCGCATGGCCAGGGCCTGTGAGGCGGCCGGCCGCCGGCCGGAGGAGGTCCGCCTGCTGATGGCCACCAAGACGGTCGGCCCGGGCCCGATCAGGACCGCGATCGAGGCCGGAGAGACGCTGGTCGCCGAGAACCGGGTCCAAGAGGTGCGGCCGAAGTTCGAGGCTCTCCAGGACCTCGAGTACGAACGGCACTTCATCGGCAACCTCCAGTCGAACAAGATCAATGCCCTGGTCCCCTATGTCAGCTGCATCCAGTCCCTCGACCGGATATCACTCGCCAAGAAGCTTCAGTCGAAACTGGAGCGGGACGGCGAGCGGCGGGACGTCCTGCTTCAGGTGAACACCTCACGTGAGGAGAGCAAGTTCGGGCTCAGGCCCGAAGAGCTGCTGGAGTTCGCCGAGCAGATCAGCCATTTCGATGCCCTGCGCGTTCGCGGCCTGATGACGATCGGCCTGTTCACCGACGATCCGGAACTGGCCCGCCCGAGCCTGCGCCTGCTGCGCGAGCTGCGGGATCAGGTCAGGGAGAAGAACCTCGAGGGTGTCGAGATGGAAGAGCTCTCGATGGGCATGAGCGGTGACCTCGCCGTGGCGATCGAGGAGGGTTCGACCATCGTGCGGGTCGGCACCGCGATCTTCGGGTCGAGGCAGACGCCAGATTCGGCGTACTGGCCCGGCGCTACCTGAATCCGGCTCCGCCGGGCTGTGTCAGCCTCGAAACCGGGTTCGCGCTCAAAGCGAACCCGGCCCGAGGCTGAACTCTGCGATCAGACTCGTGCCTTGCCGGATCTCCCCGAGATGGCGGGCCAGATCAACAGGACGAGTCCGATCAAGATGCAGGCGATTCCGAGTCCCCAATGGACCAAGATCGCGAGAATGATCCCGATGACTATGAGCAGCAGTGCTAGTGGCATGCTCGATAGTTACCCCCGGCCGGGGGCCACAAACAGTCGGTGAGCCGGGCTCAGTTGGCGGCACGAGCCAGATAGTACCCGGCTGCCGCCGCGGCAATGCCGAAAATCACCGAGGCCCCCACATAGACGAAGGCTTTCAGCGGCTCGCCGCCCTCGATGTCGGCCCAAGCCTGGACCGAGAAGGTCGAGAAGGTGGTGAAGCCGCCGAGGAAGCCGACACCCAGCGCGGCGCGGGTCTGATCGGTCAGCCAATCACCCGAGACCACCAGCAGGATGCCGAGCAGGAACGAGCCGACGATGTTGATGCCGAAGGTCGCCCACGGGAGGGCGTCACCATGGAACATCGAGGAGATTCCGTAGCGGGCGAGGCAGCCGAGACCACCGGCGACGAATACGTAGAGCAGGGTCATCGCCGTTGATTATGCCGCCGGGGCCGGTGGAATCAGAGCTCGAGCACGTACAGCGCATGTGGGAGACCGGCATGCGGCACGTCCCCGCTGTAGCGGAGACCGATCTTCTCCATCACCCGCCGGGACGCCCGGTTGTCGATCAGGGTCAGCGAAACCACCCGCGACAGGCCGACACCCCGCGCGGTCTCGATCGCCGCGAGCGCGGCCTCGGTCGCCAGGCCCCGGCCGTGGAACCGGACCCGCAGCGCCCACGGCAGTTCGACCTCGTCCCGGCCGTCCACCCTGGTCCAGTTGAGCCCGGCCCGCCCCACGAAATCCTCGGTGTCCCGGTCGATCAGAACCCATGGACCGAAGCCGTGGGTCTGCCAATGGGACCGGTCGCGGGCCAGCATCCGTTCGAAGTCGGAGGGCTCGAAGCCCTTCATCGGCGGTGGTCTCAGCCACTGTTCGACCTCCGGCTCCGTGAACAGCCGCCGGTAGTCGCCCGAAGAGGTCGCCGAGGGGCGCCTACAGATGAGACGGTCCGTTTCGGTCTCGATCACGAACCGGATCCGTTCAGTTCGGTGAAGCGATCAGCTGGGCCGACTGCGCCCGGACCTTCTTCTTCAGCATCGGACTCCAGCCCAACAGCAGGCCCGGAGCGCCGAGCGCCATCCGGGACCACTTCCAGAAATCGAAGGAATCCCGGTGATCGATGATCAGCCCATCCTGAAAAAGGAACCTCGCATCGATCTCGTTGACGACCCTGCGGCCGGTGCCGGAGAAGGTGTAGCGGGCGGTCCAGTGGGCGGATCCGGTGTCCCCGTCGGCCTCCCTCTCCCCCAGGGTCAGCTCCAGATCATCGGATCTGGAGAGCAGCGTCCGCCACATCTTCATCACCTCGGGACCGTTCAGATCCGGGAAGACCGGGTCGGAGAAATGGACATCGGGGTGATAGCAGGCGGCCATCGCGTCCGGGTCACCCCCGCCGAACCCGCCGTAAAGCCGCTCGATCGTCTCCACCCGCTCGTCTGCTGAGGTCATGTCCCCAATGTACCTCCCGGGCGGGACGGGCATCAGGACTTGCTGCGCTGGGTCGCGTCGCGGACTTCGCCGATCAACTCTTCCAGCACATCCTCCAGCGCCACCATTCCGACAGTGCGGCCGTCGTCGCCGATCACCCGGGCGAGATGCGCGCCCGAGCCCTGCATCGTCTCCAGGATCGAGCGCAGCGGATCGCGGAGCCTGACGGTCGGCAGCGGCCTGACCCAAGACTCCGCGATCGGCCGGTTGCGGTGGCGGTCCTTGAACTCGAGCGCGTCCTTCAGGTGCAGATAGCCGATCATGTCGCCGTCACGCTCGACCGGGAAGCGCGAGAAGCCGGTTCGCGCGGCGACCTCCTCGACCTCGGCCGGGGTCACGGTCACCGGAAGCTTCTCGATCGAATCGAGCGGCAGCAGGACCGATCTCGCGTCGCGCTCCTCGAACTCGAGCGCCCCCGCCAGCAGATGGCTCTCGTGGGCGTCGAGGAAACCCTCGCGTCTCGATTCCTCGACCAGGCCGGCCACCTCGTCGCGGGTGAAGGCACTCGCGACCTCGTCCTTCGGCTGGATGCCGATCAGGCGGAGGGTGACGTTCGCCAGGCCGTTCAGCAGGGCGATCGCCGGCCAGAGGACCCGGACGACCACGATCAGCGGCGGGGCCAGAACCATCGCCGAGCGTTCCGGACCGGCCAGCGCGATGTTCTTCGGGACCATCTCGCCGAGGATCACGTGCAGTGAGCCGACGGTCAGCAGGGCGATGATCAGGGCGACCGGATGGACCATCGCCTCCGGCAGCCCCCAGGACTCGAACGGGACCTCGAGGCCGTGCGCGATCGCCGGTTCGGCGAGAGCACCCAGGCCCAGGGTGCAGAGTGTGATGCCGAGCTGGGCGCCGGCCATCATCAGGGTCACGTTCTCCATCGCGCCGACCGCGATCCTGGCCAGGCGGCTGCCCTCCTCCGCGCGCGGCTCGATCACCGACCGGCGGGCCGAGATCAGCGCGAACTCGGCGCCGACGAAAAAGGCGTTCGCGATCAGCAGGAAGACCGAGATGAGCAGTGCGATCACCGGGCTCACTGGTCCTCACCGTCCTCGGGCTCCTCCGGCTCGAACTTCTCCAGGCGAACCCGGTCGATCCGCAGACCATCCATGCGCAGCACGGTCAGCTCCACCTCGAACCGGGTGCCGTTGCCGGCCTCGCCGGCCTCGATCCGCACCGAGTCGCCCAGACCGGGAACCCGGCCCAGCTCCATCGTGATCAGGCCGGCGACCGTCTCGTAGTCCTCGTCCTCGGGCAGCTGGACCCCGGTCTTGTCGGCGATCTCGTCCGGCCTCAGCAGCCCCGAGAGACCCCAGATGTCCTTGCCGATCAGGCGCACCGGTTCCTCGCGCGGATCGTGCTCGTCGCGAACCTCGCCGACGATCTCCTCGATCAGGTCCTCGAGCGTGACGATCCCGTCGAAGCTGCCGAACTCGTCGACGACCACCGCGATCTGCAGCCCGACCTTGCGCAGCTCGGTCAGCAGCGGATCGAGCTCCATGGTCGAGGGAACCAGCACCGGATCGGCCATGACCTCCCGCACCCGAACCTCGTGCCGCCGTTCATGGGGAACCGAGACCGCATGCTTGACATGCACGATGCCCTCGACCCTTTCGGAGCCGTCGGCCAGGACCGGGAACCGGGAACGTCCGGTTTCCCGGGCGGCCTCGATCACCGTGATCACCGGCGCGTCCGGCGAGAGAGTCTCGACCCGCACCCTCGGGGTCATCACGTCGTCGGCCCGGCGCTCGCCGAACTCGAGCGACTTCTCCAGCAGGGTCGCGGTCGGCAGCTCGAGCGTTCCCTGCTGGGCCGAACGGCGGACCAGCGAACCGAGCTCCTCCGGGGACCTGGCCGAGGCCAGTTCCTCCTGCGGTTCGATCCCCATCCGGCGCAGGATCAGGTTCGCGGTGTTGTTGGCGGCACGGACCAGCGGGTTGAAGACGCGGGTGAAGCCGCGCTGGAAGCCCTGCACGGCACGGGCGGTCTGGAGCGGGCGGGCGATCGCCAGGTTCTTCGGCACGAGCTCGCCGAAGACCATGGTCAGGCCGTTGGCCAGGGTGAACGCGATCGCGACCGCGACCCCCGTCACCGCGCCCTCGGAGATGCCGATTCCCTCAAGGGGAGCGTCGATCAGCGACGCGATCGCCGGTTCGGCCATGAAACCGATCGCCAGGTTGGTGACCGTGATTCCGACCTGCGCCGCCGAAAGCTGGGTCGAGAGCGAGCGCAGCGCCGACTGGACTCCCTGTGATTTGCGATCGCCCGCTTCGGCATCCTTGTCGACCGCGGACCGGTCCACGGTGACGAAGGCGAATTCGGCCGCGACGAAAGCACCACAGGCGATGATCAGCGCGGCAGAGACGAGTACGAGCAGAAGCTCGACCATTAGGAAAGCGCCCCCCGACGGGTCAGGGTGCGCCTGGGACTAGAGCCGGGGTCGTCGTCCATCCACGGTTCCGTGCGAGTTCTTCACAGATCGAAGACTACATACCGAGTCCGGATACCATTGTCCGGTGCTCGGCCCGATCAAATCCGCTCTCCTGCTGCTGTCGGTGACGGGCGCCCTGCTCGGGACCACGGGCGCCTCCGCGACCGCCGCCGCCCCGGACCTGAGAGTGGTCGGCAGCGAGATCCGCGACCAGAGCACCGGCACCGAGTTCATTCCGCGCGGAGTCAACTGGCCGAGCTTCGAGTACGCCTGCGTGCAGGGCTGGGGCTACTCGAACCTGGGAGCCACCCGGGACACCGCCGAGGCGATGCTCGAGTGGAAGATCAACACGGTGCGAATCCCGCTCAACCAGGACTGCTGGCTCGGTGACGACGACCAGCCCAGGAACGAGCTGTTCGGCCCCGAGCTGACACCGGTCGGATACCGAAACGCGGTCGCCGCCTTCGTCGGCATCCTGCGAGACGCGGGCATCGCGGTGATCCTTGATCTTCACTGGACCGGCCGGCAGGGCACGATCGCCGACGGCCTGCGGCCGATGGCCGACAATCGCTCCGACGATTTCTGGATCTCGGTCGCGTCCCGGTTCAGCACCGAACCTTCGGTGATCTTCGATCTGTTCAACGAGCCGCATTCCCGCTGGGATCCGGCGGCCCAGCGGTGGGCCTTCGAACAGACCTGGCATTGCTGGACCCACGGCGGCTGCACCGCCCCGGACCAGCCCGACACCGAGACGGTGATCGACGGCAGCACCTACCAGACGGTGGGCATGAAGACGCTGGTCGATGCCGTGCGCTCGACCGGCGCGACCCAGCCGATCATCCTCGGCGGGCTCGACTACGCCAACGATCTGCGCGGCTGGAAGAACGCCGCTCCGGCGGACGGCCAGCTGATCGCCGGTTTCCACAACTATCCGGGCAAGCCCTGCGGCACCAACGCATGCTGGAACGGCGTCATCGCGGCGCTGGCGCGGAACGTCCCCGTGCTGACCGCCGAGGTCGGGCAGAACGATTGCCAGGCCACGTTCATCAGCCGGTACATGGACTGGGCCGATCGTCACGGCATCGGCTATCTGGCCTGGGCCTGGTGGGACCTGAGCGGGACCATCCTCGATCCCGGTCCGGGCTGTTCCAACTTCGCCCTGATCGAGGACCTGGACGGCACCCCCACCCCGGCCTACGGCGCCGCCTTCAAGGAGCATCTCCAGCATCCGCTGGACGAGGAGCCCGAACCGCCGCCTCCGCCGGAACCCGAGGCGGCCCGCCTGTCGATCGTCTCGGCCCTGGTCCGGGGCCGCAAGGTTCGGGCCACCTTCCGGATCAACCCGCTGGCGACCGGCCGCCTGGTGATCCACCAGATGTCGGTCAAGGGCAGGCGGGGCCGGAAGATACGGGCCACCGCACCGATCAGGATGGGGCGTTCGCAGGTGGTCATGCCCGTGAGAAGGGGCTGGAAGCCGAAGCGCATCTTCGTCTCGTATCCCGGCAGCGAACTTGTGCTTTCCGGCAAGTCGAACAGGCGCCTGAAAGGCGGATGAATGGACATCAGAGAGGACCTCGCCGAGCTGAATCGCCGGCGTGAACTGACCGAGGACGCGGCCCGCCCCGAGGCGGTCGAGAAGCGGCACGGTCTGGGTGGGCGCACCGCCCGCGAAAACATCGACGACCTGATCGAGCCGGGCAGCATGGTCGAGTACGGACGCTACGCGGTGGCCGCGCAGCGCGGGCGGCGCGAGCTGCGGGACCTGATCGAACGCACCCCGGCCGACGGGCTGATCTCCGGCACCGCCCGGATTAACGCCGATCTGTTCGGCGACGAGAGCTCCTGCGCGGTGCTGTCCTACGACTACACCGTGCTCGCGGGCACCCAGGGTGCGGTCGGGCATCTGAAGAAGGACCGCCTGTTCGAGCTGATCGAGCGGATGCGACTGCCGACCGTCTTCTTCGCCGAGGGCGGCGGCGGGCGTCCCGGCGACACCGACTACGCGGTCGTCTCCGCGCTTCATACCCGCGCGTTCGCGCTCTGGGCCAGGCTTTCGGGGATCGTGCCCAGGATCTCGATCGTGCATGGGCGCTGCTTCGCCGGCAACGCGGTGATCGCCGGCTGTTCGGACCTGATCGTGGCGACCGAGAACAGCTCGCTCGGTATGGGCGGCCCGGCGATGATCGAGGGCGGTGGCCTCGGCGCGGTCCATCCCGACGAGGTCGGCCCGATCGAGACGCAGTCGGCCAACGGAGTGGTCGACGTGACCGTGAAGGACGAGGCCGAGGCGGTCGCGGTGACCAAGAAGCTGATCGCCTTCTTCCAGGGCGACACCGATCCGGGCGAGGTGCCGGATCAGAACGTGCTGCGCGAAATGATTCCCGAGCGGCGCCGGCGGGCGTACGACGTCAACCCGCTGATCGAACGGTTGGCCGACCTCGATTCCGCGGTCACCCTCCGCCCCGGTTTCGCGCCGGAGATGGTGACCACCCTGATCCGCATCGAGGGCCGGGCGATCGGCGTGATCGCCAACAACCCGATGCACATGGCCGGGGCGATCACCAGTGAGGGTGCCGACAAGGCCGCCCGTTTCCTGCAGCTATGCGACGGTTTCGGCCTGCCGATCCTGTCGCTGGTCGACACACCGGGCATGATGGTCGGCCCCGAGGCCGAGAAGACCGGACTGGTCCGGCACTGTTCCCGCCTGCTGGTCGCCGCCGCCGGGCTGGAGGTGCCGTTCGTCTCGGTGATCCTGCGCCGGGGTTACGGGCTCGGCGCGCAGGCGATGGTCGCTGGCAGCCTTCACGAGCCGCTGCTGACGGTGGCCTGGCCCGGGGCCGAACTCGGCCCGATGGGCCTGGAGGGCGCGGTGCGCCTGGGTATGCGCAAGGAGCTGGAGAAGATCGAGGACGAGGCCGAGCGCGAGAAGACGGTCCGTGACCTGACCGAGCTGGCCCTGGAGAACGCGAAGGCCCTGAACGCGGCCACGCTGTTCGAGATCGACGACGTGATCGATCCGGCCGAAACCCGCCGGATCGTCAGCTCAACCTTCGCCGCGGCCAAGGTACCGAAGTCGGACAGAGTCCGAAGGTTCATCGACACCTGGTAGCAGGAGGAACTGGGGGCGTTTTGGGAGCTGTCAGCCCCCAAAACGCCCCCAGTTGCCGAAACCTCGGCCTCGCTCGCTGGGTGCCTCGGGTTTTGTGGCTTCACCAGTAGGGCGGCTGCGAGGAAGCAGATCGCTCCGAGGAAGGTCCCCAGGTTCACCCATGCCTCGCTGAGGGGATCTTCTGTTCCGGGCGAGATGTAGGCCGCGACGGCCGAGATCGCGAACAGCACCGATCCGGCGAAATTCAGCCAGGTGCTCCACCAGTTGCGCGCGTCGGGATCCCACAGGCTCTCGGTGTGGGTCGTCGCCACGACCGCGAGCGAGGCGGACAGCAGGAAGCAGACCGATCCCAGCGCGTCCGGACGCCAGACCGAGTGCTGGTACTGGGCGACCCCGGCGTTGAGGAAAAGTGCCGCGAAGGTCGAGACGTTGAAGAACAGGGTTCCCGCGAACTGGATTCCGGCGGACCACCAGTCATCCCAGTCCACGCTCGACTTCCAGGCGCCCGGCCGCCAGCGGCCGGTCAGGCGGAACTGGACGAAACCGGCCAGGGTGAAGAAGATCGAGCCGATGAAGAAGGTCAGGTTGGCCGCCCCCTGCCCGACCAGGTCGAAATAGCCCGGAAACGCGCCCAGCGCGAAACAGGCCGCCCCGATCGCGAAGCCCATGGATTCGCGCCGCAGACGGCGGACGCGATTCATGGGACGGGCTCAGCCGCCGTCGCGGGCCGCTTCCAGCCCGGAGATGATCGCACGGACCTTGGCCTCGTTCTCAATGCCGGTCACGAAACCGACGAACGGACCGCCGTCGAAGCTGAAGGTCGCCTGAAACAGCTGCTCCTTCTCACCCCCGAAGAGCTTCTTCTTCCGCTCGATCACCTGAGCGTCCACCGAAGTGAATGTGTTTGCCGCCAAACGGGTCTTCGACTGCGCTCCGCGCAGCTTCTCGAACCACTCCCCATCCAGCACGATCGTCTCATTTGACTGCCCATCGACGCTGATCATGATCAGCATCATAGATACGCGTTTGGACGCCTGTCACGTGTCCCGACGGACATCGCAGGTACCCTGGAGGACCCATGGACCCAGCCAAAACGCTTGATTTGTACGGACAGCCGATTTCCTATCGCGAGATGGGTGAGGGCCCGGCGATCGTGCTGATCCACGGAATCACCTCCAGTTCAAGGACCTGGAAAGAGACGATGCCCCTGCTCGCCGAGAACCACCGGGTCGTCGCCTTCGACCTGTTCGGCCATGGAGAGTCCTCGAAAACCGTCAAGGACTGCTCGCTCGGGGCCTACGCGTCCACGCTGCGCGACCTCACCGTGCTGCTCGACATTCCCCGCGCGACCGTGGTCGGCCACTCACTCGGCGGCGGCATCGCGATGCAGTTCGCCTACCAGTTCCCCGAACGGATCGAGCGCATGGTCCTGGTCAGCGCCGGTGGCCTCGGTCGTGACGTGAACCTGGCGCTCCGCGCGGCCACCCTGCCCGGTTCGGAGCTGGTCATGCCGCTGCTCTTCTCCCAGCCGATGCGCGACGCCGCCAACACGGCCGGCAGCCTGCTTTCGAAGATCGGCATCCACGGCAACGCCGACATCGAAGGAGTCAGCGAAGGCTTCGCCTCCCTGGGTGACACCGCCACACGCCGCGCGTTCATCCAGACGATCAGGGCGGTGGCCGACGCGACCGGGCAGCGGGTCGACGCGCTCGACCGGATCCACCTGACCGAGCTGCTCCCGACCATGATCGTGTGGGGCGGCCGTGACCACATCATCCCGGTGAGTCACGCCCACGAGGCCGCCCGCCTGATGCCCGACTGCCGGCTGGAGATATTCGACGACTCCGGCCACTTCCCGTTCAACAACCATCCCCACCGTTTCGCCCGGGTGGTCGGGGATTTCATCGGGGATACGGAACCGGCCGAGATCAGCGAGGAACAGATGCGCCAGCTGATCGCGAGGAGCGCCGCGGAGACCGCCGAGGCCGAGGCCCACGCGGCATGAGCCCCGAGACCCTCACCGATCCGGACGCGATCGCCGAGAAGGTGATCGAAACACTGGAGGAGTATCAGCGGCTGTCGATCGGCGTGATCTCCGCCGACGCCGACGATCCCGAAGCGGCGGTGAAGGGGCTGGTCGGCCTTCACCTGACCTGGACGGCGGACAACGCCGAAACCTCCAGGCTGATCAGCCGCCACCGCCACGAGGTCATCACCGGCCCCCATCGCGAGCGGCTGATGGCGAGCAATCGCGAGTTCTTCACCGCGATGAAGACCTGGATCGACCGCCAGGCCGAGACGGGGCGGCTGCCGGCGGTCTCGTTCAACCTGCTCCACGCGGTGATCTTCGCGCCGACCCAGGAGATCGCGAAGCTCTGGCTGGCCGGCCGCCTGAAGAAGCCGCTCTCCGAGTACGCCGGGCCGCTCGGTGACGCGGCCTGGGCCGGACTGCTCGCTCTTCCGGAGCGCAGACAGCCCGGCACCACGGCCACGTCCTGACCTCGATCAGCCGGTGACCTGGGTCGCGCCCTGGAAGACGCAGCCCGTGTCGAACAGGTTGATCGCGGCGGTGCTCGCTCCGGCCGGTGAGACCATGCCGGCACCGCTTGCGGCGATCGCGCTGAACTGACCGCCGGCCTTGTAGTTGGCGCTGCCGGTCTCGGTCGAGACCTCACTGACCACACGGTCGGCCTCGGCCGTGTCCGGTCCGAGGAACTGGTCGGCGGCGGATCCGGTCTTCGAATCGAGATCGCTGGTGAAGACCGCTCCGACCTCGGTGGTCGCGATCACGATGCGGGCGATGTCGCGGCCTTCGGTGCCGTCATCGGTGGTGCCGTTCTGCAGGCACTGCCCGGTGAGGGTGAAGGGCCCGACCTTGGCCAGCTCCACCGACTGCCCGAAGGCGACCTTGCCCTGGTAGCTGCCGGCGAGGCGCGAGGCGGTCGGAACCGGTCCGAGCCTGCTCTCGTCGATCTGGTTTCCACCGAGTGAGTTCGGCTGGATCTTGCCTGCCGGAATCGTCTCCTTCTTGATCAGCCCGCCGGTGAACTGCTTCAGCTTCGATCCGTGGATGGTCTGCGGCTTCAGCTTGCCGCCACCGATGGTCTGGGGCTTGATGTTGTTTCCGTTGATCTGCGTCGCGGCGACTGCGGTGCCGGACAAACCGACTACCAGAGCCAAAATAGACACGATCAAGGCAGGTGAGGGCCTGCCCTTTCGGACATGCTTACGCATGGAGTTCCTCTCTCTTGCTTACTTGTCTTGAGCGAGCGGAGCGGCGGCCGTCAGGCCGGTCCGATTTTTCCGAACGCTTACCTGCACCAACAGGAGAGAGCACGAAGGTTTCGGTTTCTGTGAGCAAACGTTCACATTTGCTCGAGGCGACCGGTGTCCGTTCAGGGCATGTCGTCGAGCAGGGCCAGCTCCGGCCGCTTGGCGAACCGGCCGTCGCCCGACGACCTGCCGGTCAGGCGCCGCCCGATCCACGGGACGAGGAACGACCAGGCCCAGCGCAGATCCCCGGCCGCGTTCGCCAGCCTGCCCGGTCCGGCGACCGGCGGCAGAGGCGCCAGCCAGTCCTCTGACTCGATGCCGATCAGGGAGGCCATGCCGAGGGAGAGCCGGCGGTGCCCCTCGGAGTTCAGGTGCAGCCGATCGTCACACCAGATCCGGGGCTCGGAGCTGATCGGCGTCGTCTCCAGGTCGAGCAGCAGGACGCCGTTTCGTCCGGCGACCTCACGCAGGGCCCGGTTGAACTCGAAGGTCTTGTCGCGCAGCAGCCTGCCGATCGGAGCCAGCCCCTCCGGGTCGGGGTAGGTGATCGTGAGCACGGTCGCTCCCGTGCGGCGGAACGCCGCCTGCATCATGTCCATGTGGGCGATCGTCTCGTCGAGATCGAATCCGGGCCTGATCATGTCGTTCAGTCCCGCGATCAGGCTGACCAGATCCGGCTTCAGAGCCAGCGCGGGCTCCAGCTGCTCCTCGTGAACCTCAGCGATCCGACGGCCCCGGATCGCCAGGTTCGCGTACATCAGGCCCGGATCACGTTCGTTCAGCGACCGCGCGAAGCGGTCCGCCCAGCCCCGTTCGGTTCCGTCGGGGTAGGGATCACCGACCCCTTCGGTCTGGCTGTCACCGACGGCGACGAATCTGCGAAAGCTGGGTTTGTTCAACGGACGATCACCTCTGGACTGGAACCGGAACAATTCTCGCAAATGTTCAAAAGCTCGTCTAGTCTGCCTCAAAGTCAACCGAAAGGACCACCTTCATGAAGAAGTTGAAGCACCATCTCTCCCCCGCTCTGCTGATCTCCGTGCTCGCCCTGTTCGTCGCCCTGGGCGGCGGCGCGTATGCCGCGCTCGGAGCCAACAGCGTCGGGTCCAAGCAGCTGAAGAAGAACGCGGTCACCGCCAAGAAGATCAAGAAGAACGCGGTCGTGTCCTCGAAGATCAAGAACCTTGCGGTCACCACCCCCAAGGTCGCCAACAACGCGATCAACGGCGCGAAGGTGGACGAATCCACCCTCGGCCCGGTGCCGAACGCGGTCATCGCCGAACAAGCGGTGACGGCGGCGACGATCGATGGCTACTTCCGCCTGCCGCAGAAGAAGGTCACGGCCTCGAACGGTCCGGCCAACTACCAAGACGCCGCCGACGCGAGCGCGGAGATCCCGCTGTTCTCGCAGGGGCCGATCAGCATCTACGGCAAGTGCTTCACCCAGCTCGGGGGAGACACGAACGTGGTCCTCTACGCCAAGACCACCCAGAACGGGGCGATCCTCGACAGCGACAACGATGATCTCGACGGCGACCCGCTCTTCCTCGACACCGACACCCCCGAGAACGAACGGGAACTCCAGTACGACTACACATCCGCGAATTCGTCCAGCTTCTACGGAATTCACAGCACCGAGTCGGTGGTCGAGGCTCCCGACGGAACCTCGATCGAGGTGCGGATCCCGATCGCGGTCAAGCAGGGCGACCTGCCCGGCGGCAACGGCATCTACGGCGATGGCGACGTCTGTCTCTTCAGCGGCGACATGACGGTGTTCGGCGGCTGATCCAGCGGTGTCCGGATCGTGGTGGGGCCGGGCGCTCGCCCGGCCTCACCGTTCCGGTTCAGTTCGGAAGGTCGGCCCCGGCCCTGGCGCAGGCCTCGGCCAGCGAAGCCTTCATCCTCTCCAGCAGCGGGCGATCGCCGGCGGTGCGGGAGATTCCGCTTTCACGGAAGACGAGGTTGCGAACCTGATCGGGATCGGTGCGCATGTCGTAGAGCTCGTACTGGGGCCGTTCCCGTCCCGAAGGATCGAAGTAGACCGCGTACATCGCATCCGCCGAGCGCACCGCGCGGATCCGGTTCGGCTGGTGAGCGACGTCGATGAAGGCGGTTCCGGCCTGGTGGTCGTCGAAGGTGAACAGGACCTCTTCCTGGACCGAGGCCTCCGGAGACGGATGCTCACCCACCGGGCTGAGATCGACCCCGGATCGCGCGAGCCGATCGGGGTCGGGCGTCGCCGCCTCGGCCAGGATCGGGGTCAGATCACGGCCGCGGATACCGTCGCCGCCGGTCTCGACCCCGGCCAGCGCGGCGAAGGTCGGCAGCAGATCGCAGAGTGAGGCCGGGGCCGCGGTCCGCCTGGCCTCCGGAAAAAGCACCGGGTTCGAGACCACCAGCGGCACGTTGATCGTCTCGTCGTAGGCGTTGAACATCTTCTGGCGGAGACCGCCATGCGACATGCCGAGCTCACCGTGGTCGGAGGTCTTGACGATGACCGTCTTCGAACGCAGCGATTCCGGGTCGTCGGGGTCGCCGAGCGCCTCGAGCACGCGCGCGACCTTGGCGTCCGCGAGGCGGTGGAGGTGAGCGTAGAAACGGCAGTACTCGAGCTTCTCCTCGCGGCTGAGACCACCGAGGAAGCCACCCTGGCCGATCTTCATCATGGCCTGGACGTCGGGCTTGTCGACCAGGTTCTCATCGACCGAGGGCGGCAGTTCGATCTGGTCGAGGTCGGCCCACTCGCTCCTGTCGTATCCGCCCTCGAGGTAGGACTGTGGGAATCCCAGGACGTCATGGGGGTTGACCAGCGAGACGATCAATGCCCAGGGTCCGGCCGGCGGATCCTTCAGGAATTCCTCGGCCTGACGGGTGAAATCCTCGTCGTAGCCCTCTTTGCTCTTGCCGGATCCCCGGCCGCCGCCGAAATGGGTCGGGTCGAGGTTCTCGCCCGCGTCCGGCGGCACCCAGCCCTCGATCCCGTAGGTCTCGGCCAGGTGATCGGAATCGGCCTGCTCCCACTCGCCTCCGCCCACCGGCTGGGTCAGGTGCCACTTGCCCTTGAGCACGGTCCTGTAGCCGGCACGGGACAGCACCGATGCGAGGTTCGGGGTCTCCGGGTTCAGTTCATGCTCGTTCTCACCGCCGTCGCGCTTGCGGAACGCGCCTTTCAGAACGCCGCCGGCCGCCATCTTCAGTGGCACCTCTCCCCGGCGGACGGCGCCGATCGCGTCCTTCACGACCCAGTGCCCGTTGCTTCTCTCCGGCACGGCCCCGCCTCTGGTCAGGGTCAGGTCCACCCCATGCTCGGCCGGCCAGCGGCCGGTCAGGATAGACGCGCGGCTCGGCGAGCACATGCAGCTGGCGGTGCAGGCCTCGGTGAAGGTGACCCCGGTTCTCGACAGCTCGGTGTCGGCCGGGATCAACGCCTCCAGCCATTCCGGGTCCTCAGGCCAGTGACGGGGCCGCCGCTGCTGGTCGGTGAGGATCAGGATCAGGTTCGGCGGTGGCTTCGTGCCCCCGGAAGCGTCAGCGGCGCTCACTTCCACCGGAAGGGGCAGCCGTGGGACTGGAATGACTTCTTGCTCATGTACGTGCCCTCGGGGTAGTAGGCGCCCATCTCTTCGCGGGCCGAGAATGGTGAGGTCACGCCCCAGATGGAGCGCTTGAATCCGGGCGAGGGCAGGATGTTCCTCGTGATCAGCGTTCCGGCGTCGGTGCGGCCGGCACCATCGCCCGCCGGATCGGCGGGCAGCCAGGCGACGCCGCATTTGCGTTTGGCGTTCCAGGGCCGGAGCTCGGCCTTGGTCACCGCGACCACGAAGTTCCGTTTCTTTCCGGTCACCGGGATCTGCTCGTCGAAGAGACAGCGGTAGGTCTTGGTCGTGGTTAATGCCTGGATTCCGCAGAGATCCCACTCGACCATCTGGCCGGCCTTGGTCCGTTTCTGGCCGTTCAGGGTCTTCGGAGTGGTCGGCAGGCGGCCGTGGATCGCCAGCGTCTCACCGAACCGGAAGCTGTAGGCCCCGGTCATGTAGCGGGCGTCGTTGTTGTTGTACTGCGTGCCCTGCGGCGTCGGGTTGGCGGCCCAGGTGGCCTGCTGGGCGGCGGGATCGCGATACCCGGCCAGCACGTTCTGCATGTTGAAGAACTTCTTGAAACCGAATTGCGGCAGGGCCGGGTTGGTCGCCGGATCCTTGCCCGGGCTGTTCAGCAGGGTCTCGTAGAGAGCGGGCGACATCAGGTTGTTGGTGTAGTCGTGACTCGAGTTCAGCTGCTCGCACATCGCCTTGCCGCTGAGCACGGTTCCGTCGGCGAGCCGCAGCGTGGGCTTCGGCAGCCCCGTGCCCCCGGCGAGATTGCGGCCGCGGTCCGGCACGTAGACGCGGTACAGGATGTCCTGGCTGGAGCCCTCGATCGGGTTGGCGTAGAGCGTGTTCCTCTGAGGGGAAGACGGCAACGGCTCACCGCGCACGGTGATCGTGTAGCCGCGGTTCTTCGCGTCGCGGTTCTTGCCGGGCAGGCTCGGGTTGATCGATCCGCGGTCGGGCCTGATCTGACGGTCGCTGAGTGAGCTGGCCGAGGCCCCGTCGCCTTCGTAGGCGTTGAAGGAGGAGTAGCGCGCATGCGGATAACGGCCCTTGAGCGTCAGAGTAGATCCCGGGGGTGTGACGAACTTCGCGCCCCAGTAGGTGATCTCGGTGCCCGGGTAGGCGATGTTGGTCTTCGGGTTCGAGGCCGAGAACGGTCCGGTCCAGAAACAGCCGGCCGTGGGCAGGCCGTTCGGGTTGTATCCCGTCGGCTGGCCGGCGGCCAGCGCGCTCCCCTGAAGCAGGACGAAGGACAGGCACAATCCGATCGCTATCCGCTTTATTGTCGCCATGCTAATAACGGTATCAGACCGCCATGGCGTTCCGCCAACCCGAACCGGGCCAGGACCGCCGGGAGAGGCGCCGACCGGCCCTACCGGGTCGCCGGGCCGACTGCGGCCGGATGCCGTGCCGGCAGGTCCTCCTCGATGGTCTCGAGGCCGACGGACCCGAGTGAGCCCTCCTCGATCGCCAGATCGTCGAGCCCGTGATCGACCGGCACCGCCCGCCCCGGCAGATACCAGGCGACGAGTGCGCTCACCACACCGATCCCCGCCGCGGCCATTGCCGTCGAGTGATAAGCGGCCAGGGTCGGCTCCCCACTCTCACCGAAGGCGCGCAGCAGGGTCACGGCGACCCCGCTGCCGACCGAGAATCCGACGAAGCGGGACACCTGGTAGAAGCCCATCGCGCTGCCGGTCTCGCCGCGCGGGATCGCGCCGACGATCAGGCCCGGCATCGCCGCGAAGGTGAAACCGAAGCCGACTCCGAGCAGAGCGGTGACCAGGAACAGTTGCCAGAGCTGCTCCACCGCGACGGCGAACAGCACCGCCGAGGCCGCCACGGCAAGCGAACCCAGGGGAATGATCATCCGCGCGCCGACCAGATCCTCGACCCGCGGCATCAGGCGGCTGGAGACGGCACTGAAGGCTGAAAGCGGGACCAGTGTGAGACCGGCGACGAAGACGGTCTCACCGAGACCGAAGCCCGGCAGCTGCACGAACTGGGTGATCAGCACCATCAGCAGGTACATGGTCACGCCGAGCATGAAGCCGGTCACGTTCGCGGTGAGTACCGCGGGATGCCGGACCAGCCGCAGCTCCACCAGTGGCTCCTCGGTCCGCAGCTCGTGGCGGGTCCAGACACCCAGGAGAAGCAGGCCGAGCAGGAAGAGCGCCGGGGTACGGACGGTGGCCCACCCCCAGTCCGGCCCCTTCTCCAATGCGACCAGAAGCGCGATCAGCCCGAACCCGCTGATCGTGGCACCGAGGAGGTCGAGATGGCGTTTCGCGGGACGGTCGGCGGGTTCGGGGATCACCAGGACAGCCATGACCAGCGCCGCGAGGCTGACCGCGGAGCCGAACCAGTAGGCCGCCGAGACGTCGAGGTGATCGGCGATCAGGCCGGTGATCGGGTAGCCGAGGCCGACCCCGATCACGCCGACCACCGAGATCGCGGCGATCGCGCGGACCGACCTGTCCGGCGCGAGGTGTTCGCGGGCGGCCGCCATCGTCAGCGGCATCAGGGCCAGCCCGAGCCCCTGGAGGGCCCGGCCGGCGATCAGCACGGCCAGCGATCCGGCCATCGCGGCCAGTGCGCAGCCGACGACCACCGCACCGAGACCGGCCATCACGACCCGCTTGCGGTGGGGGCCGTCGCCCAGGCGCCCGACCACGGGCGAGGCGACCGCGGCGACCAGGACGGTGGCCGTTAGTGCCCACTGGGCGCTGCCGAGTGTGGTGTGAAGGTTCCGGGCGAGGTCAGGGATCAGCGGAGCACCGAGGCTGCTGACGATCGAGACCACGGCGCCCACGAAGAGCAGAACCGGCACGAAAGCTCGTTCTCGAATTGCGGCCATTTTCAAATTATACAGAAAACCTGAACAGTTTTACTGTACTCACCGATATGATGCCCGCGTGAGCTCCGACGCCGATACGAACGATCTGGCCGCCGACCTGCGAATCGTGGTCGGGCAGCTGGTCCGCCGCTTCCGCGCCGACGGACCCCTCCCCAGCCCCCAGACCTCGGCCCTGTCCTGGCTGATCCGGGAGGGCGCGAAGACCACGAGCCAGCTGGCGGCCCTGGAACGGGTCCGCCCGCAATCGATGGCCCACACCGTCGCCGAGCTGGAGACAGCGGGCCTGGTCGCGCGCCGTCCCGACCCCGACGACGGCCGCCAGTACCTGGTGGACCTCACCCCCGAGGGACGGGAACTGATGGATGACTACCGGCGCCGGGGCGAGGGCTGGGTGGCCGCGGGCATCTCCGAATCCTTCACCTCCGGTGAACGCGAGGATCTCGCCCGGGGCGTGGAGTTGCTGACGCGCCTCGTCCAGACCGCGGAGAGGTAGGCCGGGCCGGGACCGCCCGGCGGTTCTCCGTCCTGTCCAGATGCGAACATGGGTTCGTGAGCAGCCCCCGCGATCCGACCATCCTGCATGCCGACATGGACGCCTTCTACGCCTCGGTCGAGCAGCGTGACGATCCGGCGCTGCGCGGCCGGCCGGTGATCGTCGGCACCGGTGTCGTGCTCGCCTGCAGCTACGAGGCCAAGGCCCGCGGGATCTACACGACCATGAACGGTGCCCAGGCCAGGCGGGTCTGCCCGGAGGCGATCGTGGTGCCGACCAGGATGGACGCGTATTCCGAAGCGAGCAAGGCCGTCTACGAAGTGTTCCGGGAGACCTCACCCCTGGTCGAGGCGATCTCGATCGACGAAGCCTTCCTCGATGTCCGGGGGCTAGAGCACATCTCGGGCACCCCGCGCGAGATCGCGGCCAAGCTCCGCCGGGACGTACTGGCGCAGGTCGGCCTGCCGATCTCGGTCGGCGTCGCCCGGACCAAGTTCCTCGCCAAGGTGGCGAGCGGCGCCTGCAAGCCCGACGGGCTGCTGGTCGTGCCGGAGGACGGTGAAGCGGCTTTCCTCCACCCCCTGCCGATCGAACGGCTCTGGGGTGTCGGCAAGGTCACCGCGCAGAAACTCCACTCGATGGGCATCTCGACGGTCGGCGAGATCGCCCGCTGCCCCGAGAGCGCCCTGGTCGCCGCGCTCGGTTCGAACCAGGGCCGGCGCCTGCTCGATCTGGCCAACAATCGTGATCCCCGCGACGTCACCCCCAGGGAGCCGCGCCGCTCGATCGGGGCTCAGAGCGCCTTTCCCCGGGGCTCACGAACTGCCGCCGAGGTCGACGCGCTGGCCGCCGGCCTGGTCGACCGCATCACCGGCCGGCTGCGCAAGGCCGGCAAGGTCTGCCGGACTGTCTCGGTCAGCTTCCGTTTCGATGACTTCTCCCGCGCCAGCCGGGCCCACACCCTCCCCGGCGCGACCGCCCAGACGGAGGCCGTGCTCGGAGCCGTCCGCGAACTGCTCTCGGCGGCCCGGCCGATGATCGACGAGAAGGGCCTGACCCTGCTCGGCGTCTCGCTCGAGAACCTGGAGTCCGACGACGCGGTCCAGATGGAGCTTCCGCTCGACGGGTCCGGAGAATCCTCGGCGGCGCTCGACGCGGCCCTGGACGACGTCCGCCGGCGGTTCGGTGCCGACGCGATCATGCGCGCCTCACTGGTCGACCGCGACGACGTCACCGTTCCCCTGCTGCCCGACTGACACCTGCCCGCCGGACCATCTATCCGATCTCGACGGTCGGCCATTTCGTTGGGTACCGGGCCTCCAGAATCGCGCCCCTGAGCGGTCCCTTCTTCTGTCCGGCCGCGATCTCCCAGCGCCTCATCTGAGCCCACACGATCATCTGGTCCAGGCCCTTCTTCGCGGCTCCGCGGGCGTCGTACACGAACCGTGTGCGAACCCCGTCCTTGATCGCGGTGGCCTTCCAGCGGCCCCGGCAGCTGAACCGGTCGGAGGAGAACCGCTCGCAGTCGGCCCGGCCGGGGCTCTCCCGGCTGAGATGACGGTGGTAGGAGACGACAAGCCGATCAAATCGCTTTTCCGCCGTCTCCTGCTTGAGCATCAGCTTCGCCTGCGCCGCCGGAGTGAAGCCCCCCACCACGATCGACAGCAATCCGATCGCCATTCCCATAAATCGCTTCATGCCACCCTTTCGCCGTTCACAACGAGTGGCATGAACATACATGATCCTTGCGGATCCTTAATGTTTTGCTAATACTAGAACAGGGTCGGACCCGCGCCCTCAAGCACTCCGTCCGGCGCTTCGAGCTCCAGCAGGAACCGCTTGCGATCCAGGCCTCCGGCGTAGCCGGTGAGCTTGCCGCCCTTGCCCAGCACCCGGTGGCAGGGCACGATCACCGAGATCGGGTTGCGGCCGACCGCGGTGCCGACCGCCCGGGCCAGGTTCGGATCCCCCAGCTCGGCCGCGATCTCTCCGTAGGTGGTCGTCTCCCCGAACGGAATCCGCTCCAGCCGGTCCCAGACCTGCCGCTGGAAGCCATCCCCGACCGCCCCGGTCTCCAGCTCGAAGACGGTGCGATCGCCGGCGAAATACTCGGCCAGCTGCCGTTCGGCCTCCTCGAATCCGGTTTCGGTTCGGGGCCCGAAACCGGACGGATCGGGAAGCGTCCAGTGCCCCGGAAAGTAGATGCCGCTCAGGGTGCCGTCGGTGGCGACCAGTGTCAGCTCCCCCACGGGTGAATCGATCTTCTTGTGTGTCGTCCGCATGTCTGATCCTCTCTGAAGTTCGGCTTTCACGGTAGGACGGGACCGGCATCCGAAACGTGAGATCGGAGATCAGCGGAAATCAGCGTTTGAGGCGCACCCTCACCCTGACGGTCCGTGAGTTGCCGGCCTTGTCGGTCGCCGTCGCCGTGTAGGTGACCCGCTTGCCCCGACGCTTTCTCTTCAGACGGCATGAGGCGACCTTCGAGAGCCGGTCCCGGGCCACGCAGCGGCCCTTCGGGGCCCGCCGGTATTTCGCTCCCTTGCGAACTCCCCTGATCCGGAGCGTCGGCCGGGTCCGGTCGATGTTGATCCCGGTGATCGCGGCCCGGGCGGTCTTTCCGTCGACCGCCATCACGGTCCGGACCACCGATTGACCGGCACCGTCGCGCTCGAGGGTGACCGGACCGGAACAGGGCTCGGTCAACTCAGCCGTGCCGGCGACGCAGGTGAAGTTGATCCTCACCGGAGTGCGGTACCAGCCACGCGAGTTCTTTGGCTTGGCACTCGAAGTCTGGGCCAGGATCAGAGGGGCCACGTCGGGAATCTCGACGACCTGTCCCCTGTCTCCGGTCTCGTTGTGGAAGTGAAGCATCAGCAATCCCTTGCCGTGGTCCTTTCGATACGAGTTCACGTCGCGGGAGACGTCGTGCGAGATTCCGTCCGCGTCCCGCACGAGCGGACCGAATCCGCCGGAGTCGGTGACGGTCACCCCGGGTTCGAAAAGGTTGGCCGAAAGCTGGACGTTGCCCGTGCCGGACTCGATGCCGACCGTGTCGATCACCTGCTCGGAGTAGTCGGAATAGGTCACGACCCCGTAGTTGATGCGCGGGTTGTCCTCGTCGATTCCGTACTCCTTCAGCGCCTCGGTGCTGAAGGGAAGGACCATCGCGTCGCCGTCGTAGAGGGCGGTGTCGAGATCGCCGAAACGCCCGTTCATCGGCTGGAGGTCCAAGGTCCCGTCGTCCGGGGCGTCCGGGTCGAACAGCTCGGCGACGAAGACGTCCTCGGCCTGGTCGCCTTGGACCAGGCGGTTGTTCACCAGGTAGAGATCCGCCTTGCGGTCACCGTCGACGTCGATGTCGACCTGGAAGTTCATCTTGCCCGCCGGTATCGAGAACGGCGCCTGTGTGGTGAGCGCGAAATACGCCTGACTTTCCGCGGCATCGACGTACGGATGATCGGAGGTGTAGCCGACCTGTTTCAGGTCGGCGCCGCGCTCCTCGGGAAGCCGAATGCAACGGGTGGTGACCGTGCCGCCGCATTGCGGGGAGAGCCCGCTGGTCGCCTGGAGTTCGAAACCGGCGGCGATCGAGAGGATGTCGTCCTCGGGATCTGCGTTCCCGGTGCCGTTGGCGCCGTTCCGGCCGAGATCGCCTCCGGACAGGTCCAGTTTGCCTCTCTGCGGAATACCGGACGAAAGCGCGAGCGAGGTGGACTGGCTCATCTCCGAGGCCGGGCGCGGCGCGGCGTAGACCGGCACCCGAAGGACAGGTCCGCTCAAGACCGGTTCCAGCAGGAGGCGGCCGGCGGCCTCGGCGAGCGTCTCCCGGGGAAGGTCGAGCGCCGTGGACATGCGTCCGATGGTCGGATCGACCGTCTTGGTCAGTTCACCGACATCGGTGATCTCGAGGGTCACAGTGACCGTCTGCGTACCTCCGGCAGCCACCGTGACCTGGGCCGGAGAGACCGAGTACTCGACTCCCGGCACCGCCGTGACCGTCTCGTACGAACTGTCGTAGGTGACCGGTGATCCACCGGTGTTCTGAACGGTGACGTCCTTGCTCAGCGTCATCGGCGCGGCGGCCTCGACCGGTCCGAAGGAGACGCTCACCGCGCCGTCCTGCGGGTCGTACGCCAGGACCCCGTTGCCCACGGCCTGCTCGGCGTCGATCCGTCCGGCCCCCACCCGTACCGGCGAGAAGGTCGCGCTGCCGGGATCGAGGGCACCGTTCTCGAAGACGTCGTGCGTGGCCGTGTTCATGATTCCCGCCTTGACCTGCAGCGGGGACCAGCCCGGGTTGGCCGAGCGGACCAGCGCGGCCAATCCGGCCACCATCGGGGAGGACATCGAGGTTCCGGTCTCGCTGATGCCCTCGTTCCCGGTCCCGGCACCGGCGGAGAAGACGCTGGTGCCGACCGCGGCCACGTCGGGCTTGACGTTGCCGGTGGCATGGATCCCGCGCGAGGAGGATTGGGCGACCTTGTCGTCGTCTTCGGGGAAGTTCTGGGTCACCGTATTGGCCGAGGTGTTCTGAACGAAGACATCCTGGTTGCCTTCGAGCGCGTCCCGGACCTCGTCCGCACCGGATTTCGCCATCAGCACACCGGGTATCACCGCCGAGCCGGTGATACCGGCGGAGAAGGTCTCCGAGTTGCTGGCGAAGATGAACCCGCCCGCGCCCGCGGCCTCGAGATTGCCCGAACGGGCGACCGAACCGCACTCGAGATCGGTGTCGTTCCACTCGACCAGAACGATCTGACCGCTGAAGGTTCCCGACGGGTAGGCGGTGCAGGCGGTGCGATTGTTGGCCGGTGCCCGCACGACAACCCCGGAAAGATCGGGATCGGCCGGCCAGTCGTACTCGACCGAGCGGGTCGAGGCGAAGATGTCCGGCATGCCGTCGATGGTCAGGGTCGTCCCGTCGGCCCGGCTGGCCGCGTCCTGCGTGTTGGCGACCGTGATCACCTTGCTCGCGTTGCCGGGCGATCCGCTGATGTCGGTGCGGTCGCCGTCGTTGCCGGCCGAGGCGACGACGCTGACCCCCAGATCGACCGCGGCGTTCGCGGCCACCGAGTCGCCATCCTCGGGTGAGCCGAAGGTCGAGCCGACCGAGAGGTTGATCACGTCGGCGCCATCCGAGGGATCGCCGTTGCCGTCAGGATCCGTGGCCTTGTCGATCGCCGCGGCGATCCACGAGGTCGTGCCCGCGCAGCCGAACACCTTGTAGGCCAGCAGTTCGGCCCCCGGAGCCATGCCCGGACCGATTCTCATCGCGCCGAAATCGGTGCTCTCGTCGTAGACACCGGCGTAGGGCGCACCGGCCGCGGTCACACCGAGGCCGGCGGCCGACCCGGCGACGTGGCTTCCGTGTCCGTCGCAGTCGAGCGGGTTCTCGTCGGGGTGCGCGACCGGCTGGTAGGCGGGATCGCTCTGGTCGGCGTTGTAGGTGTCGCCGACGAAGTCATACCCGCCGACGATCTTGTCGTTCGGGAACAGGCCGGGATCCGGTGGGTCCGCCTCCCCGGCCTGGGCCGTTTCATACGCCTCGACCGTCCCCGGCCCACCGAAATCGGCGTGTGTGTAATCGATGCCCGTGTCGATGATCGCGATCTTGATGCCCTCGCCGAGATCGCCGCCCGGCGAGGACCAGGCCGCGGGCGCCCCATGGAACGGCACCGCGTAGGAATTCTCGAACTTCTTCGGGGCGATCGGATATACGGCCGTCACCCCGGGGATCTCCTTCAGTTCACCGAAATTGCCGCTGTCGCTTTGAACGGCGAGGCCGGCGATCACGCTGTGGGTGCGGAAGAGAACCGGGGTCCGGGCCGGCAGCGACTCGGTGACGTCGGCCTGGACCGCGCTGATCCGGCCCCGCTGCACCTTGGCGGCGGATCTGGCCGTGCCGGTCCCTTCGGCGCTGGCGCGGTCGAAGACGCGGGCCGTCGAGGCTGGTGCGAGCTTCAGCAGGAAGGCCGCTCGATCCCGCACCGGGAGGTCGGTCCGCACCGGCTGTTCTCGCCGCTCCGCATCCGCCCTTTCCAGCGACCCTGACCCGGCGTTGAGCGAAGCCTCCGGGGTGGCCGCCACCGAGGCCTGCCCCGAGAGCATGCCCAAGCCGACCGCGCCGATCGCGATCATCGCCATCAAGAACCCTGCCCGCCCCCTGTCATTTCCCATCCGGGGATCTTACGCCCGTTGCCCGACGATTTTCGAATTCGGCTCCGAACCCGGTCGCCGCCCTAGAATCGCGCCATGGCCTGGGACCCGGCACCAGCCGTACTCGAGCTTCCGGACGGCGCGCGGCTCCGGGGCCGGGGCCTCCGCGCGGGAGCCATCCCCGACCCCGCACCGGAATGGGGCCTGTACCTGCTCGGGGCGCGCCCGCCGGAGACCTCGTGGCCTTCCCGTTGGGTTCGCTGGCCCGATTTCCGCCTGCCGCGCGACCGCGACGACGCGAGGTCAGCTTTCGAACAGGCCCATGCTCTCGCGCTGGACGGCCGGCGTGTCGAGGTGGCCTGCGCCGGCGGCCGCGGACGCACCGGGACCGCGCTCGCCTGCATCGCCCAGCTTGGCGGTGTCGCGCCGGAAGCCGCGATCGATTGGGTGCGTGAGAACTACGACTCCCACGCGATTGAAACGCCCTGGCAGAAGCGCTACGTGAGGCACTTCGGTCCTTGACCAGCCCGCGGTGGGGCCGGTCTCAGACCCGGTCTTTCGGGTCAGTGCGAGCCCTCACCCACCGCCAGCCATACCACTCCGATCGCGATCAGTCCGATCGGCAGCACCCGCTGCAGGTCGGCCGATTCGCTGAGGAACAGGATCCCGACGAGGGCGGCTCCGACCGCGCCGATCCCGACCCAGACCGCGTATCCGGTTCCGACCGGCAGGCTGCGCAGGGCAATGCCGAGCAGCGCGGCGCTGAGCAGGTAGAGCGGCAGGAAGATCAGGGTGGGTGTGAGACGGGTGAACCCGTGGGTCTCCTTGAGCGCGAGAGCCCAGGCGACTTCGATCAATCCGGCGACAACGAGCAACAACCAAGCCATGACGGCCTCCTGACAACGAGTGGTTTTCGGTGCGCGTCGTCTTGCCTACCGGGTACGGCGCGTCTCGTCCGGGGCGGGAAACCGCCACTACTCAATCTAGCAAAGGACCCGCAGGGTGGAGACGATTTCCGCCCCATGCGGGCGGAAATCGTCTCCACCCTGTCGTCAGCTCAGCGGTCGCCAGGCCCTTCACGGCGTGGATGTCGGTTCGGATCCTCTCGTGGATCTCGAGAAAGAAGTCGTGCCACCGGGGACCCCGGGCGGTGGTGGTCATCAGAACTCCACCGCCCCGCCCTACCGCTCCGAAGAGATCGAGTTGAAGGCCAGCCCCAGAAAGAGCAGCGCGATCAGGGCGAGGACTATCCGCCTGAAGCTGCCGATGTCCGAGCCCGGCATCGGTCCCTCACATTCCCACATGGGTCGGCCCGCTCTCGGAATCTCCCCGGCCGACCAGCAGTGCCAGCCCGGCACCGGCCAGCGCGACCGCGACCCCGACCCACATCGAGGTGTGAAGCCCTGACATGAAAGCGGCATGCGATGCGCTGGTCACCGCGTCGATCAGTTCGGGCGGCATGGCGTCGGCGACCGGAGCGAGCCCCTGGCCGACGACTTCCTTTTCGGCCACGATCTTCTCGGCGACCTCGCCGGTCACCCCGGAATCGGCCAGTTTCCCCGGCAGCGCGTCGGCCACCGAGCTGACGATCACCGATCCCAGCACGGCGGTACCGAGCACGCCGCCCAGCTGCTGCGCGGTCGATTGGAGCCCGCCGGCGATACCGCCGCGTTCGACCGGGGCGTTGCCGACGATCGCCTCGGTCGAGGAGACGATGATCAGCCCCATCGCCAGCCCGATCGCGAGGAAGCAGGGCCACTGGCTGGAGTAGCTCGAGTCGGTCTCCAGGCCGGTCAGGCCGAAGAAGGCCGCGGCGAGCAGCAGCATCCCTCCGGCCAGGGGCCATCTCGGGCCGAAACGCTCGGTCAGGATCCCGCCGAGCGGGGCGCTGATCGTGAACACCGCGGTCAGCGGCAGCATCCGGACGCCGGTCTCGACCGGCGAGTAGCCGTGGACATTCTGGAGGTAGAGGCCGATGAAGAACAGCACTCCGAACAGGGCGAAGAACCCGCCGATGACCAGCACGACACCGGCCGAGATCGAACGCGACTTGAACAGGGACAACGGCAGCAGCGGATCGCGGGTCGAGTTCTCGCGGAGGACGAACAGTCCGAGCACGACGAGGCCGGCGAGCCCGAACCCGAGCACATAGGTCGATGTCCAGCCATGTTCCTGTGCCTTGATCAGGGCCCAGATGACCAGGAACAGACCACCGGAAAGCAGGCCGACTCCCGGCATGTCGAAACCACCGGTGTGGGTCAGGTCGCGGCTCTCCTTGATCCAGCGGAGCGCGAAGAAGCCGGCGATCAGGCCGAGCGGGAGGTTGAGCAGGAAGATCGATTCCCAGGAGACGTGCTCGACCAGCAGCCCGCCGACGATCGGGCCGGAGGCGACCGCGAGGGCCGAGGCCCCGCCCCAGATGCCCACGGCGCGGTTGAGCTCGTCGGGCGGGAAGGTCGCACGAAGGATCCCGAGCGTGTTCGGCATCAGCAGCGCTCCGGCGAGACCCTGGAGCACCCTGAACCCGATCAGCATCCCGGTGCTGGTCGAAAGGGCGCAGCCGAGCGAGGTCAGGGCGAATCCGACGATCCCGATCACGAAGATCTTGCGGCGCCCGAACCGATCGCCGAGCTTGCCGCCGAAGATCAGGCTGACCGCGAGGGCGAGCAGGTAGCCGTTGGTCACCCATTGGAGCCCGGCCAGAGACGAGCCCAGGTCCTTGGCGATCGTCGGGTTGGCGACACCGACGACGGTGCCGTCCAGAGCCACCATCATCACACCGAGCGCGATCGCCACGAGAGTGAGCCAGCGCTGGCGGTGGCCGGGATATTCGATCGGAGGCGAGGCTGCGGCTGATTCGGACAAGTCGGTTCCTGTCAGTGAGAGGGGGATTTCTGCAGAGATTGTGAAACGGTACGGCACTGTACCACTTCATCATCAGGTACGGTCTCGGCCATGTGCGCCGAGGAACAGCAGATCCGCGCCGACGTCCAGCGAAATCGAGACAACGTGCTGAAGGCGGCGGTCAGGGTTCTCTCCGAGAATCCGGAAGCGAGCATGCAGGACATCGCCGAGGCCTCAGACCTCGGACGCACCACCGTCTACCGCCACTTCCCCTCCCGCGAAGTCCTGGTCAGAGCCCTCTTCGCGCAGCTGGTCGACGAGGCGTCACGGCGTTTCGGCGAGAGCCTCGAGCTGGGGGGATCGGCCGCCGAGTGCCTGGAGCGGCTGGGGCCGGTGGTGGCCGAGCTGGCCGCGGAATACCGCTTTCTGGCCGTCCACCGGGAGCTCGAGCGCGGAATCGAGGAACCGGGCGAAGGAGACCCTCTCCGGGTTTGGATCGAACGTGCTCATGCCGACGGGGAACTCACCCGGCTCTTCCCGGCCGAGTGGCAGTACCGGATGCTGGGCGCGATCGCCCGCGGAGCCGCCGAGGAACTGCTCGCGGGCCGCATGGGGGTCGGCGAAACCGGCGAGATGCTCGGGCGGCTGTTCGTCCGCGCGTTCGCGGCCGATCCCGACCCGACCGGCTGACCGGCTCAGGTCCCGTTCTCGGACAGGACCTCACCGACGAGCTTCCCGAGCGCGGGAACCACTTCGGCCTCGAACCACGGGTTCTTGCTCTGCCAGCGGAAGTTCAGCGGCGACGGATGCACGAGCGGGAACATCTCGGGCAGGTACTCCCGATACGCCCGCACCGTCTCGGTCAGGTTTGATCCCGCCCTCTTCCCCAGGTACTGCTTCTGTGCGTATCCGCCGACCAGGATCGTCAGCCTGACCGCGGTCATCTGATCGAGGATGTGGGGATGCCAGGTCGGCGCGAACTCCTTGCGAGGTGGCAGATCGCCGCTCTTGCCCTTGCCCGGGTAGTAGAAGTCCATCGGCAGCAGCGCGATCAGACCGGGGTCGTAGAACTGCTCCTCGCTCACCCCGAGCCACTCGCGCAGTCGGACCCCGCTCGGGTCGTTCCAGGGGACGCCGCTCTGCTGAGCCTTGCGGCCCGGGGCCTGGCCGACGATCACGATCTTCGAGCCGGCCGAGGCCGTGTACAGCGGCTCGTAGCCGAGTTCGGAGGCCCAGGCATTCGAGGGATCAGCCGCGATCTCGTCCCGGATCTCACGCAGTCGCTCGATCTCGGAATGCCGGGCCATGCACACGAGCCTATTCCGTCCGAAGCCGGCGAACTGGGGGCGATAC
>DATJUB010000007.1:0-46973 GCA_035502775.1 Solirubrobacterales bacterium | reverse complement strand
CCGATTCTTTGACGTTTGAGGATGCGGCGATCGCGAGGCTCCGGCGGAAGAAGGGGCCGAGGCAGGCTTTCCGGGATCAAGTCACCCGGGCCGAGTTCGTGGCCAGGCTGGCCAAAGAGGCCGACGTCCCTTTCGTGAGTCCGTGGCAGCACTTCGCGCGGCCCGTTTCCACGAAGAGCGAGGCCCGCGCCGCCGGCCGGACCAAGGATGAGAACCGCGCCCCCGGCTTCGGTCCGGGGGCCGCCATCCGGGTCAAGAACGTCAAGGCGGACCAAACCCAGACCAGGCTGGCCGAGACGATTCTCGATACCTGCATGGCGGCCAAGGTCTCATTCCGGCACATGGCCATGACGATCTGCTGCGCGACGACCGAATCGAACATGGTCGACCTGACGCATGGCGACTCGTATCACCCCGATTCGGCGGGGCCCTTCGGCCAATGGCTCGTTCCGTATCCGGGAGCCGGAGACGTGGTCAAGGCCACGAGGTACTTCCTGTTCGGCATCCCGGAGAAGAAGGGCATCGTCGAACAGGACGATGGCGGGGACCCCGGGGCACAGATCCAGGCGGTCCAGGCCAGCGCTTATCCCGATGCCTACGCCGAGTGGTGGAAAGAGTCGGTCGAGACCGTTCGGACATATCTGGGCGGCAGCGGCACGGCCACCACCACGGTCACGAGCGAGGTCCGTTACGCCTTTCAGGTCAAGAAGGACGAGAGTTACTGGGATGCGATCAAGCGGCTCGCCAAGGAGGTGGGCTGGAGGGCGTTCGTGTCGAACGGCAAGCTGTATTTCATGACGGATTCGCAGTTGCTGCGTTCCCGTCCGCGGTTGCGCATCAAGTCCGATCACGCCAAGCGGGGCACCAAGAACTACACGCCGGGAATCGATTCGGTGAGCTTCGATCTCGCCGCGAACAAGGCGACCGATTCGGCGGTCATCGCCGGGCGGCGGGCCGCCACGTGGCAGGCCCCGCCGGGCACGGTCGTGATCCTGGAGAACTTCGGCCACGCCAACGGCCGGTGGCTGGTCTCGGACATCGAGACCGATCTCACCAACGAGGATTTCGTCGCCAAGCTGAAACGGCCGGCGAAACCGCTGCCGGAACCGGCCCCGGAAACCAAGACCCGGACCGTCTCCGTCGACGGTCCGGTGGGCGAGGGTGCGGAACGGGCGGTCGCCTGGGCCAAGAAGGTGGTCGGCACCGGGCAGGGATCGGCGAAATACAACTACTGGATGAGCAAGGTCGGTGGATACGACCCTTGGTGCTCGTTCTGGATTGGATTCTTGATGCGCGAGATTTGCGGCTTGGAATGCTCCGGCTTCGATCATTCGTCCTATTGGCTTACCTGGTCGGGCGGCAAGCGGGTCTCGACCTCGAAGATCAAGCCCGGCGACATCGTCGTCTACGAGTGGGGAGATGGAGGCGACACCGACCATGTGGCCCTGTACATCGGCGACGGCCAGCGAATCGGGGGCAACGAAGGGAACTCGGTTGTCGCCCAGAACCCGGCCGATCTCGGCCATGCCGTGGGAGTTGTGAGGCCCAATTACAAATGACTGATCTCTTCGACATATCGCCACAGGTCGCTCCGTCCGCGGATCCCGAGACCTACGATGCCGAGGTCCTCGCGGACGCGATTCCGGGACAGCTCGTCAAGGTCAAGATCCTGACGCTTTCGAACGAGCTCGTCGGGGCGGAATGCAGGTGGGCGCCGATCGCCGGTGAGACCGGAATCTTCTATCCGCACGCCGGTGACCAGGCCGTCGTCGTGCGGCCCACCCCGGGCGGCGAGGCCTGGGCGATCTGGGAACCGTCGACATCGACCCCCGACCAGCCGATCACCGGCGAGCAGGGCATTCCGGGCGAGCAGGGCCCCGTCGGCCCGACCGGCGCGACTGGCGCGACCGGTCCGGCCGGCTCCACCGGCGCGACGGGACGCGGTGCGGGACTGAAGTACACCTACCTGACGGACACGGCCAACACCAGTCCGGGGACCGGCGCGGTCAAGTTCAGCAGCACCACGCTGACCTCTGCCACGGCCATGCGGATCAGTGAGGTCGATGGCGATGGCGCCACGGTCTCGGCCACCCTCGCCGCCTGGGACGACAGCACTTCGACCATCCGGGGTCTGGTGACGATGCGCCGGGCCGCCGATTCCAGTGTCTACCGGACCTGGGCGATCACAGGTGCCCTCACCGACAACGGAACCTGGGACTCCTTCACCATCAGCCACATCGCCGGCAACGGCACATCGTGGGTGAACGGTGAGACCGTCTACCTCACCTTCGACCGGACCGGGGACAAGGGCGATACCGGTGCGACGGGATCCACCGGTGCCACCGGGGCTACCGGCGCCACCGGAGCGACCGGTGCCACCGGCCCGGCCGGGGCCGATGGCATCAACGGGACCGACCTCGCCCTCGGCACCTACAAGACGATCATGACGGCGGGCGCCATGGCATACAGCTTCGCGGGCTTCAACACGAACCGCTACGCGCTCTCCCAGCCGAGCCAGGTCTCTCACATTTCGGGGCAGGCGACGATGCCGACCTTGATCTACTTCGATCCGGCGGACTACGCGGTCGCCGGCAAGACGACCGAGCTGCGCCTCTGCGTTCAGGCCCTCACGAATGGGGTCAGCCCCGCTTTCATTCTCGGAATCGGTCTCTCACTGGTGAGTGCCAGTGGCGGCGCGGCCAATGTCCTGAGTCCGACTTTCAACTCTCCGGTGAGCGGGTCGCTGACGCTCCTGGGCCCCACGGCGAACGGCCGATTTCAGAACCAGAACACCTTCTCCGCTCCGGCCGCGGGCTACTACGCGATCACCGTGGTCGCCACCGCGTCACAGGTGGCGAACTCGTTCATCGCTCTCACCGCCCAGCTTCAGTTTCATCACGTATAGCTCGAAAGGAGCCCAGATGGCGCACGTTCCGCACATCAAATTACCCCTGACCTTCACCGATTGGGGAACCGCCGTCGTCGAGCAGGACTCCGCCGAGGAGATCAGGCAGTGCGTCGAGCTGGTGCTCCGGACCCCGACCGGATCCAGGGTGGAGGTGCCGGAGTTCGGCATCGACGATCTCGCTTTCTCCCGGTCCACGGATCGGATCGAGGAAGAGGTGCTCCGGGCGGTGGACGAATGGGAACCACGGGCGCGCGCCATGGCCGACGCCGAAATCTTCGAACTGAGCGCAAAGGTAGGAGTAGAAATTGCCTGAATACACAGAACTGATTCCCGACGACACGACCGCACTGGCGATCGAGTCGGAGGCATACGAGTACATCCAGAGCATGGTGTCCGAGTGGGAGCCTTCGGACGGGGATCCGACCGTCTGGATCATCAAGACGTTCTCGGGCGTCATCTCGCAGCTGTTCGAGGTGGTCGCCGACGTGTCCGACGAGATCTTCGCGGAGTTCGGTCAGAACCTGATGGGAATCCGTCGCCGGGAAGCCACTCCCGCCGTCGCCGAATCGACCTGGACGATGGTCGACGACGCGGGTTACACGATCCCCGGCGGCATCTCCGTACGGCTCCCGGTCGGAGATGATTCGGTCCTCTTCCTCACCACGATGGATGTCGATGTCCTTCCCGGAAGCACGACCGCTTCCGTGCCGCTGGTGGCCGAGGAGGCCGGAGTCCGGGGCAACGGCCTGAGCGGGTCACCGGCGCTCGTCGACGCGCTCAGTTTCGTGGAAACGATCCAGATCGAGCTCGAGGACGCGACCTCCGGCGGGAGCGACGAGGAGACGATGGACGAGTACAAGCCACGTCTCCGCGAGCTGCTTCAGTTGATGTCGCCGCGTCCGATCACTCCGGAGCATTTCGAGGTCCTCGCACGCCAGGAGACAGGCGTGTTCCGTGCGGTCGCGATCCCCGGCCTTGACCCGGGCCCGCCGGCCACCTACGACAACGCGCTGACGATGACCATCGCGGTCATGAATGAACTGGGGGACGCGTTGACCTTGGGCGCTCCCGACCTTCCCGGCACCCGTCAGTACGTGAAGGCCGCGCTGGAAAAGAACGTTCCGATCAACTCGGTGATCCATGTCGTCAACGCCGACTACACCGAGATCGATGTCACCGCCGAGATCGCCAGCTTGCCCGAATACGATCATGCCGCGGTACTGAGTGCCGTCGACAGCCAGCTGAAGACCTACTTCGCCCCGATCAACTGGGGCCGCCGTGCAGGCTGGGGGATGGTGCCCACCAGCTGGGTGAACACCAAGAAGGTCAGGTTCTACGAGGTCGTCGAGGTGATCAATCGCGCGGTCGGGGTCGACTACATCGTCGACCTGCAGATCGGCAAGCACAGCGACGGGCCGTCGGGCATGGACACCATTGATCTGGATCTCGACGGCCACGTGACCCTGACTCGGCCGAAGGATCTGGTCTTGTCGTGAAGCCGTCGGACGTCGCATTCGATTCGCTCGGCGCGATCGCCGAGGACGACACGAACAGGCATCTGCGCCGCCTGGTCGACGCGGTCCTCGCACCCGCGGACCTGATCCATGAAATCGTCGGCGAGGCCGAGAAGGTCGTGCTCGACTCCGCCGGCAACCCGGTGCTGGGTCCCGATGGGGAGGTCGTCACGAGGGACGTGCCCGGCTGGTCTCTCCCGTTTGACCTGGACCGGGCACAGCTGGATCCCGCTCCGGAACCTCCGGATCCCGAGTATCCGCCCGACGAGCGCACCTGGACGTCGCCACAGGGAGTTCTTCCCTGGGCCGCGCAGTTCGTCGGCTCGACGATCACCCCGGCGATGTCCGTGGCCGACGCGAAGACCGCGATCCGGACACCTGACGGGTTCAGCCGCGGACTTCAGCGGGCCGTGCGCGCCGCCGGCGAGCGAACCCTGACCGGCACCCGCCGCCTGATCATCCAGCCGCGCACCCCGGACGACCTGACCGTGTACGTGCGCACACTCGCCGTGGAAACACCGGACGTCGAAGTGACCCGAGCGGTGCTACGGGCACAGATACCTTGGTGGCTCCGGCTCAACTACGTCGCCGCGGTTCGCGGTCTGGACTACGACGATGTGGCGCTGGAGTGGGAATCCTTCGATGCCCTCGAGGCGACCGGCATCACCTACGGTGAAATCGAGGAGATGCTCCCGGTACCGTGAGCCGCGATCGAGACCTCCGGGGCCGTGATGACCGATGAGCAGCGCCAGCTTCTCCAGCATCGGATCAACGAAGCCGAGAACGACATCGCCCGGCTCTTCGAGCGCACGAACGACGGACTGGTCGCGGCCGCGATGCTCGCTGACCTTCGGGCCGAGGTGCGCGCGATGCGCAAGGAGAACACTGAACAGCACGCCGAAGGGAAGGCCGAGCTGCGAGCGATGGCGAAGGCCGTCAACAAGCGGATCGACGCTGTCGAGACCGATGCCAAGGAGGGAGTCGACAGTGTCAAGGACAAGATCTTCGTCGGCGCCATCTCACTTGCTGGTGTCTTCGCTGCCGCGCTGGCCGGACTGCTCGCCAAAGGACTGTGATCGCGGGTGAGGAGCCAGATGCCCGAGGAGTCAGCGGTTCACCGCGGCCTCATCCTCGCCACGCCGATCGAGACCGGTCCGGATGTGCGCGAGCTCCAGGAGTGGATCAAGCGGCGGGGCGAGCATTTTCGCTTCGACTTCGAGATCGCGATCGACGGCGAGTTCGGAGATCAGACCTTCCGTCTGGCCAAGGCGGTCGCGATCTCGATGGGTGCCGGCCGGAACGGCCTGAAGGCGCTCCGCAAGGGTCGGGTCAGCGAATCGGTCCAGCGGCTGATCCGCGGTGTGCGCGAGAAGACCCGCTGGGAGCGGGTGCTGACCGCCAAGCGCAGGCGCTATCGCGGCAAGCTTCGGAGACGCTACGACCGATCCGGTGGAGAGAAGGCTCTCGCTGAGGCCAGGCGCCAGGTCGGTGTCACCGAGAACCCTCCGGGCTCCAACTGGGGCGGGATGGTCGAGCGGTTCATCAGGTTCTGCGGCTACGGCTTCCCCGTGTACTGGTGCGGCTGCTTCGCCTGCTGGTGCGTGATCAAGGGGGGAGGGGCGAAGATCCCGACCCCGATCAGGCTGGGCTACGACGGATACATCGTCGCCGACGCGAAGGCCGGCGCCAACGGATTGACCGCGGTGTCCTTCGATCGGGCCCGGGCGGGCGACATCGTCGTCTACGGGTTCAACCACATCGGCGTCGTCGAGCGGGTATCCGGGGACACCCTCTACGCGATCGAGGGCAACACCTCTTCCGGATCGTCCGGCTCGCAGTCGAACGGCGGGGGAGTCTTCGCCCGCACCCGCTCCCGGGCCGACGTGATCTGCGTGGCCCGTCCCGATTACGGCTAGGAGGTTCGAATGTACGCAATCGCCAGGGCTCTCTACCGGGAGCCGGTGCTTTTCAACGGTGTGGTCGTGGCCCTGGTCACGACGCTCTCCGCCGCCGGGATCATTCCGATCTGGGTGGGCGGGGTCGCCGCGGCGGTCGGTGCGGTGATCACCCGCCGGTTCGTCTCACCATCAAGGGGCGGGACCTGAACCGGTCCCCTCACGCCTCACTCGGCCGCCGCGGCATCGAGTTCGACCAAACCCTCGTCACCAAGCCGGTGGCGAGGGTTTTTTCGTTCCGCTGACGGATTCGGTGCACTCGATACCTTTCAAGCACCTCGGTGTTTTTGGACAAAGGGAGTTTGCGTCGTTCACTTTTTCCGCCGGACACGAACGTATATTCGTGTCAGGTGGCGTCGTTAGTCCGGCGTGATCGGGATGTGTGGGCGGCCTGCTCAGTCCGCCTGCCATGAAGGGAGTCCGATGTCAGCCAGTCAACAAGCCGATTCGTACAGCGAGGCCGAGGATCTATATGCGGCGAAGGTGATCCTTCGCCGGTTATCGGTCAGCCCGAATCTCCCTGGCCACGCCTGCCGCGCGCTTGCCTCGACTGCTGATCTTCTAGAGCGCTACGCAAAGAAGAGATCTCTGAAAGCAGCTCCGTCTGTTGATCGGCCAGAGCATCGACGAACTCCGAAAGTTTCTCGACAGATGCCTCTAGTACGGGCGTTGCCCGATCCACCGCGTCGGGATGCGTCCCGGTCATGATGAAGGTCCTCGTGGTCTCGAGTTCCTGGGCGAGCTGGCCGACCACCTCGCCGGTCATGCTCTTGCCGTCGAGCCAGCGGTAGATCTGGCTGCGATCTCTTCCGACGGCTCGGGCGAGACTCGAGTTGTCGTGGCCGCGGGTTCGCATCAGCTCCCTGATGCGATCGCCGCGGTCGACGTCGTCGTCCATCGACTTCTTTCCAGTCGATTTTCCGGCGTTGGACGGCTTCGGCATGGGAAAAGCGTAGGGCGAATGTTGTATGGATGTTGGAATTTCGTAGATATGTTGCAAACATGTGCTACTTTTGTGGCACGATGGAAGAGACAGAGACCCAGCATCAACTGCACGTCCTGATTCCCGCCGAACTTCATCAACGGGTGAAGGTGATGGCGGCCCGGCAGAGGCGGTCGGTGACCGCCGAGACCCAGCTCGCGCTGGAAGAGCGCGTCGAGCGGTTCGAGGCCGGCGCGGAGCGGCCGGTGCGGGAGGGATCCGAGGTTTTCCCGGAGCCGCTCTCATGATCGGGCGGAGCTCATCCCGGAGCGCACGGCGAAGGATGGCCAAGTCCCCGGTGAAGGTCATCGACGTGAACTCATGCCTCGACCTCAACGGAACGGTCACCCGTTTCCGGGTGAGGTCCTGGAGCCTGTCCGACTCGATCTTCCTCGTGAGGTCCGCGGCATCCCGGCCCTCGGCGTCGGGGTGGACGGCCGCGTTCGGCCGCCTGGAGCTGCACCTGGCCGGGAGCGTCTCGATCGAGAGCGCTCTCGCCGAGCTTCCTCCCGGGGGACGCTGCCTGTCCGTCCGGGCCGGCCGTAACCGGTCGGCCGCGGCCGCCTGGCTTCCCCGGCGGATCGGGCCGAACGACGAACCGGCGCCGGTGAACCGATGAACTGCCACTTCGCGGACTGTCCGGCCGAGCCATCCGAGCGGGTTCCCGGCTTCGGGGAGTACTGCGCGGAACACGCCGAGCGGGCCCGGCGGCTCGCCCGGCTGATGCCCTCCGCGGCCCCGGCCGAGCCCGACTTCGAGCCCGACCCGACCGAACCTCAGGGAGATCCGGGTGAGTAACGCCGCCCAGGCATGGGCCTGGAAGCAGAAGACGGGCCACTCGACCCGCAAATCGATCCTGATCGCGCTGGCCGATCACGCCGACCATCTCGGTCGCTGCTGGCCGGGCCACGACGGCATCGCCGAGAAGGTCGAATGCGACCGCCGGACCGTGATCCGCCATATCCGCCAGCTCGAACGCGACGGCTTCCTGACCGTCACGAGGCGGCGCTCGGAGAAGGGCCGCCAGATCTCGAATCTCTACGAACTCCGGATGACAGATTGGCACCCGGACGTTCAGGGAGACGCTTCGAGCCGGGTGACACCGGCGGCACCCCCACCGGGTGACACCGGTGACCGGAGCCGGGTGACACGGTCGACGGAGCCGGGTGACACCGGCGTCATCCCCGAGGGTGACACCGATGTCACGGGAACCGTAAAAGGAACCACCAAGGAACCATCAGTTGAACCGGCGCCGGCGCCCAGCACCCCGACCGTCCACGACGACGACCGCTCCCGGCTCGCCAGGACCCTTCTCCAGGCCTTCAACTCCGAGAACGGCAGCATGTTCCAGCCCGGCGCCTACCTGCTCCGGATCATCGATTGCGTCCGGTCCCAGCCGCGGCTTTCCGAAGGCGAGCACCTCGCCGTGGTCGCCTGGTCGATGCGGAATCCGTGGTGGCGGGACTCCGTGCCCCATCCCGGCGTGATCTGGGGAAGCACAGCCCAGTACGAACGGCAGGTCGAAGGGTGGCGGCAGGCCGAATCCGGCCGGAGCAGCGTCGAGGACTCCGAATACGAGACACCGGTGCGGGTGATCTCGTGAGCGCCACCGCGAACTGCGCCTCATGCGGCCGGCTCGACCTGGCGGAGCTGCTCGACGCGGACCGGCGCTGCGCGGGCTGCGTCGATCCGCGGAGCCGCCGGGCCCGGATCGAGCAGCTGGTCTTCAACCGGGTCGGCCGGTCCGGCCTGCCGGCCTCGATCCGGAACGTTCCGCTCCCGGACACGGAAGGAGGCGAGCTCGCGCGGGCCTGGGCCGGGGGCGAGATCCCGGTCCTGGTCCTGACCGGCCGGCCCGGACGGGGCAAGACCTGGCTGGCCGCGGCGGCGGCCCGCGAGGCCCTGAAGCACCGCCAGGTCCGCTGGATCGCCGCCGCGCAGAGCGTTCACCGGATCGACGGATCGTTCGGCGACCGCGACCGGGCCGACGCTTTGGCCGCGCTGAACGGCGAGGACTCGATCGTGCTCGACGATCTCGACAAGGCCTGCGATTACGAACGCCAGGTCTCACGGATCTTCACCGCGATCGACTCGCGGATCGCGGCCGGTTCGCCCCTGCTGGTCACGATGAACTGCACGCCGGCGCAGCTCGGCCGCCTGGTCGACAGCCGGGACCGGCACGAACGCACCAGGGGCATGGCGATCACCTCGCGGCTGAACGGCGGCGTCGTGGTCGAGCTCGGCGGACCGGATCGCAGGCGGCGGGCATGAGTGGGCCGGTGACCCTCAGCGTGAGGGAAGAGGTCGACGCGTTCTACACGTACGCCACCCTCGCGCGGCGCTGGCAGGTCTCGGAACGCCACATCCGGGATCTGATGGACGAACAGAAAGAGGAGGAGCCGCTGCCGAGCTTCACCTTCGGCACCTCTCGGCGGTTCGATCCCGAAGAGGTCGATTCATGGCTGAAGCGCCGGCGTGAACGGAGGGGCGAGTGAGCCACCGGGAACAGCCGTACGCCCGGACCTACAAGTCCGGCAAGAGGGTCTGGGTCGCCCGCTACACCGACAGCCGCGGCCGCCGGTGCTACGCCCGGCCGGCCTGGAACCGGGGCAAGTCCACCTTCGACCTGAAGCGCGACGCCCAGCGGGCGATCGACGAGGCCTACGAGCTGCCGGAGGAACAGACCACCTTCGGATCCTACGCCGACGCCTGGCCGGCGCTTCATCCCCGTTCCGAGCGGACCAACGACACCAACGTCCACCGCGTCAAGGCGGTCCGGAACGTGAAGATCGAAGGACGGCCGCTCGAGGACTGGCCGCTCCACGAGCTCCACCGCGGACACGCGAGCATCTTGATCGGCCACATGCTGGTCGACCAGGGCCGCGCCGCATCGGGGGCCGCGAACATCATCCGCACCCTCTCCGCGATGTGCGAGGACGCGATCGCGGACCGCAAGGCCGAGGTGAACCCGTTCATGGGCGCGCGGGTCCGGGCGAAGGACCCGAGGGTGAGGAAGCGCTCCCGCGAGATCCGGGTCTGGTCCTTCGAGCAGATGCGGGCGTTCGCCGCCGCCGGCCGGGCCGAGGTCCGGGCCGAGACCAGGCGCCCGGCAATCGAGGGCCGGGTCCGGGGCGGCGGGAAGTCGGAGTTCTTCAGCGAGATCGATTACGAGCCGATGCTGCTCACCTTCGCTCTCACCGGCATGCGGCTGGGGGAGATCCTGGCGCTGCGTACGAGCCAGCTTTCCGGGGGGCTGTTCCTGCCGACCGGGACCGCCTACAAGGGCAAGATCATCGAAGGCGATTCCGACGAGAAGACCCACACCCGCGCGGTTCCCTGCCCGGCGGGCCTCGAGTCTCGGGTGCGCGAAGTGATCCGCGAGGATTCGAAGATCCTCTTCCCGACCCCGAGGGGCAAGGTCTGGCTGGCGAGCAACTTCTACCGGGATGTCTGGGCCCAGGCGAGGATCGTCACCGGCATGGACATCCGGCCTCACGAGTGCCGGCACAGCTACATCTCCCATATGCGCGCCGCCGGCGTCGACGACGCCGATCTGGCCCAGATCGCGGGCCAGCAGATCGAGACGATGATCGGCACCTACACGCACGCACTCGGCAACAGCTACGACCAGATCCGGGAATTGCTGGCCCGATGATGGCTACGTCCTTGGCTACCTCCGGTAGGAATCCCATTCAGGGAGCCGAACTCTCTGGGCCTTCTAAGCCGGATGTCGTGGCGGCCCGTAATCTTCCTCCGGTCTCGTACCACTCAAGGAGGAACAGTCGTGAAGAAGGTCTTGGGAGTTCTCGGCGCCGCGTGCCTGATCGTCGTCGCGGGTTGTGGGGGAAGTACCGGTTCCGATGAGGACCAGATCAAGGACCTCATGTCGAGCTTCGCCGGCGACTTGAAGAACAAGGAGTACGGCAACGCCTGCGAGAAATTCTCACCCGCGGCGATCGAGGAGATGGAATCCGAGGACGACAGCGACGGGCTCAGCGGGGGAGATTGCGAGGGGTACATGATGTTCGGGGCCTCGTTCATCAGCGACGAGGACCTGGAGAAGATGGGGAGTGGCGAGATGAAGGATCTCGTGATCACCGGCGACACCGCTACGGCCGCCAATTTCGAAGACGACGGAGTCCAGAACTTCGAGAAGGTCGACGGAGAATGGAAGTTCGGTCCCGAGGAAAGTGGGGATTCGAGCGATTCCTCCAGCGGCCTGTCGCTCGAAGGCGACACGGAGAACGCATCCGCCGACGCGCCCGGCCTGAGCGACGCCAGGCTCTATGTGAATGACACCCTGGTGCCGTACTACAAGTCGGAACTGAAGAAAAAAGGTGCGGATCTGTTCGGGGACGTGAGTGTGAAGTGTGCGCCCACCGGCGGGCCGGAAACCGAATGCGCCCTGGAGATTCCCTATCGACGCCTCGATGAGTGCGCGGTGGCCTCCGGGTCGGTGTTCACGGTCATGGGTGAGGATGGCGTCGAAACGACACCGGAGAGCGGCGAACTCGACGTGGGTGAACAGCTGTGTTACATCGGAGAGAACGGTCCGGTGCCGAGCGCGCCGTAGGCGGGATCACTCGCTCACGGCGGAGCGGAGCTGTTCGCTCATCGCCTGCCTCAGCCGTTCGTTCGACTCGCCGACTCCGATCGAGGCGAAATCGGTCTCGTTGAACAGCTGGAGCTTGCGCCTGCGGATGTCCATCGACCTGCGGATGTAGCGGTCGGTGGCCGCGTCGTCGCCGCGGGCGGAGGCGTCGATGCCGCGATTCAGGACCCGGTAGCCCTCCAGGGTCAGGCGATTGATCTTGATGAAGATGTTCCTGACGGGGGCGCTCTCGATATCGCCCAGCGTCTCTTCGCCTTCGACCGTGAGCTTCTCCGCCTCTTCGATATGGGTGGTGGCGGTCTCGGTGTCGGACTGTCCGAGCGCGGCGATCGCGAGCTTCGCCTGCTCCGATGCCCTGTCCGACAGATCCGATGCTTCCCGGAGGGTTCCGAAGTCGGTCCGGTCCGATCCGGCCTGGTCTGACCCGGTGTCGTCCGAGCCGCAGCCGGAGAGCGCCAGCGCGGCGAGGACAAGGAGTGTGGAAGCGATCTTCACCGGCCGGATTCTAGGTAAGCCGCCGAAACTCTGATCTGGATCTGGCGCTACTCCTCCTCTAGGGTGGTGTTTGAATTGAGGAGCGGGCCCGTGGGACGGCCCGGCAAGAGCGACGAGGAGAATCGAATGACCGCTGCAGTGAGGACCGTTTTCGCGTTCGCCGGTGCGACGCTGGCCGCCGCGACGCTGATGATCGCGATGGCCGGAACCGCTCAGGCCGCTCCAAGGGTGATGACCATCGATGGATTCAAGGCACCCGGCACCCCTGCCCGGTACAACAAGGTCAAGGTCCTGAAGCAGGGTCCGAAGAAGGCGAAGAAGGTTCTGGTCCTGGTCCCGGGCACCTCGGCGGGCGCGAGCAACTTCAAACCGCTCGCCAACGGCCTGCTCGCTGGGCTCGGCGGCAAGTGGCAGATCTGGTCGATCGAACGGCGGGAGAACCTGCTCGAGGACCATTCGGCGCTCGAACGCTACGTGGACGGCGAAATCACGAACCTCGAGATGTTCAACTACTACCTCGGCTGGATTCTCGATCCCTCGGTCTCGCCGCACTACGAACCCCCGACAGCTGAAGCGACCTCGTTCGCGAGGAGCTGGGGCATGAACGTCGCCGTCCAGGACATCAAGCGGGTCGTCAACCTGGCCAACAAGGGCGGCCGCTCGGTCGTTCTCGGCGGCCACTCGCTGGGAGGATCGATCACCACCGCCTACGCGACCTGGGACTTCAACGGCCGGGCGGGAGCCAAGGATCTCGATGGCCTCGTCTTCATCGACGGTGCCGGCGGCGGCCGCGACGTCCCGTCCGCCGAAGACGCGCAGGCCAACCTCGATTCCCTGGCGGCACAGTCCTCGCCTTTCATCACTCTCGTCCCTCCCTTCCCGTGGGCCGCGGGCGTGTTCAACGCGATGGGCTCGACCGCCGCGCTGAAGGAGCCGGATGAGCGCTCGACCGTCCAGAGCTCGCCGCTGCTGCCGCCCAGTCTGAAACCGCCGGTGTCCAGCACTAACCTCGCGCAGTACGGCTACGCGGTCGACGCCGACACCGGTCCCGAGAACCTGAGGCTGGTGCAGAGCCACATCGGCAGCCTGGCAGAGAGCGGCGATCCCCGCGGCTGGCAGAACGGTGAACTGGGCACGGCCACCCGTGCCGCCCGCGTCTTCTCCGAGGTCGACGGCATGGACGGGACCTCCTGGTTCCATCCGGCCCGGCTCAGCACCGATGCCGGGGCGGTCGACAACGGCATCGCCAACGATGCCCAGACGGTCTACGGGATCAAGACGACCAAGGGCAGGGCGGTGAAGCTGCCGATGTACGCGTTCGACGCCGAGCTGGGCGGCGGCCGGGTGGCCGAAGCGACCCGCGCACTCGCCAAGCAGTCAGGCGTGCCGATGCGAAAGGTCCGGACCGTGAACCGGTCGAAGACCTACGCCCACATCGATCCGCTGAGCGCGCTCCCTTCGAAGAACGATTTCATCAAGACCCTGATCCCGTTCCTGAAGAAACAGATCAAGTAGAGAGGCCGGCCTCACGGAGCACCGTTTCGAGGTCCTCGATCCGGTCCTGGCCCCAGAAGATCTCTTCGCCGAACCGGAAGACCGGCACACCCCACTGTCCCAGATCGGCCAGTGCGGCCGTGTTGGCGTCGACCCGCTCCCGCATCGACGGATCCTGAAGCGCGTCGCGGCACCCGTTCCAGGAGAGACCCGCCCGCTCGCAGACCGGGCGGAGGCCGTCGTCGGTCGAGACGTCGACCGCCTCGGCCCAGATCGCGCGGCTCGCGGCCAGCACGAAGGCGGGCTCGAGTCCCTCGTCCTTGGCCAGCTCGGAGACCAGCAGGCAGCGCATCGCGCCATCGCCGAGCGGATCATGGATCCTGCCGAACGGCATGCCCAGGCGCCTGGCCTCCCGGTCGACGTCGCGCAGCGTGTTGAGTGCCTTGGCGCGTGGGACCGACTGGCCGCGCATCGCCATCGGGATCACGCCGCGGAACTCGATCTCGACCGCGAACCGCTCGGGCAGCGCGAAGGCGCGCGGTCCCGACAGGTACGAGTAGGGGCTGCGGAACGAGAAGAAGTACTCGATCTTGGCCCCGCTCAAGGCTCGAACCTCCATCCGAGCTCGTCCAGCCGGTCGGCGATCCGCGGCAGGCGGTCGTGGGCGAAGCTCCACTGCCCGTGAACCCAGACGGCCGGGGTGTCATACGGCCCGCGCCGGGCCATGCGCCGTTCGTTGGCCCGCACGGCATCGGCGCCGGCGCCCGCCGGAGGCGGGTCGTCGCCGAACGCCTCGTGCCACAGATCCGCGTAGAGGGCCGGGTCGATCTCGTCGTCCCCGACCAGCCATAGCTGCCGCATCGCCGCCACACAGAACTTGGTCAGGGCCGGGCCGGGCAGGGAGGAGGCGGCCCACTCGGCGAGGAAGGCGGTGTGCTCGGGGCGGATCGGCTCGTTCCGCCGCAGGGTCAGACCGGCCCGCTTGAACAGGCGGCGGGCGTCGGTGATCGCGAAGCGGCGTTTCTCCTCGACCGCGGGATCATCCGGGATGCCGCGGTTCACGACCGGATCGAGAATCAGCAGGACGTCGAAATCGACCAGTCGCTCGGCCAGATCGATCACCGCCACCGCGCTGTTCGGATCGTCGAAGGCGAAGTACAGCTCGACCCTGCCGCGCCGGCCGAGACGGCGGCGCAGATCGGCGCCGAACCGTGCCGGGCCGTCGATGCGCGAAAGCCCGACCACGAGACGTGGCGCGACGCGGCGCTTCAGGCTGTCGGACAGGGAGCTCAGAAGAGCACCACCTGGCGCACGGCCTCACCCGAGGCGAGCCGGTCGAAGCCTTCGTTGATCTGGTCCGGGGTGAGGGTGTGGCTGAGCAGGCGGTCCACGGGCAGACTGCCGTCCCGGTACATCCCGATGAAACGCGGGATGTCGCGGCTCGGCAGGCAGGAACCGAGGTAGGAGCCCTTCAGGGTCCGTTCCTCGGCGACCAGTGAGAGCGCGGGCAGGCGCAGCTCGGCGTCCGGGTGGGGCAGGCCGGCGGTCACGGTGAGGCCGCCGCGCCGGGTCGCCGCGTACGCCTCGGCCAGTACCGCTTCGTGCCCGACGGTCTCGACCGCCACCTCGACCCCGCCGCCGGTCGCGCTCTTCACCCGCTCGGGCACATCGCCCTCGGTGGCATCGATCGCGATCGTGGCCCCGAGCTCCAGGGCGAGATCGAGCTTCGCCGGAACCCGGTCGACCGCGACGATCTCACTCGCGCCCTGGGATCTGGCCGCGATCAGGGCGGCCAGCCCGACCCCGCCCAGACCGAAGATGCCGACCGTCTCGGCGGGCAGAGCCTCTGCCGCCGTGTTCAGCATCGCGCCCGCTCCGGTGAGCACGGCGCAGCCGAACAGGGCCGCGATCTCGAAGGGCAGATCGTCCGGCACGGCGACAGCCGAATGTTCGGAGACGACGATGTGGTCGGAGAAGGCGGAGACCCCGAGATGGTGGTTGACGGGGGAGCCGTCATCGGCACGCATTCGGTGGTGGCCGCCGAGCAGGGTGCCCTCGTTGTTGGCGGTCGCACCCGCCTCGCAGAGCGCCGGCCGTCCCTGGAGGCAGAAGGAGCACTCGCCACAGGCCGGGACGAAGGCCAGCACGACATGATCGCCGGGCGAGAAGGCCGAGTCGGGTGAGCCGGTCTCGACGACCTCGCCGGCCGCCTCGTGTCCGAGCGCCATCGGCATCACCCGTGGCCGCTTGCCGGTGATCACCGAGAGGTCGGAGTGGCAGAGCCCGGCGGCGCGAACGCGCACGAGCAGTTCACCGGGGCCGGGCGGTTCGAGCTCGAGGCTCATCCTTTCGAGCGGACGGGTCTCGGCGAAGGGTGCCTCGTGGCCCATGTCGCTGAGCACCGTCGCGACTGTCCTCACGCGGCGCTCGTTTCCAGCCGCTGGAGCGAGGCCCGGATCGTCTCCGGCATGGGGCGGGGGGAGCGGGTTGCGCGGTCGACGAATACGTGGACGAAGTATCCCTCGGCCAGCGCTTCGCCTTCCGGGTTGAAGAGCCCGATCTCGTAGCGCACGCTTGAGTTGCCGAGCCGGCCGACCCGCAGGCCGGCCTCGATCTCGTCCGGAAAGGCGATCGAGGCGAGGAAACGGCATCGGGACTCGGCGCAGACCCCGATCGTCTGGCCGTTGTGGATGTCCAGTCCGCCTTGCTCGATCAGCCAGGCGTTGATGACGGTGTCGAAGAAGGAGTAGTACTCGACGTTGTTGACGTGGCCGTAGATGTCGTTGTCCTTCCAGCGGGTGCTGATCTTCCGGAAGTGGAGAAACTGTTCACGGGAAGGAGCCGGGGCCTTGCTCATTGCTTGATTATCCCGCCTGTTCGAGCGGCGGACAGGGTCGCGGCACGGAATGAGGGGCGGGTGCTTCACTGTGACCGTGCCCGCGGACAACCAGTCACCCACGCCGATCGCGGTATCGATGGTCCTCGGGGCGATCATCTCGATCCAGGTGGGATCGGCGGTCGCCACCGACCTGTTCGCCGATGTCGGTGCCGCCGGCGTCGTCTTCATGCGCGCGACGGTCTCGGCGATCCTGCTCTGGATCATCTGGAGGCCGGGCCTGAGGGTGGCGAAGGAGAACCGCAGGATCGTCCTGCTTTTCGGCGTCGTGCTGGCCGGAATGAACCTCTGCTTCTACGAGGCGATCGACCGGATCCCCCTCGGCACCGCGGTCACGGTCGAGTTCATCGGCCCGCTCGGGGTGGCGCTGATCACGTCGCGCCGCCGTCGCGACTGGATCTGGGCGGTTCTGGCCGGGGCCGGAATCGTCCTGCTGACCGGCGGGGTCGGCGGTGACGACCTCGATGTGGCCGGGCTGCTCCTCGCCTTCGTCGCGGGCCTGTTCTGGGGCTCCTACATCCTGCTCGGCAAGCGGATCGGCGAGCAGGCCTCGGGCGGCAAGGCCCTGGTGGTCCCGATGATGATCTCGGCGATCCTGGTCGCCCCGCTCGGCATCGCCGAGGGTGGGATGGACCTGCTGGAGCCCCGAGTGCTCGCGATCGCCTTGTTCGTCGGAGTGGTCAGCTCGGCGATCCCCTTCTCGCTCGAGCTGGAGGCGATGCGCCGCCTGCCCTCCAGCGTGTTCGGGGTGATGATGAGCCTCGAACCTGCGGCGGCGGCAACGGTCGGCTTCATCCTCCTGGGCCAGGGAATGGATCCGGCGGAGGTGGTGGCGATCATGCTGGTGGTCGCCGCATCCGCGGGAGCCCTCAGATCAGCCTCAACCCCGATCTCCAACGAACCCTGAGACCCCAGCCCTCCCTCCGGCACCCCGGCCCAGCCACACTCCGGGGTTCTGGGTCGAATACGACATCCATTTCATGCCGGATTCGACCCAGAAAGACCGGAAGTCGCCGATCGGCCCCCGACCGGTAGATTTGTCTCCTCGCGGTGGGCGTAGCTCAGTTGGTAGAGCTCCTGGTTGTGGTCCAGGCGGTCGCGGGTTCGATCCCCGTCGCTCACCCCTCTTGAAAGCCCTGCAATTGCGGGGTTTTCATTTTGCAGGGTTGTTCTAACCGGCTTCGGAATCCGCGCACTTTAAGGCACTAGTGGCTTAAAACGCGCGGATATGTGCCGATTCCCTTCGATTACGGCTGATTCCCACTCGATTTGCGGTCCGATCGCCGATATCCCTGGGTCATCAAAAAAATGCCCCGGGGTGGTGGGACACCCCGGAGCATGGCACCGAAGTCCCTGCCCTCAATGTGAGCAGGACGCTACTAGCACGAGGCCTTATCGGGCTATGTCGTGGCGGTTCTTCGGTGACGCAACCCGAGGAGGTCTCCCGATGACCAAGGAAGCCAAGAACAAGAAAAGGTCGCCCAAACGCCTGGGTCCGGGCGAGTTGGATGGCCTCGTGCTCGCCCACTTGCGAAAGCACAAGGCCGACGGACCTCTTACTGCCAGCGCGATCAGAAAGGGATGGGACGCTCTTCGGGTGCCGTGGCCAACTGTCTCGGCCGTCTGAAGAAGGCCAAACAGGTTCGCCAGACCAAGAAGAAGCCTCGGGCCTACCGAATTAGGGAGGTCGAGGGGCGATGAGCACAAATCGAAATGAGAAGCACTGGCTGACCGACGAGGAGATCGAAGACCAGACCTATGGTGAGGTGCTCGAAGGCGCGGTGGTTGAGATTCGCAATCTGCTTCCGCTGCTGGAAAGCGCGTTCAGCGGGGTTGAACTCATGGCCGAGGCGATCCGGGCCAAGGAACTCGGCTTCGATCGGAGCACCGCCTTTTGGCCGTCCTCGTTACCGAACCAGGAGACCTTTGGGATGGCTTGGACGGACCGAAGTGAAGACGTCGCAGATCTTGCTTCTCCGTACAACCTAGAGCTGGGTTGGAAGCTGGACCCGCTCTACGGGGATAGGCTTCGGTATTGGTGGGGTGATGAGTGGGATCTCTTGGTGGTTCCGGCTCCGGGAAACCTTGATGCGTATGTGCGGATTGAAGCTGGTGAAGAGGTTGAACCTCCGGAGCCACCATCGGTTGGTCCTCTGGGTGGCTGGTGAATCCGGATGGGCTCGGGCGATCCGCGAAGCCTGAAATTCGAACACTCCCTTGACGGGGTTGAGGACCTGAAGTACCCTGTGATCAACGGAATTCGTCACTGGAATGCACAAGTGGCGGAGTGAGCTGAAGCCGCTGGTTTCTGCAACTCACGGTCACGCACGAACGTAACGGGTTCCGCCACCTCGAGAGCTATCCGCTGGATATCGATTTGAGGGGGAGCCACTCGAACACCGTTCAAGTCGGCCCCTTGTAAAGGGTCGATACAGCCTGTCTCACCCCGAAGTTGGCAGGCGTTGCATGAAACGGAGGTTCGTGGCCATGAACCCGAACGAAACGAGTAGGTCAGTACCGGCCGAATTCGAAGAAGCCGGAATTAAGCCCCTTGCCTATGGACAGCCTGAACTTGCCAAGGCAACGAGCTATAAGTCACTAAGTCGCCAGATCGAACGAGATGGCATCCAGGACGAGGCCGGGAACGACCTAGCTCGACCTGATACCGAAAGCTCTGGAGCGCTTGGGCGGCAGTTTGCAGCACCTCGCACGACTGCCGCAGCAGCATTCAAAGCGCCAATCTACAAGCACCTTCAAGCAGGCACAGTCGCCCTGGTCCACGGACCCGTCATTCTGACGCGAGTCAACCCGAATCTACTCAATCCGCGAGTGGGTCCGATGGTCGCCATCCCCGAAATGGACTCCAGCGGGAGGGTTGCGGTCGGGTGGGCTACGACCGACGTTGATGTTGATGTCAATGCCCCAGAGCGGTTGGTCCAGCAGGCGGACTCCGTTGATGAACTAATTGACTCGTCCCGTGAGGCGGCCGACAAGGTGCTCGCGCTTCAGCGTGACCTAGCTGAACATGTTGGACGGGAGGGAATCGAAGAACCCCTCCTCATAGTCCAGGCCCGGATGGAAGTTGGAGGGTCGGAGCAGCTTCCGCGTGATCTAGTGCCCCTCACGGTCGACGGCAGCTCTCGAGCAACCATTGGTCAGGAGTATTTGGCCGACGCTATAGCGCAGTTGCTCTCGGAGAAGCAGGAGGAATACGCGACAAAACACAAGCGTCGCCGCGCCCTAGAAGCCCTCGAGCGAGCGTTGCGGGCTCACCTTCCCGCTTGCCTCATTGACGATCCCGTCGCGGAGCGTGAACTTCGTGACTTTCTTGTCGAGCTTTCAAGCCGGCCAGCTGCCGACCTGGTCAAGAGCAAGTTGTATGCAGCACAGCGTTCACTCGTAGCGCCAGCAATGGTGGTGGTCGGATTCAGGCCCAACGGGACGGCAACCATTCTCGATGCCATTGACCAATTGGTGGCAAATCAGCACAAAAGGGGTCCCCTGCAATGGCAACCGGCAGCAAGAGCCTTGGACAGTCGGAATTCGGTCGTCCGAGGTTTGTGGCGACAAGCACGGATCGGAGAAGGGAGGGCGTTGCTTCTCGGCCCTCGGTTCGAGGAGGCTACTGAGAGGTTCGGTATCAGCGCGAATCCAGACTTTCGTATAGGTGAAGCTGTGCGGATCTTCCACGGGACCGAGGCTCGTAGGTTTATCCGCGAAGCTACCGGAGAACCAACAGCAAAGATCGGGGACCGAGCAGAGATTATTACCGCGGTCATCGGCGAGCAAATGCGAAACGCTGATCCTGAATTTCGCCGTCAGGTTGAGACGGCTTTGCGCGACATGCTCGTGCACTCACCCTTCTATAGATCAGAAGAGCCGGATATGCCGGCGAGCGACCCTGATCCTGGTGATCTCCTCGAGTCTGTACGAACTGCTGAGAGCGACAAGCCAGGCGAACTTTCCATACATCATGTAGAACTAGGAATCAAGGGGGGAATAGCGCTTGTCATGCTAGGCGCGCTTGATCGGGCTCATGGCACCAGCGCAATTGAAGCGCTACGGCCCTATGCCGTCGTACAGCAGCTCGTCCGCGATTCATTCGGTCAGGATCTCCTAGCTGAAGCGATCATCGCGCTTCGAAAAGGACAGGAATACTTGCCCGCATTGGATCCGGAAACGCGTGATCCACTTGGCCGTGATGGGGAGAACATGGTCATCCCCATGGATCCTGTAAACCTACGCCAGCTGATCGGCCAGAGTTCGGAGGGAGGCAGTGACGAAGAGCACGCTAAGTCCACGGACGACATCATCACTGAGGCAAAGTCGGTCGCGCGAAATACGCTGGGCAATCTCATCCGGGAGCTTCAGGAGCATCCTGACGTGGTGCGCTGGGGCATCCCGCCGCACAAGGTCAGTGATCTGTTCGACCTCCTGATGAACCAAGCCGGCGACGTTGACTACCTTGCGCGTCGGGGCAAGGAACAAGTTCAGGTCTCGGCGGATGACACCGAAGAATCAACGATTTGATGGAGGTCAACCGATACCTTCAAGCTTGGGATGCGGCGGGGCGGCGGACAGTTCCGCCGTACCTCCGCCCCTACCGCCTCACCCGGGGTATCCCCATCGACCTTCCCCAAGACCCCAACGCGGTGTACATCGCTTGTGCCGAAGGTCAGACAAGATATGTGGGGTCAACGACCCGCGGAGTCGGATGTCGGCTCGCCGAGCATGTCCGGCAGTCGATTCGCGCGAGCTGGGAGGAAATGTGGATAATCGGAATCGACCCTCAGGTCTCGAGATACGGAGTGCTCTTGGCTGAAGAAAGGGTGGGCTTTCTTTTGAAGCCTTCGGAAAACGTGCGCCCTGCTGGTAGGTAGGACCCAGTCCTAGGTATTCCGCCGCAGTAGACGGGGACGGAGCAGGGGAAGTCGACGTGAAGGTAGCCCCGGTCTAAAATCGGAGTCTCCATCAGTTGAGTCCGCCGAATAACTGGACGCATCGGAATTGCCTTGCGCCTGGCTCCTGTCTAGCCGCGACAGTCGTCTCGATCCGGTCGTTGTGGTGCGGGTGGTCAGAGATAAGAAGTACGCATTGTCACGACACAGTCTCGACTTAGGTGATCGCTCCCGAAATCGACCTCACGAGGGGTGGTATCGGTTGATGTCTAGCACGATGGATGCCTCACTCCAGAGCGGACCGTTCGTTGTATCGCTGGGTGTAGGTGTTCTTGCGGACGATCTGAATGCCCCTATCCCTCTTTTTGAGACGACGTACCACGCGCCACCTCCTTAGAAGAAGGGGGAACGGGTTCTTGGGGTAGGCGGTCGGGTTGCCTGGCCAGGTCGTCCTGATGCAGAAGGATCCGTCGGGGAGTGAATCACAGATGATTGATAGATCCGGGTCAACGCTTTGACCCCATGCCACACCCGGCTCCTTTTCGCTTCGCCATCCGGTCCATTGGATCGCGCGCACGAAGTTGGCGACAAACTCGCCTTCGCTGAGACGCGTGGTGATGAACAGGCGCTGGTGTGCTCGGCGCCGCAGGTAATGCCAGGTCAAAAATCCGACCAAGGCCATGACCAGCAAAACCAAGGCAACCAATAGGAACGCGGAAGACACGGCCGTCTGGGTGGATCGAGCTCTTCTGGACACAACCGGATCCCCGGCAGATGTCTTCGTTCGGATCCGACTACTTTCGCGTTGGTGCGGATGACGATTCACCCAAGATCGAACGCTGCGTTTCGCGGCGGTGCAGTCCGCGCTGGGGACTGTCTTGACCACACGCTCAATTTGTCGGACAGTCATTGACCCACACTTTTTGTCAAGTCGGACCTCACCAGCGATCGTTGGAGTCGAAGCCAATGCCAACACCGCAAACAGAATGCTAAATATTCTTAGAATAAACAAGATTAACTGATCATTTCAATCAACCCGGCGGCAACATTGGGAGCTTGGGAAAACTTGGACTTTCGCGAGTTCGGTGAGCCCCTCGTTGACTGGAGACATCTATTTGGCTAACGGTGGCTAAAGGTGCTCAAATCCGGTGGGGGTTTGTCTGCAGTCGAGGAGGCGGTCTCCGCTGAACGCTAGTCCGACATCACATCCAGCCTCTTGACAACGCAAAGGGACATCCGCGATACCTTGATGACATCAACCCCCAGGAAAGGGAAGTCGCCATGTCCGCCATCCCAGTCCCCGAACTCCAACGAAGCATCCTCGAATTCATCTACGAGGTTGAAACCACGACTCAGACCGTTGATTGGGGAATGCTCGAATGCAAATTCCCTGACGAGAGCGAAGAAACCTTGAAGGCGGCGGTCGATGAACTTGACTTGTATAACCGCGTCACGGTGGTCGACACGTTCATCTGCAGTGTCCAACGAGCGGGCCAGTCCGCGCCTGAGCCGATTGATCGAACCGCATTTGCGCACTTCGATGAGCGAGCAAATCAACGAATGGGCATCTGATATCGCTCGCGGTATTCGACAGACAGCCCCAATCCAAGGAGAGAAACCAATGTCGGCAATGATAAGGCCAGACCAAGTGGCAGACGACCTTGTCGAAGAAGTCCGGAAGGCCGACAGTGAGGGTGGAATCAACGTCGAGTACCTCGATGACGACGCCGAGATGCCTTCGGAAATCACCGAATGGGCGGTGAGCTATCTCCTCGATCACGGCATGCTCATCAAGGAACAAAAAGGACCAAATACCTTCCTTCGGTTTGTTGCCCCTGTTGAGGAATCCCAAGCTGGCCCGACTACATGAAGCTCGCCGGCATCGCCGAGATCGCAGCCCTACTCGACGAGTCCCGGCAGCGCGTGAACCAACTGGTCGACAACTCCGAGAAGAACGGTTTTCCCGAACCCATTGACCGGATTGCGGCCGGGCCTGTCTGGAAACACTCGGATGTTGAGAAGTGGAAGAAGCAGTGGAAGGCGCAGACCCCCGCTTGACCGGGGTTCGCCCAAGCCCGGTCTGATGCCGCCCTGCCAAATCAGGCAGGCGGAACGGGGAAATACCCTCGCCCATCTTTCGTTACCGAACTCTCCTTCACGAGGTCTCCCACGACGCGGTACACATAGTTCGGTTGTATGGACAGCTGCTCCGCGATCTCGTTCGCCCTGATGCCTGGGGTGGCGGTTACGAGCTTTAGGACCTGCTCCGAGCGCGTACCGCCCTTTCGGCGCCTGCGTTGTCGACCGGGTTGTCCACCCGACGAGTGTGGTGTTGCTGCTCGACCGGTTCGATTGCCGTCGAGTGCCCGAAGCTCTGCCATGAGTTCGGTCTTTTCAAGCTCGATTTCGTTGATGCGCTTTTCAACAAGCGCCTTCAGCAGTTCGTGTTTCGTCACTTTTCACCCTCATGTTGAAAGTCCGATACGTGCATGCCCAGCAAACACTATCCGCGATATGAGCTGATGGCTGGCCATCCTATTTGGGGCAGTCTCAGTTTTCGCGAATTCGGGTGATATCGCCTTCTCGGCTAACACGAGCTAACGGGTGTGCTCAACGACGTCGATGGAGCGGCGGCCATCGATCAGCTCGGCGTCGAGCACGACCGCGGGTGGCAACGGGCGGCGCACGGCGACACGGGAAGGGCGTCGCTTGGCTTGCGCGCGCAGGCCGGTTAGGTCGTTTTGCGAGAAGCCGAAGACCCATCGGTCAGCCCACGCATACGTTCGGAGGTTGATATCGAGGAGTTCGGAATTGCCGAGTATCTGCTCGTCGAACTCGTCGCCAACTGGTCGGATGGCGAGAGCAAAATTCGGGTCAAGGGGCACGACAGTCTCCGCCTTCTCCGACGAGCGGAGCGCGTTGCCCCGGGGAGGCTTGAGAGTCGGATCGAACATCGTCACCGGGGAATCGCCGAGCACGAAGCGCCCCGTCTTGGGTGTGCGCAGTATCGACCAGCTCATCGCGGCTATCTCCCACGCGAGGTCGATCGCTAGCCCCATCATCATGGTGAGCTGTCGCTCGGGCGGCGCTTTGAACTCAATTCCGCCTCGGTCGAGCGATTCGATCAGCCGGCGTCGGTCCTCCTCGTCGGCGGGTTCACCGATTTCTTTCATGGCGATTTGGAAAATCTCCGGTTGCTCGGCCATGTCCCGGACCATCTTTTTTCCTGCCCGCTCGTCAATCAGGCGAAGCCAGGCCCGTTGTGAAGGAACCCGGAGAAATAGAAATGCCACAAATAGGGCGAGCGTAAGACGATCTTCGTCGCCGAGCACGGCATTGGGCGTGGCGAGCCCCGCGATCAGTGGTGCCGTTGCACCTTCAACAATGCCGAGGACGTCCTCGACCCCATCAACAGGGAAATCGTCACCGCCCGTCGTGAAGTCGTAGTAGTGACCGATGACGGCGGCATTTGTAGGGCTCGTTCGCAGCGCTCGCCCGGTGCCGCGATCGAGCTGCACGAGCGTGCCCCGAGGACCCGCTGGGTTTGCGAACCGCGCCACCAGGAAACGCGGCACATAGTGATGTCGCTTGGCGGTCATCCAGCCAGCTTAGGCGACTAAGCGCAGGACGCGGCATGAAATGAAGCATGGCCTGCGAAGCTAACGGGGGACGCGTTCAAAGGGGGGACGCGGCCAAACGGCGTGGGATCTACCGGTAAGAGCATGCGAGGCGATCGATTCGCTGGCCGCGGAACCACAGGGTTGTGGCGAGACCAATATCCGGTTCACCCGTGCGAGCGACCATAATGATCAGCGTGTTGCTTGAGAAAGAGTCCAAGAGCGACCCTACGACGTGTCAATCCTGAATCGACTTATGAGCGACCCAGTAACTCCGGCGATCGAGTTTGAACTCCGTGGCGATTGGTGGCAGCCAGCGCCAAATGTCGCCGATGATCCGGGGACAAGTGAACCGGACACTGGCGACGATCCGACTCTCAAGCCAAAAAAAGACGAACCAAAAGAACCGTCCCCCACGGCGGGTGGCCCGTTGTCCTATTCGCCCGCAGACGGGTTGCGTCTGGAAACGTTCAACTGGCCAGGGAAGACAGATCTCGGCAACTGGTTTGACAGCGTTGGCGACGAGCGCTTACCAATCGTCCACGGCCAAACTGTCGAAGGTCACCTCTGCACGCTCTTCGACGTAAGTCCGAACGGCTCGACGGCTCTAGCCGGGGGAGGGAGCGCGGAATGGTGGCGGCCGACCCGGCTTTTCCACGGGGCCCACTTCGACGCTGAACCACGCTTCCGGAGAGCTAGCATCAGGATCCGCGGATTAAGAGAGTGGATGCTCTCTCCCCCTCACGTCGCACCTTCGGAGGGTAAGACGTTCCTCAAGGGACGGACTTCAGTCGAGGTCGAACTTGACGGCGTCAAGCTGACGTTGAGTAGAGGTGAGAAAAAACTGAAGGATGAGTGGCGGGAGCACCGAGAGTTCTTTGCCGAGGCCTGGTTTGACTTCGAGGAAATGATCGGCTTCGCCGAATTCAAGGAGCGCTACGCTCAGCCCTTGCACAACTTGATCCTGTTCGCGAATCGTGAGCAAGCACGCTACGAGCGAGTCACGCTCTATTACAAGACGCCGGCAGAACGAGCCGAGAAGTGGTGGGGCCCAGAAGACGAGCGGGTCAGCGAAATTCCGTCGCGTCCCCATCTGGTTGATGTCGTTGACCAAGAAGGACTTGGCCTCCCCAAGAATCCGAACCCTTCGTTCAGCCATCCACTCTTTCGCGCTCGTGCCTTGGGCACTGACACTCCCGACCTGATCAAACGGTGGTTCGAACTCCGCTGGAAACTCGAAGGTGCCGCAGATGTTTTCTTTTGGTCGCTCGACCAGCGCAGCATCCACCTCGAAACCCAACTCCTGAACCTCCTTGCCTTCGCCGAGGCATTCCACAGGAAACTCCACGATGATCCGGTTGTTCCGCGCAATGAGCACGAGCAGCTAATCCCGATCATGACTAACGCGCTCCCCGACCGGGACCGGGCCAAGCACTACAAACAGAGACTCATCTACGCCGGCGATCAGACCCTGCGCCATAGGCTGAGGTTCCTCTTCAATCGGGCTGCCGACGTCACCGATCGCGCAAAGGACTGGTTCAAGATCGAAGGCCAGGCGCTCGTCAACACACGGAACTACTTCACCCACTGGGACAAGAAAAAAGATGACGAAGTCCTTGAAGGTGCTGCGCTATGGGAAGCGATCAACCGCCTGACCGTAGTCCTGGAAATAAACTACATGCTCGATCTCGGGATGGACCCGGATCTCATTAAACGCTGCGTAGAGACAACGTATGCTGGGCACACGGCAATCAAGACGCTGGCGAAGAGCTAAAGCACATCGAACACTCAAACGTCGGATCTTGCTTAGGGGTCGTCCCAACGCGGCGGTAGCCCCGTTGCCCAGTCCAGCTACCCGCCTTGATCCGCAGTCGGCGTGTCGGTGCCAGCCGCCTCCCAGCGCGCCACCGCCTTCTTGGCCTCGGTCTTGGTCACTTTGCCGCCTCCCCTAACGGTGCGTCCCTCCGTGACCTTCGCGGCGCGCTCGCGTAGGCGATCAGCGCCGGAGGTCGACCACCCCTGGCGCAGCGCCTCCGCGCGGACAGCCTCTGCGTCGATCGGAATACCGGCCAACCGCATCATCTTGAGAGCCCGAATTGTCGTGGGCTTATCCGAGGGGTGGCTATGCCTCCACTCCTGGACATCGCGAATACCGCACCTCTCACCACTGGTGGGGCAGGTTCGGACTGCTCGCTCGTGCCCGTGAGCAACTCGACCGCACCCCAGGTCCGTGCCCACTCATCCAGCTCTCCTTCGACCCACTGGACGGCACACAGAGCCGGTGGATTTAACCGCTCGACTTTCTCGACCTCATTCCGTCCGCTCCAGAGAACGAGAACTGGCCCCGGATACTCTGCCGGTGGCAAGGTCCTCTGCGTGAAAAGCTCCAGGAGCACACCTCCAACTGGGATGGTCCGTTTCGAGATCAGGGTTGCACCATCCTCGTTTCCAAGGACTCTCGACAGGTTGGACGAGGACTCGACCGAGGGGACGACAATGGCGGCGCGATCAGCTCGGCGATCCACGGCGTAACGCAGTAGCCACCTAACCGCTTCTTCCTCAGCGCGGCCGTTGACGCCGACAGTGTCCGTGTAAAAGCGATCCATCCGACCAGGCTTTCACGGGGCTCGGACGGATTGAGTCAGCCTGGAGGAGTTCATTCGGCTCCTCGTGTGGCCGAGCGCCGCGCTGGTGTGGGGGCTGGTTCATGACCATCGCTCGCCGAATTCGGTTGAAATCGCCTATCTGACCAAGCAATAGGCGAAGACAACGAACTGATCTCGCGCGTCACCGCCGAGATCGGAGTACATCGCAACGGACCATTGCTGGGTTTTCGTGATGGGACCGGATTCGACCATCGCCGTTCTGATCGGTCCTTGCTCGGGTGTTCTGCGGGAGCGTAGACCGCCACTGATCAGCTTCTCCCCGCGCTTGCACCGAGCCCGACCGCCGGCAAAGTGAAACTCGCCGTCGCCAGCGTCTTGGTCAAAGTCACGGATCTTCCCGGGCCGCAACTTCAGTGCTCCGAGATCACTGGCTTTGACGGCGTTTGGGGCGATGTCACTCGATCTGACACTGTTTTTGGAGATCCCGTAGGCGGTTCCGCCCAGAGCGACGAAGAGGGCCAGCACGGCGATCACGGTGCCCGGTGATGGTGCTCGAAGCTTGGCTTTCATGGTTCCTCCTCGGGTTGGGGCGTGTCTCATTTTTATGGGCTGACTCGGACGTATCGGACGGTTGAGCGTCCCTGTGTGTACGGATATCCGTTTTGCTTTGGTACCACAGCCCAGAAAACGAACTTCGTTTTCGTGGGTACTGGAGTGAAGGCGTAGCCGGCGCGCCAGCGGCCGATTGCGTTGGTGCGGGCTCGTCTGACCAGGAAGCGACGGTTGGCCCCTGGGACGGTCCCGTAGATCACGACCACTCGTCCGGAGGCATGGGGCCGGGAATGCCGCCCGTGAATCTCACGCGGCGGCCAGGTCGGGTCTGTTTGCTGCTTACCCGCATTGAGGATGTTGCCCGGACTTTGAGCCGAAGGGTTCGGGACACTTGGTAGGTGTCGTCGCGATACGTGATCCGCACGAGCCTGGAGGTTCCGGGACGGAGCTTGTGGGTCCAGGTGCCGTTGGAATTGGTTCGGGCCGTGCCGATTAGGCGGTAGTCCTCTCCCGGAGCGTCAGGGTGGGACTGCACACAGACTCGGGCGCGTTCAACGGGATTGCCCTGGGCGTCGCGGACTTGTGCGCTGAGAATGGTGGGGCGTCCGTATCTGATTTTGCGGACCTGCTTTTGATTGTCGGCGAATGTCGCCGTGACTTTCTTGCCACCTCCGACCGGTGAGGTTGGACAGAGACTGTCTACGAGGATTGTGCGTGATTCGCAATCCGGGTTCGCCGTCCCGGTTTGGGCGTAGTCGAGTACACAGACATCCACTCGGTTTTCTCCGTGCTTGAACGGGGGTTTGGCCGTGTCGAAGGTGTAGCCCTTCAGGATGTTCAGCGGACACGGTGACAGTCGCCCGGTGAGTCCACCGGGAACTGGATCACAAGTGGCGGAGAGATCATCCCCGCCAGCCGCGACACCATTAACGGTGATCTGGACGGTTCTGATGCCACTGCCTTGATCTGTTGCCGTTACGAAGAGTGCGTTTCGTCCTCGACGGGCTCCACCGTCGAGCAGGCTCCCACCGACCGAGACGCTGGGAGGTGAGACATCGCTCAGCTGAAGGCGAATCTGCTTGATGTATGCGTGAGCGTCAAACCCGGAGCCCACGCACCTGTTGCCTTGATTGGGAGCAGTGCATTGGAGTCGGGCAACGAAGTAGCGCCACTGTCCGGCAGGTATCGCGGAGAGGTGGACCCTGTCGTCGTTTTGGTTCTCGGTCACTCTTCCGTTCCCGAAATCAGGTTTCACCGCGAGGTAGCCGGAGATCCCGTCGGCATTTTCGAGGCGGCCATAAGCGGAGCCGCCGGTCAAGTAGGTGCCGGCTGGCGCTTGCCACGTCCAGGCTCCGTATTTACCGTTCAACGTTCCCCTGCCATCAGTGGGAAGCCGATGTCGGATCTGGAACCCAAGAGAGTTCTGACCACATTGCGTTGCCCGTGAGAAGTGGCTGGTATTCGATGAAAACCTTGCTTCGCCGCGTGGGACGAGGCCCGCGTTGCATTGAACCACCACATAGTTACCTGCCTCCACTGACCCGCATAAAGCTAGCGAGGTAAATGCTGTCCCCATGAGGCTCACCACGATGAGCCACATCCGTTTGGCTCGAGTAAAACTGACCATTTCCATTCACCTACCCGTTTCGCGCTGAATCACACCGGAATGGTCGGCGCGTACGGCCACCCTTACCTCCTTGTCGAAGGGCGAGCGGGTTTGCGTCAAGAATATTTCTTCAGGGAAGACCGAACTGATCATTCGCGGCCTGCGAAGGTGACGGTGAGCTTGCCGCGGGTGGGGTCGAGGAGACTGGCGGTGCGGGTGCCGGCGCGGGTGCTGTGGCCGGTGGTGTCGCACCGGACTCAACGCCGAACTGTGAACTCGCATCCCGCCTAGCCTTTCGGGTGCGTTCTTTGTGCGTGTCGGAGGAATTCGGGGCGCGGCGGGAGCCAGAGGTCGCGATCTCTCTGTGCCTCGCAACCGACCTTGCCGAACTTGGCCCGTTCAAGGCGATCTTCCGTGACGTTCGTAGCCCTGAACGGTCTCGCGATTGGCTCGGCGCTCAGAGGGGCTCACCCTGTGGGGAGGGCGAATGATCGTGCCAGATCGATCAGATACGACCAGGCACCGTGTCTTGGATGGGGACTGCTCGGAGGTGCTGGCTGAGCTTCCCGAGTGCAGCGTCGATGCGATCGTCACCGATCCGCCATATGCGATTGGGCGCTTCGGGCAAAAGGATGAGAAATGGGACGGCCGCGCGGTCCGGGAGAAAGTCGCTCAAGGCGGTCCCGATCGACTCGGGATTGGCAAGGCCTATGAGCTTTGGTGTCGGGAATGGTCAGCGGACTGTTTTCGAGTCTTGAAGCCTGGTGCCCACATGGTTGTTTTCGGGTCGCCCAGAACGTCACACCGTCTTGCAGTCGGGATCGAGGATGTCGGCCTGGAGATTCGTGACACCCTGATCTGGCTTCGCGGTGACGGGACACCGAAATCCCGCCGGCTACCCGGTGATCGCGCCACGACCCTGAAGCCAGCGCACGAACCGATCTTGCTTGCCCGTCGTCCTCCCGTAGATACGGTCAAGGCAACAATCGACCAATTCGGGACCGGTGCGCTCGAAGTCGGGGCCTGTCGAACCGACTGGCGCTACCCGGCAAACGTGGTTCTCTCTCACAGTGCCGGGTGCTCGGATCAGGGTTGCCTTGACGGGTGCGCGGTCTCGACGCTTGATTCGGAAGCCCGGAACGGTCCCGGCGGGGTTCCCGCAAGTCGCTTCTTCTACTGTGCCAAGGTGACCCGCCGGGAGCGTGACGCGGGGTGTGAGTACATGCCAGCCAGGAGGCTTGATCTTCCTTCAAGCGTGGAGTCCTCCCACACGGAAAAGCGGAAGGCAAGAAATCCGCATCCGACCGTGAAACCCATCGAGCTGATGCGATGGCTGATCCGGCTCGCCTGTCCACCTGACGCTCTGGTGCTCGATCCGTTCTGCGGGTCGGGTTCGACCGGTGCCGCTGCTGCCCTGGAAGGACGGCGCTTCCTTGGTATCGAACTCGACCGGGAGTTCGCCGAGATCGCCGCCGCCCGAATCGAACACTGGTCACCTGACGACTCGAAGGTCGACCGAGCCCCTTTGGGAATACCGGCATGACCGACTTCTCTGGCCAGAACGATAGTTCCGAGCTTCGACTCTCGCCGGAATCGATCGAGGCCCTGGCACGCCGACTCGCCGAACTACTGGGTCCGAAGGAAGAGACGAGAAAACCAGGACGACTGATTTCTGCTCAGGCCGTATCGGAGTGGTGGGGAGTCAATCGCCGCTGGGTCTATGACCATGCCGACGAACTGGGTGCCCGCCGCCTCGGCTCTGGCAAGAGACCTCGCCTCAGATTCGATCCCAGCGTGGTTGCCGAGCGACTCGGCGTACCGGAGGACCGCGGTGGTCGGGATGTGCGCTGAATACCCTAGATCAGCGCCGATTGCCTTCGGAAGTGGCTTCAGCGAGGTTTCCGAGGTATCTTCGAAGGACGTAAAAGTAAGTGGCCGGGGCGACGCTACAACGTCCCCCGGCCTGGCGCCGAAGGATAGCCCTCGACGCGATACCCAGCCTAACCGCAACAGGCTGTCTCGTCGTATCTCCACTTCGTTGCCGATCTGCAAGGAGAGCGACGATGGCAACTAAATCAAAAGGTCAGGTGCTGGAACGCGACTGGAAAAGCGGGCGAGGCTACGCGCTTCGCTTCACCGCATACGGCGAACGCCGATACGTGAGCCTCGGATTCAAGCGCAACGGCTGGACCTTCGAACGAGCCGAAGAGGAACTCGCGAACATCATGGCTGACGTTCGGCGTGGAATATGGGTTCCACCCAAGAAAGAGAAGCGAAGCAAGAAGACTGACGAGACCAGTCCCACAGTGCCGGCTTTCGGTCCTTTCGCCCGTGGCTTGGTCGCGGCGCGTCGTGGTCAGGTCAGTGAAAACACCACAAGCTATGAAGAATGGGGTCTCGGTCATCTGCTCGACTACTTTGCCGATTGGCCCCTCCATGAAATCGACATCGAAGCGGTCGACGCATACCGATTGATCAAGGTTGAGGAGGCCGAGAAACGACGGCGCGCCATCGCCAACCGACGACCCATCCAAAACGAGCATGGGCAAACACTTAGGCCACTTTCCGCCAGCTCGATCAACAAGACCATCGATCTGCTCCAATGGGTTCTCTCGGTCGCGCTCGAATACAAACACGTGACCGAAAACCCGGCGATCGGCAGGCGGCGCAGATTGAAGCAGCCACAGGTCCGGCCGGTACACCTCGATACCGCCGGACAGATCGAGGCCCTGCTCGACGCCGCTGCGGAGATGGACCGAAACCCTAAGTACCTGTGCTCTGACCGTCAGCCGATTGTTGCCGTGCTGGTTCTCACGGGTCCTCGTGCCAGCGAGGTCAGTCACATGCTCTGGCGCGACGTCGACCTCGCCAACGGCCGAATCCTGATCGGACAATCGAAGACACAAGCGGGCCTTCGTGAGATCCGGATGCTGCCGATCCTTCGAGACATTCTCGCCGCGCACAAGGCGTTCGCGTACCGGAGCGGTCCCGACGATCTTGTCTTCCCAAATGGTGCCGGCAACGCGCGACAGAAAGACAGTCTGCGATCACGGATCCTCCTGCCAACCTTGGCGCACGCCGACGAGCTGTTGCTAAGTCGCGGACAGGTGCCACTGCCGAAAGGCATCACCTCCCACAAACTCCGACACACATTCGCATCGGTCCTGATTGCGTGTGGCGAGGATCCGATTTCCGTGATGGGTCAGCTTGGACACACCGATCCCAGCTTCACTCTTCGCGTCTATTCACATTCGATGAGCCGAGATCCCGGCGAACGGGCACGGCTCAAGGCGCTGGTGAAGGGAGACCTTGTGGCAGCCCAACGATCCCCGCAACAATCTTCGAGCTCACTCGACGTCTCCGTCTTCGAGCAGACCATCCTTCGGGTGCTTGCTGAGCTTGGTGGTTCCGGACGACGACGAGACGTGCTCGCTGCCGTGGGGAAGTCGATATCGTCTCAGCTCGGGGAGATTGACCGCGAACGTCTTCCTAGCGGACCGCTCCGGTGGGAGGCACTTGCCTGCAAAGCGCGCCAGAAGCTCGTCGGGTCCGGACTGATGGATGCTCAATCGACCCGTGGCACCTGGGAGCTGGATCGTCACAGAGACGAACTTGTCCCGGCAATGGGCAACGTCTCAGGGGCATCGCGATGAGGTGGACCGAGCAGGCGTCGAGTAGAGCCGCAAATCATGCCGTATTGATCTTGCCGGTCCGTGCGTTGAGGTTCGTTCAGCGAAGACCGGACTAGCCTGGTCCTCGAACTTGGGGACGTGCCTGTGGTGACTCGAAGATATCTGAACAGTCAGGGGATAAAAACGGTGCAAGATGCTAGAGTCTAGGCTCAGGCACGCCCGCACTGGGCTTTGGCACTCTAGGGAGAGACGATGCGCAAAGAGTTCAGAATGCGGGAAATGGCGCTACCTTTGGTTGTTGCGTTTGGAATTTCTGGGTTCAGTACTTTCGGACTCGCATCTCCATCTTCCGCGTTGGAGTCAATCCCGGTTCCGGCTGAAGAATCACCAACGGCTAGCCAGCTCCAATCGACAGAAACGACCAATTCGGCAGCCGTACCGGATACTTCGCTGCCGGACGTTGCGTTCACGCCGAGTGAACTGTTCGTGTCCAAATTCTCCCAATACCTCGCCCAGCCCCTGATTGACCTAGAAGATCTTTCTGTGCGTGGATCGGAATCGAGCTATATCTCGCCAAACGCAGTGCTCGTACGATCGGAAGATGACCCGTCGCAGAACGTCATAGTTGAATCAACCATACCTTTCCAAAGGAAGGACGGAAGGGATATGGATCTCTCGTTGGTCGAGAAGGACGACGGGTTCGTCCCTCGCAAGCCGATAACCGCTGTCTCGTTACCAGACGCTGCCGATGGACCTGTGGAGCTCACAGGCACGGGCATTCAGATGTTGTTTGACGGTGCTTCCACTACAAGTCAGGCAGAGGTAGTGCGGGCCCCAGCGGCAATGACAGATGAGCAATCAACATCGGAGGCAGAGCCGACGGACGACGACCTCGCCTTCTACGAGTCTAGCTATACCGATACGGACATTGCGATCGCACCCAGACCTGGAGGAATTCAGACTTTCGCTCAACTTAGATCTCCAGATAGTCCCCGAAGCTTTGGTTACGCGCTTCAGATGCCGGACGAATGGGAACTCGCCTCTAGCCAGGACGGAGGCGCGGCAATACTTGACGCCGATGGAACCCCGGTAGCGAACGTCAGTCCCGCAGCAGCAATCGATGCGGTTGGCAGGAACATTCCGGTAGCTTTGAACGTTGTTGGGGACACAATCAAGATGACTCTTTCATTTGATGAAGGAGAGGTCAACTACCCGATAATGCTCGATCCGGTCATCGATTGGTGGAACTGGTGGACCGGAAACAACTCGAACTTTGAGGGCTGGGTGCCGAGTCAGGTCGGAAATGGCAGCTTCGGACTCTCGACATACTGTAATGCGGCCATCTTCGATTCATGCGGCGCATCAGGTATAGGAACCGGACGGGGGCTGCATACAAATGCGCAACCGAGTCGTACCTATACCGCGAATTCGCAGGCAAGATGGGAATACACCGTACCCGGCTCCGACTCATACATTGAAGAGGCCACGGTGTGGTCATGGCGCTATCACAAGGGATCCCACAGCAGCAACCATCCCTTCGGGTTTTTCGGCCTACGAAATCCCTCAGCTTGGACCAACCTGTTTTGGACTGAAGAAAGCGGAGGAGGCGGCGGAGCCGGCGTGCCAATGAGCGGAGGAACGACTTCCAAGGCATTCTCAACGGGATTGTCAACGCACAGCAACGTCAACATCCCATCGGGATCGAGCAACTGGCGCTATATGCGACTGGCAGCGGTAAACCTCTCGTTGAACGACGCGACTAATCCGTACATATACACGCTCGATACAAGCTCCATCCCGACGGGCTGGTCTTCGAGTACCTCGAATCTTAGTCTCGCGTTTTCAGGTTGGGATCTCGGCTTAGGAATAAAGGGAGTACGTCTCTCTGGTCCTGGCCGCAATGGTGAGGCCTACATGTCGGAGTGGGAAGAGGGCTGTACCGGGCTCGCGGCGAGCCCTTGTCCCACGAGCGTTAACGCCCTGACTCATCCATCGCGTGACAAGCTCTCGTTAGACCTAGGGAAAGTTTCTGACGGCTTGACGACGCTCAAAGTAGCGGCAGTGGACCCGCTTGGCAAGCGATCAGCAGAACGCACAATGACGACGAAGCTTGATCGAGAAGGACCGGTTACCGTGCTGTCTGGGTCTCTTTGGAAGGCGCGGGAGAGCAAGGTTGGCTCAGGACAACTTCCCCTGACGATAAAAGCCTACGATGGATCATCGGGAGATCCACGATCAGGGGTCAAGAGCATTGCAGTTGAGGTGGATGGCAATCCTGATCCTAGTTCGACGGTTCAGACCTGCGCGGCCGGCAGCTGCAGTGCGGAACGCACCTTCATATTGGATACTGGCGGACTGACGAACGGGTCCCATACCATGAAGGTCACAACGGCGGACCAGGTAGGCAACTCTACGGAGCGAACCTTTTCAATCATCGTCGACGGCACGTCCTCATGCCTGGGTCCAAACCAACAGGACCCAGCGTGCCCCGACTCGCCCGGTGGCGGTGTATTCAGCTCTGTCTTCGACGGTTCCCCTAGCGCCGGTGGCTCATTCCTGTTCGCAGAGATAGTCGACCCAGCTACAGGTAACTCTCGAACGGTGGACGCAGAAGGGGGTACAACCACCCGCGGCAAGCTCGGGTCTGTAGCAACGGTGGTTCGAACGGCTTCGCCTGATACGGAAGTACCTGGGAGTTTCTTTTTCTCGCAGATGGTGGATCTCACGCCCGATAACGATTCGATCGACTACATCGCAAATACTCTTAGGCCTCAATTCGAGTCTCTTGGTACGAACGTTGGTTTGACCCCCATTGAGACGGTCCTGCGAAACTGGCAGGAGGCTCCTCCGAATCACGGTTCCCATGCCGTCTCATGGGTGGAACTCGGCGAGCCCAACACGGAAGAGATTGCCGACATCTGGTGGGTTGATAGCGAAACTTCCCTTCCTCTCCGGCATGCAAATGTCTATCTCGGCGAGGCTGGTCAAGAGGTTTCAAATAGGTTCTTTACCTACCAACCCAATCTGATCGACCTATCGACAGCTTCATCCGACCTCTTTTTTATGGACCCCCCGGCAAACATGAATGGCGGCGGTGTGGTTCAACCCAATCCTGAAGCCTGGAAGGACCCTGGATCAGTGGACGTGCTCTATGAGTATTAGGACGAATAGAAGTATTATTTGGATTGGCGCAGTAGCATCGGTAGTTTGCCTTGGGTTGGGTATCTTTGTCCTAGTAGATGATGGGGACGAAGGTAGGCAAATTGAGCCCAGTCGGGGCAGTACCGACAGCAAGTCCACAGAAGAGATCGTCGCAGATATTCGTGCGAACGATCCCGTGTCAGATCCTATTCCTAGATTGAGTGTCAAGCAGAGAGCCAGCGCTCGCACAATTGCCAACAGATTCTGGCTAGTCAACAAGATTGCAGACCCGTCGGCTCGTGAGATAGACAACGTTGCCGTTTGGTACAGCTCAGACCGAGAACTGATCGGTGCCTCCGTATACGTCCGGTTCCCCGGCATGGTGGACACCGAGATGATGGAATGGCCGTCACTGGAAACCAGTGATGATCAGGCCTTGAACCCGGACGACTTGCCCCCGACAACATCGGAACGATTTAGTATCGAAAATCTAGAGGAAGTCTTGTTACTCATCGATGTCAAGACAGGTCGCGTGAGGTCAGCAATTCCGCGCGGACCTCGCGCCTACATTCGCTACGCAGGTGACGGCCCGGTCCAAGGCGAGGGTACTGGCCTGTGATCCAGCCCTTGTCGAAACAGATAGGCCTTGTCTTGGCCGTTGTCGCGGCAACACTAGTTTGCACGTTTGCCAGCGATACGTCTTCGGCTGCTCCGACAGACAACCTGAGACTGATCAAGAAGGGTAGCGACGACGACTATAGCTATACGTGGGGTTACGAAATCCGTGGTTCAATACTTTTTCACAACTACGATTTTACAGATGATCCGAGCAGTATGGAGGTGGAGGGGACGGCCCTATCCGACAACGTCGATTGGCCTGTAACGATGATCTTTCTTGGGCAGTCGTCAGTGAACAAGGTGAAAAAGTTGTTCGAAAAGCCCTTCTCGTCCACTGGTGGTGCCATGTACTTTCGTGCGATGGAAGACCTGGAACACTATGTTCGTCCTGAATGGACGCGGTGGGGATCACCCTGGTGGTATACGGATTCTGACAAGGGGCGGAAGACTGGACTGTGCTCCTCCGGCACGTTGCCGCGCATGAAGTTCAGCACGGAACACTACCGAATCTACGGGCATCCATACTATGATGGGTGGTATACGCCATCGTGGGGCTGGTTTACTGTCGCGACAACTCATGTAGACGTCCGCGAGTGTGATCAGATAGCGAATAGAGACTATTATTGCTGCAGTGAGCAGACGGAGAATAGGCTAGCCAACCTTGCCGCCTCTCGTCTGGGCCGCAAACGAGTGAAGCGAGACAAGGTTAACCTTTTTAACGCTGATTCGGGAAACACTGTTGATGGGAACCATACATTCGAAACCGATGGCAAGGCGACTGTCGTCTGGCTGCCCTAGTGAAGCTACGCTCATGCTTCAACTGGTCGGTGACGCTGTTCGCGTTCGTGTTTTGTTTTGCGACTAGTTGGGCGGCGGGGGCATCTGCGCGATACGACCAAGTTCTGCAGAAGCCGGAGGACAATGTGCAATTGGCTGAGGGTCATCAATCCACCCTGCGCCTGGGTGCGGTTCCAAGTAGGCGATCTAGGGAGATTGAGAACCGGATTGAGGCTCCTAGAGAGTACTCTGGTAGCACCTACATTCTTGGTTCACTAGAGGTCAAGGTGATCGCAAAGGGCGCTCCTGACGCGATGAAGCACAAGCCGGCTGGCTCGGGGATTCTCTGGGCAGGTATCGATGGGCAAGCGTTCGCAAAGGTGAATGTGCGAAGGAGCACGAGTGACGAGTGCCCAAGCGTGATTGCGTGGGCCAAGGTCGACCTCGTCGGGGGGAGAAGTAGGGGACGCAGCTGTAGCAGAAGTGCTGTCATCACTACTGAGAATCCCATTCGGGTCACCAGCTACGATAGATCAAGCTCCAGATTTGAAGTGTGGTGGGAGCCAATGTTCGGCAATGTGGCTTCTGTAGCCAGGATTCTGCCAGGCACCAAGCTCGAGGTGACAGATCGCTCCCCCTCTAGTCTTAGGATCGATGTTGGAGTTATATCCGGAGTTTCGCCCGATGGAAAGGCTCAGTTTGAACTGCTGCTTTCCAACGTCGGCGAGCACCGTAGTAGGAATATCACTGTGACGGCCGCGGATCATGCACAGATGCCTATCCAAGATGCGCAGTTTTCTAGGGTTCCGGCGACGATTGCCGCAGGGCAAGAGATAAAGGTTGAAGCCAAGGTGCCAGTCGGTAGTTCAGCTGAGCAGATAGTCGTGACTGCCCGAGACGCTGGCTCGAGCACATCGACGGACTTGTTCGTCGCTGCCGCGGATCCAGGACCAGATGGCGAAGACGAGTCATCTGTGGCGACAGTTCTTCTCTTGTCTGGGGCAGCATTGGCCGCAATCTGTTTCGGAATTGTGATGGCTCGTCGCAGGAATATCTAGGTGATATCGCGCGATTCGAATGGAGCACCTTCGCTGGGAATCTAGTTGGAGAGTGATGCATGGACTTGGCCGCGCTGATCGTCTCTCGAACTAGCGCTGCGACCACAGATATTTGACTATCACTACTGAAAGAGCGAGTAAGAGGGCACCGATTGCAAAGTAAAAGGTCCCCAGGATGAAATAGACCCCCGACGCGTTATCCGCTGTTCCCCATAGAGGGGTACCTAACACGTTGATGCTCCGAAGAACTACGTAGGATCCGACGAGGGCAGAAATCAGGGCTAGTATCAATGCGAGAAGTCTCGGAACCATTCGTTCGATAAAGACTATACGTTGATGACTAGGCCCACGATCTGGACAGTTCGTTTCCGTTGGCCCTCTAGTTCTAGACAATGATTTGAATTTGGCCAGAGATGGTTAGCGCACTCGATTGGTTGGCGTCCGAGTAGATATGACCTTGAGGTCGAGGTGGCTCTGCATGAGGACATCTACGTGTATTGCTGCTTCCGAAGTCTGCGAAGGCAGTGTTGATGGGTAGTCAAATGCTGCCGAGCGATTGGTGTCGTCGCTTGGCGGCTCCGCAAGGTAGACACAGAAGTTGAGTGCGACGGAGGCGTCCACTCGATGAGATCACCCATCTCGGAGCCAATTCGGGAGCTTCGAACTGGCCGGTCCCTATCTCCGATTTCAGCCACTCGAGGTGCCAAGTGCCAGTAGTCTGGGCGAATCGCCGAGTATCCACGCATATCTATTCATGAAGCGGATTTTTTTGCGCCAAAAAAGTTCCTGCAAAAGAGGCACTTGTATGCCTTTCAGTCGCGCATGGGGATCTGATTGTGGTCCAGGCGGTCGCGGGTTCGATCCCCGTCGCTCACCCCTCTTGAAAGCCCCGCTACTGCGGGGTTTTCGTTTTGCAGGGCTGTCCTAGCTGGCCTCGAAGTCCGCTCCACTTCGGGCACTTGCGCGCGAGAAATCGCCGCGAGTACGCTGATTGGCCTCGATTCCGGTCAGGGCCGGTGTTTCGGGATGGGCTTCAGGTGCGGGCCCCGGCCTACTACGTGGACTGTTCGCCGCCACGAATCGGTCAGCTCGTCGGCCATTTCCGGGTGCTTCCGGCGGCCTCGGCCGGTCGCGAGAATGCGGTGGCCGTCGGGTTCGACCAGGGTCGGCACGTAATCGACCCTTTTCACCATGAATCCCCGGGGCGTTTCGGTGAATCCGAGCAGCGCGATCATTCCGTCCTGGGTTGCCGCGGGGAGACCGGCCATCGCGCTCTGGTTGCTCAGGAGGTTTCCGGAACTGAAGATGACGAACTTGCCTCCGATCCGGTCGATCGGCTGAACCACGTGCGGTCCCTGGCCCGCGATCGCGGCCACCCCGTCGATCGCGACGATCCGCCGGGCCAGCGCCCGCTGGGAGTGGTTGGGCACGGGCGAGTTCTCGTCCCCCCACTGGAGGTTGACGATCACCGTGTCGGCCCCGGCGGCGAGAGTTCGCCTTACGTCGCGAGCGACGATCCTGGCTTTCTTCCGGGCGGGTTCGGCGGCGGGGAGGAGATTCACCGACCACCGGTGGGGCGGCGGGATCCCGTTCGTCGCATCGGTGTAGGCGACCAGCCCGACCTTGGCGGGACCCGCGTCCAGGATTACCGGCCTGCGGGCAGCTTTCGCGGAGGGAGCTGAGCCGGTGTGCCGGACCTTCTGCGCACGCAGCAGCCTGCCGGTTTCGCGGATGCCGGACTGGCCCTGATCCAGGGAATGATTGGAAGCGGTGTCGCAGGCGCTCCATCCGGCTTTCCGGATTCCCGCCGCGAGAGCGGCGGGGGCGCTGAATATCGGGTATCCGCTGGGCGGACCGGTCGTGATCGGGGTCTCGACGTGGCAGATCGCGAGATCCACCCCCGCGATGTACCGACGGACCGGCCGGAACATCGGGTCGAAATCATAGGTTCTGCCGTTGCCGAAGGCGAGCGCGTCTTCCCAGACAGGGGAATGGATCAGGAGGTCACCGCTGACCGAGACGGTGAAGCGGGCGGGCCGGACCGGCTCGTCCGCAGCCATCCCCACCTGGCTCGTAAAACCAACAGCTTCCCGGGCGACGATCAGGACGAGTCCGGCCAGCGCGGCGAATGCGATCGAGAAGAGGACGATCAGATGCCGCGATCGACGGCAGCTTGTCGTGACGAGTTGACCGAGTGTGCCTCTGAGCGGGGCCTGCGATCTCATACCTGGGTCCATCCTCCCACCGACCGTCCCATTTCGCGACCCACTCGTTCCGCCAGTTGGACGCTCGCCTCGATCTCCACCTTGCGGATCGAGACGGACTCGACGTTGATGCCGAACGGGACGCCTAGGTGGCGGCAGAAGGAGATCAGCTCGAGCGCGGTCAGCTCGGCGTGCTTGAGAGACGCATCGAGAGTGTCGTCGGCGTGGCGCAGGTCGTTCTCGATCCAGCGAGGGACGTCGACGCCGAGCCAGCGGAGAAACCGCAGGGTCTTCATCGATCCGCACACCGAAAAGGTGAACACGATCGGAACCGGATCGAGGTTGCGGTCGCGGCACTCGTAGGCGTAGTCGGAAACCAGATTCTTGGCCGCGTTGACGTCGTAGACGACCTGGGTGACGAAGAAGGAGCAGCCGGCCTCCTGCTTGGCGATCAGCCTGAGGTGCTCGTCGTCCTTGCGAGCGTGCCGCTCGGGTATCGCAACGCCTCCCAGGAGCAGGTCGGGAGCGACCTCGGCACGGAGCTGCTGTGCCCTGCGGAGCGTCGTGGCGACCCGCCGCTCCCGTGAGGGAGCACCGACGAATACTGCCATTCGTCCGGCGGGGTTCTGCCTCCCGATCCATTCGCGGAGTTCTTCCTCGGTGTACTTCGCCGTCGCGCGATAGACGACGACAGGTGAGTGCCAGGACTTGAGGTTTCTCTCCAGGTAGTCGGCCGGGTCCATGGTCGGCAGGAACGGGAACGGCCGTTCCTCGGGATTACGGTCGCCTTCATCGTCGATGTCGTAGAGGATCAGGCCGTCGAGACCAAGGTGCTCCAGGCGCGCGACGGTGGCATCGGCGATCTCCTGGGCCTCCTCCGGGGTGGTCGACGACCTCGGCGGGGTCAGCGCGAAGAGAAGGAACTCGCCCCGGAGGGAGGTGATGCGACTCCGGAGGTTCATGTTCGGGAAGCTATCCGAGATCGGGCCCGTGCGCTGCTCCATTGCAATCCCGTACGCGGTGTGGGAGGGTCGGGAAAGGGACCTACACGAGGAGGTACCAACATGTGCACGGGAGTTCGGTTTTCGGATGGTCACGGCAATCTCTACCTGGCCCGCAACCTCGACTGGACCAGCGGCTACGGCGAGCGGGTCGTCTTGACCCCCAGCGGATACGTGCCCGAGTCGCCGTTCGGTGCGGTGCCCGGCATCCGGCATGCGGTGATCGGCATGGGCATCGTGGAGGAAGACACGCCGCTTTACTTCGACTGCGGCAACGACGCGGGCATAGCGGTGGCGGGCCTCAACTTTCCGGGTTACGCCCAGTACGCCCCGGGGCCGGTCGAGGGGGCTACGAACGTAGCCGCCTTCGAGTTCCCCCTCTGGGTGGCCTCTCAGTTCGAGAGCGTCGACGAGGTGGAGGCGGCGCTCCGAGAAGTCGTCCTCGTCGACCGGCCGATAAACGAGAAGTATCCAAGCTCGCTGCTTCATTGGATCATCGGCGACTCCGCGCGCGCGATCGTCGTGGAGTACACCGGAGACGGCATGCAGATATTCGACGACGACGTCGACGTCCTCGCCAACCAGCCCGGCTTCCCCTGGCACCACGAGAACCTTCGCAACTACCTAAACACAGCTCCCGACTTCCCCGAGGACACCGTGCTCGGCCGGGCTCACCTGGCCCCGTTCGGTTCGGGCTCGCACATGCGGGGGATCCCGGGTGACTACTACTCGCCGTCCCGGTTCGTTCGCGCGGCGTACGTTAACGCTCACTACCCGGAAAAGGGGAGTGAAGAAGAGAACGTCAGCCGTGCGTTCCACACCCTGCAGCAGGTCGCGATGGTGGACGGATGCGCGGCCATGGGATCGGGCGAGTTCGAGAAGACCATCTACACGGGGCTCTTCTCATCCCGCACGACGACGTACTACTGGAACACCTACGAAGACCCGGCGATCCGCAGCGTCGCGATGGCCGACTACGGGTCCGAGGGGACGGACCTCACGCTCGTGCCCTGAAGATCGCGGTGAGGGGCAGGGGAGCCGAGTCCCGGACCCGCCCGGAGAGTCGAAGGCCCTGAGGACTTTCAAGAAATGCCTCAGGGTCAGAAGCTAGGGTTCGCTCCAGCGATGAGCGCCCGTCCCCTGAACGAAATCCTCGAGCCCGGCTGGGCCGAGGCCCTGGAACCTGTCGGTGATCGGATCGCGGAGATGGGCCGGTTCCTCCGGGAGGAGAACGCCGCCGGCCGGGGGTACCTCCCGGCGGGCGACAAGATCCTTCGTGCGTTCGAGCTGCCGATCGATCAGGTGCGGGTGCTGATCGTCGGACAGGATCCCTACCCGACTCCCGGGCATGCGGTCGGGCTCTGCTTCTCGGTCGCGCCGGACGTGCGGCCCCTGCCGCCGAGCCTGCTCAACATCTTCAAGGAGTACCAGGAGGATCTCGGCTATCCGATGCCGCGGAACGGCGATCTGACCCCCTGGGCCGAAAGGGGAGTGCTGCTGCTCAACCGTTCACTGACCGTGCGGCCGGGGCAGCCCAACGCGCATCAGGGACGCGGGTGGGAGGAGGTCACCGAGCGGGCGATCACGGCGCTCGCCGCCCGTGGCGGGCCGATGGTGGCGATCCTGTGGGGCCGGAACGCCCGCAACCTCAAGCCGCTGCTCGGCCCGGTGCCCTGTGTCGAATCGCCGCATCCCAGTCCGATGGCGGCGCGGCACGGATTTTTCGGGTCGCGGCCGTTCAGCCGGGCGAACGCCCTGCTTGAGCGGCAGGGCGCCGCACCGATCGATTGGCGCCTGCCCTGACGCCGCCGGCTTCCTGCTGGCCGGTACTCAATCGAAGCTGAAGAGCGGCGGGATGACGATCACCACGATCGCCGCCCAGACGACGAAGACCGGGAGGTAGGAGGTCTGCCACCGCTCGAGGCGGTGGAGGGTGATCCGTCCCCTGAGGAATCGCGTCGAGAGCCAGGCGGCCCCCGCGAGATTCACCAGCAGGACGAGATTGAGGCCGAGTGCCGCCACGCGGTTGGCGGTGAATCCGAGATCGCCGATCCGGGCGAGCATAGTGCCGAGGACCATCAGGTCGAGCACCAGCGCGCTCGCGACCGCGAGCAGCTGGACGCGGTCCATCGGTCCGGGCGATCCGGTCGTCTCGCGGGCCGACATTGCGTAGAGGACCAGCCCGAGCACGACCACGAGCAGGGCGTCGAACACGCCCAGCAGTTCGCGGTTGAAATCACCGGAGAGCCCCGATACGGCGTAGGCGACCGCGGCGACGGTCAGCATCAGCGCGAACAGCGGGGTGAAGATCGTCGTGAGAACCGGCGCCATGTTCTCGACCACGCGCTGCTTGGATTCGACGAGCCAGGCAGCGACGATCACGGCCCCGGCCGCACCGGCCGGCAGCACCCACTCGATCACCCGCTCACTCATATCGGTTCCGATCGGCTTGAAGATCATCGCCGTGAGCATCAGCAGCACGCCGCCGCCGAGCGCGATCAGCGCGTAGTAGATGACCCATTCGCCGGTGAAGCGCACGAAGTCCATGCGCCGCTCGTGCGAGCTGATCGTGCCGCCCATGTACGGGTACGACACCGCGAACCAGAGCAGGACGGGCAGCTGGAGCGCGACGATCATCTCGGTGGTCGAGTCCGGGCCGTACGGATAGAGATTGACCACCAGAGCGAGCAGGCCGAACGGGGCGGCGGTCAGCAGGCAGCCCCGGAGGTCGAGCCGGCGCCGACGGGCGAAATATGCGGCGACGAAAGGAAGGACGAAGAAGCTGATGTTTCGCAGTAGCCAGGTCGGCTCCTCCTCGGGAAAGTCGGCGGCGAGGCGTGCGCACTGAAGCGTGATCGCCGCGGCAAGGGCGAAGACGATCGCCTCGAGCCATCCGCTCATCGAGCTCGCCCGTTCGTTCTCGCCGCTCAGGACGAGCTGCTTCCAGAGCCGGTCGTGATGCTCGCGCGCGAACTCCCGGGAGAGCGAATCGAGATCTCCCATCCGCTTCACGGCGACCAGGAACGCCTCGTCGTCGGTGAGTCCGGCCGCGTTCAGTTCGGCGATCTGGTCGCGCAGATGGGCGTCCAGCTCATCGAGGTCACGGCCGTCGACCGCCGGGGATTTCGCGACGTACGATCGCCATTCCACGATCTGTGTCTCGAGGTCGTCCACGGGCTACGCCTCACCGAGCGTCATCGGCAGCGGATCGGGACCCTGCCAGACGTTGCCGAGAGCCCGGGTGACCGTCACCCATTGGCGCTGCTGATCGGCGAGCGCCGCCCGCCCGTCCTCGGTGATCGAGTAGTAGCGGCGGCGACGGCCCTCGGGTGGCGTCCGCCACTCGGTGGTCACGTACCCGAGCCGCAGCAGGCGATGGAGAAGGGGGTAGAGCATGCCGTCGGTCCACTCGAGCTCGCCTTCGGAAAGTTCCTTGACCCGCTTCAGAATCGAGTAGCCGTAGTTCTCGCCCTCAGCCAGGATCGCCAGCACGAGCGTGGTCGCCGAAGCGGCGACCAGATCCTTGTGGATGTTCACGTTCGCCTTCCCATAGCTTGAACCTTTATACATTGTACTACGAGGTATTGGGCTACGTGTATTTCACGCCGGTGACTCGCTCCGGCGGACGGTTCTCGGGCGCCGGTACCGCGGTCCCCCTACCTGTTGCGAACCAGGACCGGGGTACCGGCCCGCGTGTGCCGGGCGAGCCAGCGGATTCCGTGGTTCGCCACTCGGATGCAGCCGTGTGACCTGGCCGAGCCGAGCGGGTTCTTGTAGCTGTCCCCGCCTCGGCCGTGGATCGCGATCCGGCCGGGACCTCCGCCGTAGTCCTTGATGGTGGCCGAGTGGGATGTGATCGCCAGGGCCCATGGCCCCAGGAACTCGTTCGGGTCGGGCTGCCGGTTGCGCTCGTAGATCGCGGCGAGTCCGGCCGGGGTCGGCGTGGCGGGTTCGCCGATCACGACCCTGTACCGCCGGATCTTCCTGCCGTTCCTGAACACCACCAGCCAGCGGTTTCTCTTGCGGACCTCGATCCACAGATCGCTCCGACGGAGCGCGACCTTGTTGCGGGAGATCCACCCGGAGGAGCCGGTGGGGCGGATCGGCAGGAGCACCTTCAGCCATTGGCGCCCGTCGTCGGACTCATGGGTGTCGAGGATCAGCAGCGACTGCGGGCTTCTCGACCAGCTGGTCGAGGTCCTGAGCCGGGTGACGGTCCTGCCGCCGCCCGGAAGGTTGGTCACGCGGGTGGGGGCGACCAATCTCGCCGACCAGGACCCCAGCTCCCTTGACGGCTTCTCGATGGCGGCGAACTCGTCCGGAGCGTTGATCGCTCCGGACGGTTCGATGGCCTGTGACGAGGAGGCGGGTGCCGTGCTCGCCACCACGAAGGCGGCGAGCACGGCG
>DATJUB010000006.1:0-16598 GCA_035502775.1 Solirubrobacterales bacterium | reverse complement strand
GACGATTACCGCCCCTATCGGGCGGTAATCGTCTCCACCCCGATACCACCTGCCCTTGTTGAACCTCAGTGACTGGTGTCCAAGATCACGTCTGTCGTTCGGGCGTGGTCTCTCACGAACATGGTCCTGGTCGGGTGGTTGGGTCGGGTAGGCGCGCCCGGAGGGCTCCCTAAGTGGCTGTCCGCGACTTGGACCCGACCCCAGAGGTTCTGTCCCGGAGGCCGTGCCTACCCGACCCAACCACCCGACCCCGCAAGCCCGGTCCCTGGCCGGGTCCACCACAATGGGCCTTCGGCAGCCCGGTCCGGCCGTCTACAGCCCGGCGCTGAGCACCGAGCTCACGATCGGGGCGGCGACCGTTCCGCCGTCTCCCGGAGCGTCGATGATCATCACGCCGATCGCCAGCTTCGGCTTGTCCGAAGGGGCGAATCCGGAGAACCATGCGTCTTCGATCAGGTCGGGATTGCCTTCGTCGTCGACCTCTCCACCGGCGCGCGGGCCGACCTCGGCGGTACCGGTCTTGCCGGCCACCTGACCCTCCGCGATCGCGGCCTGGGAGCCGGTCCCGGAGGTTACGACCGCGACCATCAGCTCGGCCACCTGCGCCGCGGTCTTCGGTGAGGCGACCTCGACCTCGGTCAGGTCGGGCTGAAGTGCGGGTTCGGTGACGATCGGTGTCGCCGAGACCTTGCCTTTGTTGGCGATCGCCTGTGCGGTGCTGGCCATCAGGAGAGGGGTAGCCTGGACCACGCCCTGGCCGATGCCGCTCACCCCGAGCTCGTTGTTGTACTCACCCGGCTGGGGCACGGTCGGGATCGGTGGATCGACCGCGGCCAATGCCGCGTCGTTGAACAGCTGCGGCGGCCGGTTGAAACCGAATGCCTCGGCGGTCTCGGTGAACTCTTCTTCACCGATCTCCATCGCCAGCGGGGCGAAGACCGAGTTGCAGGACTTGGCGAAGGATTCGACGAAGGTGCCGCCGCAGATCTCGTCGTGCGCGTTCTTGATCTCGCGCCCGTCGGCCACGCCCGAGGTCGCGTACTCGAACTCGTCCTCCATCTTGACCTTGTTGTTCTCCAGCCCGGCGGTGGCGGTGATGATCTTCATGGTCGATCCGGGGGGCTGGAGCACCGAGTACGCCTGGCCGGCCAGCGCCCGCACCTGGCCGCTGCGGGCGTCGAGCACGGCGACTCCGCCGGCGCGGCCGGCGAGGTTGGAGACCGCGGAATCCTGGAGGGCGGGATCGATCGTGGTCTTCAGGGCGGCGGCGGGTGCGGGCTCGCCCTTGCCGAGCTCGCGGCCCTCGGTTCCCTCGTCGCTGCCCAGGGGCACGGCCCAGAGCGTGCCGCCGGGCGTGCCGGCCAGACGGCCGTTGTAGGCGAGCTCGAGACCGCTCACTCCGACCGGCTCGCCGGCCGAGAATCCCTGGGCGGTGTTGGTGATGTCGCCGGCCTTGCTCTCACCGATCGTGCCGGTCACGTCGATCATCGCGTCGCCGAGCGGATACTCGCGGGCGAGGGATGGCCCCTTCGCCATCACCTGGCCGTCGTTGGCGAGGATCGGTGCCCGGGTCGGCATCTCGGTGTCGCGGCTCAGCTCCTCGTCCTCATCGAGACCGGGGAAGAGCAGGTCGTTGCGGAAGGCGATGCCGTCCGAGCCGAAGGTGAAGTCCATCTTCTGCTTGATCTGGCCGAAAGCCAGGGTCGTCGCGGTGACCGGAATCTCGGCCACGGTCTCGTCGCCCTCGGCCTCGTCGGCCTCGAGCGTCTGCATGGTGGCCATGCTCTCGGCCTGCTGGTAGCGCTCCTGGAACCGTTCCAGCGGAATCGCCTCCCGCGACTTCGTGCTCAGCTCACCGTGCATCGCCGCGTAGTCGTGTTCCGACCAGGCCTTCACATAGTTTTCGGCGGCCGTCCGGTTCGGGTCGCCGGGGCATCCCTTGATCATGCCGAGGATGAATGCCACGAATGCGACGGCGACCAGTGGGAGCGCCCGGGTCTTGAGGCGCTTTTGGCGCTCCAGCCGGGTGGGTGGCCGATTGTTCATATGGCAACAAAACTACCGGGGTTGGCGGTGGTTAGATTGGCCAGGTGACCGCAATCGATTGGGGCATAGTTTTCTTCACGTTTTTCCTGGCCCTGTGGGGTTTCCGACAGGGGCTGATCGTCGGTGCCCTCGGTCTCGGCGGACTGGCCATTGGCGCCGTGCTCGGCTCCCGGCTCGCGCCGGTGATCCTCGAGGGCGGATCGAACTCTGCCTACGCGCCGATGATCGCCCTGCTCGGGGCGATCCTGATCGGCTCGATCACCCTCGCCCTGGCGGTCACGGTCGGAGAGAAGATCCGCTCGGCCGCGATCCGGGGCCCGTTCTGGCAGGTGATCGACGGGATCGGCGGCGCGCTGCTGATCGCCGCGGTGGCGCTGGGCGTGGTCTGGGTTCTGGGCGCGGTCGTGCTTTACACGCCGGGCGCCGAGAGTCTCCGGAAGGACGCTCAGAAGTCGATCCTGCTCGGTGGGATCAACCGGCTGATGCCGCCCTCGGGTCCGTTGATCCAGGCTCTCCACCGGATCGACCCGGTCCCGAAGATCGCCCGCTCACCCGGGGCGATCGAGGTTCCCGATGCCGGTGCCGGCAGCTCCACCGCGGTCCGTTCGGCGAGCGCCTCGGTGGTCAAGGTCGCCGGGACCGCCTGCGGAGTGGGGGTGATGGGCTCGGGCTGGGTGGTCGCTCCCGGCACGATCGTGACCAACGCCCATGTCGTCGCCGGTCAGGACGACACGAGGGTCGAGACCTTCGACGGACAGGTGGTGGACGCGACGCCGGTCGCCTACAACCCGAAGAACGACATCGCGGTCCTCCAGGCCGGGATCGACAAGCAGGCGCTGCCGATGATGGCCAGCGCCACTCCGGAGACCTCGGCCGCGGTGATCGGCTACCCGAACGACGGTCCGCTCAGCATCTCGCCGGCACGAGCGGGCGAGACCCAGCAGGTCCTCGGTGAGGACGCCTACGGGAGCGGGCCGGTGGAGCGGCCGATGCTGACCCTGCGCGGCCTGGTCCAGCACGGCAACTCCGGCGGACCCCTGGTCGACCAGGCCGGCCGGGTCCTGGGCACGATCTTCGCCGCCACCACCGAGGGTCCGCAGGGAGGTCTCGCGGTGCCGAACAAGGTCGTGAAGCGCATCGTGGACGGCGCTTCGGGTGAGGTCGACACGGGCCCCTGTGCCCGTTGACGAGCCGATTTCCGGGGACCGGACCGCCCGGTTTTGTAAGCTGGTCAGACGGTGAGTGGGACCACTATCAACCTGGAACCGGCCGACGGCCGAGCGACCCAACCGGCCCTGACGGAGGTTTGCCCGCATTTCCACGCGGCGATCGAGCTGATCGGCAAGCGCTGGAGCGGGGCGATCATCTGGGCCCTTTCGGACGGCCCGCTCCGCTACGGGGAGCTGAAACGCGCGATCCCCGGGCTGTCGGACCGCCTGCTCTCGCAGAGGCTGCGAGAGCTCGAGGCGGCCGGGCTGATGGCCCGCAAGGTTGAGGATGGACTGCCGGTGAAGGTGACCTACGAGCTGACCGAGAAGGGCAGCTCGCTCAAACCGGCAATCCAGGCGTTACGGCAGTGGGCTTGTCACTGGCAGGATCCTGGTCCTCTTCAGTCGTGATCTCGTCGAGGGCCCCGGTGTCCTCCTTGACCACGGCGTCGCCCTTCGGACGGATGTAGACCAGCTGGCCTGACTCCAGGTTGAGCGCCTCCAGTTCCGTGGTCGTGAGCTGGGCCCAGACCTCGCTGTGCTCGTTCACGGTGAGCATCTCGACCCGCCCGGCGAAACCGAGCTTGACGATACGGTCGATCTTCGCTTCGACCGTGTCCGCCGCGGCGACCGGCAGGATCTCGACGTCGTGGGGGCGCACCAGCTTGCCGGCGAGCCGGTTGACCTCACCGACGAAGCCCATCACGAACTCGTTCGAGGGGGCCTCGTAGAGATCGGTAGCGGTACCGGTCTGTTCGATCTTGCCGTTGTTCATCACCACGATCTGCTCGGCGATGTCCATCGCCTCCTCCTGATCGTGGGTGACGAAGATCGTGGTCACATGGACCTCGTCGTGGAGTCGCCTGAGCCAGGTCCTGAGGTCCTTGCGGACCTTGGCGTCGAGCGCCCCGAAAGGCTCGTCGAGCAGCAGCACCGAAGGTTCCACCGCGAGGGCGCGGGCCAGGGCCATGCGCTGGCGCTGACCGCCGGAGAGCTGGGACGGATAGCGCTTGGCGAGTCCCGAGAGCTGAACCAGGTCGAGCAGCTCGTAGACCCGCTCGCTGACCCGGGCCTTCGGCCACTTGCGGACCTTGGGGCCGAAGGCGATGTTTTCGTACACCGTCATGTGCTTGAAGGCCGCGTAGTGCTGGAACACGAACCCGACGTTGCGGGCCCGCACCGGCTTGCGGGTCTGGTCTTCGCCGCCGATCAGGACTCGTCCTGCGGTCGGCTCCTCGAGGCCCGCGATCGTCCTCAGAAGGGTGGACTTGCCGCTGCCGCTGGGCCCGAGCAGCGCGGTCATCGAGCCGTTCGGAACCTCCAGGTTCACATCCTGGAGCGCAAGGAAGTCACCGTAGTTCTTGGAGACCCCGACTACTTCGATGCCGGTGCCGATCTGTGTTTCTGTCGCCATTCTCAGTTCTCCTTGCGTCGCATGAGATTCAGGGCCAGAAGCGTGGCGAGCGCGAGTAGCGCCAGGACCAATGAAGCAGAGTATGCCCCGACCGAGTTGAAAGTTTCAAATTGTTTTTGTACGAAGAGGGGCAGCGTCTCGGTCTCGCCGGAGATCCGGCCGGACACGATCGTCACCGCGCCGAACTCGCCGAGCGCCCTCGCCGTGGTCAGTACCACGCCGTAGGAAACGCCCCAGCGGATCGAGGGAAGGGTGATCTTCCAGAAGATCTGCCAGGAGGACGCGCCGAGGGTCTCGGCCGCCTTCTCCTGGTCGTCACCGACCTCCTGCAGGACCGGGATCGTCTCCCTCGCCACGAATGGCAGCGAGACGAAGATCACGGCCATGACTATGCCGGGGGTGGAGAAGATCACCTGGATCCCGATCGCCGCGAGATCGGCGCCGAACCAGCCGCCTTCGCCGTAGACCAGGATCAGGGCCAGGCCGACGACCACGGGGGAGACCGCGAACGGCACGTCGATCAGGGCATTGATGATCGATTTGCCCCGCATCTTGCCGCGCACCATGATCAGCGCGCAGGCGACGCCGAAGATCGTGTTCAGCGGCACCGCGATGATCACCGTGAGCAGGGTCAGGCGCAGCGCGTGGAGCGCGTCCGGGGTGGTGATCGCGTCGACCACGGCCCCGACACCCTCGTCGAAGGTGCGGACCAGGATCACGCCGATCGGCAGGATCAGGAGCATCGCCAGGTAGCCCAGCGCGACGTAGCGCAGGGACCACCGGCTGAGGCGGCCGCTACCGGTCATGGCGGAGCCCCCAGCGCTGGGCGAGAGTCACACATGCGAGCAGCAGCAGCGAGGTCGCGAGCAGCACGACCGAGACGGCCGAGGCGCCGACCAGGTTGTCGGACTCGATCTGGCCGCGGATGAAGACGGAGGAGACCTCGGTCTTGAACGGCACGTTGCCGGAGATCAGGACCAGGGATCCGAACTCACCGAGCGCGCGGGCGAAGGCCAGCGCCACTCCGGTGGCGATGCCGGGCGCGAGATTCGGGAAGATGATCCGCCAGAAGATCCGCACCTTGCCGGCACCGAGGGATTCCGCCGCGGATTCCATGTCGCGGTCGAGCGAGAGCAACAGTGGCTGGACCGCTCTGACGACGAAGGGGAGCGTCACGAAGAGCAGGGCCACGACCACCGCGGTCTGGGTGAAGGCGATGTTGATACCGACCGGGCTGTCCTTGCCGTAGACCACCAGCAGCGTGAGGCTGGCGACGATCGTCGGCAGGGCGAAGGGCAGGTCGATCACCGAGTTGACGAATCCCTTGCCGCGGAACTCGTCCCGGACGAGAACCCAGGCGATCAGGGTGCCCATGATCGCGTTGATCACGACCACGATCAGCGAGGCGATCACGGTCAGCTTCAGCGCGGCGAAGGCCTGGGGGGAGCTCACCGCGTCCCAGAAGCCGCCGAAGCCGTCCTCGAAGGCCTTGGTCGCGATCGCCGCCAGAGGCAGCAGCACGATCAGCCCGAGGTAGGTGACCACCAGCCCTTTGTTCAGGGATTCACCGACGCCGGGCAGGCGGATGCCTGCCCGGGTCGGTTTCCCCGTGGGCGGTGCCACGGGGTTCACTGTCTGAGCTTCACCGCTCACTACTCGGCCTCAACTCCGAGTTCCTGGTTGATCTTGGCGATCGAACCGTTCTCCTCGTCGAAGAAGTCGGTCGCGACCTTGTCCCAGCCACCGAAGTCCTCGATGGTGAAGAGACCGGACGGGACCGGGAACTTCTCCTTGTCGAGAAGGGCGGGGTTGACCGAGCGGTAGCCCTGTTCCTGCCAGATCTGCTGGCCGGCGTCGGTCCAGTTGTAGTCGAGGAAGTCCTGGGCGGACTGCGCGGCGTCGATCGTGACGGCGGCGGGCTGCTCGATCAGGATGGTGTCGTCCGGGATCACGTACTCGACGTCCTCGCCGGCGGTCTGGGCGGCGATCGCCTCGTTCTCGTAGGAGATCAGGACGTCACCGGCACCGCCGACGAAGGCCTGGAGCGCGACACGGGCGCTTTCGGGCTGGGCCGGAGTCTTGGCGAGCACGGCCTTGACCGAGTCCAGCGCTTCCTTCGGGCTGGCACCCTCGTTGATCGCGGCACCGTAGATCGCCATGATGTTCCAGCGGGCTCCACCGGACGTGAACGGGTTCGGCGTCACCACTTCGACGTCCTTGTCGATCAGGTCCTGGAAGCTCTCGATGCCTTCCGGGTTGCCCGGGCGGACCACCAGGGAGACGACCGAGTTGGTGACGATGCCCTTGTACTTGTTGTCGCGCCAGGTGTCGGCGACCTTGCCGGCGTCGACCAGGCGGGTGACGTCGGTCTCGAGGGCGAAGTTCACGTAGTCGGCCTTCTGGCCTGCTTCGACCGCGCGGCTCTGGTCGCCGGAAGCGCCGAAGGAGTTGCTGAAGTCGATGCCGTCACCTTCGTCGGTGCCCTGGAAGCCGGGCTCGATGCCGTCTTCGTAGGCCGTCTGGGGAGTGGAGTAGGCGACCAGCGCGATCTTGCTGCCGCTGTCGCTGTCGGAGCTGCTGCCACAGCCGGCGATGATCGCGGCGAAGGCGACCAGGGCGAAGACGAGCAGGCCCTGCACCTTGAAGCGATTAAGTCTGTTTTTCTTGCTATTGGATTTCATCCGGTAAATCCCCCTTAGTCGATGTACATACTTTGTTGATTGGGATAGTGAGGAAAGCGAGATGCGGAAACCTAGCACGGCTTCCAGACCTTTGTCGAGTCAAATGGTGGGAAAGGTCGTTAAACCGATCCGATTTCGAAGGTATCGGCCCGGTTTGCCGCTTCCGCAGTGACATCCGTCATCGCCGGATGTCATTGTGCGTATATGGAGCATCCGCCCGAAACAGGTTCGGAAGACGCCGCCGGCACCAGCCCGGGCGGCGCCGGACCACTGCCCACGCCGGTCGGCGAATACGCCGCCAGGCTCACCGCGGAACTGCGGGGCATGGACCGGGTCACGATCACCGGCGAGCTCTCCGACGTCCGCCGGACCAGGGTGCAAACCTACTTCCAGCTGAGAGACGACCGCGGCGGAATCTCCTGCGCGATCTGGAACAACGTCTTCGACCAGACCGGGCTGCCACCCGAAACGCTGCGCGACGGCGCCGCGATCATCGCCCACGGCGGGCCCGACTACTACCCGGGAGGCAAGGCCGCCTCGCCCGCCTTCAGCTTCAGGGTCACATCGCTGCGACCGGCGGGTGAGGGGGATCTGCTCGCCCGCCTGGCCGCCCTGCGCAAGCAGTTCGACGCCGAGGGCCTGCTGCAGCCGCAGAAGCTGCTCCCGAGACCGGTCCTGCCGAAGCGCATCGGTGTGATCACGGCGGAAGGCGGCGCGGCGCGTCAGGACCTTCTGGTCGGACTCGAGCGCCGCGGCTGGCAGGGAGAGATCGTGTGGGGATTCGCGCCGGTCCAGGACCGCAAGGCGGCGCCGGCGATCACCCGGGCCCTGGCCACCATGGCGACCATGGCCGATGTCGAAGCGATCGTGGTCTGCAGGGGAGGCGGCAGCCTCACCGACCTCTGGGCCTTCTGCGACGAGAACCTCTGCCGCACCGTCGCCGCCTTGGCGGTGCCGGTGATCTCGGCGGTCGGCCACGAACGGGACACGACCCTGATCGACGACGTCGCCGCGGTCCGGGCTTCGACCCCGACCCACGCCGCCGAGGCCGTCGTCCGGCTCGACTGCGTCCGCGCCCGGACCGATCTGCTCGCCACCGCGGCCACACTGGACCGGGCCGCGCGCTCCGCGGTCACCGGCCGGATCGCGCCTCTGACCGCCCGCGCGAACGGACCGTCACGCGCGGTCCGGGTGCAGCGCGGCGCGCTCAACCAGCGCACCCGCGAGGTCCGGGCCTCGTCGGAGCGCGGGCAGGGCAAGCGCCGGGCCGACCTGATCGGTGGAACCGCCCGCCAGCTCAACTCCAGCGTCGCCCGGACCTCCCGGGCCGTCGAATCGGGGCTCGCCCGGACCGGTGCGGCGCCGGCGATGCTGGCCAACCGCGTATCCCGCCAGCTGGAGCACGACCGGGTTCACGTCGACCGGCAGGCGGTCGCGCTCAGGGCACACGATCCCCAGCGCACGCTCGAGCGGGGCTATGCCCGGGTCGAAGACGATGCCGCCGAGCCCGTCGTGTCCAGCAAGGCGGCCAGGAAAGCCGGCGATCTGAAGATCCACTTCGCGGACGGCGTGATCGCGGCCAGCGTCGGCAAAGCGCGCCGGGCCGCACCGCGTCGCCGCCAGCCGGACCAGGACAATGAGTTTCAGCAAACCAGCTTCGAGGGAGTCGACCCAGATGAGTGAAGAGAAAACCTACGAGTCCGCGGTCGAGCGCCTCGACGAGATCATCAGCCGGCTGGATTCCGGCGACGCCCAGCTTCGCGAAACCCTCGATCTCTGCGGGGAGGCGAAGCAACTGATCGAGTTCTGCGCGGCCGAGCTGTCGGCCGTCGATCAGGGACTGAAGGAACTGAAGCTGGACGAGCTGGCACAGTCCCTGGCCCCTTCCGCATCCGGTGGCGCCGCGATTCCCGGTCCGGGCACGCCGGTCGAGGAAGCGCCTCCGGTCAGTGACGACGACGTCCCGTTCTAGAACAGAGTGACCGGCTCACCGACGGTGGTCCGGGTGATCTGTCGCTCGAGGCGCTCGCAGGCCCAGCAGCGTCCACAGGGGCCGTCGGTCGCACCGGGAGTCGGGGAGAAGTAGCGGCCCGAAGTGATCGCGCCCACGATCTCTTCGAGGGTCGTGCGGGCCTCGGCCAGGTCGGTCCGATCGAACTCGAAGGTGACGGGTTCGGCCGGGGCCTCGAGGAATACGTACGAGATCTGAACCAGCTCCGACCCCAGTGCCTCCGAGACGGCGAGCCCGTACAGATCTCTCTGGAGCAGGTAGCCGGCGACCTTCTCGGCCGGGGAGTCGTCTCCCAGCCGGTCGGTCTTGTAGTCGACGATCAGGGGCGGGTTCGCCGTGCGGGCCACGAGGTCGGCCGATCCCCGCAGCGTGGTCTCGCCGATCGTCAGCAGCAGGTTGGCCTCGGTCTCGACCGGTTCTTCGCTCAGGCGGCGCCCGAGGTCCGAGGCCATGAAGCCGCCGATCATCGACCGGGCTCGCTCCAGCGATCGACCATCGGGTGACTTGACCCCGTGGTCGGACAGAGCACCCGCGATCTCGGCATCCCCGGGTGGGATCCAGCCGCGTTCCGCGATCCGCTCCAACAGCTTGTGCACCGCCGTGCCGAAGCCCTTTCCGCCGTACTCGACGGCCGAGCTCGAGTCCTCCGGATCGAGCGGCCTTCTCTCCTCTCCTCCGGGCGAGTCGAGGCGCAGTACCCGAGAGGCATAGAAACGGGCGGGACACTCGACGAACTCGCTCAGGGCCGAGTAGGAGAGAGGGACCGAAGGAAATGAGGTGAACGGTGGCCGGTCGATCGGCGGCCTTCCCGAGGGTGCGGAGCCCGGAGCGGAGATCATCTCGCGAGCCCTCCGGAGATACTCGGCCTGGTCCTCGTTCGCGTCGCTTCGCAAGACCCGCATCGAGGACTCGGCCGGGACCCGGGTCAGCGCCACACCGGCCTCAGGGGCCGGCACCGCGACCGCCTCCGGACCGTCGATGTCGATGTCGAGGGCATGGGCCAGCAGGGTCGCCGTGGGCGCCGATCTGCCCGGTTTCCTCTCCGGATCGAGATCGCTGATCCCGCTCATCACCAGATTTCTCCGTGATCTGGTCAGCGCGACATGGAAGAGCCGAAGTTCCTCGTCGGCCTCCTCGCGGGCCGCTTCCTCGGCGAGACGGGACCAGTCGTAGAGATCGAGATTGGTGCCGTCCGGGAGCGGCAGTCTGAGGCCGAAGCGAAGCTCCGTCTCGTCGGGATCCCCGGGCAGATGACCGAGCCAGAACACAGCCTCCGAGCGGGCCGTACGTGGCCGGCCGAGGTCGGCCACACAGACCATCTCGAACTCGAGGCCCTTCGATTTGTGGACCGTCATCAGCTGGACCGCGTCGCCATCCTCGTCCTCGGTGGCGACCGCTGCCTCCGAGTCAAGCCTGGCGCTGATCTCGATCCAATCCAGAAAACCGCGCAGATCGCGCCGCTCGGCCGACTCGTACTCCGCCGCGAGGCTGGCCACCCGCCGGATGTTCGCGAGGCCGGAACCGCTCGGGTCGCGGATCAGGTTCGCAAGGTCGTAGCCGGTGCCGCCCGCCGCCGCCTCGACCAGCTCGCCCAGCCCGAGCAGCGGCGAACGTTCACGGAGCGAATCGATCGTCTCGACGTACCGGCGGGCGCGGAGGACGTCGGACTCTTCGAAATCTTCGTTTTTCTCGCCACCGGAGATTCGCCGGAGGGAGGGCCAAAGCGGCGCTCTCGATCCGGCGACGGCGCGCAGCGTCACCATCGCGTCGGTGCTGAGCCCGCAGGCCGGACCCGCCAGCGACCCGAGCAGGGCGTCGTCATCGAGCGGGTTCGCGATCACCGCGAGCAGGCTCCGCAGATCGACCCCCTCGCGGGTCTCCCAGAAGCCGGTGCCGCCGACCACGTAGGGCTTCAGGCCGACCTGCTTCAGGGCCTCGACGTACATCCACATCCGAGATTTCGCCCGGAAGAGAATCGCGATCTCGCCCGGCCGAATCCCGCGCAGCCTCACGGCGTCACTCAGGTGCTGGGCGACCAGCAGCGCCTCGGCCTGGTACTGGCCATCCGTGGCCGGTCCGGGATGCAGCTCGGGTTCCACTGCCGGCGCCAGTGGCCCGAGATCCTGCTCGAGCCATCCCTTCGGTTCGGTGAACAGCAGCTCGACCTCGTCGCCTTCGGCCGGATCGGACTCGAGCCCGACCCGCAGGGGAGCGAACCGGTGCCGGTCGAAGCGGTCGAGCGGATCCATCCCGGCTGCCGCGTCATCGTCGAGCTTTCGCCCGATCAGGTTGACCGCGCCGATCACCGGTGCCTGAGAGCGGAAGTTGGCGGAGAGTGGCAACACGGTCACCTTCGGGTCGTCCCGGCGGGTGCGGAAAAGGCGGACGTCCGCGTAGCGGAATCCGTAGATCGCCTGCATCTCGTCGCCGACCGTGAAGAGCGTCGTCTCGTCGCCCCGCAGGGCGGCGATCAGGTTCAGCTGAAGCTGGTTCGTGTCCTGGAACTCGTCGACCATGATCTCGTCGAACTGCTGCCTGTACCGGGCGGCGATCGAGCCATGGGCGTTCAGGAGCTTCAGCGTGATCAGCTGAAGGTCCTCGTAGTCGAGCACGCCCGCTTCGTCCTTGATCGCCGAATACTCGGCGGAGTACAGCGAGAACAGCTCCGCGAGCCCCTTCCGGTATCGCTCACCGAACTCGGCGGCGGCAAGCGTGCCGCGCAGCTCGTCGACCACCGACAGCAGCGGTTTCAGCTTGGCGGACTTGGTGGTGGGCCTGACCCGTTCGAATGCCTCGAAGGTCAGTCCGTGGTGGTCGACCGACTCGAAGAAATCGATCATGTCCTGGATCTGGGCGATCGTCTTCTTCTGGATTCGGGGTGTATCCAGGGATTCCGAGGCGATCAGCAGCACCCTGGAAAGCACGCCGGCGATGTCCGGGGCCTCCGGTTCCGGCAGGACCGGTTCGATCTCACCGCGGGCCCGGAGCTGCTCGTAGGCGCTGGAGATCCCTCGCCGCAGGTGGGAGGGAGTGAACTTCGCGATCAGCTGTTCCCGTTCCTCCTGGTCGATGAACCGGCCGAGAGCCCGGTCGTACGCGGACTCCTTCATGCGGGCCGCCTGGACCTCGTCCAGCACCGCGAAGGAGGGGTCGACGTCGGCCTGGATCGGGTGGGCCCGCAGGATCCGGGAGCAGATCGCGTGAAAGGTCCCCACCCAGGCCGAGCTCATCGAGAACGAGCCGGTTTCCCCCGGGTCCGGATTGTCGTCGCGTGCCTTGCGGACCCGTTCCCGCAGTTCGGTCGCTGCCTTGTCGGTGAAGGTGAAGACCAGTATCCGGGCCGGATCGGGGTTCTCGGCGATCAGACGGGCATACCGGTCGACGGTGGTCTTCGTCTTGCCCGAGCCGGCGCCGGCCTCGACCAGGATGTCCGGGTCTCGGCACTCGACCGCGGCCTGCTGCTCCGGTGTCCGGTTGGTGCTCATCCGGCTCCCGCCGTTTCAGTGGGTCTCGGCGATCCCTCTTCGTCCGGGATCCAGTCGGGCACTGCGGCATGGTTCAGATGATTCGGACAGGTGGCCGGATCGTGCTCGATCCGGCCGGCCATCATCGCCTCGACCGCACGTCCGGATGCGGCGATGGCATCGGAGACCGCCGCTTCGAGATCCTCTTCCCGGTCCCTCGTCTGGGCATTGAGATCGGAGACGTCGGCCGCGAAGCCGGCGTCGACGATCCCGCGGGCGGCGCTCCTGCCGCCGACGATCGGTACGTAGAGCCCCGCGGTCGGTTCGATCCCCCAGGTTTTCCTCATGGCATGCATGTAGAGCTGGAGCTGGACTTTCTTCTCACGCTGGATCTGCGCCCGGGTCTTGACCGAGGATTTGCCGGTCTTGTAGTCGATCACGATGCCGCGCCGCCCGGCGCCGATGCCGTCCGCGCCCGAGGTGTCGATCCGGTCGATCGAGCCGCGCAGGGTCCAGCCGCCCTCCATCTCCAGCGCGAACTCGGCCTCCATCTCCCAGGGGATGAAGCCCGGGCTCTCACGCTCGGCTTCCTTCGCCAGGTAGGCGGTGATCGAGTCGACGGCCTGGCGGCGGATGATCCGGTGACCGGGACTGTCAGAGCCGAGATTCACTTCCGGGCTCTCGGCGAAGGCATTCACCTGTGGCTCCACCTCGCCGGACCATTCCGTGAGGTTCTCGGGCCGGGGGAGCTCTCCCGGATGGGCCGCGTAGAGGGCGGCGAGGACACCGTGAATCAGGTTGCCCCGCGCGATCGCCTCGGGTTCGGGACCGAATCTCCCCGGCCGCAGCACCCGCTCGATGAACCACCGGTACGGACAGCTGAGGAAAAGCTCGATCGCGGTGGCGCTGAAGGTCATGTCGCCGGCGATCAGTCCGAGTGCAGTCGGCCCGCTCAGTTCGGCCAGGCTCCTGGTCGAGAGCTCGGTGTCGGTGGCGGTTGCGATCCTGGACCGCACCTCGGCGGATTCCGAGTCGGTCAGCTCCAGCAGGCCGAGCTGGCCGGAGCGGGCGGCGGGCTCCGTCGCGGCGAGGCTGCGGACCAGTTCGTCGAAGCTGGGGGCACGGTCGGCGGCGAAGGTGATCGCGGAGCTGGGTCGGTCGGTCCGGCGGAGGTCTCCCAGCTCGGGATCGAACAGTTCCTCGATCTCGCCGATCAGCGGGGACGGGTACTCGGCCTTGCCACTCTCGTCGGCGACACGGGCCGAAAGCCACAGTCCCTCGGTCGGGACGCTGAGGCAGGAATAGAAGAGGTACAGCTCATGTAGTTCGGGATCGGTGAAATCGGGAAGGCCGATCGTGTTGCGCGCCTCCATCGTGAGGAACGGTCCGGCCCGCTCGCTGTCGCTGAACGCGCGCTCCTGGAGGGAAACCAGGAAAAGGTGTTCGAACCGCTTGGCCCGGAGCTTGCTCTGGCTGGCGATGCGGACCGTGTTCTGGGTCGGGATCGCCCAGGTCATGATCGCTTCGCTCATCAGGGCGTCGGCGATGTCGGCGGCCGTCAGCGGCTGTCCCTGGATCTTCTTCAGGTCCTCGCAGGCCCTCGTGATCGCGGTCGCGATCTGGGCCTCGGAGGCGACCCCGTCACCCGGCATCTCGTCCGGGCCGCTCTTCAGGATCTCGCCGCCGATCGAATCGGCCAGGGTCGCGATCATCTCGGGAATGTCCTCGCGCCGGCCGGTCGTCAGCTCACCCCAGTACGGCGGGGCCTCGCCGGTCAGCCGGCGGTAGAGCCCGGCCGCCTCGGAGGCTGATGTGAGGCCGCCCCGGAGTACACCGCTCTCGAGCTGATCCAAGACGTCCCGGTCCTGGCCGACCGGTCCGCGCAGAAAGGCGATCAGGTCGGTGGCCGTGCCGCCGGGGGAGACCGCCCTGAGCAGGCTGATGATCGTCTGGCCGGTCGCCGTTCCCGACGCGGGAGTTTCGCTCTCGAGGGTCACCGGAATGCCGTACTCGGTCAGAAGATCGCGGAAGCCGGGGCCGTTCAGGGCGGGGGAGGAGACCCCGATCGCGATGCGCCCGGGGTCGACCCCGCCGGAGACGAGACCCGCGATCTCGGCCGCGACCGATTCGGCTTCACCGCGCCTGCCCGAGGAACGCATCAGGGTCAGGGCCGGGCCGGGGGCCAGTTCGCCTTTGCGGCCGAGCCCGAAGTTGCGTTCGATCTCGAACAGCAGCGGAGCGTGATCGATCGGGTGTTCCGGCCTTTCGGTCGTGACCCTCACCGTCGCGAGACGTTCCTCCAGCCGGCCGAGCAGCTTCTCGGTCACGGCCATCGCCGGGTTGCCGACCTCATGGGTGAGCGCGATCGTCACATCGGTTTGGCCGGCGAGCCGTTCCAGAAGCTCGAGCTGGGTGTTGGTGAGATCGTCGAAACCGGCGACGAAGATCGGACGGCCCTGCCAGGCATCCAGCCTGATCCGGGTGGCCTTCAGCGCCAGGCCGGGAGTGTCGTCGAGGTTCTGTCCGGCGAGCAGCTGGAGGTACTCGCGGTAGACGGCCGCGATCCGTTCCAGATATTCACTGTCGGTTCCCGTGATCGCTTCGTTCAGCGCGTCGGGGTCGATCACTCCGTTGCGGAACTCGTCGATCAGGTCGAGCATCGCGTCGATCAGCCCCGGCTGCCGCTCGACCCGTTCGGAGATCCGCGGCCACGCCGACCGGATCGCCAGGGAGACGAAGTGGCGCCGCTGGACTCCGGAAGCGACCTCGCGGACGGTTCCGTCGACCGCGAGGACCTCGGTGACCAGATCCTTGAAGTGCATGATGCGGCCGCCGAGGAACGCTCCGCGCTCGCGGGCCAGCCTTCGTTCCCAGTCGAAGATGTCATCGATGCTCGGCACCACCAGCACCGGCCGGCGCGGAAGGAGTTCGACGTACTCCCGTCGAACCTGTTCCGTTCGGCCCGAATTCGGGGGGCCCTTGATGACGTAAAGCGGCATCAACCCAGACTAGAGTTCCGATCGGCGAATGGTTTTCTGATGCAAACGCCTTGGCTATCCGCAAAATGCGGCTTTCCGGAGGCACTTTTTACGTCCTGCGGCGTCTCTATCTTCCCGGGTGACCTTATCCCCACCCGAAGGACGGTCTCGCCCATGTCACTTTGCTTCGTCGATCCAGCTGATGCGATTCACGTCATCGCCGATTCCGTCGGCCGTGAGGCTCGCCGTCAGCTTCTAGGTGAAGCTCTGCGTGCATGGGTGGATGAGATCCCCGAGGAGGAGCTCGAGACTCAGTACGCCCGTGCGCTCGCCGAACTGGACCAGGACGATCTCTCCCTGCTGGCCGCCTGGCACGGCTCGATGGATCTGGGTCAGCCGGTCCCGAACCGCGACTTCCTGATGGGGGCTTTCGGTTCGCTCGGAGAGCACCGCCGCGAAGCCCTGAAGCTCGCCGCCGGATTCCGCGGAGAAGAGGTTCTCGAGGAAGGCCTCACCGAGGAACTGGCGCTCGAGACCGTGGTCGGCTGGCTCTCACCGGAGCGGCTGATGGCGCTCATGGGCGAGGCGATGGACCTCTATATCTGGGACCGCATAGGTTCGAACAACTAGGTTTTCGCCGCTGCCGTCGCCTCGGCAGGCAGGCTAGGAAAGGCCGCCAATCGGGCGGCCTTTCCCTTTGGTGGGCCATGGGCGAGCGGAGCCGGTTCGGTACGGGCGTCTACGGCGGAGCCTCGGGGCCGGTCGCTTCGCTCCGAGCTTCGCGTGAGTTCTGGGG
>DATJUB010000005.1:0-8109 GCA_035502775.1 Solirubrobacterales bacterium | reverse complement strand
GACGATTAGCACGCATATAGCGTGCTAATCGTCTCCACCCCGCTCACCGGGGTACGGAACCCGCTTCGGGCTCAACGAAATCGCCCGTCTGGGCACTCTGAAATGCAACAGGCATGGGACGTTCCCAGGCGCTGCTCGCCTCCGGTCTAGAAGAGCTGGTTCTCTCCGGCGAAGATCTCTGACACCGAGTCGTCGGTGAAGATCCTGCGGATCGAGTCGGCCAGGGTGGTGGCCGTGGAGAGCACCGTGATGTTGTCCGGCGCTCCCGGGCGGAGCGGGATCGTGTCGGTCACGACGATCCTCTCCAGACCGGACTTCTCGTACGGCAGGCGCTCGTAGGCGGGACCGGAGAACACCCCGTGGGTTGCGCAGGCGATCACGCTCGACGCGCCCTCGTCGAGAACGGTTCGGGCGGCGGCGCAGAGCGTGCCGGCCGTGTCGATCATGTCGTCAGAGATGATCGCGATCTTGTCCTTGACGTCACCGACCACATAGCCGATCTCGGCGACCTGCTGGGCCGGCCGCTCCTTTTCCATGATCGCCCACTCGGTACCGATCTTCCGGGCGAAGTTGCGGGCCGCCTTGGCGCGTCCGGCATCCGGTGACACGACCACGAGATCCTCGGCGTCGTACTGGTCCGTGAACCATTGGGTGAGCATCGGCATCGCGGTCATGTGATCGACCGGAATCGTGAAGAAACCCTGGATCTGGCCGGCATGCAGGTCCATGGTGAGCACGCGATCGACCCCGACCGATTCGAGCGCGTGAGCGACGACCCGCGCCGTGATCGGCTCACGCGGAGCCGACTTCTTGTCCTGGCGGGCATATCCGAACCACGGCATCACGGCGATGATCCGGTGGGCCGAAGCGCCCTGGGCCGCGTCGGCCATGATCATCAGCTCCATCAGGGCGTCGTTCGGGGTCATGCCGGTCTCGTTGTTCTGGCAGGTCGATTGGACCAGGAACACGTCGGCGCCACGGATCGATTCCTCGTAGCGCCCATAGATCTCACCGTCGGAGAACGTCTTCAGGGTGACGTCGCCGACACTCAGCTGAAGCTTGGCGGCGATCTTGCCGGCCAGATCCTGCGAACTGCGCCCGCCGAAGACCATCGCCCGCTTCGAGTAGTCGTGGGGAATGGTCGACGTGACCGCGGCAGATGGTTCGATGATGCTCACGAATCTGGTTCCTGTTCTGCCTCGCGGGCCTTGCGGCGCTCGGCGTATTCTTCGATCGTTCTCTGGTCCCCGCGGCTCACGGCGAGCGAGCGCGGAGGAACATTCTCTCTGATTACGGCTCCAGCCCCAGTGTAGGCGCCTTCACCGATCTCTACCGGCGCGACCAGCATCGTGTCAACACCGACCCGCGCACCGGGCCCGACAACTGTCCGGTGTTTGCGAACTCCGTCGTAATTGGCGGTGATCGTGCCGGCTCCCAGGTTGGCGCCGGCACCGATATCGGCGTCGCCGATGTAGGAGAGATGGGGAACCTTCGCCCCCTCGCCGAGGGTCGAATTCTTGATCTCGACGAAGGTGCCCGCCTTCGAACCGTCCTCAAGCGTGGCTCCCGGCCGCAGATATGCGAACGGACCCACGCTGCAGCCGGCCATCACTTCACAGAGAACGAGGTGGGAGTTGATGATCTGACTGCCCTCGCCGATACCGGAATCGATGATCGTCGAGTGCGGTCCGATCACCGCCCCGGGTCCGATCTCGGTCGCGCCGCGGAGCGAGGTCCCGGGCTCGATCCGGGCATCCTCACCGATCGTGACGTCGGCGTCGATCCAGGTGGAGGCCGGATCGACGATCGTCACCCCGGCCAGCATGTGCTTCTTCAGGATCCGCTGCCTGGCCTCGGCCTCGACCGCGGCCAGGTCGACCCGGTTGTTGATGCCGAGATTGACCGCCGTGTCATCGGAGATGTGAGCGGCGACGCGCTCATCCCGGCCGCGCATCACCGAAAGCACGTCGGGAAGGTAGTACTCACCCTGCGCGTTGTCGCTGTCGATCTCACCCAGCGCGCTGGCCAGGGATTCACCCCGGAACACGTAGGTCCCGGAGTTGATCTCCTTGATCCGGAGCTCGGCCTCGGTCGCGTCACCGGCCGCCTTCGCCTCGACGATCTTCTCGACCGCGCCATCACCGTCACGGACCACCCGACCATAGGCACCCGGTTCCTCGAGGATCGCGGTCATGACTGTGGCCGACGCCCCCGAGCTCCGGTGGGCGTTCAGCAGATCGGCGATCACTTCCATCGAGATCAGGGGCACGTCGCCGGAAAGCACCAGCACCTCAGACGACTCGCGGACGATCTCGATCGCCGCGCGCACGGCGCCGCCGGTGCCGTCCGACTGAGGCTGGACCACCGTCTCCACGTCCTCGGGCAGATGCTCACCGAGATCGCGGTTGGGCGACACGATCACCGCGACCCGGCCCACCCCGGCGCTCCGGGCGGCCAGGATCGGCCAGGCGATCATCGCCCGGCCGCAGACCGGGTGGAGGACCTTGGGCAGGGAAGAGCGCATGCGGGTGCCCTCACCCGCGGCCATGATCAGTGCGGTGGTGGTACTACCGGTCAAGCTTTACTCCTCGATTCAGGGTTCCCGGCTGAGCTGCTTGGCGCTGGAGCCGATCATGATCAGAGTGAAGCCGGCGAAGATGAAATCGATACCGAGCAACAGGCCGATCGCCCAGTCCTTGGTGTTGCTGAGGTCGGCGATGATGATCAGCCCGATGATCAGCGAGAGGATACCGTTCACGGCGAGCCAACCGGCACCGCGCTCGCCGCGCCGGCTGCCGGCGACGGTGAGTTTCATCAATCCGGCCAGGATGAAGTAGATCGCGAGGACGGCGGTCAGGAACCCGACGCTGCCGTCGGTGTTGACGAGCAGGATGATGCCGGCGATCAGGGCCACGAGCGCCCAGAGAATCCGGATGATCGTGCCGCCGACATCGTGGATCATGAAGGCCGATCCGAAGATGAAGAAGGCGCCGATGACCAGCACCCAGCCGGCGAAGGTGACCACCGCGAGCGAGGCGAACCAGGGGAACACGATCGCCACCGCCCCCAGGATGATCAGCACGATGCCGATCCCCTTGAACAGGCCACTGGTGGCAGACAACTCGGCGCGCACTTCGCTATCGGTATCCATTGCCGACACTGTATCCGCGAAAGCGGCGTCGAACTCGCCCGGCGGCCCGCTGCATCGCCTCGTCCAGGTAGAGTCATAGTTCTGTTCCGGGGTGGGGTAATCGGCTAACCCACCGGGTTTTGGTCCCGGTAATGAAGGTTCGAGTCCTTCCCCCGGAGTGGTCACCCACACCGAGGAGAGCGCATGCGGAAGATCGCGATCATCGTTTCGATATTTTCGGCCCTGACCTTCGCCACGAACGCGGGGGCGGCCATCCCCGACGTGTTCGACGGTGCCGTCGAGTGCGAGGTGCAGACCGCTCCCCTGCTGCCCGGACAGCCGAGCTACGAGGGCCAGCGCTGGTGCGGCACGGGCGGCACGAGCCCGCTCGCCCGCAGCACCGTGAAAACCTTCGACGGCGTCCCGATCGATGTCAACGTCGCCTTCCCCGAGGCTCCGGAATCCGGCCCGGACGGCCCCTACCCACTGGTCATGGTCTTCCACGGCTACGGGCAGAGCAAGATCGCCTTCGCCGGCATGCAGCGCTGGCTTCGCAAGGGCTACGCGGTCTTCTCGATGACCGACCGCGGCTTCCACGAATCCTGCGGCACCCCGCCTTCGCGGCTGGCCGACCCGGCCGGCTGCGCGGACGGTTACGTCCGTCTGCTCGACACCCGGTACGAGGTGCGCGACGCCCAGCTCTTCGCCGGGGTGCTCGCCGATGAGAATCTGATCGTCCCGAACAAGCTGGCCGCGACCGGCATGTCCTACGGCGGCGGCCTTTCGATGGCGCTGGCGGCGCTGCGCAACCGGACGATGATGCCGGACGGCAGACTGGTTCCCTGGACCAGCCCCGATGGCAAGCCGATGGAACTCGCGGTCGCCACCCCCGGGATTCCGTGGACCGACCTCGCCTACTCGCTTGTCCCCAACGGCAGCACGATCGACTATCTGAAGGACTCGCCCTATTTCGGCCGTTTCGGCGTGATGAAGGAGTCTTGGGTCAACTTGCTCTACCTGGTCGGTCCGACCGCCGGTCTCGCGACCTACGCGGCACCGGGCCAGGACCCGGCGGCGGATCTGACCGGGTGGAAGGCGCTGCTCGACGCGGGCGAGCCCTATGACGGACGGCCCGAAGCCCAGGCGATCCTTGACGAGATCACGGCGAATCACTCCTCGTACTACATCGATCATTCGATTCCGCCGGCCCCGATGCTGATCTCCTCCGGCTTCACCGACGACCTCTTTCCGGTGGACGAGGCGACCCGTTTCTACAACCGCAGCCGCGCCCAGTACCCGAACAATCCGATCGGTCTCTTCTTCGGCCCGAACAGCGGTCACATGCGCGGGATGTCCAAGGCGGACGCGACCGCCGCGCAGCAGGAACTCGAAGACAGGTGGGTCGATCACTATCTGGCCGGAGCGGGATCCAAGCCGGAATCGAATGTGACCACGCTGCTCCAGACCTGTCCCGCCGGTGCCCCGATCGGCCCGGCACATGTCGCGGCGGACTGGGCTTCGATGACTCCCGGCGAGATTCGTGTCACCGAGACAAACCAGGTCCAGACCGTCGGTGCCCAGAGCGGTGATCCGGTCAACGGCGGCCTGTTCAATCCGGCGCCGACCGGCCAGGCCTGCGCCGCCGGTTCGGGTGGCGAGGAGCCCGGCTCGGCGAGCTGGGAGACCCCGCCCGCCCCGGCGGGCGGCTACACCATCCTCGGCGCGCCGACCGTGGTCGCCGGCATCGAGCAGGCCGGCATCGACTCGCAGATCGCGGCCCGCCTGGTCGACGTCTCCCCCGACGGCCTCACCAAGACGCTGATCGCCCGGGGACTGTGGCGGCCCGCGCCGAGCGGCACCCAGGTGTTTCAGCTCCACGCCAACGGCTGGAAGGTCGAGGAGGGCCATGTCGCCCGGCTGGAGCTTCTCGCCAAGGATGGACTCGGTGCCGGGCTCGTCGCCAACTACGGCCGTCCCTCTGACGGTCAGACCGAGGCGAGGATCTCGAACATGGATCTGCGCATCCCGGTGCGGGAGACACCGGGATCGCTCGGCGGCCTCGTGACCAAGCCTGCCCCCAAGGTGCTGCCGAACCGTCCCGGGGCCGCTCTCGCCCCCGGCTACGAGTCGATCGGCTCGGTGCCGGTCGAGGAATACAAGCCACCGCGCAGGGCCAGGCTCTCGGTGATCGGAGCGATCAAGGTGAAAGGCAAGCGGGCGAAGGTCAAGGTTCGCTGCCCGAAGGGCGCGACCGGCTGCCCGGGGACGGCTCTCGCCGTCCGGGGCGCCGCCAAGGGCCGCGGGGCGAAAGGCAAGGGCGTGCTGATCGCGGCCGGGCGGGGTTTCCGGGTCTCGCCCGGCAAGACGAAAACGGTCTCGCTGAAGCTGACCCGCCGTGGCCGCACCCTGTTCGGAGCCGGCCGTGGCAGAGGCATCAAGCGCAGCCGGGCCAAGGTGACCATCAGGTCGGGCGGACTGAAGACCGTGATCGTGATCCGCTCGGTGATACGGGTCGGATCCGTGCGCTGAAGCCGATCCTCTTCGTGTACGCGGGTGATCGCAGCCCGCAACTTCGGTCGTACCATCGCGTTCTATAGAGTGATCCAGTCCTGTGACAGCCGTCACAGGTCGCATGGGAAACAGGAGAAACCGGAGGGAAAATGCGAAAGCTCGTAGTTCTGGCAGCGTTGCTTGCCACATTCATCATCGCCCCGTCGGCGGCCAATGCCGCGATAACCGAAGTCTTTGACGGGAACGGTGACATTCCGTGTGTCACGCAGGGCCCCGGAGCCAACGAGGGACAGCGCTGGTGCGGCACCGGCAGCTCGAGCGCCGGCAACGTGAGTGCGAGCGTGACCTTCGACGGCGTTCCGGTCGACGTCAACGTCGCCTTTCCCGACGAGGCCGAGTTCGGCGCGGAGCCCTACCCGCTCGTGATGCTCTTCCACGGGTACGGCGGACGCAAGTTCAACTTCACCGACGGCAACATGCAGCGCTGGCTCGACAAGGGCTACGCGGTCTACACCCAGACCAACCGCGGTTTCGGCTACACCTGCAAGGACAATCCCGCGGCGGCCGGATGCGAGAACGGCTACGTCCACCTGATGGACTTCCGCTACGAGGTGCGCGATGTCCAGATCATGACCGGGCGTCTCGTCGACGACGGCGTGATCCAGCCGACCAAGATCGCCTCGACCGGCGGCTCCTATGGCGGCGGCATGTCGATGGCGCTCGCGGCACTCAAGGACCGCGTGATGATGCAGAACGGCAGCCTCGTTCCGTGGACCAGCCCCGACGGCACTCCGATGAGCCTCGCCGTGGCGACCCCGAACATCCCTTGGACCGAGCTGACCTACGCGCTCGCGCCCAACGGCAGCAACATCGACTACATCAAGGACGCCTCGTACTACGGGCGGACCGGTGTGATGAAGGAGTCCTACGTACAGGGCCTCTCGATCTCGGCCAGGAACGCACCCACCGGGTCCGATCCGACCGCCGACATCATGGGCTGGCGTGGCCTGCTCGACGCGGGAGAGCCGTATGACAGCAATCCGGCGACCGCAGCGATGATCACCGAGATCAACACTTTCCATTCGTCGTACGGGCTGCCGCCGGTTCAGGCTCCGGCCCCGCTGCTGATCAGTTCCGGCTTCACCGACGACCTCTTCCCGGTCAACGAAGCCACCCGCTATTACAACCGCACCCGGGCCCAGTACCCGAACACTCCGCTGAGCCTCTTCTTCGGTTCGTTCGGCCATGACCGTGGACAGAGCCAGGCGAATGTCTCGACCGCGCTGCGCACGCTGGAAAACCAGTGGGTCGACTACTACCTGAAGGGTGAGGGCAGCCAGCCCGCTTCCGACGTGACCACCTACACCCAGACCTGCCCCGCGGGATCTCCGGGAGAGGGTCCGTACACCGCTTCGGATTGGGCGTCGATCGCCCCCGGCGAGATCAGGCTCGAGGACAAGGGCGGCAGGCAGAACGTCGAGCCCAACGGCGGCGATCCGGCTGTCAGCTCGGCCTTCAACCCGCTCTCACCGGGTCTGAAGGCCTGCGCCGCGCCGGCCGGAGCGAAGGAGCCGGGCACCGCCAACTACGAGCTGCCCGCGGCCCCGGCAGGCGGATACACCGTGATGGGTGCGCCGACCGTGATCGCGAAGATCACGCTGCCCGGCGACAACTCGCAGATCGCGGCCCGTCTGGTTGACGTCGCTCCCGACGGCAACACGAAGATCCTGGTCGCTCGCGGCCTGTGGCGTCCGGCTCAGTCCGGGTTCCAGGTATTCCAGCTCTTCGCCAACGGCTGGAAGGTCGAAGAGGGCCACGTGCTGCGGCTCGAGTTGCTGCCCAAGGACGCGAAGGATGCCCCCGGCGGGCTCCTCACGAACTACGGCCGGCCGTCGAACGACCAGCAGCAGGCGGTCATCGACAAGGTGGATCTCCGGGTTCCCGTGGTCGAGTCGCCGGGTGCGCTCGGCGGGCTCGTCAAGGCTCCGGCCAAGCGTGTCCTGCCGGATCGTCCGGGCGTCGAGCTCGCGGTCGGCAACGAGGCGATCGGCTCCGAGACGATCGCCGACTACGCCAGCCGCGTCGAGCCGCCCTGCCCGGCCGGCACGACCGGAACCACACCGCCCGACTGCACGCCCGATCCGGACGTGATCGGTCCGGTGTCGGTGATCGGGAACCCGACGGTGAAGGGCAAGCAGTTGACCGTGAAGGTTCGCTGCCAGATCGGTAACGATTCGTGCTCGAAGACCAGCCTGGTGTTCAAGGGTGCCCCGAAGAAGGGCAAGAAGGGCAAGGGTCTACTGATCGCGAAGGGCAGCGCGGTCGCGTCGAAGCCGGGCCAGACAAGGTCGGTCAAGCTCAACCTGACCAAGGCCGCACGCAAGTTCTTCAAGGACAAGAAGGTCCGAAAGAACGGCAAGAAAAAGACCGTTCGCGGCCCGAACTCACTCCGCGCCAAGGTCACAGCC
>DATJUB010000004.1:0-17416 GCA_035502775.1 Solirubrobacterales bacterium | reverse complement strand
CAGCACGCTATATGCGTGCTGATCGTCTCCACCCCCGGTTCGGCGGTGCCTAGATGCGTTGGATCAGGGTTCCGGTTCCTGTGCCTCCGGCGGTGCACATCGTGACCAGGCCGAGCTCGCCGTCGCTCCGCTCCAGCTCGTGCAGGAGGGTCGTGATCAGGCGGGCCCCGGAAGAGCCGAGGGGATGCCCCAGGGCGAGCGCCCCGCCGTTGACGTTGACCCGATCCATGTCCGGCGCGAGCTCACTTCGCCATGCGCCGACGACCGAGGCGAAGGCCTCGTTGATCTCGATCAGGTCCAGATCTCCGATCGCGAGACCGTTGCGTTCCAGGAGAGCCCTGGTCGCCGGGATCGGGCCGGTCAGCATCATCACCGGATCCACCCCCACGGTGAGCGCGTCGAAGATCCGGGCCCGCGGCTTCAGACCCAGCTCGTCGGCCTTCTCCCGGGTCATGAGCAGGACCGCCGCGGCACCGTCGGAAATCTGGGAGGCATTGCCTGCGGTCACCGTTCCGTCTTCAATGAAGGCGGGTTTCAGCCCGGCCAGGATCTCAGGCGTGGTTCCGGGACGGATGCCCTGGTCGCTCGTCCGCAGCTCACCGTCGGCCTCGACCGGGACGATCTCGCGGTCGAAACGGCCCTCCTCGGTGGCCCTTGCGGCCAGCCGGTGGGAGCGAACGCCGAGTTCATCCTGCTCCTCGCGGGAGATCCCCCACTTCTCCGCGATCCGCTCGGCCGAGATTCCCTGGGACACCAGCTCGTAGCGCTCCATCAGCTCGGGTGGGAACGGGATGCCGAACTCGTCGGCATGGGCGACGTTGGAACCCATCGGAATCCGGCCCATGTGTTCGACACCGCCGCCGATCGCGACGTCATGCATGCCGGAGGCGACCATCGCCGCCGCGAAGCTCACCGCGGTCTGAGCCGACCCGCACTGACGGTCGATCGTGGCCGCGGGCGTGGTCAGCGGCAGGCCCGCCTGGAGCCAGGCGTTGCGGGCGACGTTGTTCGACTGCTCGCCGACCTGGGTCACCGCTCCGGCGACCACGTCACCGACCAGAGCCGGATCGATTCCCGAGCGTTCGACCACCGCCCGGTAGGACGCGCCGAGCAACTCGTTCGGATGGATGTCCCGGTACCAGCCCTTGGCCGGGTGTCCCCGGCCGATCGGGGTTCGCGCGGCCTCGACGATCACCACTTCGCGGCCCTGCAGGTTCGAATCAGCTCTGGCGGACATGGCGGCTCCTCCGGTAATGAGTTTTATGATGAAACTAACTCTAGAACGCAGGGGAAATCCCGCCGTGACATCGGTCACGCGGGCGGGTCGGACGAGTGGGCGCCCGTGGCCTAGATCGGGCTGATCGACGCGGCGCTGGAACCGTGGGCCCGTGGGGCGCCCTGGCCCTTGTCCCAGGCGATCTCCAGGCCCTCGCGCAGGATCGCGGCGATCTCCGGGAACAGTTCCGGCTCGGCGATCAGCGGCGGGGCGATCTGCACGATCGGGTCGGCCCGGTCATCCAGGCGGCAGATCAGACCCCGATCGAACAGCGCTTCGGAAAGCACGTCCTTGAACAGCTCCTCGGCCTCCGGTCCGGCGAAGGGCTCCTTGGTCTCCTGATCCCGCACCAGCTCGAGTGCCCAGAAATGGCCCATGCCACGGACATCGCCGACGATCGGGATGTCACGCAGGCTGTTGAGCGCCGCCTCGGCCACCGGTTCGTTGGAGCGCACATTGTCGAGCACGTTCTCGCGCTCCATGACCTCGAGCGTCTTCAGAGCGATCGCCGATCCGACCGGATGTCCGCCGAAGGTGTAGCCGTTGTTGTAGCTGGCGCGGCCGTCGAAGAAAGGCTCGGCGACCTTGTCGTGCATCAGCAGGCCGCCCATCGCGAAGTGGGCGCCGGTGAGCCCCTTGGCGAAGGTGATCATGTCCGGCACATAGCCGAAGCGCTGGGCGCCGAACCACTCGCCGATCCGGCCATAGGCGCAGATCACCTCGTCCGAGCAGAGCAGGATGCCGTTGCGGTCACAGATCTCGCGCAGTCCCTGCCAGTAACCGGCCGGCGGGGTCAGGCAGCCGCCCGCGTTCTGGACCGGCTCGGCGATCATCATCGCGATCGTCGAGGGGTCCTCGAACTCGATCGCCGCTTCCACGTCAGCGAGCAGGGCAGCGCAAAAGGCCCCTTCGTCATCCCCGAAGGGGTGACGATATGCGTTCGTGTTGGTGACGTGAGTGGTCGGCACCCCGAGCGGATCGAAGGGGGTGCGGCAGTACGGGATCCCGGTGAACGAGAGGGCACCCATCGTCACCCCGTGGTAGGCGTCCTTGCGGGCGATCACCTTGCGGCGGCGCGGTTCACCCTGGGCGGCCTGCCACTGAACAGCCATCTTCCAGGCGGCCTCGACCGACTCGGATCCGCCCGAGGTGAAGAAGACCTTGTTCATGCCTTCGGGCGCCAGCCCGGCGATCCGGGTCGCGAGCTCGATCGCCGGCGGATGGGCCACGGTCCAGTTCGAGGAGTAGGGCAGCCGTTTCATCTGCTCGTGGGCCGCGGCACCGATCTCGTCCCCGTGGGAATGCCCGAGCGAGGCGCAGTAGAGCCCGGAGAGGCCGTCGATGTATCTCTTGCCCTCCTGGTCGAAGACGTGGACACCCTCGCCATGCTCGATGATCGTCATCGGATCATCGTCATACGCGGTCATGTCCGAGAAATGCAGCATCAGATGCTGCTTGGCGAGCTTCTGCAGCCGATCGTTCTCCGTCATGTTCAAAGTCTAGTGCCTCAAAACGCCTGCAAACCGAAGACCCGGCGGGCGTTGCCTTCGAGGTAGAGCTCACACGTCTCCTCGTCGAGGTCCAGCGCCCCGAGATCCTCCAACGCCTGCCCGGGCGAGATCATCGGGTAGTTGGTCCCGAACAGCACCCGCCGCCGGCCCGATCTCGATTTCATGTAGCCGACCAGCTCTGGCGGAAGCCGCTTCGAGGTGTAGGCCGAGGTGTCGATATAGACGTTCTCGTGTTTGCGGCAGACCGCGATCATCTCCTCGGTCCAGGGGTAGCCGATGTGCCCGCCGACGATCACGAGCTCGGGGAAATCCAGCGCCACCTGATCGATGTAGGGGATCGGACGCCCGGTCTCCGAGGGGCGCAGCGGACCGGTGTGGCCGACCTGCGTGCAGAACGGGATGCCGAGATCGACGCAGGCCGCGTACAGCGGGTAGTAGCGCCGGTCGGTGGGCGGCGCCTCCCAGAGCCACGGCACCACCCGCAGTCCCTTGAAACCCAGCTCCTCGACGCAGCGCCGCAGTTCACGCACCGCCTCCATCGGCCTGTTCAGGTCCACGGCGGCGATCCCGGCGAAGCGGTCGGGGTACTCGGCCACCCAGCCGGCGATCTCCTCATTCGAGATCAGGGGCGGCACATACGGAGCGTGCCAGGCGCTGAGCAGCCCGAATCCGACACCGCCCGCGTCCATCGCGGCCACGGTCGCGGCGATCGGCAGCTCCTCGGCCGGCACCTCCTGCCCGGTCCAGCGGCGCAGCGACTCCAGCATGTCGTGCGAGAAGAATCTGCGGGTCGGGTGCTGCATCCAGGCGTCGATGGTCACTTCGTCTCCTTCGTTCGGTCCGAGGATGTTGGCACAGCAAAAAGGGCCCGGTCAGCCGCCTCCCGAGATCCAGGCCCGTGGGCCCGGGCCGCTGCGGGCGACCCGGTCTCCCGGATTCGCCAGCTTGCACTTGCCGAGCGAGAGACAGCCGCAGCCGATGCACTCGGTCAGGCCGGAGCGCAGCCGCTCCAGCTCCTCGATCCGCTCGTCGATCCGGCCGGTCCACTTGCTGGACAGGCGCGACCATTCCCTGCCGGTCGGCGCCCGATCGCGGGGCAGCTTGTCCAGTTCCTCCCCGATCTCGACCAGGGTAAGGCCGATCTTCTGGGCGAACACGATGAAGGCGATCCGCCGCAGCACCGGCCTCGGATAGCGCCGGTGCCCGGACCCCGCCCGTTCCGAATCGATCAGACCCTTCTCCTCGTAGAAGCGCAGGGCAGAGGCGGCCACGCCGCTGCGTCGGGAGACCTCGGTGATGGTCAGTTGTTCGGACATGCGGGAAAGAAATCACATCCGGGCCTTGACTTCAAGCTCACTTGAACTTGTACTTTCGTCTCCGAAGCCGGACCGAACCGATCAAACGAAACGAGAACCCATGAACGAGACGAAAACCCCCAGTCAGACGATCATCGACGAAGTCACCACGTGGCCCGGAGTCACGACCGAACCGGGGCGCTTCGGCGCGCTCGCCTTCAAGCTCGAAAGGCGGGAGATCGGCCACCTGCACGGCGATCACGCCGCGCATTTCGCCTTCCCGAAAGAGCTCAAGAGCGAACTCAAGAACGAAGGACGCGTCCAGGATCACCCGCTCGGCGAGAAATACAAGGGCCTGGCCGCCCGCCGGATCGACGACGAACACGACGTATGGCAGGTGATCGAACTGCTGCGCCTGAACTACGACCGCGCGGTCGACCGGGTCCAGCTGCCCTCGACCGGATGAGCGAGAGCTAGCTCAGGTCACGCCGCAGCAGCTCGTTGCCCGACTCGAGCTGCTGCCGGGTGGCCTTGCTGACCGACTGCACCCCGGTCATGCGATTGATGCGCGCGTGCACCTCGCGGTGACTCTCCCCGGTGCGGCGGGAAACGTCGGCGACCATGGTCCGGCGTTCCTCGCGGAGTCTCTCCCGGGCCGCGAACGCGGATTCGCGTTTGGGCTCTCCGGACGACGCGGCCGGTTTCGCCTTGCCGGCCGGCTTGGCGGGTCCCGGGCCGGCCGGACCGGGTTTCACCGCCGGCTTCCTGATCGTCCGGGTGACCGAGCCGGTGATCGCCGAGACCGACTCGACCTGCTCGCCGACTTCCTCGGTGGCGAACAGCTGCATCGTGGTCTGGGCGAGGATCGCGTCGTCGAGCTCGGCCCCACTCGAGCTGAGCGCCTGGAACGCCTCTCCCGCCGGGGCGCGGTCGGGCATCTCCTGATCGAGCTCCTCCAACTCCTCGACCAGGGCCGGCGAAAGATCGATCGCGTGCCGCCGCTCCCGCTCGATCTCGAAGGCGAGCTTCTTCAGGCGCATGTCGGCGGGCAACAGCAGGTAGCTCATCTGCCTTTTGGGACTGGGCGTGGTCCGAATGAAACGGCCGACCACCTGGCGGAAGAAAAGCTCGGTCCGGGCGGCGGTGGCATACACCCCGACCCGCAGGCGGGGAATGTCCACGCCTTCCGAGACCATCAGGACCGAGACCAGCCAGCGCTGGTCGCTGGCCGAGAACGAGGCGATCCGGGCGCTGGCGTCGGGCTCGTCGCTCATCACGATCTCCGGCTGCTGGCCCGAGATGAAATTGATCCGCCGGGCGATCGAACGGGCGTGCTCCTGATCGGAGGCGACCACCAGGCCGCCGGCGTCCTCGTGACCGCTGGCGCGGACCTCCTCCAGCTTGGCGTCGGCGTCGCGCAGTACCTCCCCCATCCAGTCACCCTCCGCGTCGAGCGCCGTGCGCAGCCTGCGGGCCGACTCGTTGGCGGGCAGGACCAGATCGAAATCGGCGGTGCGCACCTGCCCGTCACTCACCCACTCCATCTCGCCGTCGTACGGCAGGAAGGTGATCGGGCGGCAGACGCGATCGACCAGGGCGTCGGGATAGCCGTACACGTAGTCGGCCCGGCTGACTCCATCCTCGTCGTAGTGGACCCACGGAATCGCCTCGTTGTCCGAGCGGAAAGGGGTACCGGAGAGCAGCAGGCGGAAGGTCGCCTGGCCGAAGGCCTCGCGGGCGCTCATCCCCCAGCTCGCCTGATCGCCCATGTGATGAGGCTCGTCGGCGATCACCAGGGTCGGGCGGCGGGCGGCGCGGGCGTGAGTGGCCGGCCCGGCCGCGACGGTCTGGTAGGTCACCGCGACACCATGGAAATCGGTGGTCTCGGGTCCGTCCGAGTTGGGGCGGTTGGGTTCCAGGTCGATTCCGTAGCGGGCCGCGTCGAGCGCCCATTGACGGCAGATGTGAGTGGTCGGCCCGACCACGACGACGCGGCTGACCCGGCCACTCGACAGCATGTGATGGGCCACCCTCAGACCGAAGGTGGTCTTACCGGCGGCGGGGGTCGCCGAAGCGAGGAAACTCGTTCCCTGATGGGACTCGAGAATCCCGAGGGCTTCGGTCTGCCAGGCCCGGAGGGGCCGGTCACCGGGCCACTCGGGCAAAGAGATTCCGGGTCCGAAACCGGCGGTCGAATAGGCGGGGGCGTGCTCCAAGAAAGCTGGACATTATGGACTCCGGCGGTCGGACGGAGGCCGCCCCCAAGGGTCGTTCTCCGCTCCCCGATAGCGCTACAATGCCCCGGTCCCGGAGTCGTACGAACTCGAATAGCGGAGGTCCGTCTTGCCCGATTTCATCAAGCCCGAAGACCCCGCCTACGATTCGGCCAGGCTTTCCTGGAACCTCGCCGCCGACCAGCGTCCGGCCGCGATCGCCGTCGCGAGATCGGTCGACGACGTGCGGGAATCAGTCGCCTGGGCAAAGGAGAACGGTCTTCGTATCGCCTGCCAGACGACCGGCCACGCCGCGACCGCGCTGCCGGGCCTGGAAGCTGCCCTGCTGCTGAAGACCGAGTTGTTCGACGATGACATCGACATCGACTCGAACGCCCTCACCGCCCGCGTTCCCGCCGGCGCCACCGCCGATGACGTCGTCAGAGCGGCCGCCGAACACGGTTTCGCCTTCCTTCATGGTTCCTCACCGACGGTCGGAGTCATCGGGTACCTGCTCGGCGGCGGCCTGAGCACCTACGGACGCTCCTTCGGCCTCGCCTGCAACCGTGTCGTCTCCTTTCAGCTGGTGACCGAGGACGGCGAGCTGGTGACCGCCGATCTCGCCACCAATCCCGATCTCTTCTGGGCGCTGCGCGGAGGAGGGGGCGGCCTCGGCGTGGTCACCGCGGTCGAGGTCGAGCTGCTCAACATGTCAGATGCCTTCGCCGGAGCGAGCTTCTTCGCGATCTCCGACGCCCGCGCCGTGCTCGAGACCTGGCTGGAATGGACCCGCACCGCGCCCGAATCGGCGACCACGGACTTCCGCATCATGCGCCTTCCCCCGATCGAGGAGATCCCCGAGCCGATCCGCGGCCAGGCGGTGGCCTGTGTCGACGGTGTCTCGCTCGATCCCGAGGTCGGTGAGGACTTCGCGGCATTGATCGAAAGTGCCGGCACGCCGGTGCTTGGCGGCTGGGGCATCCAGCCGGTCGCCGACCTCGTGCGGCTCCACGGCGATCCGGAGCAACCGGTCCCGGGGATCGGCGACTCCGCCCTGCTGAACGATCTGAATGAGGAAGCGGTCACCGCCTTCCTGGCCGCGGTCGGCGAAGACTCCTCGGCCAGCCTGATCGTCGCCGAGCTGCGGCATATCGGCGGTGCGCTCGCGACCCCGGCCGAGGACGGCGGGATCCTGGACCACCTCGATGGCCGGTACACGCTGAACGGAATCGGACTGGCGGCGGGCCCGGACATGACCGCGAAGGCGGTAGCCGATCTCGATCAGCTGATCGCCGCGATGCGTCCCTTCGCGACCGAGTCCAAGTTCCTGAACTTCTCCGAGCGGAACTATGAACTCACCGACTGCTTCCCCGCCGAGTCGATCGAGCGCCTGACCGGGGTGTTCGACCGCCACTGCCCGGACCGGACCTTCATCGCGCCGCGTTCGATCGACGCCTGAGAAACGCCGGTCTGAGCGGGACTCAGGAGTAGACCGCCGCGGCCCGGGCCGCGGCGGTGCCGTAGGGGCCGCCGAACAGGATCGCGTGAATCAGCAGCGGCTGAATCTGCCATAGATCGATCCTCTGGCGATACTCGGGCTCCAGCGGGAACTCCTCCTTGTAGGCGGCCATGAAGCGGTCCGAAGGCGCCCCGAAAAGCCACAGCATCGCCAGGTCCAGCTCACGGTGGGCGCCGTGCGCGGCCGGATCGATCAGCCAGGGCACTCCGTCGGCCGCCACCAGAACGTTTCCCGACCAGAGGTCACCATGGGTGCGGGCGGGTGGCTCGGCCGGACCGGCCAGGTGTTCGATTCGTGCGCAGACCGAGCCAATCGCCGCCATCTGATCGCGGTCGATCGCTCCCCGGTCCAATGCCCTGGCGGCGAGTCCCTCGATGCGCTGGCCGTAGCAGGGCCCGAATCCCCGCTCCGGATCCTCGTCGAAACAGGTTCCGAGCCCGACCGGGCCCACATGCAGCTCAAGTGCGGGCGCGTCGTCGGGAAGCCGGCCGTATCCATCGGCCCCGTGGCGGTGGATCGATGCCAGCCCCCGGCCGAAGGTCTCCTCCCCCGCCGCGTCGAGGCGGCCGCCCGGCTCGATCCATTCCAGCAGGAGCCCCGGCATCGGACCGCCGACCGTGCCCAGCACCTCCGGCAGGGGCAGTGCGTCCGCGGCGGCCAGCCAGGCCAGTCCGGCGGCCTCCATCTCGAACTCGGCTTTCTCCGCTCCCGCCCTGCCCTTCAGGAATACGGACGATCCGTCCTCCAGGGTGAGTCTCCAGGCGTGGTTGATGCTGCCGCCGGGGCGGCTCTCGACAGAGTTCACTCCGGTTCCGAGCACATCCGCGGCCGCCTCGGTCACTCGCGGGTCCATGTCAGCGAACACCCCCCGACCAGATCGAACGCGCTTGTGCTTCGGCGGCCATGTTCATTCTGCCTTGACAGTAGCCACGACGGTGGACCCACGATCGGCGATTTCACTTGCTCATCACGCCACGGCGATCACGATCGGCGATCATCCCCGCATGGCACTCAAGGCGATCCGACTCGATTCCGGAACCGGGCTTTCAGCCACCTTCGTCCCCGAAGCGGGAATGATCGCGATCTCACTGATCGAGGACGGTGAGGAACTGCTCGGCCAGCGGCACGGCATCGAGAGCTACATCGAGTCCGGCAAGACGATGGGAATCCCCTTCCTCCACCCCTGGGCCAACCGGCTCTCCTCCGACCGCTACGAGTTCGGCGGCCGCACGGTGGACATCCGGGCCGACGATCCCCGGGTGAGGCGGGACGAGAACGGCCTGGCTATCCATGGCACCCTGGCCGCCTCGACGTTCTGGGAGGTGGAGGAAACCACCACCGGCGACGAGCTCGAACGCGCCGGACTGAAGGCCACACTCGATTTCGGCGCCCATCCCGATCTACTCGAGAGCTTTCCCTTCCCACACCGGATCACGATCGAGATCGACCTTTCCGGATCCTCACTCACCTTCACCACCACGATCACCCCGACCGGCGATATGGCCGTGCCGCTCGCCTTCGGATTCCACCCCTACATCTCGCTCCCCGGGACCGACCGGACGGGATGGGCGATCGACCTGCCGCCGATGACCGCCCTGCATCTCGACCGGCGGGGGATCCCGAACGGCGGATCGCATCCCTTCGCCGCGACCACCGACACGCTGGGAACCACCGCCTGGGACCGGGCCTTCACGGGAGTCGGCGAAGGCGCCGTGTTCGCCGTCGCCGACGAACGCCGCATGGTCTCGGTGCGTTTCGCCTCCGGATTCCCGGCGGCCCAGGTGTTCGCCCCCGCGGACGAGAACGTGATCTGTTTCGAACCGATGAAAGCGCCGACCGACGCGCTGGTGACCGGCCGAGGACTGTCCTCGGTCGAGCCCGGGAGCAGTGACGTCAGCCGGTTCACGATCACGGTGATCGAGGTCGCAGCCGCCACCGATACGGAGAGGCAGACCCCCGGCAAGTTCCGGCTCGACCACGAGCGGCCCGCCGCCGACGTCAAGCGGGTGGCCCGGGAACGGGTCCGGACGGCGCTCGCCCATCTGCGTGAGAGCACTCCCGAGAACCGGGTCGCGGCGATCCACGATGCCCGCAAGGACATCAAGAAGATGCGGGCGGTACTGCGGCTGGTCCGCTCCGACCTCGGCAAGAAGACCTTCCGCGGCGAGAACCATCGCTACCGTGACGCGGCCCGCCTGCTCTCCGGATCCCGGGACGCCGACGTCCTGATCGAGACGGTCGAATCCCTGTCGGGCGAGTACCCGCCGGATGCTCCGCCGCTGGAGGGGCTGCTCCGGGATCTGCGGACACGACGCGACGAAGAGGCGGAGCGTGACATCGAATCCACCGGCCGGCTCGCACAGGCGGCCGAGGCAATCGAGGAGGGTGGCGGTCTGATCGACGGCTGGACGCTCGAGTCCTCCGACTGGGCCCTGTTCGAACGGGGTCTGCGGCGCACGTACCGCGACGGACGTCGCGCCATGTCGAACCTCGGTCCCGATCCTTCCACCGAAGCGATCCACGAGTGGCGCAAGCGGGTGAAGGACCTCTGGTACCAGCTCCGCCTGCTGCGCCGGGCCTGGCCTCCGCCCCTGAAGGCCCAGGCCGCCGAGACCGGACGGCTGGCCGAACTTCTCGGGGACCGCAACGATCTGTCCGTCCTGCTGGCCGAACTTCAGCGTCGAGAGGATGATGACCAGGACTTCACGGTGCTCGCCGGGATGGCGAAGGAACGGCAGCTCGAGCTGCTCGACCGCGCGATCCCCCTGGGCCACCGGATCTATGCCGAGTCTCCCGCCGACTTCGCGGCACGGATCGGGGCGTACTGGAAAGCCTGACCTGTTTCCCGGGATCGCGGTCGGGTACTTTTCTCCCATGCCCTTCAAGCACGACAGAGACCGTGACAAGCGAGAAGCCGAACGCGCGGAGGAAGAGGCGGGCGGTGGTGAAGCCGGAGGATTCGAACAGTCCGAAGCGGAACTGATCGAGCAGGCCGAGAACTTCGAAGAGGGACGCAACCCGATCTACGACGCGGGCGAGGTCGAACCGGAGCGATCCGGCGCCACCTACGGCGAGGCCGACGAAGAGCGGTCCAGCGAGCGCCCCGACTCGGACGACTGACCGGCCCGCGGAATGATCCCGGCAGCCGGTTCCGCCCCGGTGATCGTCGTCGGTGCCGGCCTGGCCGGGCTGAAATGCGCGCTTGTGCTGAGGGATCGTGGCATTGAGGTTCAGATCTTGGAGGCATCGGACGGGGTCGGCGGGCGGGCCCGGACCGACCTGGTCGACGGCTTCAGCCTCGACCGCGGCTTCCAGGTCCTGCCGGTCCGCTACCCGGAGGCGAGATCCACATTCGAGTACGACCGGCTCGATCTGGGATCGTTCGTCCCCGGCGCGCGGATACGGATCGGCGGGACCTTCGCCAAATTCGCCGACCCGCTGCGCATGCCGCGCTCGGCGGTCGGCGCCGCGGCCTCCCCGGTCGGAACTCTCGCCGACAAGCTGAAGCTCTTCCAGATGCGGAGGGACCTGACCACCACCGACCCGCGGGAGATCGTGCGGCGTCCGGAGGTGACCGCGATCCGCTCGCTCGAGGACAGGGGATTCTCGACCGCGATGATCGAGTACTTCTTCCGGCCTTTCTTCGGCGGCGTCTTCATCGACCCCGACCTGACGACGTCGAGCCGCCTCATGGAGATCTTCTTCCGCTGCTTCTCGCTCGGCGACACCGTGCTTCCGGCGGGCGGCATGGGCTCACTCGCGAACCAACTCGCCGAACGGCTTCCGGATGATGCGATCAAGCTGAACCGGAAGGTCACGAGCGTCGACTCACACGGCGTCGGCCTCGACGACGGCAGCCGGATGGATGCGGCCGCCGTGGTCGTGGCGACCGAAGAATCCGCGGCCGCCTCCCTCTGTGGCATCCCTGAACCGAAACGGGGCCGGACCACGACCTGCTTCTATTTCGACGCTCCGGCGACCGCGATCGCCGGACCATGGCTGGTGCTCTCCCCCGCCGACGATGGACCGATCAACGAGCTCGCGGTGCCGAGCTCGGTCGCCCCCGGCTACGCGCCCGCGGGCCGCTCGCTCGTGGCGGTGAGCGTCATCGGCGCGAACGCCGATCGGGTCGACCTGGCCGGGGCGGTGGACCGTCAACTGTCCGACTGGTTCGGATCCGAGACGGTCCGCAGCTGGCGGCCGCTGCGCACCTACCGGATCGAACGGGCACTGCCCGACTTCGACCCGGACCGCCACAGCCCCGGAGGAGAGTCGACCCGGCTCGATTCGGGTGTCTTCATCTGCGGGGACCATCGTGAGACGCCCTCGATCCAGGGGGCGCTGGTCTCGGGCCGAAAAGCCGCCGAGGCGATTCAGAAAAGCTTCTCCTGAACCACCGGTTCCTGAACTTCCGGGGCCACCGGTGCCGGCGGGCGGCGAATCCCGCGATCCGGCCGGCGCCGTCCCCCCGAGAATCGGGCCACGGCGGTGATCTGCCGCTGGCGGTCATTCGGCAGACGGCCTCGGCCCGGCGGAAACAGCTCCCGGTACTCGCCCAGCAGATGCGGACGCTCCGATTCCAGCCACTCGAAGAAGACGTCTCTGGTCTCCCGGCGCAGGTTGAGCGCGATCGGGACGACGAAGTCCGCCCCCGCTTCGGTGGCGGCCTCGAGGATCGGCCGGACCTGTTCGGGACTGTCGTTGATGCCGGGCATGAGCGGCGCGATCAGGATGCCGGAAGCGATCCCACGGCGGCGGAGCTCGGCCACCGCCTCCATGCGGGCCCTGGGATTCGGCGTGTGGGGCTCGGTCGCCCGCCAGGCGGACTCGTCGTAGGTGGGGATCGAGAGGTTCACCCCGGCCGATTCCCTGGTCCGCTCGAAGATCTCGATGTCTCTCAGCACCAGCGGTGACTTGGTCAGGACGGTGGCCGGGGTCTCGGCGGCCTCGAGCGCGAGCAGGATCTCCCGCGTCAGGCGATAGCGCCCCTCGACCCATTGATACGGATCGGTGTTGGTCCCCAGCGCGACCAGCTCCCGCTTCCAGGACGGGCGCGCCAGCTCCGCCCGGAGCACCTCGGGAGCATTGACCTTGACCACGATCTCCCGGTCGAAGTCCCGGCCGGCATCGAAACCGAGATAGGTATGGGAGGGCCGGGCGAAGCAGTAGACGCAGGCATGGCTGCAGCCGCGGTAAGGATTCACGGTCCAGTTGAAACCGTAAGGCCCACCGGGCACCCGGTTCAGGGCCGATTTGGCTCTGATTTCGTGAAAGCGCATGCCCATCGCCTCAGGCGCCTTGAAGGTACGGACCGGTCCGAGTCCCGCCCGATCCAGGCCGGGCAGGGTCGGGGCATCGTTCGCGCGGCCGACTCTCTGCTGATCCCATCGCACAAACGTATGTTCGCATTAAACGCTTCCCCCGCCAAGTCCGGCTAAGCTCCACCGGCGCGATCCGGCAAACGAACGATGGGACGGGAAATGGCTGACGCATACGACTTCGTGGTGAAACAGGACGATCTGAGGTCCGCCTCGACCCTCCCCCTGCCGGCGGCCGAGGAAGTTGATCTCGAACCCGGCGAAGTTCTGCTGCGGGTCGACAATTTCTCGATCACCGCCAACAACGTCACCTACGCGGCGATGGGTGAGGCGATGAGGTACTGGGAGTTCTTCCCGGCACCGGAAGGTTTCGGAAGGATCCCCGTCTGGGGATACTCGGAGGTCGTCCGCTCCGACCAGGAGGGAATCCCGGTAGGCAGTCGCATCTACGGGTACATGCCGATCTCCAGCCACTTCACGGTACGGCCGGAGAGCGTCTCGGAGACCGGTTTCGTCGACAGCTCACCCCACCGGGCCGAACTGCCGGCGATCTACAACCGCTACGGATTCACCACCGCCGAGACCGGGGACACCCCGGATCGGGAGCCGTACATCGCCCTGTTCGGCCCCCTGTTCGCGACCTCGTACCTGCTGGCCGACCAGCTGGACGACGAGAAGTTCGGCGGCGCGACCCGGCTCGTCCTCTCAAGTGCTTCGAGCAAGACCGCCCTGGCACTCGCCTTCCTGCTTCAGCGTGACCATGGGGACGCCATCACGGTCGTCGGCCTCACCTCGGCCGGTAACGCCGGTTTCGTCGAGGGCACCGGTCTCTACGACCAGGTGGTCCGGTACGAGGACCTTGAAGGTCTCGACCCGGACGAGCCGACCGCCTATCTCGATTTCGGTGGCAGCGCCAAGCTGCGTGCCCGCGTTCACGGCCATTTCGGCGAGCATCTGACGGCGAGCACCGTGGTCGGCGCGGCGGACTGGGAGGAACTGGCCCCGGACCCGGACGCCGAACCGCTCGCCGGACCGAGGCCGGGCTTCTTCTTCGCCCCCGATAGGTTCGTGAAGAGAAACAAGGAGTGGGGCGCGGCCGAGGTGCGCCGCCGGATCGCCGCCAGCCAGAACGAGTTCATCGATTCGAGCAGGTCCTGGCTGACCATCCGGAGCGGACAGGGACCCGATGAGATCGAAGCCACCCTGATGGCTTTCCTCGACGGCCGGGTCGATCCGGCCGAAGGCTGGTCGATGCGACCCTAGAAGGGGCCTTTCTCAGCGCCGCCCGGCCGGGATCAGGCGGACCCGGCCGGATCCCGAACCGCCCGAACCGTCGTCGGCGGCCGCCGTGATCTTCAGGTGCGCGGTGATCCGGCTGCCCCGCCGGGCGGCCTTGCGCGCCTTCTTCAAAGCCCCGTTCGGGAGAACGAGGGCGAGGTTCGTGCGTGTCTTGGCCGCGGCGTCGACCGTCACCTCGGCCAACTTGATCCGTCTGGTCCTCTTCAGGAATCTGTTTCGGCCGATCACGACGGTGCCGGCGGCCTTCAGGTCACAGCCGATGCTGCAGGTGCCGGAGACCGTGATCCTGCGGGCCAGCGGCCGTTTCTTCGGGATCTGGAAATCGAAGGTGACATCGGGCAGCGGCGGGGGCGGTGGCGGAGGCGGTGGACTCACGACCCGCGGGCATTCGGCTCCGGCGTTCGGCCCGGCCGCGATGCGGAAGACCGATTCGGTGGTGACCACGTAGGAGCAGCCGCGGCTGTCTTCGGCGAAGGATCGCAGCCAGCCCTGCGAGCCGGAAAGCTCGATTCCCGGAAAGCCCGGGTCGGCGCCGGGGACGGAGAGGTTGAGTGTGCGCAGATCGTCGGCACAGAAATCGGCGTAGAGGTAGCGGCCGGTGAGCCCGGTCAGATCCGGATCGCGCACCACATGTCCACCGAGCACGGCGCAATCGGTCGAGTTCACGTTCGGGTATTCGAAGACGGGATCGGTGAAGAATGGATTCGGGGTGTCGCAGAAACCCTCGCATTCGGGCCAGCCCATGTTCTTGCCCGCCAGATCCCCCGCGTTGATCTCCTCGTTGATGCCGCCGCCGACATCCCCGATCGTCAGGTCCCCGTTGGGCGCGAACGAGGCGCGGAAGGGGTTGCGCAGACCGAAGGTGTAGATCTCCCCACGGGCACCGGACGTATTCGCGAAAGGATTGTCGTCCGGGATCGTGGCGGTGAGCGGACCCGCGCCGTCGGGATCGGCCGGGTCGATCCGCAGGACCTTGCCGAAGAGGTTGGTCAGGCTCTGGGAGTTCGAGTCGACCGCGTTGTCGCCGATCGTAATGTAGAGCTTGCCGTCCGGACCGAAGGCGATCCACCCGCCGTTGTGGTTGGTGGCCGAATGCCGGGTCACGAGAACGAGGCGGGCCGAAGCGGGATCGGCGAGGTTCGGGTCGGACGCCGAACGCCGGTACTCGACGATCCTGATGTCGCCCGGCTCCCCAGAGGGATCGAGCGCGTCGCCGCCGCCCGCGGTGTAGAACACGTAGAAACGGCCGCTGGTCGCGTAGTCGGGAGCGAAGGCCATCGAAAGCAGGCCGCGCTCGGCGGAAAGGTCGATGTTGCCGATGCTGAGAAACGGCTGTGCTTTGACCGTGCCGTTCTCGACCACGCGGATCGCACCGGGAGTGCCGAAGTCGCCCCGCTCGACCACGAAGATCCGCTTGTCGGCCGGGGGCGCGGTCGCGAAGATCGGTTCGGTGGCCCAGGGGTGCCCTTCCACGATCGGCACCAGGGTCGCCGCCGAGGCCGCTCCGGGAAGCAGCAGCGCGGCGATCAGCCCGCCGAGGATCGCCAGTCGTCTCATGAGACGACTTTACCCCTCGGATCCATCACCAAACGGTCAATCTCACCTCAGGTTTCGAAGACCGCCTCCAGATTGATCTCCGGAACGCCGGCCAGCGCCCGGCTGATCACGCAGCCCGCCTTGGCCTCCCCGGCAAGCCTCGTGAACTCGGCCGCGTCGATACCGGGAACGCGGCCGACGGTCTTCAGGTCGATGCGGGTGATCGTCGGCACGCCGTCGACCAGTCTCAGTTGAACGGCGGCGTCGGTCTTGACCGAGTCGGCCGGGGTTCCCGCCTCGCCGAGCATGTTCGAAAGGGCCATCGAGAAGCAGGACGCATGGGCGGCCGCGACCAACTGCTCCGGATTGGCGCCGGGCCCGTCTTCGAACCTGGACTTGTACGAAAACTCGCCGCTGATTCGGTCACCGGCGGTGAAGGTGCCGGATCCCGCCTTCAGATCGCCCTGCCATTCAGCGCTGCCTTTTGCGGCCATCGATTCCTCTCGTCGGGTTCTGTCCCCGGGACCTCCGGGTTCCTCCGAGCCTATCCGCCCGCGACGCCCGGCCGGGGTTCACAGGCTGGCGACCTCGTCCTCGGGAAACAGGTCGGAAAGCCAACCCAGCCACGCTCCGGAAGCGGCGGCCGCCGCCTCGGCGGCACCCTCGCCGTACTGCCGGACATGGATCCGGACATGGGTTTCGTCGCCCCACGCGAAAGCCCCGAACTCGATGATTCCGGGGACCGGGATCTCAGCCTTGATCGCGAGGTCTCTCGCCTTCCGCCGCACGACCTCGCCGGACATCGAGCCGCCGGCCCCGGGGTCGAGCGCCGCCGGGTCGCCCGGCGCCGCGTCGGACAACCCGAGCTTCGCGAGGGTGGCTTCGAAGGCATCTTCGGGACCCAGGTCGGGGGTCGCGTCGACCATCATCGAGCCACAGATTTCGCCCGCGTATCCGCTCAGATAGATCGCGAGGTTGTCGAGGAAGGAGCCCCATCCCTCGTCCATGCTCTCGAACAGTTCGTCCATGCCCTCGCCTTCCGCGTCACCGTGGCAGATGAGCCTCAGGGTCGTGGTCCCGTCGTCCCCGCTCTCGACGATGAACTCCGTGAAAAGCGGCTGCGGCTCCGCCGCCCCTTCTTCGACGAGATCCTCCTCGTAGACCAGCCTCTCCGGCGGATGCCATTCGGTGATCCGTGCCGGCGACTCCATTCCCGGCCCGAGCTGCATCCGGATCTCGCCGCCCACTCCCGGATCGACCTTGGCCGGCACGAACCAGGAGGAGATCCCGTTGCCGGTCGCGATCGCGTCCCAGACCTCCGCGGGGCTCGCCTCGACCCTCCGGGTCCATTCCATTGAACGCGTTCGATCCGCCATACCGGCGGTCTACCACACCCAGGTCCCCAATCCAACCCGAAAAGAGCGGTTCTGGGTCGAATCGCACATCTAT
>DATJUB010000003.1:0-40446 GCA_035502775.1 Solirubrobacterales bacterium | reverse complement strand
AAAACGCCCCCAGAACCCCTCACGTCCGTTGCCCTGATCGTTCTGGGTCGAATCCGATAGTTATCTGGTGGCCTATTCGACCCAGAAGGCCCTTGGGGGTTGGGATTGCCCTGGTGGCTCGGATCGCTCCTGGGTTAATGGACCTTTGGGGCTGTGGATGGCGCTCAGGCCCTGGTCGTTCCTCCGATCTGCCTCTGGTCGTTCCTCCGATCTGTCTCTGGTCGCTTCTCCGGTCTGCTTTCGCTCAATAGGGTTGCTCTGTGGACTCCTTGGAAACCGATGTCGTCGTTGTCGGGGCCGGTCTTGCCGGCCTCAGTGCCGCCCGGGCGCTTGCCGCTCAGGGCAGGTCGGTGGCCGTACTCGAGGCTCGGGACCGGGTCGGCGGCCGCACCGTCAACGAACCGATCGGGGACGGGAAGATCGTCGAACTCGGTGGGCAATGGGTCGGTCCCGGCCAAGACCGGATCCTCGGGCTGATCTCCGAACTGGGCCTCGAGACGTTTCCGACCTTCGGCGACGGACTCAACCTGATCGAGCGGCGCGGCAAGGTCCGTGACTACCGCGGGACCATCCCCAAGCTCAACCCCGTCGCTCTGGCGGAGGTCGGCATGGCCCTGAAGAAGATCGATCGGCTCGCCGCCAAGGTGGATCCCGAACGTCCCTGGGCCAGTGAACACGCCCACCTCGACCGGATCACCTTCGACACCTGGATGCGCCGCAACGTCCGCACCGCCGCGGCCCGCGACCTGATGCGGCTCGCGATCCAGGCGGTCTGGGCGGCCGAACCCGAAGACATATCGATGCTCCACATGCTCTTCTACGTCAGCTCGGCCGGATCACTCGACCTGCTGCTCGACGCGGAGGGAGGAGCCCAAGACTCGCGCGTCACGGGCGGTACCCAGCTGATCTCGAACAGGATGGCCGACCAGCTCGGCGACTCGATCTACCTCGAAGCACCGGTGCGCCGGATCCTCTGGTCCGGGGACCGGGTCTTCGTCCTCGCCGACGGCATCCAAGCCACAGCGGCCCATGTGGTCGTGGCGATCCCGCCCGCGCTCGCCGGCCGGATCAGCTACGAACCGCCACTGCCACCGGCCCGCGACGGTCTCACCCAGCGGATGATCCAGGGCAGCGTGATCAAGACGATGTCCATCTATCCCGAACCCTTCTGGCGAAGCGCGGGCTACTCCGGCCAGGCGACCAGCGCCGACGGACCGATCTCGGTCGTGTTCGACAACTCGCCGCCGGACGGCAGCCCGGGGGTCCTGCTCGCCTTCTTCGAAGGCAAGGCGGCCCGCGACGCGGCCGGGCTCACCCGCGGAGAACGCGGCCAGATCGTCGCCGACTGTCTGGCCCGCCTTTTCGGTGAACGCGCCGCCCGTCCCGACAACTACGTCGAGAAGGTCTGGGCCGCCGACGAGTGGACCCGCGGCTGCTACGGCGGATATCTCCCCCCGGGAGCATGGACATCACACGGACACGCGCTCAGTGAGGCGATCGGCCCGATCCATTGGGCCGGCGCCGAAACGGCCACCCACTGGGCCGGATACATGGAAGGCGCGATCCAGTCCGGACGTCGGGCGGCAACCGAGATCCTGTCCGCCGGAAACGAGGGCACCCGATGAAGGTGATGGGAATCGTCAACGTGACACCCGACTCCTTCTCGGACGGCGGGCTGTTCCTCGATGCCGACAAGGCGATCGCCCACGGGCTCGAACTGGCCGCGGCGGGAGCCGACGTGCTCGACATCGGCGGCGAATCCACCCGGCCCGGCGCCGCGGAGGTCTCGACCGAAGAGGAACTGGCCCGGGTCGTGCCGGTGATCGAGGGGCTGGCCGGGTCCGCGCCGATCTCGATCGACACCACCAAGGCCACGGTCGCCGAGGCCGCGATCGAGGCCGGGGCCACGATCGTCAACGACGTCTCCGGTCTGCGCGGCGACCCAGACATGACGGCACTCTGCGCGGAACGCGGGGTGGAGGTCGTGATCATGCACATGCTCGGTACCCCCAGGACCATGCAGAACGATCCGCGCTACGACGATGTCGTCAACGAAGTTCTCGGCTTCCTGCTCGACCGGGCCGAATCGGCGACGCGGGCCGGAATCGAGCGGGATCGGATCTGGATCGACCCCGGAATCGGTTTCGGCAAGACGGTCGAACACAACCTGGCCCTGCTCGCCGCGACCGGTGAGTTCGCCGCGACCGGCCTGCCGGTTCTGCTCGGGCCGTCCCGCAAGACGTTCATCGGCAAGATCGACGGTTCGAGAGAGGATCAGCGTCTCGGCGGCACGATCGCGGCCTGCCTCGAAGGCATGCGCCGGGGGGCCGCGATGGTGAGAGTGCACGATGTGGCGGCGGTGGCCCAGGCGATCCGGGTCGCACGGGCAATTGAGAACTGAGAGTTTCTGGGTACGACTTCGTACGCGTCTGGGCGGTAGGTTGGCGACATGCCATTTACGGGGTTGCCGAATCCGCTTGTGACCATTCAGCTCCAGGGAGTCTCCGTCCACACCAATCACGGAGTGGGCGAAGCCGAGCGTGAAGTCGGCCAGCGAATGGTTTTCGACGTCGACCTCTCGCTGCTCGAGTGCCGGGCCGCCGAGACCGACGATCTCGACGGGACCGTCGACTACAGCGTCGTCACCGAGATGCTGGTCGAGATCGCGACCGAACGCAGCTACCTGACCCTGGAAAGGCTCACCGCGGTGATCGCCGAGCGGCTGCTCGACCAGTTCGGCGCGACGATGGTCCGGGTCCGGGCAACCAAGCCCGAACCGCCGATCGCGGTCGTCATGGAAGGCGCGTCGGTCGAGTTGATCCTGCGCCGTCAGCCCGATTCGGCGCCCGAGTAGCGATGTCCGGCGCCACCGCCGAGACCGTGTACCTCGGTCTCGGCTCGAACATCGGCGACCGTTTCGAACATCTGAACCGGGCGATCGCGTCGATCGGGTCCGCCGGAATCGAGATCGAGGCGGTCTCGTCCGCCTACGAGACCGAACCGGTCGGTGAGATCCTCGACCAGCCCGATTTCCTCAATGCGGCAATTCGGGTCAGGACCACGCTCGAACCGGAAGATCTGCTGGACAGGCTGAAGGAGATCGAGGCCGATCTCGGGCGCCGGCTCGGAGTGCCGCGGCATTCCCCGCGCATCATCGACATCGACCTGCTGCTCTACGGCGATGCCGAATACGAGTCGGATCGCCTCCGCCTGCCACATCGCGAGGTGACCAGCCGCCGGTTCGTGCTGGTGCCGCTGCTCGAACTGGACCCCGACCTCTCGACCCCCGACGGGGGCCGGCTCGACGCGGCCCTGGCGGCCCTGCCGGATGGACAGTGGGTCAAGCCGGCGGGTCCGCTCTCGCCGTAGAAGCGATCAGGTTCGCAGCGGCTCCAGCCACTCGGCCGGAAGGCCGGGAGGCATGTCGCCCGCATAGACCGGGATCAGCTGCCGGGCGAGCCGCCCGATCGGACGGTTCTCGATCGCCGGACGAAGGTCGGCCATCGTCATCGCCAGCACGATCGAGGGAGCGATCTGAAAGTCGGCCGCGTTCGGTTCCTCGTTGCCGATCGTGCCGTCCGCGATCCACGCGTCGAGCCGGTCGAGGATCCCGGGCAGAGCCGCGATCGCGGCTTTCACGTTCTCGTCGGTCGCCTTGTTGAAATAGACCGATCCGGCGACCAGCGGGAAGGCCGTCCGGCTCGCGATCGGGATCGGGATGCCGGTGTGCGACCCCTCCAGGTAACTGGCCATCGCGCCGCCGTTGCGCTTCAGCAGCCACCAGATGATCTGTCGCACCGGATGCTGCAGCTCTTCGTCCCCGACCCTTTCGGCCTCGAGCACCGAGCGGCGCCGCTCGGGATCGTCCGGCAGCAGCGGCGGGTCGGGAGCCAGGCCGTCGAGGGCCCGGGCGATCTGAACCGAGCCCTGAAGCTTCTGTCCGTCGATCCGCAGCGCCGGGACCGTGACCCGGGGAAACCCCGAGGCGCGGAGTACGACCTTCGACACCACCGGCAGCAGATCGACCCGTTTGAACGGGATGCTCTTGTAGTCGAGCATCATCGCCACCGAAAGAGCTGGGTGCGATCCCGGAATCGTGTACAGCTTGGCCTGGCTCATGGCCGCGCATACTAGGCCCCTTCGCGGCGCACGGTCCCGAAATGTCCAGTCCTGCCACACTCTTGGCGATGCTTCTAGCTATAGACGTAGGCAATACTCAGACCCATCTCGGGGCCTTCCAGGGCGACCGGCTCGCCGAGCATTGGCGTTTCCAGACCCGTGCCGGCGCGACCGGCGACGAACTGGCCGAACGCCTCTCCGGCCTGATGGAACTTCGCGATGTCGGCTTCGACGATCTCGAGGGGATAGTCGTCTCCTCGGTGGTGCCGCCGCTGGGTTCCGAGTACCGCGGGCTGGCCGAACGCTACCTCGATGTTGAGTGCCTGGTGGTCGGTCCGGGTATCAAGACTGGCATGGCGATCGAGATCGATACACCCACCGAGGTCGGCGCCGACCGTCTGGTCAACGCGATCGCGGCCTACGAGAAGGTCGGCGACGTCTGTGTCGGTGTCGATTTCGGCACCGGGATCAACTTCGACGCGGTATCGGCCGACGGGGCGTATCTCGGCGGGGCGATCGCGCCGGGAGTGGAGATCTCGCTCACCGCACTGACCGAGCGGGCCGCCCGCATCTCCCGGATCGATCTCGATCCGCCCAAGAACGCGATCGGCACGAACTCCCGTACCGCGATCCAGTCGGGGGTGCTTTTCGGCTTCGCCGGCCTGGTCGACGGGATCGGCCGCAGGATCAACGCCGAACTGGGTGGCAACGCCCGGTTCATCGCCACGGGCGGCTTCGCTTCGACGATCGTGCCGTTCACCGAGACGATCACCGAGATCGACGATCTGCTGACCCTCAAGGGCCTGCGGATCATCTACGAGCGAAACCGTGGCTGAACGACCCGCGCTCACCGACCCTTTCGAGATCGGCGGCGTCCGGATCTCGAACCGGGTGCTGCTCGCGCCGCTCGCCAGCATCGGCAACTGGTTCGTCCGTCTCCAGGCCCGCCGGTTCGGCGCCGGCCTCGCCGTTTCCGAGATGGTGTCCAGCTTCGGGCTTCACTACGGCAACGAGAAGACGATGACCGAACTGATGCGGATCCATCCGGACGAGCATCCGGTCTCGATCCAGCTCTTCGGGCATGACCCCGTGGCGATGAGGTCGGGGGCCGAGATCGCGGCCCGTTCCGGCGCGGATCTGATCGACATCAACATGGGCTGTCCCGTGCCGAAGGTGAGAAAGACGGGCGCCGGGGCCGAGATGCTCGCCGATCCGGAACTGGCTTTGGATGTCGCCCGGGCGGCCGCCGAAGGATCGGGCCTGCCGGTGACCGTGAAGATCCGTTCCGGTCTGATGCCGGGCGACCGTTCCGGTTTCGATCTGGCGATCCGCCTGGTCGAGGAGGCCGGTGTCCAGGCGATCGGCTTTCATCCCAGGGTCGCCAAGCAGGGACACAAGGGAACCCCGGACTACGCCATGGCCCGCGAACTGAGCGAACGGATCGACGTGCCGATGATCATCTCGGGAGGCCTCAGCGACGCCGACGCGGCCCGTGCCGCATACGAGGAATCCGGGGCCGACGCGGTGATGATCGCCCGCGGGGCGCTCGGCTATCCATGGGTGTTCTCCGAACTCACCGGGCAACGGATCGAGCCGCCCGAGCCGGCCGAGATGATGAACGAGCTGCTCTGGATCATGGACTGTGCCGAGGAGCACATGGGTTCCGAACGGGCCGGACGCTACCTGCGCAAGTTCTATCCCTGGTACCTGGACCGGCTCGATGTTCCGAAGCTGGTCAAGAACGAGCTGTGCCAGACCGCCGGGCTCGAGCGGGCGCGAGAGATCGTCGCCGAGATCCGTGACGGCGAGCCGGTGGCGGTGTGAAGCTCAGCGACCGGATCGAGACATGGAGACTGAAGGGCAGGCTGGTCGACTTCCGTGGACACGCGATCCACACCTACCACCAGGATGGCGAGGGCCCGCTGCTGGTCCTGCTCCACGGATTCCCGACCAGTTCCTATGATTGGCGCGACCTGATCGAACGCATGCCGGGCCGCGCGATCCTCGCCTTCGATTTCCTGGGCTTCGGGCTTTCTGACAAGCCCCGGGACCACTCGTACACCCTCTCCTGGCAGGCCGACCTGACCGAGGAGCTGGCCCGCCGCTACGCGGACGGGGGTCCGGTCTACGTCTGCGCGCACGATCTCGGCACCTCGGTCGCGACCGAACTCCTGGCCCGCGATCTGGCCGGCGAACTCGGGTTCGATCTGACCGGAGTGCTTCTCTTCAACGGTTCGATCCTGGTCGAGCGAGCGAATCCGACCCTCGCGCAGAAGCTGCTGCGAGGACCGCTCGGGCCGTTGGCGGCCCGCTTCGCCAACGAGTCCTTCTTCCGCCGCCAGTTCGCGTCCGTCTTCTCCGAGAAACACCCCCTTTCGGACGATGATGCCGCCGACCACTGGATGCTGATGAGCTACAACGAGGGAAATCGCCTGGGACACAAGCTCGTGTCATACATGGATGAGCGGGTGATCTACGCCGATCGCTGGCATGGCGCGATCAGGGATTGGCAAGGTGATCTGCGGCTGGTCTGGGGCATGAAGGATCCGGTCGCGGTTCCCGAAGTTCTCGATGGTCTGCTCGAGCTGAGACCCGATCTGCCGGCCCGCCGGTTCAGCGATATCGGCCACTATCCGCAGGTCGAGGATCCCGCCCGTTTCAGCGAGGCACTGGCCGAGTCGATGGCCGCGGCGGACGGCTCGTTATAATCGCGCACTCCGTTGCCCTGTCGGCACCTGCCGGGTCGTCGCTTCAGGGCGTTATTTGCAGGGTCGGAAGCTGAATTTCCCCGACCATCCCAAGAGAGGTTGATACCAGTGAGCCGCACTTCCGAAATCACCCCAGAGGGTCTCAAGAAGCTTGAGGAAGAGATCGAGCATCTCTCCACCGTACGCCGACGCGAGGTGTCCGAACGTATCCGCGAGGCCCGTGATTTCGGCGATATCTCCGAAAACGCCGAGTATGACGACGCCAAGAACGAGCAGGCACAGCTCGAAGCTCAGATCAGCCAGCTCGAAGAGCGCCTGCGCCGTTCGACCGTGGTCGAAGAGGGCAGCCAGGACACCGGATCGGTCGGTTTCGGTTCGGTCGTCCACATCAAGGATCAGGACAACGGCAATTCCCGCAAGTTCCAGATCGTCGGTTCGACCGAGGCCGACCTGGCGGGCGGCAAGCTCTCCAGCGAGTCACCGATCGGTGCCGCGCTGATCGGCGCGAAGGTCAACGAGATCGTCAAGGTGCCCGCTCCGAAGGGCACCGAGAAACAGTTCAAGATCACCAAGATCGAAGCTGCCTAGCTTGCTTTCGGCCCGGATCCGATGACCGAGCCCGAAACCAGCACGCTCCTCGCCGAAAGACGGCAGAAGCTGGACCGTCTGCGCGCGGCCGGGGTGGAGCCGTTCCCGCACGGCTTCGAGCGGCGCGAGGAGATCGCCGGCGTGCTCGAGGCCCACGAGGGTCTCGAGGCCGGGGTAGAGACAGATTCGGTTCACCGGGTCGCCGGACGGATCGTCGGCCGGCGGGGTCACGGCAAGGCAGCTTTCATCGACCTGCGGGACGCCACCGGCCAGATCCAGCTTCACGCCAAGGCCGACGTACTCGGTGAGGAAGCCTTCGCCCTGCTCGAGGATCTCGACCTGGGTGACATCCTCGGGGTCGAGGGAAGAGCCGTGGTCACTCGCCGCGGTCAGCTCTCGATCGAGGTCAAGAGCTGGGAGATCCTGGCGAAGTCGCTGCGGCCGCCGCCGGACAAGTTCCACGGGCTGGAGGACACCGAGACGCGCTATCGCCGTCGGGAGCTGGACCTGATCGCCAACGAGGAGAGCCGCGAGATCTTCCGGGTGCGCGCCCGCACCGTTTCCGAGGTCCGCCGCTGGCTGGACGACCATGGTTTCTTCGAGGTCGAGACCCCGGTTCTGCAGCCGCTGTACGGCGGCGCGCTCGCGAAACCCTTCACCACCCATCACAACGCGCTCGACCGCCGGCTCTACCTGCGGATCGCGACCGAGCTGTATCTGAAGCGCTGCGTGGTCGGCGGAATCGACAAGGTGTACGAGCTCGGCAAGGATTTCCGCAACGAGGGCATCTCGATGAAGCACAACCCCGAGTTCACGATGCTCGAGTGGTACGAGGCCTACGCGGACTACACCCAGACCGCGATCGAGCTGGAGACTCTGGTCTCATCGGTCGCCGAGAAGGTGCTCGGCAAGGCCGAGATCGAACGTGACGGCCGCACGATCAGCCTGGCGCCGAGCTGGCACCGGATCACGCTGCGCGACGCGATCCTCGAGAAGTCGGGGATCGACATCGAGAAGGAGACGACCCGGGAGAGCCTGGCCGCCGCGATGAAGGTCGAACTGGACGACACGGTCGGCTGGGGCAAGCTGGTCGACACCCTGTTCTCGAAGCGGGTGGAACCGGATCTGATCGAGCCGACTTTCATCATGGACTACCCCGTGGAGCTCTCGCCGTTCGCGAAGATCCATCGGGACAAGCCGGGAGTGGTCGAACGCTGGGAGGCCTTCATCGGCGGTGTCGAGATCGCCAACTCGTTCACCGAGCTGAACGATCCCGACGAGCAGCGGCGCCGGTTCGAGCAGCAGGGGGAGGAGCTCGAGCGTGGCGACGACGAGGCCCAGCCGTACGACGAGTCCTTCATCGAGGCGCTGGAGCAGGGCATGCCGCCGACCGGCGGTGTCGGCCTCGGGATCGACCGCCTGGTGATGATGCTGACCGGCACCGGGTCACTGCGTGAGGTCGTGCTGTTCCCGGCCATGCGTGACTGAGAAAGATCAAGTCGTCCGGGCCATTTCGCTTCGCCGTGGGGCCCGGACATCGAAGTACCTTGCGGTGGGTCATTGAGTGTTGATTCAGCGAGTGCCTCAGCCAGGTAATCTCGATGTCGGACAGTCCAGTCAATGCCGGGAGAGAACCGTGAACGAGAACAACAAGAGACTTCATGATCAGGGCCAGAGCCTCTGGGTCGACAACATCACCCGGGCCATGCTGGACGACGGCACGCTCGCGAAGTACATCGCCGAGCTCTCGGTCACGGGTCTCACCTCGAACCCGACCATCTTCGAGAAGGCGATCGGCGGCGGCAGCGACTACGACGCCCAGATCGCCGAGCTCGCCGCGACCGAAAACGATCCCGAGGGGATCTTCTTCGAGCTGGCGATCACCGATCTGCGCCGCGCCGCCGACCTGTTCGCCGACACCGCGGCCCGCACCCACGGCGTCGACGGTTTCGTCTCACTCGAGGTCTCGCCTCTCCTGGCCGACGACACCGACGGCACGATCAGCCAGGCGGTCGATCTTCACGCCCGGGCCGAGCGCGACAACCTCTTCATCAAGATTCCCGGCACTCCCGCGGGCCTGCCGGCCATCGAGGAGGCGATCTTCCGGGGTGTGCCGGTCAACGTGACCCTGCTCTTCTCGCGCGAGCAGTATCTCGCCGCCGCCGACGCCTACATGAAGGGTGTCGAGCGCCGGATCGAGGCCGGGCTGGATCCAGCTGTGAACTCGGTCGCCTCGCTTTTCATCAGCCGCTGGGACGCCGCCGTGATCAACGACGTATCGGACGAGCTCAGGGCGAAGCTCGGGATCGCGATCGGGCAGCGCACGTATGCCGCCTATCGCGAGCTGATCGCAAGCGATCGCGCCCAGCGCCTGGCGAATGAGGGAGCGATGACCCAGCGCCTGCTGATGGCCAGCACCGGCACCAAGGATCCCGACGCCTCGGACGTGCTCTACATCGAGGCTCTGGGAGCCCCGAACACGGTCAACACCATGCCGGAGGCGGCACTCCTGGCCTACGCCGACCACGGTGTCACGGGCGCTCCGATCTCACCCGATGGCGGAGACGCCGAAGAGGTTCTGGCGTCCTACGCCGAGGCCGGATTCGACGTCGATGCGCTGGCGGCGAGGCTTCAGGATGAAGGCAAGGTGTCCTTCGAGAAGTCCTGGCACGACCTGATCGACACGATTCGTCAGCAGATCCCCGGCTGAGCGGCCCTGAGGGCCGGGTGATTTCGCACCCGGCCAGGCGTGACGACACTCATTCAGGCCGGGAATGCGCCCTCGGTATACTGGCTTATTCGCCCGTACCGCTTGATCTAAACGAGAAAAAGTCAAGAGATTCAAACGATCCGCCGACCCGACACCGATACTCAGCTAACCCCCGAGGTTTGAGGTAACGAAGAACTTTGTTCGAGAGATTTACAGAACGCGCCCGTCAAGTAGTCGTCCTCGCCCAGGAAGAAGCCCGGACGCTCAAGCACAACTACATCGGCACCGAGCACATCCTGCTGGGTCTGCTGCGAGAGGAAGAGGGTCTCGCCGCCCGGGTACTCGAGTCGCTGGACATCACGGTCGAGCGCGTCCGCGCCCAGGTCGTGCGCATCGTCGGATCCGGTGAGGAAGTCACCTCGGGCCAGATCCCGTTCACGCCCCGTGCCAAGAAGGTCCTCGAACTGGCGCTGCGCGAGGCGCTCAGCCTGGGTCATAACTACATCGGCACCGAGCACATCCTGCTCGGATTGGTCCGCGAGAACGAGGGCGTCGCCGCCCGCATCCTGCTCGACTTCGACGCCGACTCGGACAAGATCCGCAACGAGGTCATCCGCATGCTGTCCGGTCCCGGTGGACGTCGTCCCGGTCAGGGTGGTCAGGGTTCCAGCTCCGGCCAGTCGACCGAGGGCGGCAAGAAGTCTTCGAAATTGCTCGACCAGTTCGGGCGCAACCTGACCAAGCTGGCCGAAGACGGCAAGCTCGACCCGGTCGTCGGTCGCGAGACCGAGATCGAACGGATCATGCAGATCCTTTCGCGGCGCACCAAGAACAACCCGGTGCTGCTGGGTGAGCCCGGCGTCGGTAAGACCGCCGTCGTCGAGGGTCTCGCTTCACGCATCATCAAGGGCGAGGTCCCGGAGATGCTGCGCAACAAGCAGATCTACACGCTCGACCTGGCCGCCCTGGTGGCCGGTTCGAAGTACCGCGGCGAGTTCGAGGAACGCCTGAAGAAGGTCATGAAGGAGATCGCCCAGCGCGGCGACATCGTGCTCTTCATCGACGAGATCCACAATCTGGTCGGCGCCGGCGCGGCCGAAGGGGCGATCGACGCCGCTTCGATTCTGAAGCCCGCGCTCGCCCGTGGCGAGATCCAGACCATCGGTGCGACCACGCTCGACGAGTACCGCAAATACCTCGAACGCGATTCGGCGCTGGAACGGCGTTTCCAGCAGATCCGCGTCGAGCAGCCGACTCCCGAGCAGACCGTGAAGATCCTCGAGGGGCTGCGCGAGCGCTACGAGCAGCACCACAAGGTCCAGATCTCCGACGAGGCCCTCGAAGCCGCCGCGGAGCTGGCCGACCGCTACATCTCCGACCGTTTCCTGCCGGACAAGGCGATCGACCTGATCGACGAGGCCGCGTCCCGGATGCGCATCAAGTCGATGACCGCGCCGCCGGTGTACCGCGACCTCGAAGAAGAGATCGAGACCGCGCGCCGTGAGAAGGAAGCCGCGATCGAGGCCCAGGAGTTCGAGAAGGCCGCCAACCTGCGCGACACCGAGCGTCAGCTCACGACCCGCAAGCGCCAGCTCGAAGAGGAGTGGGCCGAAGGCGAAGAGGGCGAGCGTCCCGTGCTCGGCGAGGAAGAGATCGCCGACATCGTCTCGATGTGGACCGGCATCCCGGTCTTCAAGCTGACCGAGGCCGAGACCAAGAAGCTGATCGAGATGGAAGGCGAGCTGCACAAGCGCGTCATCGGCCAGGAGGCCGCGATCGAGGCCGTCTCGAAGGCGATCCGTCGCTCTCGTGCCGGAATCAAGGATCCGAAGCGTCCCGCCGGCTCATTCGTCTTCCTCGGCCCCTCGGGCGTCGGCAAGACGGAACTGGCCCGTACCCTCGCCGAGTTCCTGTTCGGCGACGAGGACTCGATGGTCCGCATCGACATGTCCGAGTACATGGAGAAGCACGCGGTCAGCCGACTGGTCGGTTCACCTCCCGGATACGTCGGTTTCGACGAGGGCGGCCAGCTGACCGAGGCCGTGCGCCGCAAGCCCTACTCGGTCCTGCTCCTGGACGAGATCGAGAAGGCCCACCCGGACGTCTTCAACATCCTGCTGCAGATCCTCGAGGACGGCCGTCTGACCGACTCGCAGGGCCGCACGGTCGATTTCCGCAACACGATCATCATCATGACCTCGAACATCGGGGCCAACGAGATCGCGCGCAACCAGGGCATCGGCTTCACGGTCTCGGACGACACCGGCATCACCTATGACGACATGAAGGGTCGGATCATGAGTGAGCTGCGCAAGGTGTTCCGTCCCGAGTTCCTGAACCGGATCGACGAAGTGATCGTCTTCCACAAGCTGACCCGCGAGGAAGTGCGCGAGATCATCGAACTGATGATCGGACGTGTGCGCAACCAGGTGGCCGAGCACGAGCTGATGCTCGAGCTCGACAACGGAGCCAAGGACTTCCTGGTCGACAAGGGCTGGGATCCGTCCATGGGCGCCAGGCCACTGCGTCGCGCGATCCAGCGTTACATCGAGGATCCGCTCGCCGACGAGGTGCTGAAGGCTGGCGGAGGCGACTCGGTCGCCGGTTCCCTGGTCACGGTCAAGCGTGACGAGGCCGGTGACGAGACCGACAATCCGCTGAAGCTGAAGATCACCAAGCCGCGCAAGAAGGCGAAGAAGGCGAAGAAGGAAGAGCCCGAGAAGGTCGGGGTCGCCACGACGCCGGAGACGACCGGCGGCACCAAGCCGAGCGAGCCCGCCGAGGGCGGCGACTCGGCCGAAACAGCCGCGGAGTAGAGGCTGGTGCCATCCCGGAGCGCATCGTCGCGTTCCGGGAGGCAGTGGTTGGCGGAGATTCCGGCGGACAGAAAGGGCGGCCGCCCTATCTGCCCACGAAAAAGGGCTGCTTCCAGGTCTGCTCGGCCCGGCGCAGCTTGACCGCGTCCAGGTAGACCTCGACCCCGTCCGGCCACCAGCGTCCGGAATACCAGGCGCCCATGCTTCCCCACAGGTCCCCGGCACGGTACTTCTTGCCGTTGCCTTCGACCGTGTTCAGCCAGGTCTGGGTGCCGTCGTAGTAGGAACGGATGATCCCGCCGTAGTAGTCGGCGTTGAAGGCGGTGAAATAGCGGGCGATCCGGCAGTCGCCGAAACAGTGGTAGGGCCTTCGCACCTGGTAGAGCCCGAAGGAGTCGCCTTCGTCACCGACGAACGAGTTGACCCACCAGGTCTCGACCGTGGCGACCGACCGCATGATCTCGGTGTTGATGCCCCACTTGTGTGAGGCCCACTGGATGATCTCGTCGGTCGTGCCCTTGAACCGGCCGTCGACGTACTTCTTGTAGGGCATGTCGCTGCGCTTGCGCCAGGCCCGGAGCATCTTCCTGCCGGGAATCCGGTGGTTGGCCAGGCGGTTCTCGGGCCGGGGCTCCCAGGCCGATCGATCGACCAGCTTGGCCGCCGCCTTGCTGCTCCGCGGGCCCCATCCGACCTTTCGTGTCTTCTCCATGCCCGCGGTCGCGAAGGTAGGTGCCGCGAGCAGCGCGAGGCCGAGGAGGGCTGTGACCAGTTTGAGTCTCACCGGGGAAAGTCTGGCAGAGCCGAGGCCCGGGCTCAGAGTTCGTCCGCGTCCCTTACCCGCATGTGCTCGATCATCTCGACCGGGGCATCCATCGCGCTGAGAGCGTTCAGGAAGGTTCCCGACGCGAAGAATCGGGAGACCTCGCGGGGTCCGGCACCGGTTATCTGCTCGATCTGGTGGAAGGCGGTCATGAAGCCCTCCCGGATTTGTGTTCTCAGTTCCGGGTGGCCGCTGGCCGCGAGAACCTGGAGGTGACACTGGACCCAGGCATCATCCTTCAGCAGCTCCAGGTAGGCGACACTCAGCTTGAGCAGTCGCTCCGGGGGTGAGTCCTTCTCTTCGATCGCGGCCTCGAAGACCTCCAGCATGCGGCTGTACAGGGTTTCCTGGCAGGCGAAGAAGAGGTGGCGCTTGTTTTCGAACAGCGCGTAGATGTACGGCTGCTGGATGCCGGCACGCTCGGCGATCATCGAGGTCGTGGTGCCGTCGAAACCTCGCTTGCCGAACTCGATGAGGGCGGCCTCGATCACGTCCGCCCGTCTCTCGGCCTGTGGAATTCGGGATTTCTTGTTGCGGCGTGGAGCTTGTGACACTGATTCGTTCGTTCTCCCCGTTACGAAATCGCCCCCACGAACGATTACGTACTTGATAGATCCATGCTCAGTTGGATGGGACTTGTACGACAGAGTGTATGTGTTGTCGCCCTTCGCATCTGGACAGGCGGAAGCGAAGCCGCGTAGTCGCGGCCGGTGTCAAGCCCGATCCGGGAGAAGAACCGGGCTCAGCGAGTGGCGATGACCGCTTCCGCGGCGGCCTGTGCGGCCTCGATCTGGCCGGCGACCAGGTCAAGGCCGTTGTCCCAGAAAGCGGGATCGGCGAGATCGACACCGACCAGCTTGCCGAGTTCCTCCGGGCTCTTCGAGCCGCCGGAGGCGAGCATCTCCAGATACCCGGGCACGATCTCGTCACCACGCTCCTCGTAGAGGCGATAGACCGAAAGCGCCAGCAGCTGGCCGTAGGAGTAGGCGTAGACGTATCCGGGGGATCCGATGAAGTGCGGGACGTAGGACCACCACGAGCCGTAGCCCTCGGTCACCTCGACCGAATCGCCCAGCAACTCGACCTGGGTCTCGGTCCAGATCTCGCCGAAACGTTCGACGGAAAGCTCACCTTCGGTCCGTCGGGCGGTGTGGACCCGATCCTCGAACTGGTTCATCGCGATCTGACGGAAGATCGTCGCGATCTGGCCCTCGACCGATTCGGACAGAAGGCCGAGGCGGGAAGCGGGATCCTTCTCGGCCTCCAGAAGACGTCCGAAGACCAGCTCCTCGGCGAAGACGGAAGCGGTCTCGGCGACGGTCAGCGGGGTGTCTTGGTGAAAGATGCCCTGGCGTCCGGCCAGGCTCTGATGCAGTCCGTGTCCGAGCTCATGGGCGAGCGTGAGCACATCGCGCCGCTTGTCCGTGTAGTTCAGCATCACGTAGGGATGGACCGAGGGGACGGTCGACGCGCTGAAAGCACCACCGCGCTTGTTCGGGCCGGGGGGAGCATCGATCCAGCGGCCCTCGAAGAACCGTTCGACCACGTCCCCGGCCTCGGGAGCGAGCGAGGAGAAAGCCTCCTGCACGATCCGGCGGCCCTCGTCCCACTCGATCTTCTCGTCGTCGGTGGCGATCGCGGCCATGCGGTCGTAGTCCGCTAGCCGGTCCACGCCGAGCAGCTTCGCCTTCGTCCGGTACCAGGACCGGGCCATCTCATAGCGTCCCTTGACGGCTTCGACCAGCGCCTGGACCGACTCGTCACTGGCTTCGTTCGAAAGGTTGCGGGTCGCCAGCCAGTGCGGATACTTGCGCAGGCGGTCCTTGGTCGCCTTCTCCTGAAGCAGGGTGTTGAAGACATAGGCGCGGGTGCGCAGTCCCGGCTCGAGCGATTCGGTGATCGCCTCGGCCGTGGTCCGGCGCACATCCCGGTCAGGGTTGTGCAGCCCCGAAAGCGCAATGTCGAGCGAAACCGCTTCGTCCTCCTCGGGCAGGTCCACCCGGATCGCCGAAGTCAGCTCGTCGAAGAGGCGGCTCCAGGCGCCGGCGCCGGTCACCGAGAGCTCGGTGATGATCCGTTCCTCCGGTGCGCTCAGAAGGTGATCGCGGTAGCGGCGCTCGTTGCGCAGATGGTGTTCACAGAACTCCAGTCCGGGGGTGGCCAGCAACTCCTCCGCCCGCTCGTCGTCGAGAGCGGCCCACTCGAGATCGAAGAAGAGCAGCTTGGTCTGAATCGCGGTGGCCCGTTCCGAACCGAGCTGGAGCAGCGCGCCGTTCTCCGGGTCGGCCGTGTCGGCGGCGAACCGGAGATGGGCGTAGTTGAGCGCGCGCCCGGCCCGGTCCGAGATATCGGCGAGCTTGGTCATCGCGACGATCAGACCCGGGCCGTCGATCTCCCCGACCTTGCCCTCGTACTCGGCGGCGAAACGATCGGCGGCCTGATCGGCCTCGTCGAGAAGCGCGACGACCGCGGCCTCCGGATCGCTCGCCTCGACCCCCTCGAGCAGGTCGTCGAGATTCCATGTGACCTGCTCGAGTGTGCTCATGCCGTGGCGCTCTTTTCTTTGAGGTTCTTGCGGATGATCCAGTCACCGATCAGCGAGCCGATCGGGCCGAGGGTGACGATCGTGAGCAGCGGGAACCACCAGCCCCACCACTTCTGCACCGAGCCGTATGCGCACAGCCCGATCAGGACGAGGAAGAAGAAGCCGTGGACCGGGCCGAGAATCGAGACGACGCTGTGCTTGTCGGCGACGAAGCTGGAGGCCCAGACGAGCGGGATGAGGAGGAGGAAGTCGAGGATGGCGACCGCGGCGATGATGTTCAGGAAACGCATCTCCTGCGCGCCGCCGGGCGCCTGGGCGGGGGAGGTATCTGAGGGGTTCATTGTAAAATCGCAAGCTATCAGGACGCCAAGCTGAGCCGCCTGATCTGAAGGGGCTGCGCTACCGTCAGGGCATGAGCGAGAACTCTCCCGAGCTGGGCCGGACAGCGATCGGAACGTGGAGCGGCGGGCGCTTTCTGCACTTCGGGGAGGCGATCTGCGAAGACCGCCTGGTGTCGCTCCTCACACCCGGCGACGGTATCGACACCCTGGTCACCGCCGACGCGTACGGCACCGGCGAGGCCGACCTGGTGCTCGGTCGGGCGATCGCGTCGACATCCCGGGACGAGTACAGGCTGGTCGGCTCGATCGGCCACGACTTCTACAACGCGGAGCGTGACGGTCCGCGGGGCTTCCCGCGATTCACCTCACCCGCCCTGCGAGGGCCCGGCGAGTACGCCGATTACCTGAGGATGGCGACCGAGAGGCAGCTCGAGCGGCTCGGGGTCGATCACCTGGACCTGCTCCTGCTGCACAACCCCGATCGCATCGGCTATGCGTCCGAGGAGGTCTGGGCGGGGATGGCCGCGCTGCGGGACGAAGGACTGGCGGCCGGGATCGGAATCGCCCCCGGGCCCGCCAACGGATTCACGCTCGACCTGCTGGACTGCTTCGAACGTTTCGGTGATCAGATCGACTGGGCGATGCTCATCCTCAACCCCTTCGAGCCCTGGCCGGGCAGCTACGTCCTCGACGCGGCCGCGGAGCGGCGGATCAAGGTCCTGACCCGTGTGGTCGACTACGGCGGCCTGTTCTGGGACATCCTGCGCCCCGGCGCTGAACTCGGCAAGACCGACCATCGCGGATACCGGCCGGCGGGATGGATCGAGGCCGGGACGAAGAAGCTCGACCGGATCCGGCCGATCGCCGAGCGTCACGAGCTCACCATGATGCAGCTCGCCTGCCAATGGAACCTCGCCCATCCCGCGGTCGAATGCGTCGCCCCGACCCTGATCCAGGAGATCGGACCACGAGCGAGACCGATCGAAGACCTGCGCACGGAACTGGCGGCACTGCCGGCGGAGGATCGCCTCACCTCGGACGAGGTGAAGGAGATCGCGGCGATAGGAGACAACCACGGCTCGATGGCGCTCAAGGGGGCTTCACCCGTGTTCGAGGGCGAGGAGAAGCCCGACGCCTGGCCGATGACCCCGGAGCTGGAGGAGCTGGCGAAGCGGCGCGGGATCGACCCTGCCGTGGATCTGGTCAAGAACTAGGACACGGCGATCTCGTCGGGCGGCAGTCCCGGTCGTGGCGCTTGCTGCCGAATCTCGGGGGCTGGTCGCTTCGCTCCGCGCTTCGCGCGTGAATGACCTGTTCTGGGGGCGATTTGGGGGCTATCTGCTCCCGGATCTCCCCCAGAATGCTGACTTGGGACTCAGGGCCGGACTTAGACCGGCAGGTCCAGTCCGATCCAGACGATTCCGAGGGTCAGGACGAAGGTGAGCCCCATCAGCACGTGGGCCTTCGGCAGCATCATGTGGGCGAAGACCGAGACGATCAGGGCTACGACCAGGCCCATCTTGACCTGGAAATCACCGTAGCTCCAGAGGTCGTAGTGAGATGCCATCAGCATGCCCGTGAAGAGGAGCACTCCGAGAGCCACGAGCGACCCGAGGCCGAAACGCTGGGCGATCGCCTTCATCCGGGCGGGGTCGGGATTTGACCGCTCGACCGGCACCACGGTGGCGGCCAGCATCAGCTGGCCTCCGAGGAAGAAGGCCATGGCGACGACGTGAAGGAAGAGAAGTACCTGCATGGGCCGGATCTTAGGCAGTTCGGAAGGCGACAGATCCGCTCACTCGCTTGGCCGGCGCTTCGAGACCCGGCTCGCGCGGCGAAGCGAAGCGATTCAGGTTCCCGGTCCAAATGTCCTGCCGGATCCTTAGCCTGGTGCGGTGGCGAAGATCCGATCACAACATGTCTGTCAGAACTGCGGTCACGTCGCGATGGCCTGGACCGGCCGTTGCCCCGACTGCGGTGAATGGAACACGCTCGTGGAATCCGTGGTGCCGCAGAAGAGCACCGCGGCCGCCCGCAAGTCCGTTGCGGCCGCGCCCGGCAAGCCAATCGTCCTGAAGGACGTGGTCGCGCTCGAGACCGCGCGATACGTGACCGGGATCGGTGAGCTGGACAGGGTCCTGGGCGGCGGCGTCGTACCCGGATCGCTGGTCCTGCTCGGCGGATCGCCCGGCATCGGCAAGAGCACCCTCACCGGCATGGCGATGGCCAACCTTCAGGCCAAAGGCATCGAGACCCTCTACGTCTCCGGCGAGGAATCCGCGGCCCAGGTACGGCTACGGGCCGAACGTCTCGGTCCGGCCGCCCTGGAGGTGCGCGCTCTCGCCGAGAACTCGCTCGAGACGATCCTCGGGACCATCGAGACGGAGAAGCCCAGGGTCTGCGTGATCGATTCGATCCAGACCATGCACAGCGGTGAGCTGACCGGAGCACCGGGCTCGGTCGGGCAGGTCCGCCACGCGGCCAACTCCCTGGCCGAACTGGCCAAGCGGCTCGACGTCGCGGTCGTGCTGGTCGGCCACGTGACCAAGGAGGGGAGCCTCGCCGGTCCCCGCGTGCTCGAGCATCTCGTGGATTGCGTACTTCAGTTCGAAGGCGAACGGGAACGGACGTACCGCACCCTCAGAGCGATCAAGAACAGGTTCGGCGCGACCAGTGAGGTGGGCGTGTTCGAGATGCGCTCCGGAGGCCTGACCGAGGTCACCGACCCATCGGCGCGCTTCGTCGAAGAGGCCACCGGTGCCCTCGGATCGGTCGTGCTCGCCTCGATGGAGGGAACACGGCCGGTCCTGGTCGAGGTTCAGGCGCTGGTCTCGCCCTCCGAGCTCGAGATCCCCCGCCGGGTCGTCAACGGAATCGACCGCAACCGCCTCAGCATGATCCTCGCGGTGCTCGCCCGCCACGCCGGTGTGGGGCTCGGCACCTCGGATGTCTTCGTCAACGTTGTCGGGGGAGTGCGGGTCGACGAGCCCGGGGCGGACCTCGCGGTCGCCCTGGCGGTGGTCTCGGCCCATCGCGGGCAGGCCCTCTCGGGCTCGAACGGGCGGCCCCTGGCCTGTTTCGGCGAGCTGGGGCTCACCGGCGATCTGCGATACGTCGGGCACGCCGATCGCAGGGTCGCCGAATCGGTCAAGTTCGGGCTCGATCCGGTGGTCGGGCCGCGTTCGACCGAACGCCTTCCGGGGCTCGCGCCCTGCGCTTCGGTCCGGGAGGCGGTGCGCCGGGCCTTCGAGCAGGGCGGTCAGGCGGCCGTGGCCTGACGTTCAGTCAAGCCTAAAAAACACTCAGGAAAATCCCAGGCTTCGCAACGTGCCGCCCGAAAACACGGCAGACCGCACTAACAAGCCAAATCTGTCATAATTAGGGGATGTCACCAGCAGTCGAAAGTGATCTAGCACATCTTTCTGAACGTCAGGATCCTAGGCTGCTCCGTGCCATCGACGCCGTTGCTCCCGGCACCGAGCTGCGTGAGGGCATCGACAACATCGTCCACGCCCGAACCGGTGGGCTGATCGTCGTCGGTGAGACCGAGGAGTTCGCGTTCATGCTCTCCGGCGGCATCCGGCTGGACATCGATTACACCCCGGCGATGCTCTACCAGGTGGCCAAGATGGATGGTGCGATCCTGATCAACGGCGAGGCCTCGAAGATCACCTGGGCGAACGTGCAGATGATGCCCGACCCGACCATCCACTCGTCGGAGACCGGCACCCGCCATCGCACCGCCGAGCGCATCTCCAAGCAGGTCGACGCCCTGGTCATCGCGATCTCCCAGCGCCGGGAGGTCGTCTCGCTCTATCTCGACGGCGCCAAGTACATCCTTCAGGACATCCCTTCGGTGCTGGCCAAGTCGAACCAGGCGCTGGCGACCCTCAACAAGTACCGCTCGCGCCTCGACGAGCTCTCGCAGCGCCTGACCCGTTCCGAGTTCAACGGCAGCGTCGTGCTCTACGACGCCCTGGCGGTCCTGCAGCGCTCCGAGCTGGTCTCCCGCATGGCGATCGAGGTCGAGCGCTACATCGTCGAGCTGGGTACCGAGGGCCGTCTGATCGAGATGCAGCTGGAGGAGACGATGGTCGGCGTGAACGCCGATCGTTCGGCCCTGATCCGCGACTACTCGATCGAGGACACGGAGGAGAGCCTCCAGTACGTGGCCGAACAGGTCGCGGCGCTGTCCCACCAGGACGTGCTCGATTTCGGCGCGCTCGCCGAGATCCTCGGCTACGACCGCAAGATCAACACACTCGACTTTCCGATCGAACCGCGCGGCTACCGACTTCTGGGCCGGGTGCCGCGTCTTCCGAAGCTTGTCGTCCAGAAAATCGTCCAGCAGTTCGGCAGTCTCGATGAAGCGCTGCAGGCGCCCGACGAGGAACTGGCTTCGGTGGACGGTGTCGGTCCCTCGCGCGCGAAGGAGATTCGCGAGGGTGTGAGACGGCTCCAAGAGTCCGTTCTCTCTGACCGGTTTTTGAATACATGACGGACACGCGCCGTCGCTACGAAGCAAAGGAGCAATCTGATTTCTGATTCAGACGCAGTGACAGAAGAAGAACTCGATGACATCGAAGTGGTTCCCTACGTCTGCGACTTCGAGGAAGGCGACAAGGTCGTCTACCCGCACCACGGTGCCGGAGTCGTGCTCAAGAAGGAAAGCACCGATCTGCTGGGCGAGACCCGCGAATACCTGACGATCAAGATCCTCCACAACGATCTGACCGTCAAGGTTCCGACGGAGAACGCCGGCATCGCCGGCCTGCGCCGAGTCATCGACGAAGACGAGATCAAGAAGGTCATCTCGGTCCTCTCCGACGAGGTTTCCGACATGCCCAAGAACTGGAACCGCCGGTTCAAGTACAACAAGGAAAAGATCAAGACCGGCAACGTGTTCGAGCTGGCAGAGGTCGTCCGCAACCTCGCCCTGCGTGAGATGGAGAAGGGTCTCTCCACCGGCGAGAAGCAGATGTACACCCGCGCCAAGAAGATCCTCGCTTCCGAGTTCATGTACGCCCTGGACAAGGACGAAGAGGGCGCCGAGGAATACCTCGACGGTCTGCTCGAGGAGCGTTTCGAGGCTTCGGTGGCCGCGGCCGCTGCCGCCTGATCCAAGTCGACGCTGATGGCTGACGGTTCCGGCCAGGGAACCATCGAGACCACCGCGCTGATCGTCGCCGCCGGCTCCGGGGAAAGACTCGGAGCCGGTGGGCCGAAGGCGCTGGTCGAGGTCGCCGGCCGGCCGCTCTACCGGTGGTCGCTCGATGCCTGCCGGAGATCGACCCGGATCGGGCCGATCGTGATCGCGGTCCCGCCGGGGCGCTCGGGCGAGTTCGCCGACGAGGATGTGATCCCGGTCGATGGCGGCCGGGTCCGTTCGGAATCGGTGGCGGCGGGGCTGGCCGAGGTCCGGACCGAGTTCGTGTTGGTCCACGACGCGGCTCGCCCTCTGGTCACGCCGGATCTGATCGATCGGGTGATCTTCGCCCTCGAGATCGAACCCGATGTGGACGCGGTGATCGCCGCCGCACCGGTGACCGACACCGTCAAGCGGGTGGACGCCGAGGGGGTCGTCTCAGCGACTCTCGACCGTGCCGAACTGCGCTCGATCCAGACCCCGCAGGTGTTTCGGACCGAAGCGCTGCGCCGGGCGATCGAGGGAGGCGACCTCGAGAACGCCACCGATGACGCATTTCTGATCGAATCCGCCGGCGGCCGCGTCAGCGTGTTCGACGCACCGCCGACGAACATCAAGGTCACGGTCGCGGCGGACGTCGCCATGGCCGAGTTCCTCCTCGCACACTCTCCGGACGCCCCATAACCTTCGACACAGGACCGACACCTTGCTGACCGATTACCACGTACATCTGAGGCCCGACGACATCACGGCCAAGCCGGCCGAGTACTTCACCGCCGGCAACATCGAGCTGTACGCGAAAGCGGCCGCCGAGGCCGGGGTCACCGACCTGGGCTGCGCCGAACATATGTATCGCTTCACCGAGGCCCTGAACGTGTGGAGCCATCCCTTCTGGGATGAGTGGGCGCTCGACGACATCGACCAGTACTGCGAAGTGGTCGCCGCCAGTCCGATCAAGCTCGGGATCGAGGCCGACTACGTGCTCGGCTCCGAAGAGAGGCTCGACGATCTGCTTTCACCCCGCCCGTTCGAGTACGTGATCGGCTCGGTCCACTTCATCGGCGAGAAATCGATGGACACCGAGGAGTACACGGTCTGGGACGAGCGCGGCGATCCCGACGAGATCTGGCGCCGCTATTTCGAGACGCTGGCCCACGCGGTCCGCTCCGGTCTGTTCGACATCCTCGCCCACCCCGACCTGGTCAAGGTCTGGGGCCGGGCCCAGCAGCTTCCGTCCAAGGAGCTGGCCTTCTACTACGAGCCCGCGATCGAGGCGATCGCCGAGACCGGGATCACGGTCGAGGTGTCCACCGCCGGCCTGCGCAAGGGAGTGGGGGAGATCTACCCCGCACCCGGATTCATGTCGATGTGCGTCGATGCCGGCGCGGTCTTCGCTCTCTCGTCAGACGCGCATCAGACCGACCAGATCGGCTTCGAGTACGACCGTGCGCTCGAGTTCCTCTCCGCGCACGGAGTCGAGGAGCTGGCGACCTTCGAGGGCCGCAGACGCAGCATGGAACCGATCTCCCAGGGGGCCGAGGCGCGATGAGCGTCGGCATCGGCTATGACAGCCATCGCTTCGAAGAGGGCCGGCCCCTGATCCTCGGTGGCGTCGAAATACCCCACAGCAAGGGGCTCACCGGGCATTCCGACGCCGATGTGCTCACCCATGCCGTGATCGACGCGATTCTCGGCGCGGCCGGCCTGGAGGACATCGGGGCACTTTTCCCCGACACGGATCCGGCCTGGAAGGGCGCCGACTCGATCGAGCTGCTGCGCACCGTGGTCGGCATGGTCCGGGGCCCGATCGAGAACATCGACGTCACCGTGATCTGCGAGGAACCGAAGCTCGGCCCGCATCGGGCCGCGATCGTCAGAAGCATCGGCGATGTCACCTCGGCCAGGGTCAACGTGAAGGCGACCACCAACGAGGGGATGGGCTGGATCGGGCGTGGAGAAGGTATCGCCTGCATGGCCGTGGCCTCGATCGACAGCAGCCGTCAACCGGCTCGTAGCTTCCATCACTAGGCTTACGCGCCATGCCCGCCGGAAGTCTCGCCTCCAAAGTCTCTGACGTCGGATTTCAGCTCAAGGTGCTGACCGAGACCGGGATCCTCTCGATGATGCGGCCCGACCGCACCGCGAAGATCGTCTCGACGCTGATCAAGGGCGGGACCACCCCGGCCACCGCGATCAGGATCGCCGCTATCAAGCATCCGGATTCGACCTTCATCGTCGACGAGGCGGGCACACTCACCTTCAAGCAGGTCGACGATCGTTCGACCGCGCTTGCCCGGGCGCTGGCCCGGCTGGGAGTGAAGGCCGAGGACGGGGTCGGCATCATGTGCCGCAACCACCGCGGCTTCGTCGAATCCAATCTCGGCGCGGCCAAGCTCGGTGCCACCGCCCTTTTCCTCAACACGATGTTCTCCGGGCCGCAGCTGGCCGAGGTAGTCGAGCGGGAGGGCCCCAAGGTCCTGATCTACGACGAGGAGTTCGAGGGTCTGCTCTCGGACGTGCCGGACGACGTGATCCGCATCCTCGCCTGGGGCGGAGACCCCGCCGATCCGGCCACGCTCGAGGGCCTGATCCGCTCGGCCGACAGCGAGCCCCTGCCGTTCCCGGACGTGCAGTCGAAGTTCATCATCCTCACCTCCGGCACCACGGGCACGCCGAAGGGCGCCCAGCGAAACAGCCCCAAGGGCCTTTCCGGAATCACCGGGCTGCTGGACAAGATTCCGCATCGCAGCGGTGAGAAGATGGTGATCGCCGCGCCGCTCTTTCATTCCTGGGGTTTCATCAACTCGATCTTCGCGCTCACCCTCGGGGCCACGATCATTCTCGACCGCCGTTTCGATCCGGCCCTGACCATGGAGCGGGTCGACGAGCATTCGGCCGAGGTCCTCGTCGCCGTGCCGGTGATGCTGCAGCGCATCCTCGAGCTTCCGCCCGAGAAGAAGGATCATCTCCGGGCCGAGAACCTGGTCATCACCACGCTCTCGGGATCGGCCCTGCCGGGCGGTCTGGCTACCGCGTGGATGGACCGCTTCGGCGACAACGTCTACAACCTGTACGGATCGACCGAGGTCGCCTTCGCCACGATCGCGACCCCGGAGGAGCTGCGGATCGATGCCGCGACCGCCGGCCGGGCGCCGCACGGCACGGCGATCCGCCTGGTTGACGAGGACGGCGTCGATGTCGCCCAGGGTGAGACCGGCCGGATCTTCGTCAACAACGAGATGACCTTCGAGGGGTACACCGGCGGCGGGGGCAAGGACAGCCTCGACGGATTCATCTCCAGCGGGGACGTCGGCCACTTCGACGATCGTGGCCTGCTGTTCATCGATGGTCGCGACGACGAGATGATCGTCTCCGGCGGAGAGAACATCTTCCCCGGCGAGGTCGAGGAGCTGCTGGCCGGCCACGAGCACGTGGTCGAGGTGGCCGTGATTGGCGTTCCCGACGACCAGTACGGCCAGACCCTGAAGGCGTTCGTCGTGCTGAGGGAGGAGAAGATCATCTCCGACGGCGATCTCAAGACCTACGTCAAGTCCAATCTCGCTTCGTTCAAGGCCCCCAAGGAAATCGTCTTCCTGGACGAGCTGCCGAGAAACTCGACCGGCAAAATCCTCAAACGCTCCCTCTAGTAGTAAGTTTGGAGTGACGATGAGCGATCCAACTCCAGCTCCGTCAAAGGAAGAGACGGGCACCACCAATGGTCTGCCGGCCGAGCTTCGCCTCGTCGGTGAGTCGTCGGCACGCATGAATGCCCGGATCGAAGCCTTTGCGAAAGAGCTAAACGAAAGCGAATCGAAGGCCCGCGAAGCCGAACTGGCTGCCCGCGATTCCGAACTGAAGGCCCTCGCGATCGCGCGTGATGCGGTCAACCAGGCCAAGCTGTCCGAGGCCGATGCCGAGAAGGCCCGCGCCGAGGCCGCCACGGCCGACCAGCGGGTCGAGGCGGCGAAGACCGCCGCGGCACAGGAGACCGCTCAGGCCCGCGAGGAGATCAAGGCCAAGGCCCGTGAGACCCTGCGCAAGCTGAGCGCCGAGGCCCGCGAGAAGATCGAGACGGCCCAGGCCGCCCGCCAGAAGGCCGAGGAGGCGCTGGAGGGGTTTGCCGAGCGGGAAGCCGCCCAGCGCGACGCCCAGGCCAAGGTCGAAGCTCAGCTCCAGCGGGTCGAAGGCACGCTGAAGGAAGAGCGCGCGACCCGTGAGGAAGCTCTCGGCAAGGTCGCCGCCGAGGGTGAGGAGCGGCTCGCCGCACGCACCAAGAATCTTGAGGAGACCGCCGAGCGGCTCGCCAAGGAGGCCAGGCAGGCCGCCGAGCGTGAGGCCGTCAACCGGATCGAGGCCGCCGACGAACGGGCCCGCAAGGCCCAGGATCGCGCCGCCCAGGCCGAGGCTCACGCCAACGAGTTCGAGCAGCTGGCGCGCCAGCGCATCACCGAGATCGAGGCCGACATCGACCGCCGGGTCATGGAGGGAACCGAACAGGTGCGCCGTGAGGCCGCCGATCGGGTCGAGGCCCTGGTCGAGCGTTTCGGCCGCGAGGCCGAGGAGGACGCCCGCCAGCGGGCCGATCAGCGCCTGCGGGACGAGGACGAACGCATTCAGCGTGAAGCGGACCGCCGCGCCGAACTGGCCAAGCAGTCGGCTGAAGATGAAGTCCGTGCCGCCGCCGACCGCGCCCGCCAGGAGGCCCTGTCGGCCGCTTCCAGCACCGCCCCCGAGTGGGAGCGGGGCGAATCCGGTCGCGAGGGCGACGGAGATTCCGGTCCGGTCCCGAGGCGCCGCCGCGGCGGTCCCGGCTCCGGTGGATACCGCACCTTCTAGTCGCGGTATCGGGGTGGCTGACATGCGCGAAGTGAGCATCAGGGACACCATGAGCGGTGACCGCCGAGTGATCGATCCGACCGGGCAGGTCGGCATCTACGCCTGCGGTCCGACCGTATACAGCCGGATCCACATCGGCAACGCACGCCCGTTCGTCGTCTTCTCACTGCTCTCGAGGTTCCTGAAGAGCGAGGGCTACGACACGCGGCTGGCGATCAACGTCACCGACATCAACGACAAGATCTACACGGCGGCGGCGGAGCGGGGCATCCCGTCCTCCGAGCTAGCCGAGGAGATGACCCGGGCCTATTTCGAGGACACGGGCCGTCTCGGACTGGGCCGCCCCGACGCCGAGCCCCTGGCGACCGAGATGGTCAAGCCGATCGTCGAGCTGATCGAGACCCTCGTCGATGACGGTCACGCCTACGAGTCAGGTGGCGACGTCTACTTCTCGGTGCGTGGTTTCGATGGATACGGCAAGCTCTCGCATCGCTCACCGGACGACATGGAGCAGGGGGAGGGAGACGACGCCGGCTCGCTGAAGCGGGACCGTCTCGATTTCGCTCTCTGGAAGACCCACAAGGAGGGCGAGGACACCTTCTGGGAATCGCCCTGGGGCAGGGGCCGTCCGGGCTGGCACATCGAGTGCTCGGCGATGGCCGAAGCCGAGCTGGGCGAGCTTCCCTTCGCGATCCACGGCGGAGGGTCCGATCTGGTCTTTCCTCACCACGAGAACGAGATCGCCCAGTCGGAAGCGGCGCGTGGCAAGCCGTTGGCCAAGGTCTGGATGCATAACGGCATGATCGAGACCGATGCGACGAAGATGTCGAAGTCGGACGGCAACATCTTTCAGCTTTCCGAGGCGATCGACACCTACGGGGCCGAGGCGGTCGTCTCGTATCTGGTCTCGGGCCACTACCGGCAGCCGCTGGCCTTCGGTGAGGGACCCCTGGAGGAGGCCGTCGCGCGGGTGGACCGGCTGCGGAACTTCCTGCGTGAGCACGGCACCGAGGGAACTCCCGGTGATGTGGCGGCGGCCGCGGTGGAGCGCTTCCGCGACGCTCTCGCCGACGATTTCAACACGCCGCGCGCGATGGTCGAGGTGTTCGACCTGGTGCGGCGGGCCAACCAGGAGGAGGTACCGGGTGCCGGTGCCGCGCTGGCCGAGATGCTGGGCCTGGTCGGTCTCGAGTCGCTGGCCGAGGATTCGTCCGACGGCCCTCCGCAGGAGGCGCTGGACCTCTTGGCCGACCGTGTGCGCGCCCGGGCCGACCGCGACTTCGAGAAGGCGGATCGCCTGCGGGACGAGCTGATGGCACTCGGCTGGGATGTCCGTGACGGGTCCGAAGGCGCGACCCTGATCTCGCGCCCGGACCGTTGAGCGAGCTGATCTACGGCCGCCAGCCGGTGGCCGAGGCACAGCGGGGCAGGCGGAGGGTCCACCGCGTCTGGCGCGCGCCCGACACCCCGGCAGCGGAGCTTGAGCGCATGGTCGGCAGCGAGGACCATCAGGGAGTGGTGGCCGAGGTCGATCCGTACCCGTACGTGGGAGGACAGCAGCTGCTCGGTAAGCGAGACGCCCTGATCGTGGTACTGGATCAGATTCAGGATCCTCGCAATCTCGGCGCGGTCTGCCGTTCGGCCGAGGTCGCGGGCGCCGACGGAGTGGTCATTCCCGATCGCCGGGCCGCATCGGTCACGGCTGCCACCTGCAAGGCGTCAGCCGGCGCGGTGGAGCATCTGGAGATCGCCCGGGTCAGGAACATCGCCGACTTCCTCGCCGACGCGAAGAAGGACGGATTCTGGGTGTGGGGGGCGGACGGCACAGCCGAGTCGGCTCCCTGGCAGATCGACCTGACCGGCCAGACGGTGCTGGTCATGGGCACCGAGGGCAAGGGCCTCCGCCCGCGGGTCGCCGACAGCTGCGACGGCCTGGTCGCGATCCCGCAGAACGGCAGGATCGAGTCGCTAAACGTCTCGGTTGCCGCCGCGGTCCTCCTCTTCGAAGCCGTCCGTCAGCGCAGCACCTAGCGCGGGCACCCGCCCCGAAGGCCCACCGCTTCTGTCGCATTACAGCCGGCGAGAGGCCCGAGAATCGTGCGACAGAACCGGCTTGTTGGGGTTTCGCGGACCGGTTTCCGTGCAAGCTTCGTTGCACCGATTCGGTGCGAGGGGTTGACAGAACTCTGCGAAGCCGTAAACTTGTCAGAAGATAAAGGGTGAACCTCAGGTTGAGTGTGAGGATCACCCCATATGTGTATTGGCGTCCAGGGGAGGTAAGTGGCGCCACAGGACTATTCCAAAGGAGAATGTTCGGTGGCTACCCCAACCTCAAGTGTGGCAATAGCAGGAATTTCAACCAGGACGCGCGGCTCTCATTCCGCAAACCCTAAACCTCGAGTACAGCCTGATGATCACTATCTCGTGGCTCTCTCGAAGCGTGGCGAGAAGGACGCGACCGATCAGCTGATCAAGCGCTACCACGGTTTCGTGCGGCTCAAGGCCTCCTCCTACTTCCTCGTCGGCGGCGACGCCGACGACCTGATCCAGGAGGGCATGCTCGGCCTCTACAAGGCGATCCGCGACTACCGCACCGACCGGGAGTCGAGCTTTCGCAACTTCGCCGAGCTCTGCATCACCCGCCAGATCATCACCGCGGTGAAGACCGCCACCCGCAACAAGCACGCACCCCTCAACCAGTACGTCTCCTTCGGCCAGTCCCCGGCCGCGAACGGCGAGTCGGAGACGACCATGGAGGAGATCCTTCCCGGCCCGACCGCGTTCGACCCGGTGAACCAGGCGATCTCGTCCGAGGAACTCGGCAGCCTGGTCTCCTGCCTGCGGGCGACCCTCTCCGAGATGGAGAGCAGCGTGCTCGGCTACTACCTCGAGGACCGCTCCTACGAAGAGGTGGCGATGCTGCTCGGCTGCGACACCAAGACCGTCGACAACGCACTGCAGCGCGTCAAGCGCAAGGTCAGCCGGCACCTGGACTCGCGCGACGTAGCCGTCTGAACCCGGCCGGTTTCAACTCAAATCCGGTTTTGCCGAAGCGGGGACCAGCCACCGGTCCCCGCTTCGTCATATTCTGGGGACACAAGGATCGGGTCCTGACGTCCGTCCCACGCTTCGTGCGGGAGACGGGTGGCGAAACCCCGATGCCCGCCTAGCTCAATTGGTAGAGCACCTGTCTTGTAAACAGGAGGTTTCCGGTTCAAGTCCGGAGGTGGGCTTTGGCAGTTCCGTGTCACCGGCTGCATCCGCAGGGTGCCGATTTGTCACCGAGCTGTAACGTCGTGCCATCTAGCGTGTAACGAACCCTGTGACTCCCGAGCAGCTGGCCGAATACCACGATTTCACGAGGCGCCACGGTGTGAACCGTGGCCTCTATTTTGTTGCCCGCTGCCTGCTCCAGCCGATCTTCCTGATCTACCTGCGACTTTCACGCCAGGGCAGGAAGAACTCCAGGATCAAGGGCGGCACGATCGTCGCCGCGAACCACCGCTCCTTCCTCGATCCATTCGTGATCGGCTGCTGTCTGCCATGGGGCAAGCCGATGAACTACGTCGCCAAGGTCGAGCTTTTCGAGAAACGCTGGCAGGGATTCATCCTCTGCCGGGTCGGCGCCTTCCCGATCCGCAGGGGCGAGGCCGACGAGGCCGCGATCGAGACCGCCGAGACCGTGCTCGCTCGGGGCGGCACCATCTGCATCTTCCCCGAGGGAACCCGGATCCGTAAGGGCTCTCTCGGAACCCCGAAGCGCGGAGTCGGACGGCTCGCGCTGCGGAGCGGCGTCCCGGTCGTCCCGGTCGCGATCAGCGGCAGCGAGAACGTGCGCAACGGCTTCGCGATCCGTCCCCGCAAGGTCAAGATCAGGGTGGGACGCCCGATGTCGTTCCCTCATGCCGAGAACCCCTCACCGGCATTGGCCGCCTCGGTCACCTCGCGGATCTGGCCGAACATCGAGCTTCAATGGGAGGACATCGGCGGCCTGCCGCCGATGCGCCGGGCCGCCGTGATCGGTGCCGGCAGCTGGGGTACCGCGGTGGCGGTGCTGCTGGCTCGTGGAGGGCTGGAGGTTCAGCTCGGCACCCGCACCGAAGAACAGGCCGAGGCGATCTCCCTGGCAAGGGAAAACGAACGGTACCTGCCGGGGGTGAGGCTGCCGGACGCGATCGAGATCCGCACCTCCAGCCAGATCGAGCTGGGTGGCGTCGACCTGCTTTGTCTCGCGGTGCCTTCGGCGGCATATCCCCAGGCGGTCGGCGCCGTCGCCGACCGGATCGGCCGAAGGGCCGGGGTTCTGCTGCTGGCCAAGGGCCTGGTCGCGCCGAAGGGCCAGCTTCCCTCCGAGTATGTGGCCGAGCGGGTCCAGTCCCGCGGGATCTCCTGCCTCGGCGGCCCCGCGCACGCCCGCGAGGCCGTGTCCGGCTCGGCCGCCCTGGTGCTGGGCACCGGCGACGCCGATTTCCGCACCCAGCTCGGTGACGTCTTCGACCGGGCGGGGCTGGTCTGCGAACGCTCGGAGGACGTGGTCGGCGTCGAGATGTCCGGCGCCGCCAAGAACGCGGCCGTGCTGGCCGCCGCGGCCGCTGAGCCGCATGGCCTGAACGCGGCCGGGATCGCGGCCGCGGCCGTCTGGCAGGAATGCGTCCAGTACGCCGTGACCCGCGGGGCGAAACTGAACACCTTCAACGGCCTGGCCGGAGTCGGTGATCTGCTCGCGACCGTGATGGCCGAGGGCAGCAGAAACCGCCGTGCCGGGGAATTGCTCGGCCGGGGTACGGCTCCGGACCAGGTCCGAGACGCGATCGGCCAGGCCTCCGAGGGGCTCGATTCGGTCCCCCAGATCGCCGCCACGGTCAATGCCGCTGGCTGTCCGGCCGACGCGCTGCAGGGACTCGCCGACCTGGTCACCGGCGACATCACCTCGGACGAGTGGGTGGCGGCCCTGAGAAGGGTCGGCCATTCAAAGCGGGCCGCCTGATGCGACCCACCCGGCCGGAACTCTCGGAACACGGGGTAGGGTGGCCGGGTGAGCGACGCCGAAACAGAGAGCAGCGGGGCCGAAGCGCCGCCGCTCGAGTCCAAGGCCGAGGTCGACCGTGGCTTCGAACGGCTGTACCGGGACCACCTTCGGGATGTCTATTCCTACTGCTACTACCGCGTGGGGAACCATCACGACGCGGAAGACCTCACCGAACAGACCTTTCTTCAGGCCTACCGGCACTATGCCCGGGCGAGACGCGAATCGGACGGGCGTCCGCTGCGTCCCTGGCTGATCCGGATCGCCCACAATCTCGCCGCGAACTTCTACCGGGACAGGTCGAGACGGCCGCAGACCCCGCTCGAGAGCATCGAGCCGCCATCGGCGAAGCACTCGACCGAGGATGTGGTCGAGGGCCGGGAGGAGTTGCGCGCGGTCATGGAGAACATCCAGGAACTGCCGGAAGAACGGCGAGAGGCGTTGGTGATGAGGTTCGCTCTCGGAATGGACAACCGGGAGATCGCCCGGACCATGGGCAAGAGCGACGGCGCGACCAAGGTTCTGATTCACCGGGCGATCAAGCAGCTTCAAGAGCGATTGGAGGAAGCCGGACATGGATGAAATTCGAGTAGAGGATCTTCTCTCCGACGTGCTGCGGCCGATCGAGCCGCCCGAGCGGATGTCGACCCGCCTGCAGAATCGCTTCGCAGCGATCTCGGAGGCGGCCGCCTCCGACCTGAGTGACTGGGCCGATGAGCTGACCGAAAGCGAGATGAAATCGCTGCGGGATCCCGGGAACTGGGTGCGGCCCGTCGTCGCGGTGGCGGCGGGAGGATTGGCGACCGGCGCGCTCGTCGTGTTCGAGGTTCGCCGGCGAGGGCGTCAGCGTTCGTCGCGGCTCGGCGCCGTGATCAAGGACGCCCGTTCACGAACCGGGCTTTGAGCTGACACTCGGTTTCGATCGCCGCTTCGGCTTCGAACCGAGCGTCCTCTTCCGGCGACGGCGCCGTTCACGGCGGCTGGTCCGGGTGCGCCGCCTGCGGACACGATCGGAGACGATCGCCCGTATCCGGTTCCGGTGCACCGCGAGCAGGCAGGCCAGGGCGGAGAACCCGAGGATCAGGTTGAGCAGGTTGACCGAGCGCATCGCGGGCAGCTTCGAGAGCAGCAGAGTGCCGTCAGCGGCGAACAGCCCCCAGAACCCCAGGCCGAGGAAGATAACGGCCGCGAGCAGCGTGTAGAGACGGGACCAGGTACGGGCCATGAGCAGCGCCAGCAGGCCGATCGCGACGTGGAACACGTTGGCCCAGCCGTTCACCGTGTAGAAGCCGAGCAGGTCCGAAGTCAGCTCGGGAAAGTCGAACTGCGAGTTCTCGAGCAGGCCCGCCAGGCCAAGTACGACCAGCACGGCACCGGAGACTGTTGCGTAAAGACGGCTGTATCCGATCCTCTCCACGGGGTCATTCTCCCGACTGTCAAGTATCGCCGCAGTCCCCTTAGTTTAGGCTTCCACTTCTTGCCTACCTGCTATCGCCACCCGCACGTCGAGACCGGCGTCTCCTGCTCGAGCTGCGGCCGACCCATCTGCCCGGACTGCATGATCCAGACCCCGGTCGGTTTCCGCTGCCCGGAATGCGCACGGGAGAAGACCAGAGTGCGGAGCGGCCCCGCCGCGGTCAGCGCCACCGGCGGCACGCCGGCCACATTCGCGCTGATCGGTGCCAACGTGATCGCCTTCCTGCTGACGATCGCCACCGGTTCCGGCGGGTTCAGCTCGATCGGCGGCCCCGTGTTCGTCGACTTCTCGCTGCTCGGCTACGCGGTCGCCGACGGGGAGTGGTACCGGATCATCACCGGCGGGTTCCTCCACGCGGGATTCATGCACCTCGCGTTCAACATGTTCGCGCTCTTCTTCCTGGGCAAGGTTCTGGAACCCTCGATCGGCACGGTTCGGTTCGTCCTGGTTTATTTCGTCTGTCTGCTGGCCGGTTCGTTCGGCGCGATCCTCGTCTCCGGCAGCAATGTTCCGACGGTCGGCGCGTCGGGTGCCGTCTTCGGAATCTTCGGAGCGGTCTTCGTGATCGCCCAGGGCCGTGGTCTGACCGACCTGGCCCGTGAGGTCGGGCTGATCCTCGGCATCAATCTGGTCCTCACCTTCTCGATCAGCGGGATCAGCATCGGCGGTCACATCGGCGGTCTGGCCGCCGGCCTGCTCTGCGGAGCTTTGATCATCGCGGGAGAGCGCGGCCGGCTCGGTGCCAACGCGAGGGCGATCGAGTACGCCGGCATAGCGGCGATCGGCGTGCTTTCCGCGATCGCCGCGATCACGGTCTCGGAGCCGCCCCCGACCCAGACTTTCATCATCGGCCTGCTGAACGTCTTCGGCTTCTGAGGCCGGACTCCCGGCAGTCAGTCGATCGGCACGGCCTCGAAGGAGAGCCCTTCGGGCGCGTCCACCAACTCGGGATAAAGCAGGTGGCCGAGCAGCTCGACCCCCTCGACCAGTCTCGGGCCCGGGCGTGAGTAGGACGCGGCGGCATCCACCGCGAACACTTGCCGCGGCCCGAGCGAACGGATGCGTTCCAGGTAGGCGAGAGCCTGCTCCCGGGCCTCGTCGACGTAGTAGCCGCACGGCATGACCACGACCACGTCGGGGTTCAGCTCGCCCAGTTCCTCCCAGGTGGTCTCGGCCGATTTCTCCCCGGCCCGGCCGACGAGGTCGGTCCCGCCGGCCAACTCGATCATCTCGGGAACCCAGTGGCCTCCGGTGAACGGCGGATCGAGCCACTCGAGCGCGACCACGGACCGGCGGCCGGTCCCTGACACCGCCGATGTGACCCGGTCGATGCGGTCACGAAGGCTTCGTTTCAGCTCCAGGCCCGATTCGGGGACGCCCGCCGCCGCCGCGACCTCCTCGGCGTTGTCCAGCACGGCGGCGAGGTCGGTCGGGTCCTGTTTCAGCACGGTCGGCCGGCCCGGCATCCGGGCCGCGATCGAGACGACGTCGTCGTAGGAGACGGCGCAGACCGCACAGACATCCTGGGCGATGATCAGGTCCGGTTCCGCCGCGCGCAGCACATCCTCCTTCAGGCTGTAGAGCGGCCTGTCGAGCCCGACCACCCGCTTGACCTCGGCGTCGATCTCGGCCGGCGAGAGTCCGGGCGGGATCACCGTGTCGCTCAGGTGGGGCAGCCGGGCCGCCTCGGCCGGATGGTCGCACTCATGGGTGACCGCGACGACTTGATCGCCGAGTCCGAGGGCGAATAGCATCTCGGTGGAAGACGGAACGAGGCTGGCGATACGCATGAAGGGACCAATATGGCACTTCTGAACGACGAACAGATCGAGCGGCGGCTGGCACCGCTCGCCGGATGGAGCCGGGACGGCGACGAGATCGTGCGCGAGTTCGTGTTCGAGGATTTCGTCGGCTCGGTCCGGTTCGTGGACTCACTCGTCGCCCCGGCCGAGCGCATGGGGCATCACCCCGATCTCGCGATCTCCTGGAACAAGGTCCGGGTCTCGATCTCGACCCACTCGGAGGGTGGACTGACCCCCGCCGACTTCGAACTGGCGGCAGAGATCAGCGCCCTGGCCTGAGACTCAGCCGTACTCGTAGAAACCGGAGCCGGTCTTGCGGCCGAGCTTTCCGGCTCGCACCAGGCTCTGGACCGATTCCGGAGCGAGGTGATCCTCCTTGCCGGACTCGGTGTGGAGCGCCTCTCCGATCGCGACCGCGACATCTAGCCCGATCAGGTCGAGCAGGGCCAGGGGGCCCATCGGATGGGCCACACCCAGGGTCATGCAGGTATCGACGTCGGCCGACTCCATGCCGGTCTTCTCCCGGAAGCGGGCTGCGTCGAAAAGGTAGGGGAAGAGCAGCCGGTTGACCACGAAGCCGGGTGTGTCCGGCACGAACACGGGGGTCTTGCCGAGGCTTTCGCACCAACTGCGGGCGCGGTCGCCGATCGCCGGGTCGGCGGTCTCCGGCAGGCAGATCTCGACCAGGTTCATGACCGGCACCGGATTGAACACGTGCAGGCCGAAGACCCGTTCCGGATGGCCGCAGGAACGGGCCAGCGCGGTCACGGAAAGGGAGGAGGTGGTGGTGGAGAGGTCGGCCTCGGGAGCGGCATGGCCCAGAGTGGCGAGGATCTCCGCCTTGGCGTCGAGATCCTCGACGATCGCCTCCACCATCAGCCTCGAGCCGGCCAGATCGCCGGGTTCGACGGTCGCGATGACCCGCGACGGGTCGGCGCCTTCGATCCGGGCGGATGCCTTCTCGACCGCTCGGGTGGCGCGGTCGGCGGAATCCTGTGATCGGGCGAGCATCCATACTCGTTCGGAGTCGCGGGAGGCCAGCGCGGCAAGGCCTGTGGCGATGGCGCCGGTGCCGGCTATCGCCAGCTCGGGGTATGGGTTATCACTCATCGAGTCTCGTTCCCTGATGCCGTGGTTTGTTTATTGACTGACGAGTCAATCAGGTATTCTGAGAGGTCAGTTTGGCCCTTGGATATCGGGCATTCCTGCAACATCTTGACGAAAGGTTTTTGATGAGCAAGTTTGGCGGACGCGAAGTCGTCATCGTAGAGGCGGTCAGGACTCCGGTCGGCCGCGGTCACAAGGAAAAGGGCTACTACAAGGATCTCCATCCTTCGAACCTTCTCGCCCTCACCTACAAGGAGCTCATCGAACGTGCCGGGATCGATCCGGCCCTGGTCGAAGACGTGGTCGCCGGCTGCGTGCAGCAGTTCGGTGTCCAGAGCATCAACATCGGCCGCAACGGCTGGCTCGAGGCCGGCTTCCCGATCGAGACCCCGGCCACCACGATCGACCGCCAGTGCGGTTCCGCCCAGCAGGCAGTGAACTACGCGGCGGCGATGATCGCCTCGGGCGTCCATGACGTCATGGTCGGCGGCGGCGTCGAGTTCATGAGCAAGATCTCCTTCGGCGACGCGGCCAAGGTCATGGGTGAATACGGATTCGCCTACTCGCCGGAGCTGATGGAGCAGTACGACCTGGTCAACCAGGGCATCTCGGCCGAGATGATCGCCGAGAAGTGGAACATCTCCCGCACCGAGATGGACGAGCTGGCGGTGCGCTCGCACGCCAACGCGCAGCGCGCGACCGAAGAGGGACGTTTCGACCGCGAGATGATTCCGGTCACGGTCAACGGAGAGGTCCTGAAGACCGACCAGGGCATCCGTCCCGGCACCTCGGTCGACACCCTCGCCGGCCTGAAGCCCGCCTTCAAGGAAGACGGCAACGTCACCGCGGGCAACGCCTCACAGGTATCCGACGGAGCCGCGGCGATGCTGCTGATGACCCGTGAGAAGGCCGACGAGCTCGGCCTGAAGCCGCGGGCCAGGATCCTCGACCAGACCGCCGTCGGCGTCGACCCGGTGATCATGCTCACCGGACCGATCCCGGCGACCCGCAAGCTGCTCGAGCGCAACTCGATGACCATGGACGACATCGATCTGGTCGAGATCAACGAGGCCTTCGCCTCGGTCGTGCTCGCCTGGGAGAAGGAACTGAAGCCGGACATGGACAAGGTCAACGTCAACGGCGGCGCGATCGCGATCGGGCATCCGCTCGGATCGACCGGTGCCCGCCTGATGACCACCCTGCTCCACGAGCTCGAGCGCACCGATCAGGAGATCGGCCTGCTCACCATGTGCTGCGGCGGAGGCATCGGCACCGGCACTTTGATTCAGCGCATCAGCTGAAGCTGAGTCGATAGAACGAAAAGAGGCCGGTGGCTCCTGGAGAGAGGGAGCCACCGGCCTTTCTTTTCTGGATGGAGGGCTACGCGGTGGCCGTGCGCACCTTGTACCGGTGGAACACCGTCTGGCGCTTGCCCTTCCTGTACTGCTTGGATCTCACGGTCTGACGGACCACAAGCAGCTTCTTGCCCGGCTTCCTGGCGTACCCGTCGACTCGCTTCTTGAACTTGGGCTTGACCTTCAGCTTGACCACCTTCCACTTGCCGGCCTTCTGGGCCGCTGACTTCGATGAGGTGATCGGCTTGACCAGCCTGCGCTTCTTCGTGACTCCGGTCGCGCTGCCCTGGCATTTCGGCTTGAAGCGGGCGGGACACTTCAGCCGCAGGTAGAGGAACTCACCGTCGTAGATCGCGGTCGAGCCGTTGGGCGGTGTTGTTTTCGGCGGGTTTCCGTTGGGCGGCCAGTCGATCGGGCCGGTCGGCCCGGTCGGTCCCGAAGGTCCCGTCGGCTCGGTGGGTCCGGTCGGCCCGGTGGGGCCCGTCGGGCCTTCGGACGGGCGGGAGGCGACCAGGGCGACCTCGTCGTATCCCAGGGTGCCGCCGGGCAGGGCTCCGAGCAGGTCGGTGGTGATCGTCGAGGTGATCACGACCCGGTACTCCGCACCCATCTCCAGGGCATCCGGTTCCAGTGCCTCACCGGCCTGGACCGTCCACGATGATGATTCGGATGCGGCTTGATCGGCCACCAGGGAAATCACCGAGGAATCGCTCACCTTGACCAGATCGACGCTGTAGGAAGCGGCCGCCCGGGTCAGCAGGTCGGTGATGTTCGTTTTCCTCGCCAGGGAGAAGGAGAGGCTCTCGGCCGGTTCGCCCTGGGCTCCTTCGTAGGTGAAGTCAGGACTCGTCCAGATCGCGGTCGAGTTCTGGCCGAGCGCTGTCGGCAGCATCAGGAGCCCGGTCACCGTGTCCTGGATGAATCCGTCGGTGGCTCCGTCGGCTCCGTTGTCGGGAGAGAAGGCGCCGGCGACCGCCGGGCAGAGCACCCCGGGAACGAGGCCGCACAGGGGCGCGTAGTCGGCGGTGCTGCTCCAGCCCCCGATCGATGTTCCGAAGGTCGTGCCCTCCCCACCCGGGTACACGGTGAAGATGCCCTGGTCGATGCCGCCCGTGCCGGACAGCCAGATTCCTCCGGCCCCACCGATCAGGCCGTCGACGGTCGGGCAGAGGCCGCCTCCGCTGGAGGCGGGGATGCTCGTCCACAGCGCGACCATCGAGCCCTCACTCGTGGAAGGGTCGAACGGTGCCGCCGGATGGTCCGGGTTCGGTGGCTGTCCCACCAGGGTCTGGGTCGTGTCGAGCTCCAGCGGGAAGCTGGTGGTGCATGTCGCGAGAGCACCCACCTTGATCTCGACGTTCACCGGCAGGGTGATGTCGGTCGCGCCGGTCGCGGAATCAAAGGATCCGGTGATCGCCCCGGAGGCGGTGATGGTGACCGTCGCGTCCTGTCCGGCGGCCACGTTCTCGATTGTTTTCGGGGGAAACACGAATCCCGAGGGGGCCGCGGTGAAGTCGGTGCCGCTGACCTCGCCCGCAAGGGTCGCGGGTGCGTCGGGTGGCGTCGCGGCCGGATCGATGACCTTCAGGCCGTTGGTGCCGGGGTCGGAGCCGAGATTGATCACCCCCTCATCGAAGCTGAACTTCACTGGTTCCGCCGACGCGGACTTGGCGGCGAATCCGGATAAGAGCAGCAGCGCGGCGATCGTCAGGCTGAGCAAAGCGGCGAGATGCGCCGGTCCCCTATTGAATCGTCCTCGAGCTGAATACTGAGTGTTCAACTTGTCCCCTGTCTGTTTCGTTTCGCGAAGCTTCCAGTCTTGCGTACGCCCACGTACGTGAATCTTCAGACATTCATACAGAATGTTTTTCGTAGGCGCAACCGTTTCGGATCACTTCTTTCCCGATCGCGGGTGGATTCGACACCAGATAGCCTGCGGCCGATGAACGCAATGGACCGTGTTTCGATAGGCGCAATGGGAACCACACCGGCGGACATGGCCGCTCTGGCGAGAAAGGCCGAGGCCGGTGGAATCGAGTCGATCTGGGCGATCGAGCTTTTCAGAAACGCGTTCACCCAGACCACCTATCTCTCGACCCAGACCGAATCGATCGACATCGGGACCGCGATCGCCTGGGGATTCGTCCGCAGCCCGATGACGATGGCGATGAGCGCGATGGACATCGACGAGATCTCCGGCGGACGGTTCCGGCTCGGCCTCGGTCCCGGCGTCAAGCGCCTCAACGAGACGTGGCACAACGCCGAGTACGGCCGGCCGGCGCCGCATCTCCGGGAAACGATCCAGGCCGTGCGCGCGATCATCCATGCCGCCGCCGCGGGAGAGTCGGTCGCGTTCAAGGGCGAGTACTACGACCTCGACATCAAAGGCTGGTACCGGGCGACCCCGCCGGTGCGGGCCGACATCCCGATCTACACCGCCGCGGTCCAGAAAGGCATGTCACGCATGGCCGGCGACGTCGCCGACGGCCTGATCGGCCACCCGCTCTGCTCCGCCCGATGGATCGAGCAGGAGATCGTGCCCGCCTTCGAGCTCGGACTGTCCCGGTCCGGCCGGAACCGGGCGGACTTCACCTACCTGCCGAGTGTCTGCGTCGCGATCGACGACGACTACGAACGAGGCATGGACGCCGCTCGGCGCACGGTCGCCTTCTACTCGACGGTCAAGACCTACATGCCGCTCTACGAACTCCACGGCTTCGGCGAGAACGCGGCCAACGCCGCCGCCGCGTTCCGCAAGGGAGATATCGAAGGCGTCGCCGCCGCGATCCCGGACGAGATGGTCGAGCAGTACTGCGCGGTCGGCACCCCTGACAAGGTCAAGGCGAAGGTGGAGGAAGTCGCCCAGTTCGCCGACGCGATCTTCCCCGGAGCCCCGACCTACTTCATCCCGAACGAGCAGATCACCGAGTACAACGAGCGCATCATCGATGTGTTCGGAAGTTCGAGCTAGGTCCCGCAGCCTCCCCGGTTCCGGTCGGGCTGCGGGGGTCTCGGTTGGTTAGTGACTGGGGTGGGTGCGTTTTCTG
>DATJUB010000002.1:0-12213 GCA_035502775.1 Solirubrobacterales bacterium | reverse complement strand
AAGGTCAAGGGACCGAAGTCGGTGAAGAAGGGTAAGAAGGGCACTTACAAGGTGACGGTGAAGAACACTGGCACCGCGATCGCGAAGGGCGTGAAGATCGCCGCCAGCGGTAAGGGCGCTTCGGGCAAGGCTTCGGGTGGAAACATCGCGCCTGGTGCTTCGAAGACGATCAGTGTGAAGGTGAAGTTCTCCAAGAAGGGCAGATTCAAGGTCAAGTTGAGGGCGTCCGCGAAGGGCGTGGCGGCGAATGTCGGGCGGATTGCCATTGCGGTCGGGTAGAGATGCCGCCATCGAGGCGGGGCACAGGTCTCAGAGGCTCATGACCGTCGAGCTCATCGAGCCGGAAATCCAAAAAGCCCGATTCCAACTGGAGAGACTCAACGATGGCTGACGTCAGGGTCTACCGATTCACCTGTATCTGCCAGTTCGAATACACGACGTAGGAAGGTTAGAGATGCGGTTGCTTTTGGAACGTTTGGGAAGGTTGCTGGGCTTGTCGGCCGTCGTCGTTCTTTTTTCAGGGGGTGTCGTCACACCGGCCTTCGGCGGAGAAACCAGTTCCGCGACGATCGAGTTCTACCAAGACGAGTTTGATCTCTCGGAAAAGGCGGCCACACATCGAGCATCCGCTCAGGGGTACGCATTCCCGCTGAGCAGCGCTCTCCCGGAAAGCCTCGGCGAGGAGTTCACCTCGTTCGAGTTCGTCCCGCGGGCGGGGTACTTCAACGTGAAAGTTCGCTCCGCGGATGGCGTGAAGCTCGCCGAGAGGGTGTTCGACGAACAGAATGTTCCCGTGCCCATGCAAGTTGAGGTGGTCGGATTCAACGAGCGTGAGCTGAATCTGCATGTCAAGGAACTACGGGCTCGCTTCGAGGATGAGATTTCTCGGCATGAGGCATTGGTATCGGTGGAGGGGGGACGACCGCTGATCTCTATTTCAAGCGAGTTGGCCTCATCGGGCCGGGCGAAGATCTCCGGGGCGCTCGACGATCGGTTCGGCACTACGAGAGAGATCGTCGAACGAAACGAGCTGGTGGGGCGCGCTGAAGCTTGCTCCAACACCTACTGCAACGACATCGTGGCCGGCGAAAACCTAGACGGCTATGACCCCGTGTGGCTCACCTGCTCGACCGGTTTCGTCGGCAGAGATGACCTCGGACGTCACGTGGTGCTCACCGCAGGACACTGTCTCCTTCCCGGTCCGGAGCTCTATCGGTACTGGCGGAGTTGCTATTCGGGAAAGATCAATTGCGGCTATGCGGGACTTGCCCTCCGCTCCGAATTCCAGTTCAATTCCGCAGGGGATCGCGGCCTGTTGAGATACGACGAAGTCGCCTCGAACTTCGGCATCGCGTCCAAATATGCCGATTGGAATACCGGCAACCCCGTGGTGGTGGGTTCGTCCTTCGTGGCACTGCCTCCCACGGGAATAGTCGTGTGCCTGAACGCGATTTCCAGTGACACCGGTCAAGGACGGCAGACCTGTGGAACCATCACGTCGAACAACTACTCGGCCCCGGTGGGAGCCACCACCGTCAACGGGACCCTGGGGATCACCGGCGCGTGTACGGACTACGGAATGAGCGGGGGACCGTGGGTGTTCGACTTCGGCGGGATCAAGGTAGCGACCGGAACCCACATCGGCTCGAGCCCGGGCTCTCCGGCTGGATGCGGCATGGCATCGGCCGAACCGATCGACAGGGCCAAGGCGGCGTTTGGAATCACCATCCCCTGACTCGAGCGCGACCTGAAGGATCAGGGCTGGGCCGTCCCCAAGATGGGTCAGCCCAGCCGGTCCAGGTCCAGCTCGATGCTGACCGGGCAGTGGTCGGATCCCATCACGTCGTCGTGTATCTCGGCCCCCACGATCGCGTCCTTGAGCGAACCCGAGGCCAGGAAGTAGTCGATCCGCCAGCCGACGTTGCGTTCGCGGGCCTTCGACATGTAGGACCACCACGAGTAGTGGCCGTTGCCCTGGGTGAAGAGCCGGAAGGTGTCGATGAAACCGGCGTCCATGAAGTTCTGGAATCCCTCGCGCTCCTCGTCGGTGAAGCCGTGCTCACCGACGTTGGCCTTCGGGTTCGCGAGGTCGTCCTCGGTGTGGGCGACGTTCATGTCGCCGCAGAAGATCACCGGCTTGTCCCGCTCCAGCTCGCGCAGGTGGGCGAGCAGGGCGGGGTCCCACTGCTTGTGCCGGAGCTCCAGCCGCGTCAGGTCCCGCTTCGCGTTCGGCACGTAGGCCGTGACGAGAAAGAACTTCTCGTACTCGGCGGTGAGGATACGGCCTTCCTTGAGCGGATCGCCGTAGCCGTCATCGACCAGGCCGAACTCGACCGAGTAGTCGTCGGTCAGGTCGTTGAGGACCGAGATCGGCTTGATCTTGGTGAAGATCGCGGTGCCGGAGTAGCCCTTCTTCTCGGCCGAGTTCCAGTACTCCTCGTACTCGGGCAGGTCGATCACGGCCTGTCCCTGCTGAGCCTTGGTCTCCTGGAAGCAGATGATGTCCGGATGGTGTTTTTTCACGAACGGATCGAGCTCGTCCTTGTTGATGACCGCCCGGATGCCGTTCACGTTCCACGAATAGATCTTCACGCGGCAACTATTTCACGGAGCGGCATCGTGTCCGCTCGTCGTCGAAATGACGCCGGGAACGGCACGGAAACTTCCCCGCCTGTCCCGGGCGATTCGCCGGTCGAGACATTCGGGGGGAAGCGCTCCGCGCTCGAATCGAGAGCTTCGCTATGCGGCCGAGAGGAGTCGAACCTCCACATCCTTTCGGACACAGGCACCTGAAGCCTGCGCGTCTACCAGTTCCGCCACGGCCGCACGGAGATGGGAACTCTAACGCCTGGGGCGACCAACCGTCGTCCTGCCCCTGATTGCTAATATGGCCGTCGCTTGCCGCTATCGTCCAGGGGTCTAGGACGCCGGATTCTCAGTCCGGAAACCGGGGTTCGAATCCCCGTAGCGGTATAACAGAAACCCGCACTGGAGGCGGGTTTCGGTGTTTGAGGGGATCGCATGGGAAGGTCTAAGGGAAAGCCCGCTGCCGAACGGCTCCCGATTGGAGACGTGGGGCCTCAGTTGGACCAAGCAGCGATCGGCGACGTATGGAAGTCCCACGAGGGCGAGATTGCCGAACTAAGGCGCCTGCGGAACTTCGTCATGGATGCCACTTCGCCCTGGCAAGGACGAACAATCCAGAAGAGCGACCCCCACGACCTCACTGCGGACGAGATTGTCGCGATGGAACTAAGCCGCACCCTCACATCCGCATGGGTATGCGCCGATTTGATCGCGATGGGCTTCGCGGATCAGGCGATGATGATTTGTCGATCCATGTTTGAAGGGATGGTCGTCGCCAACTGGGTCCACCTGAACCCCGACCAGGCTCCTGAGCGATTTCTTGAAGCTGGAACCCTGAATGACCACCTCGAGATCAGGATGGCGATTTCCAATGGCTGGATTTCAGCGGGGGAGGTCCAAGCCGGCCGTTTGCTTGACCCGGATGATCTCGAAGGGCTCCAGAAGAAATTCGGGCGATATGGCGAAAAGATGTGGACAGACCCCAACGACCTCCGAAGGCTCAGCGACAAGATCTCTGAAGGATGGGAAGAGGATCGTCGCGATGCGCTACTCAAATTCCGGAGCGCGGCCTTGAGGTCCCACAACCAGACTCTGCATGCCACGCCTGAAAGCCTTCTCTCCAAGGTCAGCGAAGTTAGCGTTGAGGGCTTGGCCCTTAGCATCGGGCCAGCCCATCGGGGAGGTCCAGGCATCGTTGCTGCCTCGATGGCGCTTCAGTCGGCATGGTGGACCCTGGCGGAGATGGCTCGCCTCGTAGCGATTCACTTTGGCCTCGATATTGAAGACGAGCTGGAAGAACTAATAGTTGGAGGCGCTTTCGTCTACCTTCCGATCTACGACGATGAAGCAAGGGGCGTCGGCAGAAACGATGCTTGTCCGTGCGGAAGCGGCCGCAAATTCAAGCGTTGCCACCTGGGGCGGACAAGGCGTCGAATGGGGTCGAAGCCTCGCTGAGATATGCACCGATCGACCTGCGACCTCGTCACGTCGCCCGGGCGTTAGGTGTCCGAAGCAGCATCGTTGAGGAAGGAAAGTGTGGAGGGGACTAGTTGACGGTAATGCCACCGGATGAACCGGTACTGGTCCCGCCGGTGGTGGGGCATTTCGTTCCGCAGGCGTTGATCTTGTCGATGTCCTTGATCATCAGGCGGTACTCCTTGCGGCGGCGGATCTGGAGTCCCTTCAGTTCGTAGCGCTTGCCGTCGACGATGATTCCGTCGTAGAGCAGCATGTCTTTGCCGGCCCGGCGGTACTTGCCCTGGATGACCCGTCTGGCGATCGCGGTGCCGCGCGGCTGGCCCTTGGTGTGCCGGGGATCGAGCGCTCCGGCACCCAGGTTGAAGGCGAAGGAGGTGAGGGCGGTGATCATCGATGGTGTCACGGTCGCTCCCTCGATCCGTTCCAGCACCTCGGCTTCGGTCTCCCGCAGATCCTTGCGCAGCAGCTTCAGGCCCTCGGTCTCGGTGATGCATCCCCACTTGCGCTTGTCCTTCTTGGTCACGCCCCCGTAATGGAGCAGGTGGCCGTAGCCGATGGTGGCATGTCCGGCGGGATCGTTGTAGGGGCAGGACAGGAAGCCCTCGAAGTAGGCGACGAACTTGGTCGTCTTCATGGTGACCGCGCCGGCCGATGCGGGCATGCAGAGCAGGGCGGCAGAAGCTATGAGCAATCCGAGGGTGCGACGCACGGGAGGGAGGCTACAGAGGCCGACTTCGGCCGGAGGCGGTTCGACTAGGGTGAAATCGTGGAACCGGACCGCGGACTCTGATGAACCGGCGTGAACTGATCGGGAGTGGGCTGGGGGTCATGGCCGCGATCGGGCTCGGTGCCTGCCGGGTGCCGTTCACGGCCGATCCGACGGTTCTCGAGTCGTTGCCCGGGTACGGGATTCCGGCACCGACCGCCTACCTGCGGAGCAACTGGTCCCGAGACCCCTTCTCGCTCTGTTCCTACTCCTACCTGGCTCCCGACCCGCTCGGGATCGAGGCAAGGCGAAAGCTGGCGCGACCGGTCGCCGACCGGCTTTTCTTCGCCGGGGAAGCGACCTCGATCGACTCGCCCGCGATGGTGCACGGAGCCGTGGAATCCGGTCTCCGGGCCGCTTCCGAAGTGGTGGGGGTGGCGGGGCCGGGTTCGAAGGTCGTCGTGATCGGAGCCGGTGCCGCGGGCCTGGCCTGTTCCCGGGATCTGATCGATGCCGGATTCGAAATCACCGTCCTCGAAGGCAGGGACCGGCTGGGTGGACGTGTCCGGACCGAATGGCTGGACGGCACTCCGGTGGAGATGGGAGCCGCCTGGATTCACGGAGTCGCCGGCAACCCCCTGGCCGAACTGGCCCGCAACCAGGGAGTCGAGACCATTCCCTTCGAGTACGAGTTCGGATTTCCCGTGTTCGGTCAGGAGCGGGAGGCGATCGAAGGGGTACGGCAGCTGCGGCGCGGCCTCGCCTCCTTCGACTGGGGTCGCCGGAACCCGGCGACGACCACGGTCGCCGACCTGCTTCCCCGGCGCCGATCGATAGGGCTCCAATGGGCCTGTGTATCTGAGATCGCCCAGGAATATGGGGTCGATCCGGAACGGCTCGCTTTCCTCGCGACCGACGAAGGTGACTATCTGCGGGGCGGCGACGCTCTGATCAAGGGCAGCTACTCAGATCTGGTGATCGAAGGTGCCGGTGAGATTCCGGTGCGTACGGAATCGACCGTCAGCTCGATCTCCTACGGTGACGGCAGCGACGTCGTGACCGAACTGGCCGGAGGCGAGACGTTCACCTCCGACGCGGTCGTCGTCACAGTGCCGATCGGCGTGCTGAAGGCCGGGAGCATCGCTTTCGATCCGCCGCTTCCGTCCCCGAACCAGGCCGGTATCGACGCACTCGGTGCCGGGCTGCTGGACAAGCTCTGCCTCGCCTTCGACGAGGTCTTCTGGGATGCCGATGCCGAGATGATCAATTGGGTCGACCCGGAACGGCCCGGCCTCTGGGCTGCGTGGGTCAATGGCCACCGGCTTTTCGGGGTGCCGCTGCTCCTGGGCTACAACGGCGGTGGCCAGGCCGAGCGGATGGCCGGCCTGGACGACGAGGCGGTCGTCAGGAGCGGCATGGCCGCCCTCGACGCGATGTTCGGCTAGCTGGGGTCCCGCGCCTCGTCGGCCTCGGGATGGATCGGTTCGCCCTCTTCGTCGATCGGGGTCTCGAAAGGCTCGGGCTTCTGGTGGGTGCTCGCCGCCTTCCTCGCCTTGTTTAGCTCCAGCACCACCGGGATCACCGAGATCGCGACGACACCGAGCAGGATGAACTCGATGTAATCCTGGACGAACTGGATCTGACCCAGGAAGTAGCCGAGCGTGGTCACGCCGGCGCCCCACAGGATCCCGCCGATGATGTCGAAGGTCAGGAAGGTCCGGTAGTTCATCTTCGAGGTGCCGGCCATCACCGGGACGAAGGCACGCACGATCGGCACGAAACGGGCCAGGATGATCGCGCGGGCACCATGCTTCTCGAAGAAGGCTGAGGTCTGGTCGACGAACTCGCGCTTGAAGAAGCGGCTGTCGGGACGGTTGAACAGAGGCGGACCGAACTTGCGGCCGATCCAGTAGCCGCACTGGTCGCCCGCGATCGCCGCGATCGGGATCAGGATGACCAGCACCCAGATGTCCGGCAGCAGGTCGGTCGTCGAGGAGAGCAGGCCCGCCGTGAAAAGCAGGGAGTCGCCGGGCAGGAAGAAGCCGACCATCAGACCCGACTCCATGAAGACGATCACCAGCAGACCGATCATCGAGAACTTTTCGATCAGGGTTTCGGGATCCAGCCAGCTGGGTCCGAGGGCGAGGGGCAGGCTGCTCAGCATATGCGCGACGTAATCCATTGGCGCGGGACGGTATAGGAGCCAAGCCCCCGTTTGTCAGGTCGCGACCCGCTCCTAGCCACTATCATCACGTTCGAAGTCGGTCGCACCCCCGAGCGGGGTCAGGGAATCCGGTCAAATTCCGGAACTGGCGCGCAGCGGTAGTGACGTATTGAGAGGCACATGAGCCACTGAGCGAAATGCTTGGGAAGGCTGCCTCCCCACAACGTCTGAGTCCGAAGACCTACCGGCTTTGCGCACGGCGGATGCCGGGCGTCCCGACAACAGCGGCTACGCGAACGAGCCGCCCGGAATCAAAGGAAACACCTGATGAATCGATTCACTTCAACCTTGCTGAAGCTCATGCTCGGCGTGGCCGCGATCTGCCTGCTGTCCACCGGCACCGCCGCCGCGGGCAAGATCCCGGTCAATCTGCGGGTCGTCACCCACAAGGGCAAGACCCTGTTCGACGGCAAGGTCAAGACCGGCACCGCGAAGATCAAGCCGAACTCCGACTGCCTCGGCGGTTCCGCCGGCAAGGCGAGAACCCTCACCGGCCCGACCGCGCTCGGCGCGCTCGCCGACGCCTCCAAGGCCTCATCCGCTCTCCGTCCGATGCTGGTCTCCGACGGTGACTTCGGATTCGGTCTCTGCGGGTTCGGCAAGACCGTCGCCAAGGCCGAGAACTGGTGGGTGCTCAAGTACAACCACACCGACTCGATGCTGGGTGGCGAGGCGACGAAGCTGAAGAAGAACAGCGACGTGCTCTGGTACCTGGCCAAGAGCTACAACGAGACCACCCCGAACGAACTGGTGCTCGACGCACCGGCGAAGGTCAGGAAGGGCGCTTCGTTCAAGGTCCGCGTCTTCGAGTACGACGGCAAGGGCAAGCGCAAGCCGGTCGAGGGCGCCAAGATCTCCGGTGCCTCGGCCGCGTTGACCGACGCCAAGGGCTACACCAAGATCTCGCTGAGCAGGAAGACCCGAATCTCGGCTCAGTTCGCCGGCACGATTCCCTCGAATCGCGCCGTGATCCAGATCAGGAAGTAATCGCCTCGCTCGTCTCAGCGAGACGCGCAGCGGTCGTCGCCATCATGGCGGCGGCCGCTGTCGCCGTGTCCGCGTGCGGGCTCGGTCCCGGATCCCAGGAGGGTACGGTCGAGCTGCTCGTGACCCGGGACTACGGCAACGAGGTGCTGGTCGACCGCGAGATCGGCGATCTGACCGAATCCGAGACCGCGATGCGGGTACTCGACGATTCAGCCGAGATCGAGACCCGCTACGGCGGCGGCTTCGTGCAGTCCGTCGAGGGGCTCGAAGGCGGCAACGAGGACGGCCGCACGCTCGACTGGTTCTTCGCGGTCAACGGCATCGTCGCCGAACTCGGATCGGCCGATTTCTCGGTCACCGCCGGCGACAAGGTGTGGTGGGACTACCGCGACTGGACCGACGCGATGGATGTCGGCGCGGTGGTCGGCGCCTATCCCGCGCCGATGGCCACCGGCTACGGCGACGCCGATTGGCCGGTGCGGATCGAGTGCCTCAGCGACCGGGCCGCCTGTGAGGTCGCCCGCAAGCAGCTGGACAAGGTCGGCGTCACGGCCGAGATCGCCTACGAGGCCGGATCCCGATCGGATGACACGCTGCGGTTCGTCGTCGGCACCTGGAACGACATCAAGGGGGACGAGGATGCCGCCAGGCTCGAAAAGTCACCCTCCTCCAGCGGAGTGTTCGCCCGGTTCGAAAGCGGGGAGGGTCCCGGTGGCACCGACGACCTGATCGGCCTGGACCAGGAGGCCGAGACCGCCCGCGAGTTCGGTCCGGATGCCGGGCTGGTCGCCGCGTCCCGCCGCGGGGACGGGCCGCCCGTCTGGTTCCTGACCGGTGGAAGTGACACCGGGGTGATGGCCGCCGCCGCCGCGCTCACCCCCGAAGACCTTGAACACCGCTATGCCGCGGCCGTTTTCGACGGCCGGATCACCTCATTGCCCATACGCTGAAGCTTCGATTCCGATGAAGAAGCTATCCCCACTCGCCTACGTTCCCCGTCGCGGCACCCTGCAGACCGCGTCGCTCGGTCCGGTGGCACTCTTCCTCGGGGCGTATCTGGTCGTCTGCTTCCTTTCGTCCGACCCGATGGTGCTGCTCGCGGCGACCGCCGGAGCGGCGATCGCGGGCTACGGCTGCCTGGCCGACCGCGCGGTCAAGTTCTCGTTCAAGCTCGGTGCCCTGCTCGCGATCTCGATGATCGTGATCAACGCCCTGGTGACCAGCCGCGGCGCCACGGTGCTCGCCCGGCTCGGCGAGTGGCCGATCATGGGACGGGTCGATATCACCGCCGAGGCGATCGCGGCCGGTGCCGTAATCGGCTTCCGGGCCATGGGCACGATGGTCGTGATCGGGGTCTACTCCGCCTGCGTCGACCCCGACCGGATCCTGCGGGCGGTACACGGGGTCGCCCGTCGTTCGGCGCTGACCGCGACCCTGATCTCGCGGCTGGTTCCCCTGGCCGCCAGCGATCAGGCCCGCCTCAGCGAAGCGGCCGAGCTGCGCGGGCCGGGAGCCAATCCGGTCGGACGGGTCGCGATGGCCCACCGCCTGCTTTCGGGCTCGCTCGACCGAGCGGTGGACGTCGCCGCCACCCTGGAGCTGCGGGGCTACGGCCAATCGACCCGCGGAACGAGGTTCGCCAAGGTTCCGTCCCGGTTCGACAGCCGGTTCTGGGTGGCGGGCACGGTCCTGATGGCCGCCGCGGTGCTCTCACTCGTCCTCAAGGTCGGCGAGTTCGTCCAGTACCCGGAGATCCGGTACTCGCCCGACGTGTTCTCGATCTCGCTGGCTCTCATGTTCGCCCTGGCCGGGTTCACCACCTGGCGGCACGGAGGGAGGCGGCATGCCGGAAATCGCTGAGACCGGAGCGGTCGAGCGCGGCATCGGCCGGCCCGCCCTCGAGATCGATTCACTGACCTACCGCTACGCCGGTGCCCCCGAACCGGTCCTTCGCGACGTGTCGCTGCGGGTCGAAGCCGGTGAGTTCATCGTGCTCGCAGGCCGCTCCGGAACCGGTAAGACCTCGCTGCTGCGGGCCGCCTGTGGCCTGATCCCGCATTTCCACGGAGGGGAGATCGCCGGATCGGCGATCGTCGCCGGCCGCGACACAAGGGAATCCGGCCCCGGTCAGCTCGCCGACGTGGTCGGGTACGTCGCCCAGGATCCCGAAACCCAGATCGTCTCGACCACCGTCGCGGCCGAACTCGACCTGCCGCTGCGCTTCCGGGGTGATCATCCGGCCGAACGGGCCCGCGCGGTCGAAGAAGTCGCACTGGCACTCAACATCCCGCATCTGCTGCCGAGAACCGTGAGCACACTCTCCGGTGGCGAGATGCAGCGGGTGGCCCTCGCGGTCGCGCTGGTCACCCGGCCCCCGCTGGTACTGCTCGACGAACCGACCTCGCAGCTCGATCCCGTCGCGGGCGACGAGCTGATCTGGCTGCTTCGCCGCCTCAACGAAGAGTGGGGTGTGGCGATCCTGCTGGCCGAACACCGGATCGAACGCTGCCTCGCCGCGGCCGACCGGGTCGTCGCGATGGAACGCGGCAGCATCAGGTTCGACGGTGCGCCCCGAGAATTTCTTCGATACGCGACCGACCGCGATCCGGCCCTGGCGACCCCGGCCGCGCGCATGTTCGCCTGCGCCGGGATCGAGCCGCTGCCGGTCGGCGTGCGCGACGCCCGCTCCACACTTGGATCACTGGGAATCCAGGCCGGTTCCGGCTCCCGTGCCGCCGCCGGCACTCCCGAGCGATCGAGGCGTGACGCCAAGGCCGGAGCCCTGGTCAGCAAGGGCCTTTGGGTCGAGCTCGATCCCGGTGAAGGTCCGGTCGATGTCCTGCGCGGCATCGACCTCGAGATCGAGCCGGGGGAACGGGTCGCCCTCATGGGACGAAACGGCGCCGGAAAATCAACATTCCTGAAATCGGCGGCCGGCCTGATCGACCCGGCGAAAGGCCGGGTGAACGCTCCGGGCGGCATCGCGCTGCTGACCCAGAATCCGAGTGACTATCTGGTGAGGGAACGGGTCGGGGACGAACTTTCCGGGCCGCTGGGCGACGCCGCGCTCGACGCGGTCGGCCTGCAAATCAGTCCCGAAAGCGATCCCCGGGACATCTCCGGCGGTGAAAGGCAGCGGCTCGCGCTGGCGATCGCCCTGGCCGGTCAGATGGAAGGGGAGGCACTGCCCGCCCTGGTCGCCCTCGACGAACCCACCCGCGGCATGGACCGCGGCCTGAAGGACGGATTGACCAAGCTGTCGCTGGACCTCTCGGAGCGGGGCGCCGCCGTCCTGATCTCGACCCATGACGTCGAGTTCGCGGCCACCTTCGCCGACCGGGTCGTGCTGCTCGGTGACGGGGAGCTGATCGCCGACGCCGATACCGACACCGTCCTCTCCGGCGGCTGGTATTTCGCCACCGAGATCGCCCGGGTGCTCGACCGGCCGGGACTGGTCAGGGTCGAGGACGGGGCCCGCTGGCTGGATGAAAACCTGCAGTCGGGATCCGGCGCGTGAGCTGGCAGGTCGGCACCCTGGTGATCCTGCTGCTGGCCCTCGGCGGCGGCATGATCTGGTACGAGACCTCGCGCCCGCCATCGCAGATCGTCGCCCTGGTCGCCGTGCTCGCCGCGCTGGCCGTGGCCGGGCGGATCGTCCTGGCGCCGATCCCGAACGTCGTCGCGACCACCGACATCGTCCTGTTTTCGGGATACGCACTGGGTCCGGCACCCGGATTCGCGGTCGGTGCGCTCGGCGGGCTGGTCTCGAACTTCTGGCTCGGCCAGGGCATATGGACGCCATGGCAGATGGTGGCCTGGGGCATGACCGGTGTCGCCGGCGGAGTTCTCTACCACCTGACCAAGGGGCGGGCGAATCGATTCACGCTCGCGCTCGCCTGTGGTGCCGCCGGGTTGGTCTTCGGTGCCTGGATGAACTTTCAGACGATGGTCAGCTTCGGCGGGGAAATATCCCTGGACCGGTACCTTGTACTTGAGGTCAGAGCTATCCCATTCGATTTGGCACATATCACCGGCAACGTAATTTTCGCCCTGGCGGCAGGCCCGACCATGATCGCGGCGCTTCGCCGTTTCCGGGAGCGCTTCGAGTGGCAGCAGGCGAGCTCGATCGCCGGCGTGATGCTGGTCGCGATCGCCCTGACGACCGTTCTGACGGCCCCATCAGCCAAGGCCGCGACCACCGATCAGGCCGCGAAGGCCGCGATCTGGCTGC
>DATJUB010000001.1:0-22805 GCA_035502775.1 Solirubrobacterales bacterium | reverse complement strand
CGATTTCCGGCCGACTCGGCCGTAAATCGTCTCCACCCCAGCCGGGATGGGTCCCGCTCGGTGCCTCGATAGCCTCTAGGGATGGCCGAACGCAATTATCTCGACGCAATCGCTGACCACATCGTCGTCTTCGACGGCGGAATGGGCGCGACCCTGGAGATGGTCGACCTGACCCAGGAGGACTACGGAGGACTCGCCGGCAAGTGCCACGAGGCCCTCGTGCTGAATCGCCCCGACGTGATCGAGGGCGTTCACGCGTCGATGCTGGAGGCCGGAGCCGAGGTGGTCGAGACCGACACCTTCCAGGCATCGCGCATCAAGCTCGAGGAGTGGGGTCTCGACGAGCACACGATGGAGATCAACATCAAGGCCGCCGAGATCGCCCGCAAGGCCGCCGGCCCGGACCGTTTCGTGGCCGGATCGATCGGCCCGACCGGTCACCTGCCCGCCTCGGACGACCCGACCCTCGGCTCGATCCGCTTTCCGGAGCTGGTCACCGTCTTCACCGAGCAGGCCACCGGCCTGGTCAAGGGTGGGGCCGACCTGATCATCATCGAGACCGCCCAGGACATCCTCGAGGTGAAGGCCGCCATCTTCGGTGCCCGCGCCGCCTTCGAGGAGACCGGCAGGAAGCTGCCGATCCAGATTTCCGTGTCGCTGCTGCCGAACGGCGGCAAGATGCTGCTCGGCACCGACATCTCGGCCGTGCTGACCACGCTGGAGGCATTGAAGGTCGATGTGATCGGCCTCAACTGCTCGACCGGCCCCGAGGACATGCGGGACGCGATCCGCTATCTCGGTGAGAACAGCACCCTGCCGATCCACTGCATCCCGAACGCCGGCCTGCCCCTCCAGGGCCCGGACGGCGAGACGATCTTCCCGGAGGAGCCGGAGCCGCTGGCGAACAGTCTCGGCGAGTTCGTCGAGAAGTTCGGTGTCGGCGTGGTCGGCGGCTGCTGCGGCACCACCCCGGATCACATCAAGGCGATCGCCGATCGTGTCCGTGGACTGAAGCCTTCACCCCGTCCGGGCAAGGGCGAGGATCTGCTGCTCAGCTCGATGATGACCGCGACCCCGCTGGTCCAGGAGCCCGCGCCGACGATGGTCGGTGAGCGGGTCAACTCGCAGGGCTCACGCCGCGCCAAGGAACTGCTGCTGGCCGACGATTACGACGCGATCCTGCAGGTCGCCGAAGATCAGGTCGAGGGCGGAGCCCATGTGCTCGACGTCTGTGTGGCGCTGGTCGAACGCGACGACGAGGAAGAGCAGATGAGAGAAGTGGTGAAGCGGATCTCGCTGACCCAGCCCTCCCCCATCCAGGTCGATTCGACCGAGCCGAAGGTGATCGAGACGGCCCTGGAGCAGATCCCGGGCCGCGCGATCGTCAACTCGGTGAACCTCGAGGCGGGCCGCGCAAAGCTCGACACGGTCGTGCCGATCACGCTCGCCCACGGCGCGGCGCTGATCGCCCTGACGATCGACGAGGTCGGCATGGCGAAGACCGCCGATCGCAAGGTGGAGATCGCCCAGCGGCTGAAGGAGCTGATCTGCGACGAACATGGCCTGGAGCCGGAGGCGCTCGTCTTCGACTGCCTCACCTTCACCCTGACCACGGGTGACGAGGAGTGGCGTCCGTCGGCGATCGAGACGATCGAGGGCATCCGCCGGATCAAGGCGGAGATCCCCGGGGTGAAGACCTCGCTCGGCGTGTCGAACGTCTCGTTCGGTGTGAGCCAGCCGGCCCGTGCCGTGCTCAACTCGGTTTTCCTCCATCACTGCGTGGAGGCCGGGCTGGACCTGGCGATGGTCAACCCGAATCACATCAAGCCGTACGGCGAGATCCCGGATGTAGAGAAGGAACTGACCGACAACCTCGTCTTCAACCGGAGCGAGGACGCCCTGGCGAAGTTCATCGAGCATTTCGAGTCGAAGGGTGACGAGGAGGAGGCCGAGGCCGCCAATCCGACCGAGGGCATGGAGCCGGAAGAGGCGCTCCATTTCCACATCCTGCGCCGCCGCAAGGAGGGCGTGGAGGATTGGATCGACAAGTCGGTCGAGAAGATCGGTGCGGTCCCGACCCTGAACACGGTCCTGCTGCCGGCGATGAAGGAGGTCGGCGACAAGTTCGGCGCCGGCGAGCTGATCCTGCCTTTCGTGCTGCAGAGCGCCGAGGTGATGAAGAAGGCCGTGACCCAGCTGGAGAACTATCTCGAGCGCATGGAGGGTCACACCAAGGGCAAGGTCGTGATCGCGACCGTGTTCGGCGATGTCCACGACATCGGCAAGAGCCTGGTCAACACGATCCTCACCAACAACGGCTACACGGTGGTCGACCTCGGCAAGCAGGTTCCCGTGGACGTGATCCTCGATGCCGCCCAGGAGCATGATGCCGACGCGATCGGCCTCTCCGCCCTGCTGGTCTCGACCTCGAAGCAGATGCCGATCGCGATCCAGGAGCTTCACAGCCGCGGCATGGAGTACCCGGTGCTGATCGGCGGCGCCGCGATCAACCGCGACTTCGGCCGAAGGGTCCTCTACCCGAACGGGCGCGAGAACGACGAGGTCTACGAGCCGGGTGTCTTCTACTGCAAGGACGCCTTCCAGGGTCTCGACACGATGGACGCCCTGATCGAGCCCGAGGCCCGTGAGGCCCTGGTCCAAAAGCTGAGGAAAGAGGCGGAGGATTTCCGCAACAAGCCCGAGGTGATCGACGACAGCCCGCCCGTCACCGACGACTCGGTGCGAAGCGCGGCCGATCCGAACGCCCCGATCCCGACCCCGCCGTTCTGGGGTGTGCGGGAGATCCCGATCGAGATCGACGACATCTTCGACCACCTCGACCTGCACGTCCTCTTCAAGCTCCATTGGGGCGGCCGGGGCGTCAAGGGCGAGGAGTGGGAGAAGCTCGTCAGCGAGGATTTCCGTCCCAGGCTGGAGCGCATGTGGGCCGAGCAGGACTACCTCCATCCCAAGGCGGTCCTCGGCTACTTCCCCTGCAACGCCGACGGCAACGAACTGGTCATCTTCGACCCGGAGGATCAGGACAAGGAGATCAACCGCCTGGTCTTCCCGAGGCAGCCAAAGCACGACCGGATCTGCCTCGCCGACTTCTACCGCCCCCTCGGGGACGACGGGGTCCGCGACGTGGTCGCCCTCCAAGGGGTCACGGTCGGAGCCGAGGTGACCGAGGTGATGGACAAGCTCGAAGCGGACGGAGAGTTCGCCGAGCAGCTCTTCACACACGGCCTCGGGGTCCAGTCAGCCGAAGGCCTCGCCGAGTGGCTCCACCAGGAGGTCCGCAAGGACCTAGGGATTGGACCCGCCGAAGGACGCCGTTACTCCTGGGGCTACCCGGCCTGCCCGGACCAGTCCGAGCACGAAAAGGTCTGGGAGCTACTCGACCTGAACCAGATCGGCATGTACCTCAGCGGCGGCTACGCCGTGATGCCCGAGCAGTCCACGGTAGCGATCATCAGCCACCACCCCGATGCCGTCTACTTCGGCATGAAGAGCGGATTCATCCCCAAGGACGGACCCGCTCCGGATGAAGTGATTGCTCTGTCGGATCGCTCTGCGAATCCTCCCGAGGAGGACCCGGATGTGGATCCCGAACAGGGTGAGATCGGAGCCGAGTCGGTGGATGAAGATCCGGAGATGGCCAAGTCATGACTCAGGATCCCGCGACGGGAATGGTGATCGTCGCGGGACACCTGATGGTCAAGCCGGGAGACCGCGACAGGTACGTCGCGGGCTGCATCGAGGTGGTCGAGAAGGCACGGGAAACCGAAGGCTGCCTCGATTTCGCGATCACCGCAGACTCGATCGACCCGGGCCGGGTCAACATCTACGAGCGGTGGGATTCGCGAGAGGCCGTAGAGGCATTCCGCGGGGATGGTCCCAGTGATGAGCAGAGTGTGGCGATGATTTCTGCTTCGGTTGCTGAGTTCGGGGTTGCTGGTGTCACGCGGTTCTCTGGCGAGTAGGCTAAAGGGCGTCTGCGTGATGCTTGAGATGTTGTCGCCGTGTCTTTCTTGGAGAGTGCCATGGAGATCCGCAGCCGTATGCTTCGATCATCAACGGAATGAGACACCCCACGACAGGAGAGTCACTTAGGTGATGGGAGAAGGACCGGCAATGCGGTCACAATCAGAACAATCCAGCCTCAGGCGGGATAACGAAAAAGCTGCGCCGGTCGAATCTGAAATGGCGGAGAACGAACTAGTCGAAGAAGAGTCAGGCGAGAATGAAACCGGTGGGCTGTCAGAACCTATCGTCATTACTAGCATTGCTGATCTCTTGGACGGTCTTGAAGAACAGCCCGAAGCCGGAGTCTCTTGGTACCGAGGTCACACGAAAAGCTCACACAGCCTGGTTCCATCAATTGGGAGGGACTACCAGCCGACGGATGCTGAGCTGACGCTAGTCAAACGGTTCAAGCAAAATGCGTACCCATTCTTGGATTCGCCTCCGGAGAAGGAATGGGAATGGCTTTTTCTGATGCAACATCATGGCGTTCCAACTCGTCTACTTGACTGGACTGAAAGTCCACTGGTTGCTCTTTGGTTCTCGCTCGAGCGACGGAACGATGATCAAGACGCATGTGTGTGGGAACTTCAGCCCATTGAGCTAAATCGAATAGCAAGTATCCATCCAAAATTTCACCTGGACATTCCTCTCTTTGGCCAGGACAGCGAACTCGACAACTATCTTCCAAGCGTCTTGGAAACAACGGCAGCGAAGAACACGCCAGCCGCTGGAATTGCGCCCCGGCAGTTCAGCAGAGTCGTCGCGCAAATGGGATCGTTTACTGTCACCCACAAAGAGCACCTCTCTTTGGAAGCTAGCGCCGGGCAATGCCTTAGACAGTTCGTGATACCTGCCCCCAGCAAGGAGGCAATCCGGAAGGAACTTGAACTTCTCTGCGTTACAAGGCTGTCGGTGTTTCCTGAACTCCAGAACGTCGCTGCGCAGGCACAGATAGGCCTCTAGTGGAATTCAAGATCTCGACACCAGCAGATTCATCAATTCGAGGACTTCACCTATCCCGAGATGAACTTTGGCTATCGCCTCCGTACCAGAGAGAGGCCGGAATTTGGTCTCTTGAGAAGAAGCAATTGCTTATCGACTCAATCCTGAACGGATTCGACATACCGAAGTTCTATTTCCACGACTTTTATCCTGGCTTGGAGGTAGATGGCGTCAAATATCGCTATGCCATCATCGATGGCAAGCAGCGACTCAACGCGATCTGGGGCTTCATCGACGGAGACTTTGCCTTGAGTGCAGATATGGTGCTGGTGAATCATCCTGAAACCAATATCGCCGGGTTGACGTACTCGGAGCTCGAGATGGCTCAACCGAAGATCAAGGCAAGGTTTGACTCTCGGACTCTTGCCGTCGTAGAGATCCAGACGGATGACACGGAGCTTATTGAGGAGATGTTCTCTCGGTTGAACGAAGCTGTCCCGTTGAGTGCGGCCGAGAAACGAAATGCGCTCCGAGGTCCCATACCTCCAGTAGTTCGTCGTTTGGCCGAACACAAGTTCTTCACGGATCGGGTGCCCTTCGCAAACTCACGATACCGCCATTTCGATTTGATCTGCAAATTTCTCCTGCTGAGCCACAAGCAGAAGATTGTCGATCTAAAAAAGGCATACCTCGATGCGTTCGTGATCGACTTTCGCCACGAGAAGAAGGAAGCGAGGGCTGCAGAACTCGAGAATAGCGTCGAGACCGTCTTGGATCGCATGGCTGGGGTATTTACAGATGACGATGTTCTTCTTAGGCCAGTAGGGATGCTAACCCTCTACTTCATTCTTTACGCCGGGATTGACAGTCCCGACTGGACCAAGAGCGTTTCCAGGACGAATCTGTTGGCCTTCGAACAAGCCCGAATCCAAAATCGAGCAATCGCCGTCGACAACGTCACGCAGGCCAAATATCAGCTCCTTGAATTTGATCGATGGGCTCAGAGTCCGAATGACGCGGTCGCACTTGAATACCGCTACAAAGTTATTCGCGGTTGGCTAGCGAGACGCAATCGTGCACGCTAAGGCCGATACCGATCCTCGTTGGCTTCTTCGAATCCGCAAGGAAGGTTCAGGCTCATGACTCGTCCAGTCTACAATCCGCTAGATCGCGTAGAACTCGGCAGGAGCGTCGGACAAGCGCTGCTTTCCGGGGACTGTGAGCGCCTTCCTCCAGACGAGAAGTTCGCGGGAGCGGGGATCTACGCGATCTATTATCACGGCAGCTTCGGACCCTATGAAAGAGTTGCGCTACCCGGGTGCCGGTGGCCAATCTATGTTGGTCGAGCAATGCCTGCAGGCGGAAGAGCTGGATTGGTCGGGCTAGATGCACCAGTTGGCTCGAAGCTCTTTGATCGACTTCGGCAACACGCGCGGTCGATAATTCTCGCCGAGAATCTTGACGTAAGAGATTTTAGGTGCCGATGTCTCGTCGTTGATGACATCTGGATTCCCCTAGCAGAGCGGCTCTTGATTGGGCACTATCGTCCTCTATGGAATGGGGTGATAGACGGATTCGGGATTCATGCTCCCGGAAGCGGTCGCGCCGCCCAAGCTCGATCGACTTGGGACACCTTACATCCTGGCAGGACATTTGCTGAGGGGCTGCCACCGGGTGACAATCTAGAGGAAGTTGAGGAGCTAATCGACACTCACTTGGACGAACATCCCCCGGAAGTCGATCAGTCGCCCCTCTTGTCCGAAGACCCCTTTTTGGGAGAGGCAGATGACTCTGAATGATCGTTTTTTTCTGCCTAGCTCCGCGGTAATATCCCAGGCATGGCAAGCGCCACCTCCGACACGAGATTCAATGATCCTGGAAACATAGCTTCAGCTCATCGGTCAATTGAGCTTTTCGCCGGAGGGGGAGGTCTAGCGTTAGGTCTTCACGAGGCCAACTTCGAACACCTGCTGGTAAACGAATTTAACGCTCGAGCTTGCCAGACTCTTCGAGCCAATTTCGCCGAAGATGTTGAACTGCCGTCCCTGAACGGTACGAAGCCAGGAAAATGGCCCTTGGCAGAGGCAGACGTCGCAACACTTAGCCTTGGGAAGTTTAAGGGGAAGCTTGATCTGCTCGCTGGCGGCGCTCCCTGCCAACCATTCTCCTTGGGGGGAGTCCACCGCGGCGACGAGGACAGTCGAAATCTGTTCCCACAAGTATTCAGAGTTGTGCGAGAAACTCGTCCCCGCGCGGTACTCTTGGAAAACGTAAGAGGCCTAACTAGACGTGCTTTCATGCCGTATTTCGAGTACATCCTATGTCAGCTACGCGCTCCGTTCATTAGGCCTAAGAAAAACGAAAGCTGGTCTGAACACAAACTCCGGATTGAGCGACACCTCCAATCGCAGCGAAGCGGCGATTCTGCCGAAAGATATGATGTTCACACAAAACTTATTCATGCCGCCGACTACGGTCTTCCTCAGGCTCGGCAGCGAATCTTCATAGTTGGATTTCGATCCGATCTCCAAGTGAATTGGGATTGGCCCGTTGAGACCCACAGTGAGGACGCGCTGCTGTTGTCCAAGCACCGAGGTGTCTATTGGAAGGAACATGGATTGGCTCCCAGACCGGATCATGAGGATCCAAAGCTAACTAGATCTCGCCTCGCTCGAATCACCTCAGACGGTGATCTAGATATGGCCCGATGGAGAACTGTGCGAGACGCTATATCGGACTTACCGGAACCTTCGGTTGGTCAGTCGCTTGCCAATATCGATGGCCATATTGGAATAGCTGGAGCTAGGCTCTACAAGGGACATACCGGGAACCCCATTGACCGCCCCGCGAAGACCGTCAAGGCAGGCGTCCACGGCGTTCCCGGAGGAGAACATATCGTGGTTCGGACAGATGGCACATTCAGGTATATGACCGTGAGAGAGTGCGCTCGCCTCCAAGGATTTCCAGACTGGTATCGCTTTGAGGGTCCGAGGAGCGAGGCCATGCGACAGATTGGCAACGCGGTCCCAGTGTCCATTGCACGCGTAATGGGACGTGCCATTGCTGCCCACCTAGACTCCAATTCAGGATAGTTGAATGCCAAATTCTCGAAGTCGGGATCCCGCCGTCACCTCTCGGATCATGTCTTCCGTGAAAAACAAGGACTCAAGGGCCGAAATGGCACTAAGGCGAGAACTTCACAGGAGGGGAATGCGCTACCGACTTCACGCTAAAGACATATTAGGAAAGCCAGACCTAGTAATTCGTTCCAAAAGACTGGCGGTTTTCGTCGACGGCGACTTTTGGCACGGCAACGCTCATCGGTTGCGCGGGCTCGAGCGGATGGAAGATCTCTTTCCGACCAACAGAGACTGGTGGATGGAGAAATTGGGCCGCACCATGCACCGTGACCAGGAGATCACGGCCGCTCTGAAGGCAGATGGATGGACTGTTGTCCGTGAATGGGAGAGTGACATTCTCATTTCTCCCGCTCAAGCTGCTGATCGCGTGCAATCAAAAATGGGGTCCCGCTGACTACTGGACGCCAGTGGCGCAAAGAGTGCCCGCCCGCAGAAGCTTGGAGGGTCCCGAGCGGCTCGCACGAAGATCGAGCCGCAGAGCAAGACAGTGCGGCTGGCGGTCGCGAGAATCGTCTTATCAAACTGGCCGAAGATCGAACCGCAACGGCTTCCGTATCCCTCAAACACTTTCCCAAAACCCGACGTATCTACGGCTACCTTCGATACAGCGACCAAGGAAAAACTGTCACCAGATACATAGGGGATGTGACATCTGAGGATAGAACAGCAGCACTACAGCGGGCGTGGCAAATGGTCCTTGAATGCGAGCTGACGTCCTTGCCCGATTGAGCCAGGAATGGGTGCGGATCTCGGCACCATTGTACCGAATTGCCAGGGTGGTGTTTCATCACAACACCACCCCGTCTTTGCCCACACTCCCACGCTTGGCCACCAACGTCGCGCGATAGCTGCTTCGGAGCAAGTCATGCGCTCTCAGATCGCTCGGCAAATCCACTTGAAGATAGAGATCCGTCGATTTGGTCAGATGGCTTCTCAGCCACTGCGTATGGCTTGCAAACTAATGCGTCGCTGTTGTAGGCCTGACGGAATCTTCTAGAGAATTGCGATGAAGCTAAAGGCGAACAGGCCGAAGGAGCATGCGAGACAACAGGAAACGCCGCCCACGAGGGCGGCGTTTCCACGAAAGCAGTGATGCCTTGGCTCCAATCAGCCCAGCAAGGTCAACTTGAAATTAACCCGAGAGCCCTTGCCCCGAGCGAACTTGCGGTTCTTGTTTACGACCCATGGCTTGCGGAGGATTCCGTCTGGATCGTTCAGGAACTGCTTGAGGAGCTTTGTTGATTGCTTGCAGGTGAGCTTGTTGGCGCTGATGTTGTAGTCGCCCTTGGGGAACTTGACCTTCTTGATGTGATCGTTGTGGAGGATGGTGAAGGTGCCGCAGTTGACCCTGGCGGCCTGGGCGCTTTGGCTGCCGGCGAGTCCGAGGAGGAGCGCGACCAAGAGTGCCGCGATTCCGGCGGTCAGCTTGGTTCGGCTCGATGTGGTGCTTGATGCTTCGGTCATCTGGTTCCTTTCATGACGCATCGGTGTTGCTTGAACTGAGGAGCGCCTATGGATGACCAGCCAGGGAGGAATCTCCTCTCTTGCGACTAACCTAACGCTGAACGCTTTGATCCCGCAAGCGCTTCGGATATCGACGAACGGGCACTGGCGAATCGCGGGACCGGCGGTTAGGTTCTAGGCGAGGCAAATTCGGACAACACATCCGACGAAAGGAGCGTCATGTACGCACGAATCGTCAGATTCACTGACGTCACGTCCGAGACCGTGCAGAAGGTCAAGGCCCAGGTCGAAGAGAGCGATGGACCGCCGCCCGGAGTCGACGCGAAAGCGATGAAGCTCATGTTCGACTCTGAGCAGGGCACCTCGGTGTTCGTCGCGTTCTTCGAGACCGAGGAAGCGATGAAGGACGCCGACCCCGTGTTCAGAAACATGGACACGAGCGACACACCCGGAACTCGGGCTTCGATCGATCTCTGCGAGGTCGCGATCAGCCGGGAGGTGGACTAGCGCGCCACCCTCCCCCCAAACAACCAAACCCGATGTAGCCCGATACCGCTACTTTTCTTACCGAGGCTTGTTCAGTATCTTGATGGCCTGTACTTACCGAACCGATCTCGGGAGAAGGAACCGATGGGCAAACTCGTAGCGATATCGACAACCGGAATGTTGAGCGTCCTTGTTCTGCTCACCGCCTTCGCGGCGCCGGCCTCGGCCGAAGCGATCAAGACCAAGGTCACGATCGACAACACCCTGCCTCGCCTCTACGGATACGTGGACAGCTGGCGCCCCGCGGCCTGTTCGAAGGGTCGTCAGGTCACCGTGTACAAGGTCCGTGGGAACCGACCGGACCTCCGGGTCGGTGGCGGCAAGACCCGGAAATTCCGGGGAACCTGGCAGTGGTCCACGAAGAAGGACAGCGGACCGGGCCGCTTCTACGCCAAGGCGAACCGCACCCGGCGCTGCGCCCCGGCGACCTCCCGCGTGGTCCGGGGAGCGGCCGCGCCCCGAGGTTCCGTGCCGCTCTGCCCCGAAACCAGCGGCAACCTGTGCATGATCGGGACGCGCGATGAGCCTCTCTCTTTCAGCGGCCACTATGGTCAGCACTGCCCTCCGCTCGCCGACAGCATTTCGGGGAGCTGCAACGGGCAGGGCCTGATCGGGCCCGACGCGTTCGCCGGCAACAGGGAGGCGAACTTCCACTGGAACTATCCACTGGTGCATGAATTGAGGCTCTTCATCGCCGCGGCCTACTACGTGGACAACGGATCGCACATCGAGGGATCGATGCCCGGTCCCTACGCCCACCTGTTCTCCGTCCGGGAGGCGGTGGCCGCGGGGGACGGCGTCCCGGGCAGGCGCTGGTGCACGCCGGACCTGCCGGGAGCGAAACCAGGCGAAGAAGGCGGACCGCTCAGCTTCGATTTCATCAACCTGCCGATCACCGCCGCGGTCCGCTTCTGGGGATACATGACCACGGCCGGACCGCACTCCTGTTGAGGTCTCGTCCGCCACGGGCGGACGAATGGCGAAACTTTACGCCGCCCGGTAAGTTCTGATCAGAGCAAGGGCAACTTCTTTCCGGGGAGGACCGCATGACGAGGTTGAAGCTGGTTGCGATCACGATGGTCGTGACAGGTCTGATGGCAGCCCCCCAGGTGGCTTCGGCACTTCGATTCGCTCCCGCGACCGGCAGCCCGCTCACCCTCGCCGCGGGCGCTCCCGTGAACATGAGCACCACCGGGGACTTCAACGGCGACGGACGCGACGACATCGCCGCGGTCACCAACGCCAACGCTCTCCACATCTGGCTGAGCCAGGCCGACGGCACCTTCACGAATCCTCCCGGCTCGCCCTTCGCCGAGAACTCCCTGCTGGGGGCACCGAGGACGATCCTGGCGGCCGACTTCGACGACGACGGCGAAGTTGACCTGGCGATCGGATTCAACGCCTTCTTCGATGTCTATTTCGGTGCCGGCGACGGCACGTTTGGTGAGAGCGGCGACACCCATTTCCAGGTTCCCGCCACCACTCCCGGCAACCGGACCACCGCCGACGACTTCTCGAACGCGCTCGGGGATGTCAACAATGACGGGAACGTCGACATCGTGTTCGGCATGGCCGAAACCGGTCTCGGCGTGATGCTGAACGACGGCAGCGGCACCTTCACCGCCGCCCCCGGGGGATTGACCTACTTCTTCCCGCCGGCCGAGCGGGCCGATCTGGCCCGCTCCTACTCCCCCGCGCTCGGCGACTGGGACGGGGACGGCGATCTCGATGTCGCGGTCGCCCTGGGAGGCGGCGGCTCGGGATCTCCCACCGGGATCTACGTGGCCGACGGCAACGGCACCGGCACCTTCACGCCCGACGGCCAGCCGCTGATGGCGGGCACCAGTTTCATGTCGCTGGCCACGCTCGACCTGAACGGCGACATCTACGAGGATCTCGCCGCCGCGAAGTTCACCACGGACGACAGCAAGAACATCTTCACCCTGGTCGGCGCCTCCGGCGGACTCGCCGTGAACCCGAATGCCAACGGCAGCATCTACGCCGGGAGCTGGCCCTACCGCATGGCGGCCGTTGATCTGGACGACCGGCACCTGCCGGACCTGGCGGTCGGCAATCCGTACCGGGCCGAGATCGCCGGGCTGCACAATCCCGGCGACGGCACGCTCTCCACCTTCTCCGGATCGCCGTTCGCCGTCCCCCAGATCGCCGCCACCAACGCCGCCCCCAGATCGGTCTATTCCGGTGACTTCAACGGCGACGGCGCTCCCGACCTCGCAACCGACTCCCCCTACAACAACGCCGGCCAGGCGAAGGGCATCGCCGTCCTGATCAACCAACCCGACGCGGCCGGACCCGCGAGCGTCGATTTCGGCGGCGTGATCCCTCCCGCCACCTCCTACGAGTCGGTGCAGATCACCAACAGCGGCGCCGCTCCCGCCGAACCCTCCTCGGTCCCCGAGATCACAGGCCCGGACAGCGACCAGTTCACGCTGGGCGCCACCACCTGCGGCGGAGGACAGCTGGACGGCAACGACGACTGCTCCCAGGGCATCACCTTCACCCCGACCTCCCTCGGGGAGAAGACCGCGAACCTCGTCTACGAGATGTCGAACCAGGACGACGTGGTCGTGCCATTGACCGGCTCGGGGGTCGATCCGGAGCTCACCGTGCCGGATGGAACCCAGTATTTCGGTGACACCTTCACCGGCCAGAGCAACACCCGAACCTTCACCCTCGAATCGACCGGCACCGGCCCGGTCGAGATCGACGGGGCCACGATCGAGAGCGATCCCCCGAACGGCTCGGATGATTTCTCGATCACCGGCGATGGCTGCGACGGAGAAACCCTGATCCCGGAAGAGACCTGCCAGATCGCGATCACGTTCGCCCCGAGCGCCACCGGCATCCGCTCCGCCTCGATCGAGGTGCCGAGCACGGATCCCGCGGACGGCGGCACCCGGACCTTCCAGATCGACGGAACCGGAGTCGACCGGGAGATCACCGTGAGCCCCGCAACCCAGGAGTTCGGCGATGTAGTGCTCGCCGATCCGCCCTCCGACAGGCCGACCCGGACCCTCACCATCACCTCAAGCGGAACCACCCCCGCGACCGTCACGGACATGACGATCGATGGCGTCGATGACGGCGACTTCAAGCTCACCGATCCATCCTGCGGAACGCTCGCGCCCGCCGCGACCTGTGAGGTTCAGATCACCTTCAACCCGACGGGCGGTGAATCCCGGCCGCGAACCGCGAACCTGGTGGTCGAGAGCGACGGCCGCGGCGGCGATACGACCACGCCGCTGCGAGGCACCGTCGTCGACAAGATCGATCCGCCCCCGGGACCCCGCCTGACACTTTCCCTGAAGGCGCCCCGCGGGGCGAAGGCCGGCAAGGCCCTGCCGGTCAAGGCGACGGTCAAGAACACCGGCGGCGCCACAGCGACCGCGATCGCCCTGAAGACCGCCGTACCCAGGAAATCGGCGAAGGCCCCGAAGGCGATCAGGATCCCCAGCCTCGCCGCCGGCAAGTCGATCACGAAGACCATCAAGGTGAAGGTCAAGAAGAGCGCCAGGAAGGGCAAGCTGACCGTCAAGGTCACGGCAACGGCGAACAAGGCGGCGAAGATCACCGCCAAGCGAACCGTCCAGCTTCGCTGATCACATTCAGCCGGCCTACCCGGCCGCCGCCCGCTCCTCATGGGCCGGTGTCATCCTCGACCCGAGGAAATCCGCGATCCGGCGGCTGACCTCGTCCGGCCGGTCGAGCATGACGAAGGTCCGGCCTCCCTCGACCGGTTCGATCCTCGCGTCCGGGATCATCGCCGCCAGCCGCTCGGCCAGGTCCGGCTTGAAGATCCGGTCACGGTCACCCCAGACGAGCAGCACCGGACGGTCGAAGCCCCGGAGCTTCTCGGCCGCCTCGAAGGTCTGTGATTTCTCGACGCCCCCGAGCAGCCGGTTGACGTCCCCGCGGATCCCGGGGTTCCGGCTCGACGGGGCGAGCCATGCCTTCAGCTGCCGGTCCGGGATGGGATCGACCGCCAGCAGGCGGTAGGCGGCCCAGCGCACCGGCCTCAGGCGCATCGCCGCCCCCAGTGGAGCGATCCCTCCGGGCATCCGCGCCATGTACGGCAGCAGGTTGAAGGGCACGGGTGGATAGACCTCGAGCGCGTCGCAGTTGGCCAGGATCAGGGCCGAGACCTTCTCGGGGTGCCGGGCGGCCAGCATCTGGGCGACCGCGCCGCCCGAGTCGCTGCCGACCACCGGGACCGAGCCGAGCTCGAGCGCGTCGATGAAGTCGGCGAGCAGGTCCGCGATCCCGGGCGGCGAGAGGTCGGCGTCGGGCTTCATCGGGATCCGATGGCAGCCCATCGGGGTCTGCGGTCGGATACAGCGGAATCCGGCCGGAACCAGCCGCTCGACCAGCCCGTCCCAGAGTGACGAGTCCACGAAGATCCCGTGTGAGAAGACGATCGCCGGGCCCTGCCCCTCGTCCCGGTACTCGATCGTGCCCTGCGGAAGTTCAACTGTCAGTTCGGTCATGGTCCACCTTCCAAACCCTTCGGCATTTCACATACCTCCGATTCACATACCGTTGGTATGTTTTGTCGGAAGATAACATACCGACGGTATGGAAGAGAGTCGAACCCGATCCGAGAAGTCGGACGCAACCCGCCTGGCCCTGATCGAATCGGCTCGCCGCCTGTTCGGATCGAGCGGCTACGCCCAGGTCTCGCTGGCCCAGATCGTCGACGCCTCGGGGCTGACCAAAGGCGCTCTCTACCACCACTTCCCCGGAGGCAAGCGGGATCTGATGGAGGCCGTCTACGAGCAGGTCGAGACCGAGTTCACCGAGATGGTCGCCGCCGGAGTGATGCCGCGCCTGACCGAGGGCGACGTCGATGCGCTCTCCGCGATGGAGCAGGCGATCGAGGTCACGCTCGAGGCCAGTCTCGACCCGGAGCTTCAGCAGATCGTCCTGATCGATTCGCCTTCCGTGCTCGGCTGGACCCGCTGGCGCGAGATCGCGGATGACCACAGCCTGGCCGTGGTCAAGGCCCTGCTGAAGGCCGCCGAAGAGCAGGGCGCGATCCGGCCCGTGCCGACCGAACCCCTCGCCTACCTGCTGATGGCGTCCCTCAACGAGGCGATCCTGATGGTCGCCCGGGCCGACGACCAGGCGAGGGCCAGCGCCGAGGCGTCGGAGGCCCTCCGCGCGATCATCGAGGGCCTCCGGGCCGGGTGAGCCTAGGCCCCGGCGGCGGCGTTGCCGCGCTCGACCTGCTCGGCCATCTCCTTCGCCGCCGACTCGAGGTCGTACTCATCCTCGCGGCGCCACCACTGGTAGGGCGGGGTCTGCGGGTAGCCCTCGGGTGAGTCTTCCCACTCCTCCTGGCGTCCCAATGCGGTGATGTCGAGGTAGGCCCAGGTTCCGCCCATCACCTCGTCGCCGCGGGCATCGACGAAGTAGGTGCGGAAGATGCGGTCTTCGTCGTCCCTGATGAAGGCGTTGGTCCCGTGCCACTCGCCGACTCCGAAATCCGAGTCGAACTCGTCGGTGAGGGTGTACCAGGGGATGTGATCCCAGCCCATCCGGGACTTCAGCCGCTCGATGTTCTCCTGCGGGGCACGCGAGACGAATACGAGCGTGGTGTCCCGCGCGTTCAGGTGGACCGGCGCGGCGACCTGGCTCGCGACCATCGAGCAGCCGGGGCATCCCTTGTCGGGCCAGCCGGTCACGTCCGGATCGAAGAAGAACCGGTACACGATCAGCTGACGGCGGCCCTGGAACAGGTCGAGCAGGCCCACCCTTCCCTCGGGACCCTCGAACTTGTACTCCTTCTCCACGGCCATGCGCGGCATACGGCGCCGCTCGGCGGCCATCGCGTCACGAGCACGGGTCAGTTCCTTTTCCTTGACCAGCAGCTCGGCCCGGGCGGCTTCCCACTCCTCGGGTGAAACGATCGGTGGTGTGTTCACTGTGACGACTCCTTCTGTCCGGCATGTTGTTCAACCATTAGGTTGAACATAGAGGGCAATCCGTCGATTGTCAACCAATCGGTTGAAGAATCTCTTCCCGAGGCCACCCTCGACCAGAAGCTTCTGTCGACCTGTGACCCACGTGGGACAGCGCGAAACGCCGACAGAACTGCCGGGGGCGTGGTGGTCCGGGACCCTGCAGGGTTCTTCCCAGAAATTCGCAGTCACCGTGCGGTGATGGTGGAACCCCGGATCGCGGATTAGGTTCTCGCCGCGAATCTGTGGAACTTCTCGGAGAGGACTCGATGAAACGAACCAAGACATACACGGCACTGCTGACGGCGATCGTCCTGATGGCGGTTCCCCAAGCGGCCTCGGCCCTGAAGTTCTCTCCCGACCCGGCCGGCCCGCTGACCCTTTCCGGCGCGCCGATCAACATGAGCACGGTCGGCCGCTTCAACGCCGACGGCCGCGACGACATCGCCGCCGTGACCGATTCCAACGGAATCTACGTGTGGTACGGACAGCCGACCGGAGGCTTCACCGGCGGAGAGGCGTTCGGAACCGGCTCAAACCTGGGCGGCGCCGAAACGATCCGATCCGGGGACCTCAACGGTGACGGTGACCTCGACCTGCTGATCGGTGCTTCACGCATGTGGGAGGTGTATCTCGGCAGCGGAAACGGACAGTTCGGCACCCAGCCCGACCGCACCTTCGAGATCCCTCCCGCCGCACCGGGCCTCCGCTCCCCCACCAACGCCTACTCGAACACACTCGGGGACGTGGACCACGACGGCGACCTCGACTTCGTGGTCGGCATGCACGAATCAGCCGTCGCGGTGATGCGGAACAACGGGGGCGGTTCCTTCTCACTCGTGCCGAGCGGACTCGCCTATGTCATCCCCGTGGGCACCCGGATGAGCTTCGACGGCCTCTACTCGCCCGCGATCGGCGACTGGAACGGCGACGACATGCCCGACCTGGCCGTCGCCCTGCGAAGGGACGGCGGAGGAAACACGCCGACCGGGGTGTACGTGGCCGAAAACGACGGGACAGGCAGCTACACGCTCGGGTTCCAGGGCCCGCTCCTCGCCGGAGAGGCGGTGCAGTCGATGCTGCCCATCAACCTGAACGAGGACGGACAGGACGATCTCGTCGCGGCGGTCAGCAACGCCGGTGGGGGCGACAACATTCGCACCCTGCTCGGCAGCGACGTCGGACCTGTGGTCAATCCCAATGCGGGAGGCAGCATCAACGCGGGCAACGGGCCCTTCCAGATGACGGCGGTCAATCTCGACAACCGCCAGCGAGTGGACATCGCGGTCGGCCTGCGCGGCGCGCGGAAGATCGCGGGCATCAGGAACGCCGGCGACGGATCGCTGGCCGCTTTCACCGGTTCGCCATTCGACCTTCCGCAGATCGAAGGCAGGAACTTCGTGGTCAACGGCGTCCACTCCGGGGACTTCAACGGTGACGGGGCACCGGACCTGGCCGCCGATTCCAGCCACATCTCCGATCTCAACCAGGCCCGCGGGATCGACGTCCTGGTCAGCCAGCCCGACGTCAGCCACAGCCCGGCGACCGTCGATTTCGGGATGATCCTGCCCGGCGGCACCTCAGATTCCAAGACCGTCACGATCACGAACGGGGGAACGGCACTCGCCATCCCCGCGGGTGATCTCACCCTCGTCGGCGGCAACGAGGATCAATTCTCACTCGGCGCCACCACCTGCGGTGGCGGCCGGCTCAGCGGCAACGCGAGCTGCACTCAGGCGGTCACTTTCTCACCGACCTCCGGTGGCATCAAGAGCACGACTTTGGTTTTCAACCTGGCCAACCACCCCGACGTCAGGGTTCCCCTGACCGGAATCGGTGGCGAACCCGTCCTGTCGGGCCCGTCCGGAACCACCCATATCGGGGAAACACCCCGGAACGGAACGCGCACCGGCAAGATGACCATCACCTCGGCCGGCACCGCTCCGGTGACGATCGGCAACCCGTTCGTGGTCAACAATCCCGCGAGCGGCTCCGATCGCTTCTCGATCAGCACCGACAGCTGCAAGGGAGCGACCCTGGCGCCCGCCCAGACCTGCGAAATCACGGTCACGTTCACACCGACCGCGTCCGGGTTCAAGTCCGCATCGATCGGGATTCCGAGCTCCGATCCGGATGGTGACGGCACCCGATTCTTCGCCGTCGACGGCACCGGGATCGATGCCCGCATGTCGGTCGACCCGGCAGGCCGTAACTTCGGTCCGATCGAGATCGGTGATTCCACCTCCTCCCCACCGGCCCAGACCTTCACGATCTCCTCAACCGGGACGACCGAGCTGAAGGTCACTCCGATCTCGATCGGCGGCGATGACCCCGAGGACTTCAATTTCGTCACTCCGCCTTCCTGCGGACAGGTCCCGGCCGGCGGCACCTGCCAGTTCCGGGTCGAGTTCGATCCCGGGCCGGGTCAGCCCGGCGAGCGAAACGCGGTGATCGTCCTGGCGAACAACACGTCCGAGCCCGAGCGCCGGCTCGAGATCTCCGGAACCGCCACGGAGGCGGGACTGACTCTCGGCCGCCCGTCGGTCGAGTTCGCCGGAATCGATCCCCATTTCGAGCCGGCACCGACCGAGACGCTGACGATCAACTCAACCGGCACCGCCCCGCTGCGGGCGACCGCCGAGATCACCGGGGACCCGCGGGGAGCCTTCACCGTCAACGGCGATGAGTGCCTCGATCCGACCGGCCCCGGCCTCGGCTGCGCCTACACGGTCGGCTTCGACCCGGGTGGTCTCGCTCCGGGCCGGTACACCGCGACGCTTGAGATCACCTCCAACGGCGGCGACAGGAGCGTGCCGATCAGCGCCGATGTGATCAGCGGTGGTCTGTCCGTCAGCCCGTCCGGCCATGATTTCGGACAGATCGATGTCGGCGCCTCGTCGTCCAAGGAGTTCACTCTCACCTCGACCGGCACCGGCCCGATGGTCGTGGAATCACTCGCGATCGAGGGAGCCGGCGCCGACGCGTTCGGCATCACCGCCAACGAATGCGGCGATCCGATCCCCAGTGGCCGCACCTGCCGGGTGAACGTCCGCTACAGCCCCGCGGCCGCGGGGGACTCGGCTGCCCGGCTGAGACTGAACGGCAACTTCGAGGGCCGGATACTCAACCTGTCCGGCACCGGAAAGGCGATCGTGGGTCCACCGGCCGGTGAGCCCAAGCTGGCCCTGACCGTCAAGGCTCCGCGCAAGGTGAAGGCCGGCAGGAAGCTGGTCCTCAGTGCGACGGTGAGCAACGTCGGCGATGCCGCCGCGCAGTCGGTCCTGCTCAGCGCAAAGCTGCCCAAGAAGGCCGCGGGCAGGGCAAGGGCGATCCAGGTCCCGGCCCTGACCGCCGGACAGTCCGTGACCCACAGGATCAAGGTCAAGATCAAGAAGACGGCGAAGAAAGGCAAGAAGCTGGCGGCCGTGGTCACCGTCGGCGGCACCGGACTGACGCCGGTATCGGTGACACGGAAAGTGAAGGTCCGCTAGGACCTCACTTTCCCTACCTGCGCTTCAGCAGCATCTTCACTTGACGCTGAAGGCGCTTCAGCTGCTTTGCGGCCTGACCCTGTTTCTTGCTCATCGCCGTCAGCTTCTCCGCCTGCGACCGGGTGAGGGCCTCCAGTGACTTGACTCGGTCCGCCAATGCGGGATCCGTGCCGGCACCCTGCTCGAGCTTCTTGACCCTTTCGCCGGTGGCTTCAGCATTCTCGGCCAGCTGCTGGATCGCGACCAGCCCGACCGCCGCCAGATCGCCGGGTGCCACCACCTGATCGCTTGAACCGACGCCGAAGGCGGCACGAAACTCGTTTCCGGTCGGCCCGATATGGCGAGCCCCGGTCGAATCCGCAGGGGTCGTCCAACTGGTGACCGGAAGCGTCCTGAGCTTGCCGAGCAGTGTCGCCGCATCGATCGGCCGACGATCGCCGAGGACCGAGGCGTCGGCGCCTTGCTGGAGGATGCCGGACACGGTTGCCGTGCCGTCCGGCGCGACCGAGAACGCATCCGGAGTGGTTTGCGTTCCGTCGGCATCCCGAATCGAGAACTCACCGTTCTCACGCGCCCCGATCACCCAGCTTTTCGCTCCGGGGGTGCCGTTCTTCAAGCGGATGAGCGGTGCGCCCGACGCGACCAGATCGGCCAGAACCCGGGGATCGGTCGAATCGTCGGACGCATCTGTGACCGTGATCCTCGCGTCGTTTCGATTCAGCTCCAGCAGGCTCGCCGGATGCCGGGTTCCGATGCCGATTCCATCGGGACCGGCCGTGAGAGAATCGGTCAGGGTACCGGGAAAGATGCGAAACGGCAGCTTGCTGCCGGAGGTCAGATCACGGATGAAGAAGTTTGCCTCGTTGCCGGCGACGTCCCATGTCTGGGCCGAGAATCCACCGCCGGCAGCCTGATCGAGCCGGACATACGGAGTGTCGTTGACGCTGACGACGATCCCCTTTGCCACCGGTGTGTCCGTGGAACAGACATCGCCCACACATTGAGCGCCGGTGACCACCTGCGAGTCGCTGACCACGTTGATCGCCTGAGCGGACGACACCCCCAACCCAAGGCCCAGGGCGGAAGCGAAGAGGACAGAAATGAGTGAGCGGAGACCGGTTCTTGTGATCATGGGATGCTGAGCATAGGCGCCGCACCCGTCGCCATGCCGTCGCCGCCTATCTGCGGAGCTTGGCCCCGACCACGACCACCGCCCCCACGAGAACCGGTGCCAATGAGAGGAACTCCTCCACCGGTACCGCTCCTATGTGAGCCAGGAGGATCACGTATTGCCCGCTTCGCCCTCTTCGAGGTACTGGACGAGCTTGACCAGCGCCTGGGTCCAGCCGGTGGTGACCCCGACGTGTCCGCCGGGCGGTGCCGCTCCGAGGCGATCGTGGACCAGGGTGAGTTCCGTCGCCTCAGGACCCTGCTCCCTGAATTCCAGGGTCATCCGGGACCGGTGAGCCTCCAGCTCCCCACCCGGACCGCCGAAGGCGAAACTGAAGACGAGGCGCCTCGGCGGATCCATCTCGATGAACTCCCAGTGGAAGGACCCCGCGTCTTCGTCGCCCCGGATGATCGAGATGTCGGCGGAACCGCCGACCGTGGGGTCCATCTCGACCTCGGTCGCGGAGTATCCCTCCGGACCGATCCAGCGGAGCAGCTGCTCGGGGTTGACGAAGGCGTCGTAGACCTTCTCGGCCGGCACCGCGATGCTGCGAACTATTCGAACCGCTTCGGACTCGTCGGTTGACGGACTCATGCCGCTAATCCTGTGTCGCCGCTCTCAAGGTATCCGACCAGACGTCCGGTGATCCGGGTCCAGCCCTCGTTGACGCTCGCGCGCATCTCCGGCGAGATCTCGCCGAGACGATCGTGGACCAGGGTCAGCTCGGTCAGTTCGGGGCCCTTCTCGACCAGGTCGATGGTCAGCCTGGAGGAGGAACCGTCCTCGGGTCCCTCCCCGGGTTCGAAGGTCCAGCTCATGACCAGGCGCCTCGGCCGGTCCATCTCGACGAACTCCCAGTGGAACGAGCCGGACTTGCCTCCGTCCCGTTCCATCCAGATGTCGGCCCGGCCACCCATGCGGGGATCGAGCTCGAGTTTCGTGTGCTGGGGACCGAGCGGACCGATCCAGCGGAGCAGCTGCTCGGGATCGACGAAGGCGTCATAGACCTTGGCCGGCGGGACGGCGATCTCCCGCACGATCCGGACCGCTTCGGCCTCGTCTGTCGAAGGAGTCATGCGTTGTCGCCCTTTTCGGCCTCGAGGTCCGCCACCAGCACCGCCTCGAGGCGGTCGAGGCTGGTGTTCCAGAACTCCTCGTAGAAGCTCAGCCATTCGCTCGCCTCCTTCAGCGGCTTCGGCGAGAGGCTGCAGATGTGCTGCCGTCCGCGGACCCGGCGATTCACCAGGCCCGCGCGCTCGAGGACCTGGACGTGCTTGGAGGCCGCCGCGAGGGACATCTCGGCGGGGGCGGCGAGTTCCCCGACGGTGCATTCCTGCCGGGACAGGCGGCGGAGCATGCCGCGTCTCGTCCGGTTGGAGAGGGCGTGGAAAACCTGATCGATCTCTTCGGAATCTTCAACCATGTGGTTGAAGATAGAACACCCGGATCAGATTGTCAACCGAAAGGTTGAGAGAAATGGAGCCCGCGCAGCGAACCCCGGGTCCGAGCGGACCCGGGGCCGTGTGCCACTAGGGGTTCATCGCGTCTTCAAGCTGCTTCTGGGCTTCCTCCAGCTGCTTCTTGGCGTCGCCCTGAGCGGAGTCGATCTGGTCCTGGGCCTGCTGGATCGCCTTGTCGACGTCGGCGTCGCTCGGCACGCCGCTGTTCTTCTTCGCGTCCTCGAGCTGCTGCTTGGCGTTGTCCTGGGCCTGCTGCGCCTGTTCCTGGGCCTTGTCCAGCTGCTTGTTGATCGAGTCCGTCGTGTCCTTCTGGATCTGATCAACCTGGTTCTGGACGTCGTCCGCGGAATCACCGCAGCCGACCGCGAAAACACCGGCGGCCCCGATGGCGCCGACGGCGAGGAAGGTGCGAAGTCGGTTCATTTCAATCATTTGATCGCTCCATTTGTTTGGTTGAGCGGGACGAGATCCCTCCCATCGCTTGATCTTGATGGCTTCACGGTAACGGCTCTTCGAAGCACGACCCCGGTTCGAAGCGAAATCGGCGGCCCAACCCATCCGGTGGAGACGATCGGCACGCGATACGC